>CAYJPQ010000056.1:11298-16611 GCA_964372085.1 uncultured Bifidobacteriaceae bacterium | reverse complement strand
GGGCGGCGTGTGCGCCCGACATGAGCCTCCGATACTCGGAATAGGGACTCTTCTCTGCGAGGTCGTATGGCGGCGCTCCATTCGAGTTGAGAATCAAGCCGCCGACCAAGAGGCCGGTCGAACCAATGAAGACGACAACCGTGATGCCGACGATCCAACGAAACATGCCTAGATATGTCATGAGGAGCCCTTTTAATCTCGATCAACTCCCGCGCCGTCTAGACGAATAGGGTCTGATCCGCACGGCCACGATGGTCAGGCGAGTATCCGTGCCGGTGCCGTGCGGATAAACCCTGTTGGACGAAGCCGCGTGGCTCCGCGCCGCAAACCTTATGGGGATTGTAAGGCGAGTCGGGAGTGGGGCGGTGTGCCTTTTGATCGGAGTGCGCGGCCGGGAAGGACCAACGACGGCACGCCGTGGACACGGCGTCGGGTCACGACGCCGGTCACGCGCCCTGATAGGCCCGTTGCAAGGCCGACGGGGGCCATCGGGTGCGGCCCATGGGCCGACGGAAACAGCCACGGCGCGGGGCGTGTCGCCCGCCAGTACGCGCGCAAGGCGTCGAGTAAGTGCTGTGGAGAGGACGGTATACCGATCCTGGCCTCCCTTGCCTTGCTCGACGCGAATGGTCATCCGCGTCGAATCGAGGTCACGGACGCGCAGGTGCAGGAGCTCGGAGAGCCGCAGGCCCGCCGCGTAGGCCGTCAGAATCATCGTGCGATGCTTCTCATTCCGCACGTGCGCGATCAGCCGCTCGACTTCGGTCCGGCTCAGGGGGGCAGCGTACCCGGACGACGCGGCGACGGCACGCTGAACGTCATGCGGTCGCGCTTCAGCGTGGTGTAGTAGAGAAAGCGCAGCGCTTGCACCACGATGTTGCAGGTACTCCACGACCGCTGCCGCTCGCGAATCAGATGCAGCAGATAGGCCTGAATCTCCTGATCCGAGATCTGATCCGGCGATCGTCGATAAAACGTCGCTAGTCCGCTCACGGCCCACAGGTAGGTCTCCCGCGTCCGATCCGCCATCCCTCGTACCTGCATGTCATCGTCCATCCGTCGGCGAAGCTCGGTCATGACACACCTCCTCCGACACGCGGCGGGCACACCGGCTCGGCAGTGTCGATTGGAGAAGTGTCTGTCGGGTAACTTCGGATGGGCGCCGCGATTCAGGCAGGAGGCCTACCGCTCAGCGGTTTCGTTCAACCAGTTACTGTGCCGACCAGCCTAAGCCGGCTTGTCCTGCAGGATTCGCAACACTAGCACGGGGACTTGATTGGCCGTCCATCATTGGAACTCGTTGGTCAACATGGACTTTGGCGGACTCAGTGGGTGTCATCCCGCCGTGATGTGCAGGCCAGCCTGATTTCGGATCGCACTGCAACGACCCGCAGGATATCGCGTCATTGGGGCGAGGGCACCCCATCAAGGAGCGCACTGGGCGACCGCCTCCGACAGCGGCCTCGCAGGCCGCCAATCCCTCTCGGCAGGCCGTGCTGGATCCGACAAATGCCCCGCAGGCTATCCGCGGCGTTGTTTGAGCCATTTTGATCAAGGCGAGTTCGCCCAAGCGATCGTGAACGCCGGAGGGGCATTTGACCGGCCTGACGAGCGGGATTGGCGGAATGGGAGGACGCTGACGGGAGCGGCAGGCCTTGCAGGCAACCCTGAAGGGTTGCCTCCACCGGTGCGGTCGGCACGCCCTCCGCTCGCTTCCGGCAGCGGCCTCCCAGGCCGCCAATCCCTCTCGGCAGGCCGTGCTGGATCCGACCGCCTCTGCCAAGGCTACGGCGGGTCTCGCCGAAGTCTAGAGACGAAGGCGGACAACCGCCTCGCAGGCCACCCTCGGCGATGTTTGAGCTCAGCATCCTGGCGAGTTCGCCCAAGTGATCGTGAGCGCGGGAGAGGCGGTTGACCGGCCTGACGAGCGGGATTGGCGGAATGGGAGGGCGCTGACGGGAGCGGCAGCGGCACCCCGTAAAGGGGTGCCCTACGGACGCGGGCACGGCACCCCGTAAAGGGGTGCCCTACGTTACCCCCGCACGATCTCCCATGGCGGCGTCGTCTTCCAGCGCCCGCGCGTGAAGTCGGGGAACGACACCGGCTGGCCGCGCTTCGACACCGACTGCACGCTCAGCCCCACCACGGCGCTGATGGCCGCCGCGTCGTACACCGTCATGTCGGTGGGCAAGCCCTCGCGCAGGCACGCGATCAGGCGGTAGTCCTCCAGGTAATCCATGCCGCCGTGCCCGGCGCTGGTAGCCTGCGCGCCGAGGTCCTTCCACAGCGGGTGCTCATATTCCTTCATCCACGCCGACATGTCGTCCCATCGGTGTTCCTGCGGACTCTTGCCCTCGATGTAGACGCGGTTGGGGTAGCCCTGGAAGAGCCCCTTCGTGCCCTGCACCAGGTGGACGCGGCTGTAGGGGCGCGGGAGGTTGGTGCAGTGCTGCACCACCAGCGTCTTGCCGTTGGCGGTCTTGATGAGCGACGTGTTGACGTCACCCAGCACGTAGCGCTCCTGCTGCTTGGGCGAGTCGGCGGCCACGTGCTCCTTGCGCCAGTCCTGCAGGCCGCGCGCCGGGCCGCTCATCGACACCAGGTAGTCGAAGCGGTCGCCGCGGTTGATGTCGAGGCAGTTGGCCACGGGACCCAGGCCGTGCGTGGGATAGGGATTGCCATTGAGCTTCGTGGCCCACGCGCGGCGCCACAGGCCCTCGTCCTTGTCCTCGAACTTGATGGCGCGCAGGTCGTGCAGGTAGGCGCCCTCGGCGTGGAGAATCTCGCCGAACAACCCCTGGCGCACCATGTTGTAGACCATCAGCTCGGGACGGTCGTAGTTGCAGTTCTCCATCTGCACGCAGTGCTTCTGGTGCTTCTCCGCCGCCTCGACGAGCGCCCAGCAGTCGTCCACCGTCATGGCCGCCGGCACCTCGGTGGCGGCGTGCTTGCCGTGCTTCATGGCAGCCAGCATCACGGGCACGTGCCATTCCCACGGCGTGGCGGTGTAGACCAGGTCGAGATCCTCCTCCTGGCACAGCCGCGCGAAGTCGCGCGGCCCGCGGTTGTACACGGCGGGAGCGGGATGCCCGGCCTTGGTGATCTCGGCCACCGCCCAGTCGGTGCGCTCCGATCGCACGTCGCACACGGCGGTGATGCGGCAACCCGGGATGCCCAGCAGGTTGGTGACATGACCGCCGCCCTGCAGGCCCACGCCCACCATGCCGATGCGCACCGTCTCGATGCGCGGCGCCGCAAACCGCCCCTGCCCGGCCGCCACCTCACCCGGTGTCACACCACCAATGGCGCCGGCCAGCGCTGCCGCCCCACCGAGCTTGAGAAACTCGCGCCGGTCGAGATCGTCCTGTCCCTTCACGATTCCTCTCCCATCAAGAGTCCTTCTCCCGTCAAGCCGTCATCTCCCGACAGGACCTCTCTGAAACTCCTCGAACGATCTCTGGAGGCGATGCAGAAACGCCTCCTCGAACGCGATCCCTTCGCCCAGGTCGCGCAGCAGGTTGCTCACGGCCGGGCCGCCGGCCTCGTCCAGCAGGCGGCGCGCGGCCAAGGCGCTCGTGGCATACGCCACCTGCGCCGACTCGCCGTCGAGTCGTCCAAACGAGGCCTGCAGATCGCTGAGCGACGGCACGGCGGCCGCGCCGCTCACCCGCTTCTCGGCCCACGCCAGGTCGTCGCTCTCCAGCACCGAAGCCAGCCCCTCGTTGAGCCACGTGGGCACGCCGCGCGTGGCCATCGACCGGATGAGGGCATGCGCAAACTCGTGGGCCAGCACGCGCTCGAGCTCGTTCGGGTTCTCCAGCGCCCCTCGCATCGGCACACGGATGGTCCCGTCGAAGGCCGCGGCCGCCCATGCCGGCGAGCGGGTGATGTCGCGGAACTGCTCGGCGCTGTACAGCACCACGGGGACCGAGCGCGGCGGATACGCATTCATCACGTCGCAAATGCGCCAGAAGGCGCGGTCGAGCCCCGCCAGCGCCTCTTGCGCCAGCGCGGCGTCCTCGGGTCCTTCAAACGACACGGTGAAGTGATCGCCCACGGCCATCTGCATGCGGTCGTGCAGCTCCGCCTCGCGGCGCCACCGCTCCAGCGTCTCGCGCACCGGCGCGGCCGCGTTGGGCGCGTCGGCGAGGACGGCCTCCTGCAGGCGGATGGCGCCCTGCAGGTCGCCCAGGCGGTGCAGCACCTGCGCCAGTTGCGCCTTGGCGCGCGTGAAGGCGGGGTCGAGGTCGAGGGCACGTTGGAGCGCCGCTTGCGCGTCGGCATCGCGGCGCTGCAGGAAGGCGGCGGTGCCGGCGCCCAGGTGCAGCCACGGGTTCCTGGCGTCGAGCGTGAGGGCCTCGCCGAAGGCGTCGGCTGCGGCCTGCGCCTGCCCGTCCTCGAGGGCCGCCCACCCGGCCTGCTCGAGCATGGCCGCCTTGGGGCTGGTCTGGCCGGCCGAGACGCCGCCGATCGCCAGCGTCACGGCCACGATCATCGCGGGGACGCGCATGGTCTATTATCCACTCCCCTCTGCTAGACTTTTCATCTTCCCTGGAGGCTTGACGCACATGACTTTCCGCCACTTCTTCCTGGCCGCCGCAACGCTGGCGCTGGCGCTGCCGGCCGGCCATCTCGACACGCCCCTCGCCGCGCAAGCACCCGCCGTCGACCCGGCGCTCGTCAACGCCTACCAGTGGCGCAGCATCGGCCCCAATCGCGGCGGCCGCTCTATTGCCGTGTCCGGCGTGAAGGGGCGCCCGCTCGAGGCCTATTTCGGCGCCGTGGGCGGCGGGCTCTGGAAGACGACGGATGCCGGCAACAACTGGGTGCCGGTCACCGACGGCCAGGTGTCCAGTGCGTCGGTGGGCGCCGTGGCCGTCTCCGAGTCGGACCCCGACGTCGTGTTCATCGGCATGGGCGAGTCGTGCATCCGCGGCAACATCCTGCCGGGCGACGGCGTCTACAAGTCGGCCGATGCCGGCAAGACGTGGACCCACTCGGGCTTCCGCAACGTGGACGCCATCTCCAAGGTCCGCATCCATCCCACCAACCCCGACATCGTCTACGTGGCGGCCTTCGGCCTCTATTACGGACCGAGCGAAGAGCGTGGCGTGTTCAAGAGCACCGACGGCGGCACGTCGTGGAAGCGCACGCTGTTCAAGGACCCGCGCACTGGCGCGGTGGACGTGGTCATCGACGCCAATAACCCCAACGTGCTCTACGCCGCGCTGTGGGAGGCGTACCGCGTCGAGTACCAGATGTCGAGCGGCGGGCCCGGCAGCGGGATGTACAAGTCCACGGACGGCGGCGACA
>CAYJPQ010000056.1:0-11198 GCA_964372085.1 uncultured Bifidobacteriaceae bacterium | reverse complement strand
ATGTCGAGCGGCGGGCCCGGCAGCGGGATGTACAAGTCCACGGACGGCGGCGACACCTGGACCGAGATCACGCGCAATCCCGGGTTGCCCTCTGGCGTGGTCGGCCGCATCGGCCTGGCGCTGACCAAGGCCGACTCCCACCGCGTCTACGCCCTCGTGGAGAACGAGAACGGCGGCCTGTTCGTCTCGGACGACGCCGGCGCCACCTGGAAGCTGCAGAACGCGTCGCGCACCATCCGCCAGCGCGCGTTTTACTACACGCACGTGTTCGGCGACCCGAGCCACAAGGACGTGGTCTACATGCAGAACACCGCGCTCTTCCGATCAACGGACGCCGGCAAGACCACGGTGTCGGTGGGCCAGGGCACGCACGGCGATCACCACGACCTGTGGGTGGATCCCGACAATCCCGAGCACGTGATCGACGGCAACGACGGCGGCGGCGCCGTGACCTATACCATCTCGACCGGCCGGCCCAACTGGAGCGGCCAGGACTTTCCCACCGCCCAGTGGTACCACGTGACCACCACCGCGCACCTGCCCTTCCACGTGTGCGGCTCGCAGCAGGACAACAGCACGCTGTGCGTGCCCAGCAACACCAACGCGGGCGGCGGCGGCTTCGGCGGCGTGCCGCCGGTGGCGCCCTACCAGGTAGGCGGCGGCGAGCCCGGCTACATCGCCGCCCACCCCAGCGACCCCGACCTGTTCTTTGGCGGCACCAACAACGGCTCGTTCCTCACGCGCCACAACCGGCGCACGGGCGAGATGAAGGAGGTGGGCGCCTACCCGCGCTTCTTCTCGGGCGAGCCCTCCAAGGACGTGAAGGAACGCTGGCAGTGGACCTACCCGATCATTTTTTCGTACGTCGACCCGACGGTGCTCTACACGAGCTCGCAGCGCGTGTGGACGTCCACCAACGGCGGCGACACCTGGGAGGCCATCAGCGGCGACCTGTCACGCCACGACCCCAAGACGATGGAGGAATCGGGCGGGCCCATCACCCACGATATGAACAGCCCCGAGATTTACGGCACCGTGTTCTCGCTGGCCCCTGGCAAGAAGGACGCGAACCTGCTGTGGGCGGGGTCGGATGACGGGCTCATCCACGTCACGCGCGACCACGGCCGGACGTGGACCAACGTGACGCCGCCCGGGATGCCCGAGTTCGGCCGCGTGAGCCAGATCGATGGCTCGTCGTTCGACAACGGCACGGCCTACGTGGCCGTGAAGAAGATGCTGCTCGGCGACCGCGCGCCCTACATCTTCCGCACGCGCGACTACGGCCAGACCTGGTCGACGATCGTGAGCGGCATCGCCGCCAACGACTTCGTGCACGTCGTGCGCGAGGACCCGGCGCGCCGCGGCCTGCTCTACGCCGGCACGCAGCACGGCGCCTACGTGTCGTTTGACGACGGGGAGCGGTGGGTGGCGTTCAACAAGGGCCTGCCCGACACGCCCGTCACCGACTTGATGGTGGAAGACAACGCGCTGGCCATCGCCACCCACGGGCGCAGCTTCTACGTGATGGACGATGTCGCGGCGCTTCGCCAGTTCGGCACGGCTCCGCTCACCGACGTGCAGTTGTTCACGCCGGCCGATGCCACGCGCGGCCTCGACCGCTCGCAAGTCACCTACTTCCTCAAGGCGCAGCCCAAGCAGCTCACCATCGACTTCCTCGATGCGAGGGGGCAGGTCGTGCGCTCCGTCAACGGCGTGCCGCCGCGCAAGGAGGGCGACCCGGCGCCGGGTGGCGGGGGCGGCTTCGGCGGCGGACCGCAGGGCGCGCCGATGGCGGCCGGCGTCAATCGCTACACGTGGGATCTCAACTCGACGGGTGTCGTGTCCTTCCCCGGCATGATCCTGTGGGGCGCCACGCAGAACGGCCCCGCCGTGCTGCCGGGCCGCTACCAGGTGCGGCTCACCGCCGACGGGGTGACTGAGACGCAGCCCCTCGTGGTCCGCAAGCACCCGCTCCGCCCCGTCAGCGACGCCGACCTGCAGTTCCAGTGGGACCTGGCCAGCCGCATCCGCGACAAGGTGAACGAGGCCAATCTCTCGGTAATCAGGATCCGGCGCATCAAGACCGACATCGCCGACCGCACGAAGGACGCACCGAAGGAAGTGCAGGATGCGGGGGCCGCGCTCACGAAGGCGCTGGCCGCGGTGGAAGAAGACCTCTACCAGGTGCGGAACCAGAGCGGCCAGGATCCGCTCAACTTCCCCATCAAGACCAACAACCGCCTGGCCTCACTGCTGCGCGTGGCGGTGTCGGGGGAAGGCCGGCCCACGGGCAACGTGGAGCCCATCTTCAACGACCTGATTGCCGAGCTCAAGGGTCACACCGACCGGCTCGACAAGACCCTCTCGGCCGACCTGGCGGCCTTCAACCGGATGCTGGTGCGCAACAAGAAGCCGCCGATCAGCGAGAAGTAGCCGACAGGCCGCGAACGCACCGAAGCACGGAAGGCAACTGGGGAATGCCCACTGCCGTTCCGTGCTTTGGTGTCTTCGGTGGTTGACCGGGGGCCGGACTACTCCGCCCGGACGTTCTCGGCGCGCGGGCCCTTCGGCCCCTGACCCTTCTCGAAGGTCACCGACTGACCTTCACGCAGTTCGTCGAAGCGCGTTCCCACGCACGCCGAATTGTGGAAGAAGTACTCCGTGCCGTCTGCCGCCGCCACGAAACCGAAGCCCTTGTCGCTGACGATGCGCTTGATCGTGCCTGAAATTGCCGCCATGTGTGTGCCTGCCAATCGAGGTGAACGAGGTTGCGGGATACCCGCACCTGTCACGGTATCGCAAAAAGGCGGCCCACGGAAACACAGAATCCGGGGGGGGACGCCTGATCTAGAAGCGCTTGGTGTACACCGCCTTCGCGGCTCCCCGGCGGTCCAGCGTCGCAAATCCCCTCGACGGGTCGCCGGGATCCAGCCAATTCTGCGTATAGACGAAGAAAATGTCGTTGCCCGGCGTGAGGATCCACCGGAAACGCGACTGCCAGCCCAGGATGCGGCTCACCGAGTCGTACTGGACGTTGTTCACCAGGTACATGAACGGGCTGAACTGCGTGTCGGCCACCAGCCGGTAGAGCTTCGTCTGGAAGCTCCCCTCCGCCAGGTCCACGTCGTTGAACTCGTATGACAGGTTGACGGTGACCCCGGGGCGCGGGCGCAGGCCCATGCCCACGCCCACCTCGAGCCGGTCGCCCGAGAAGAACGTGCCCCAATCCACGACCTGCTGGAACGAGACGATTCGCTTGTTGGCGGTGCCGCCCAAGACGGTATAGCGAGTGAACCGGTAATCAGTCCCGGCCCGGAGCACGATGCCCGGCGAAATCTGGAAGTCGTCCTTCAGATATTCGTAGCTCGGCGAGACGAAAAACTCCACGTGGTCACCGCTGTGCAGTTCCATCCTGAAAGCCTGGATGTTGCCCTCCACCGACTCGATGTCGCCCTGAAGGTTGGTGAACACGTTGGGTTGCGCGCCAAAGCCGAAGCGGCGGATGTACCGGTTGCCCGTCGGCCTCGGGTTCCACCGCGCCTCCGGCGTGTAGCGGCGGAACTCGCGGCGCGGCGTGAAGCCCACGGCCGGGTCGTAGTGCTCCCCGACCTCCTGGACCGCGGCGCTCAGATCCACGACGTCGTTCGGGTAGTCGAGCATCAGCCCCCACGCCGCGCCGTCGCGCGCCCCGTCGGCCGTGGAACTGGCCACAACGTAGCCGGTGAAGAACAGGTTCTTGTTCTTCCGGAACGTGGAGGTGGCCAGCCGGAAGTCGGCGCCCGCCGTGTGGCGCGCCGACGCGGCGTCCGAGGGCGCGTCGCGCAAGGTGTAGATGGCCCCGAAGTACGACTGCCGCAACGCCCGGCGCCGCACCCGGGCCACCAGGAAGTTCTCGCCGACTGCCCCTTCGTCCTCGCCCGTGCGCACGTAGAGCAGGCCCACATCCTGCTGGCCTGCCTGGCCGGTCACCTTGCCACCGCCCAGGATGCGCTGCGGCTCGCCGTTGACCAACCCGATGCGCCGAGAGAAGAACGCCGTGATCGGGAAGTCGAAGTGCGTCGCGCCGTCCAGGAAGAAGCCGCGCTTCTCCGGAAAGAACAGCGGGAACCGCGTGAGGTTCACGCGCCGGGTGTCGACCTCGGTTTCCGCGAAGTCGGTGTTGATGGTGCCCACCGCCCTCAGGCTGGGGGTGATGTTGTAGGTCACCTCGCCGCCGATGTCGGCCGTCGTCTCGGTCTCCACCGCCGGCGTCCGGCCCGGGCCGTTTGCCACCGTGCCGGCCACGTAGGGCTTCAGCTCGATGCCCTTGCCCTGCGTGACCTCGGTGAGGCCCACCAGCAGGCCGGCATTCGACATGCGCCGCAGCCCCTGGTTGCGCTGGTGGCCCGTCCAGAGCAGCTCCTCGTTCTTGCGCCGCACGGTGCGCTGGAAGTTGATGCCCCACGCCGGCGCGTTGGGGTCGAAGGCCAGGGTGCGGAAGGGAATGTCGACCTCGATGACCCAGCCGATGTCGCTCTGCCGCACGCGCGCATTCCAGATGCCGTCCCACTCGCGGTTGTTCGATCCGCCCGGCCCCATCAGGGCGTCGGCCATCAGGCCCGCCGGGTTCATCTCGAAGAAGTACCCCGTCTGCTGGTTCAGGAACGTGTCCATCGTCCACATGAACCGGTCGTCGGCGCTCAGGAACTCGTCGCGCTTGCGGGTGTTGCCCAGCAGCTTGTCGGGCTCGGAGTCGTAGTTGGTGACGCCGATGTAGAGGTGGTCCTTGTTGAAGGCGACGCGGATGTCGGTGCGCTCGGTGGGCGTGCCGCCGAGCACCGGATCCTGCATGATGAGCTCGCCCGCCGGCGCCGCGCGCGCCCACGCCGGCTCGTCGAGCACGCCGTCGAGCACGACCTTCTCATCGTCGTGCAGCCGCTCGGCGGTGAGGACGCGGCGGCCGGAGTTCATGATGTCGGCCTGCGGCTGGGCGGCCACGGATGAGGCACAGACAAGACACAGACACAAGGCCCGAACCACGGACGACACTGGGGAACCCCTTGAACACTGCCGAAGGTCTCGCCGGCAGCTTACTTTTTCATTTCTATCTTGATCGCCTTGAGCGCGTCGGCAATGCCCTCGAGATCGGTCGTGCCGGCCGGGTACTTGTTGGCGTGCAGGATGTGCGCCACGAGGTCGGCCGTCTGCGGCGCGGTGAGCTTCTCGGGCTCGTTGGGCGGCATCGACATACGGATGCGCTCGAAGAAGTCGCCTACCGACAGGCCGTTCCAGTTGGCCGCGAAGTCGGTGCCGGCCAGCGGCGGCGCGAAGCCGTCACCGCCCAGATCGCCACCGTGGCAGGCGGCGCACTCGGCCTCGTAGACCGCCGCGCCGCGTGCTGCCTGCGCCTCGGTGAACACCCCGTCGTTCGTCGACTTGTCCTGCTCGGCGCGCGCGGACAACTGCGACACACCCACGGCCCACGCGGCCACCACCATCACGCACACGAATCGAAATTTCATAGCACCTCGCCCCAGGATAAACAGGATGGTCTATGTTACACGAGACGGGAGACGGGAGACGGGATCAGAAGAGCCAGGCCGCTCCCCTCACGCCGCTTGAATCGCCGTGAAGGGCCCGCGCCAGCCGGGTATCCACGCGGTCCGAAAAGACATGCGCCGCCCAGCGGGCGGGCACGCCCGTGTGCAGGCGCGTGATGTTCGACAGCCCGCCGCCAAGGACGATGACGTCGGGGTCGAGCAGATTGATGACCGACGCCAGGCTTCTGGCCAGTCGGTCCTCGTACTGATCGAGACAGTCCGTCGCGCGTGCCTCGCCTTGCGCCGCGCGGGCAGCCACCTCAACCGCGTCCAGGTGCTCCCCCGTGAGGGCGTGATACGCGCGGCTGAGTGCCGGGCCCGACAGGAATGTCTCGATGCACCCCGACCGGCCGCAATGGCACGGGGGCCCCGGCCGCTCGTCGTCGCGCGGCGCCGGTAGCGGGTTGTGGCCCCACTCTCCCGCGATGGCGTTGGCGCCCACCACCAGGTGGCCGTTCACCACCAACCCTCCACCCGTGCCCGTGCCGAGGATGACACCGAACACCACGGCGGCGCCCGCCGCGGCGCCGTCGGTGGCCTCGGAGAGCGCGAAGCAATTGGCGTCGTTCGCCAGCCGCACCTCCCGATCGAGCCGGCGGGCCAGGTCGTGCTGCAGCGGCCGGCCGTTGAGCCACGTCGAGTTGGCGTTCTTCACCATGCCGGAAGCGGGCGACACGGCGCCTGGAATGCCGACACCCACCGTGCCGCGCGTGCCGGCCCGCTTCTCGAGCGCGGCGACGAGGCCGGCGATGGCCTCGATGGTGGCGGCATAGTCGTGACGCGGCGTGGCCACGCGACGCCGATCGAGGATGGCCCCTGATGAGGCCAGCGCGGCACCCTCGATCTTCGAGCCGCCCAGGTCGATGCCGATCCGCACAGACGCAGATTACGGCAGAAGGCACCAACGGGCCACAGATAAAGCACAGACAGCCACAGATGAAACACAGACAAAATACCGACACGGCACTGTGGCAAGGCGGCCCCGCTGCTGGGCGCGGCCACGCTCATCAGGGCGTCGTCTTCGCGCCGGGCCCCCGAAGCGCCTCGCCGGGACGCGCGTTGGTGATGTGCCCCTTGTCCACCACGGCCTGGCCGTTGACGAACACGTACTGGACGCCCTCGGAATAGTGCGTGGGGTCGGTGAACGTCGACACGTCGCGGATGCGCGCCGCGTCGAACACGGTCACGTCCGCCTTGAGGCCCGGGCGCAGCAACCCGCGGTCCGTGAGCCCGACCCGCGCCGCCGGGCGCGAGGTGAAGCGGCGAATGGCCTCTTCGAGCGGCATCAGCTTCTCGTCGCGCACGTACTTTCCCAGGATGCGGGGGAACGATCCCCACGCGCGGGGGTGCGACTTCGACTCCGACAGCGGGCCATCCTCGGCCTTCGCGCCCGAGTCGGTGCCAATCGAGATCATCGGGTTCGCCAGCGCCAGCCGCACATCGTCTTCACGCATGATGGAGATAATCACCGAGGTTTCGCCACGGTCGGCGATCACCAGGTCCATGGCCGCGTCGCGCGGGTCCTTGCCCATGTCCTTGCCGATCTGCGCCAGGGTCTTGCCTTCCCACTTGCGCAGGGAGGGGTCGAGCACCGTGGACACCATCACGCCCTCGGCGCCGCCCGATCCATACCACTGGTTCTCCCACTCCTTCACCGTGGGGTCGTCCATTTCGCGCTTGATGCGTTCGCGCTGGACAGGGTCCTGCAGCCGCTTGAGCATGGGCTCGAGGCCGCCCTCGCGCACCCACAGGGGGAGGCACGCATCCAGGCCGTTCGAGGCGCGGTCGTAGGGATACATGTTGGCCGTCACGTCCAGGCCGCGCGCGCGCGCCTCGTCGAAGCGCTTCAGCACGTTGCCCATGCGGCCCCAGTTGGCCTTGTAGGCCGTCTTGAGGTGCCACACCTCGGTGGGGATGCCGGCCTGCTCGGCCACGGCGAAGGCCTCGTCGAGCGAGCTCATAATCTGGTTCGATTCCGAGCGCTGGTGCGTGAGGTACACGCCGCCGTACTGCGCGGCCACCCTGGCCAGCTCCACGATTTCCTCGGTGGAGGCGAAGCGGTCGGGCACGTACTGGAGCGAGGTGCTGAGCCCGAGCGCGCCCTGCTCCATGGCCTGCGCCACCAGTTGCCGCATCTGGGTCAGCTCCTCAGGCGTGGCGGCGCGCTGGACGTCGCCGATCACGTGGGCGCGGATGCCGCCGGCGCCCACGAAGCTGCCCACGTTGAGGGCGGGACGGTTGCGCTCGAGGCGCGCGAAATACTCGCCCAGCGTCCGGAAGTCGAGCGCCACCTTGAAGCGCTCGTACTGCGCCTTGCGGCCCGCGGCCATCCGGTCGTTCATCGGGGCGATGGACGTCCCTTCGCCCGTGATCTCGGTGGTGATGCCCTGGGTGATCTTGCTGGCCGCGCGCGGGTCCACCAGGACGTTGAATTCCGACTGGCCCAGCATGTCGATGAAGCCCGGCGCCACCACCAGCCCGGTGGCGTCGATGTGCGTGGCGGCCGTCTCGCCCGACAGCTTGCCGATGGCCGCGATCCGATCGCCGATGATGCCCACGTCGCCGGTGAACCACGGCGCACCAGACCCGTCGACGATGCGGCCGCCGCTGATCACCACGTCGAACGCCTGGGCCCGGGCCGGCGCCGCGGGCGCGCCCGGGGGCGGCGCCTGGCACGCCATGCTCATCACCGCCGCCACACACACCACCATCCAGTTGCGATTCATCCACGGCCTCCACCCGGGATCCTATGTAGAATCAACTGACGATGTCGAGCCTCGCCTTCTTGCGGCCGGCTGCCGCGTGCGTGGTGGCGGGCGCGGCGCTCTACGTGACACGGGGCGTGCTTGACCAGGTCAACGCCGGTGACGCGGTGGTCCGCATCGCGCTGCTGCCCCCGTGGCAGGCGCTCGCCGGCTTCCTGGGCCTGGCGGGGCTCATGGTGCTCGGCCTCACCCACCTGAACGCGCCTCGCGGCACCAGCGCCGGCCCCCGACCCAGGCTCGGCGAGCTCACCTTGCCGATGCTGGCCGCCGGACTGCTGCTGGTGCCCTTCCTGCCCCTGCTGCCCGATCGGCTGCCCGTGCTGCAGGCGCTGGCCGGCCCGCTTCGCGGCGTGGTGTGGCTGGTGGTGGTGGCGCTGATGGTGTGGGCGCTGTGGCAGGTGCGGCTCATCATCCCCAGGTGGCTGTCGGGCTGGTCGCTGGCACAGCTCACCGTGGGCATTGGCCTCGCCACCGCCCTTGCCTCGGGCGCCGCGGCCGCGCGGCTCACCGGCACGACCCTCTTCCCTTCTGGCGACGAGCCGCACTACCTGGTGATGGCGCAAAGCCTGTGGCGCGATCACGACCTGCGGATCGAGAACAACCACGAGCGTGGCGACTACCGCGAGTACTTCAAGCGCGATCTCGAGCCCGACTACCTGACTCGCGGCGTGGACCAGGAGATCTACTCCATCCACCCCGTGGGGCTGCCCGTGCTGCTGGCGCCGGTGTATGCGGCGGGTGGCTACCGGGCCGTGGTGTGGCTGCTCATCGCGCTGGCCGCCGTGGCGGCCGCGGTGGCCTGGCGGTGGACGGTGGCCACCCTCAACGCGCCGGGCGCCGCCACGTTCGCGTGGGCCGCCGTCGTGTTGTCGGCGCCGTACCTCTTCAACTCGTTCGCCATCTACCCTGAAATCGCCGCGGGCCTGGCCGTGATGCTGGCGCTGACGCGCGCGCAGAAAAGGGGACAGTCCCCTTTTTCGGGATGGCTTGTGGCCGGCATCGCCTGCAGCGTGCTGCCGTGGCTCAGCACGAAGTACGCGCCCATGTCGGCCGCGCTGATGGCGGTGGCCCTGCTGCGCCTCGAAAAGAACCCGGCGGCACTGATCCGGAATCCCTCCACGCCGTGGCTGGTGCTGCCCTACGCCGCGTCGCTGGCCGCCTGGGCCGCCTACTTCTACACCGTCTGGGGATCGCCGCTCCCCACCGCACCCTACGGCTCGATGACGCAAACCTCTCCGGTGAACCTGGTGTTCGGCGCGCCGGGCCTGCTCTTCGACCAGGAATACGGCTTGCTGGCCTACGCGCCGGTGTACGCGCTGGCGGCCACCGGCCTCTTCGCGCTGTGGCGCAGCGGGCCGGAACGGCGGCGCCAGGCCATTGAGGTGGCCGTAGTCTTCGCCGCCCTCCTCGGCACCGTGGGCGCACACCGGCTCTGGTGGGGTGGCACCGCGGCGCCCGCGCGGCCCCTTGCCTCGGGGCTGCTGCTGCTGGCGCTCCCCATCGCGGCGGCATTCCACGCCGCACCCGCCGGCTCGGCCCGACGCGCCGGCCAGCACCTGTTGCTCTGGGTGAGCGTCGGCATCGCCCTCACGCTGGCCCTGGCCCAGAACGGCCTGCTCGTGATCAACGACCGCGACGGCACGTCGGCGCTGCTGGAGTTCTGGTCGCCCCGCTGGCAGGCGTGGGCGCTGGCGCCCACCTTCATCACGCAACACACGGCGACGGGCCTGCTGCACTCGGCCTGGTGGCTCGCGATCGCGGCCGCGGCCGGCATCGTCCTCTCACGCTGGCGCGCGGCGACTGCCGGCGCCGCCGCGCTGGCCGCGGTCACCACCTTCTCGGCCGCACTGCTGGTGATCGCCATCACGCTGCCCTGGCTGCCCGTGGAAGAGCCCTTGCCGGGCGTGGACCTGGGCGCGCGCGCACGCCTGCCCGCACTGGATGCCTACGACACGCGGGCGCTGCCCGCCGCCGTGGTGTTCGATCCGCTCCGTCGCGTGGCCCCGGCCGACGTCGTGGGGTGGCTCGCGGTGGGCGTCACGCCCGGCCAGCGTCCCCACCCGGCGCCGCTGCGCGTGCTCCACAACGGCCGCTTCTCGCTTCCCGCCGGCCGCTACGACGTCGTCGTGTCCTTCGGCCCCGACGTGCCCGACGGACCGCGCCCGCTGTCGCTGCAGATCGGACGCATCGAGCCGCCGCTCCAGACGTGGATCGTGCAGCCCGCGCCGGGTGAACAGTGGCGCACCACGCTGGACCTGCCGGTGGACGCCGCGTTCGTGGGCCTGCGCGGGCGCGAGGACCTGGAGCGCGCCATCCGCGCGATCACCATCACGCCCACGGCCATCGTCAACGCCGGCGAACGGTTGCCGCGTCCCCAGGTGCTGTCGGCGGCCCGCTACGGCGACGTCACCATGTTCCTGCATGATGAGACGATCTACGCCGAGGCCACTGGGTTCTGGGCGCCGGGGGGCCGCGCCGTGGAGATCACCATTGCCGTGCCGCCCGGCCGCACCGCGCCGGTGGTGCTGCAGGTGCACGGCGGGTCCAAGCCGAACCGGGCCACGCTCAGCACCGGCGACTGGTCCGAGCGTGTCCCGCTGCAGCCCGGCCAGCCACAAACCGTGACGCTGCCCGTGGCGCCGTCGCCGGTGTTCGTCCTCACGGTGAAGACGGACGACGGCTTCCGGCCGTCGGACGTAGACGCCGCGTCGAGCGATTCCCGCTTCCTGGGACTCTGGATCGAAGTGAAAAAGGAGCCCTGATACCCGCATGCGCGCGGCGCACGGGTGGACGAGGGTGAGGCTGGCGCCGTAGGACGGCTTGGGGTCTAGGGCTTGGGGCTTGGGGCTTGGGG
>CAYJPQ010000055.1:3377-23224 GCA_964372085.1 uncultured Bifidobacteriaceae bacterium | reverse complement strand
GCTGCACCCGCTGCACCCGCTGCACCCGCTGCACCCGCTGCACCCGCTGCACCCGATGCACCCGATGCACCCGATGCACCCGCCTTCCTCTTATTCATGGTCCAGTTCCTGCGCCAGGTGGAACGACAGGCTCTCGAGCGACACCGTGAGGTCCACGCCCTTCACCTTCACGCCCTCGGGCACCCGCAAGGCGCCCGGCGAGAAGTTGAGCACGGCCTTGATGCCGGCGGCCACCACCTGGTCGAGCACATGTTGCGACGATTCGCCCGGCACGGCAATCACCGCGATGTCGATGTGGTCCCGGCGCGCCACCCTCTTCAGATCCTTGAGGTCGAAGATGGGCACGCCGCTGCGCGACTGGTCGCCAATCTTCGCGTCGGCCACGTCGAACATGGCCACAATCTCAAACCCCTCCCGCTTGAAGCCGGGATAGTCGGCCAGGGCCAGGCCCAGGTTGCCGGCGCCCATCACCGCCACGTGCAGCTTGCGATCGAGCCCCAGGATCTGGCGCAGGTGGCGCTTCAGGTCCTTCACGTAGTAGCCCACCCCACGCACGCCGAACTCGCCGAAATAGGCGAGATCCTTGCGGATCTGGGCGGCGTTGAGGTTGAACTGCTCGGCGAGCGCCTGCGACGAGATCGTCTCGGTGCCTGCGGACTCCAGTTGCGTGAGGCACCGCAGGTAGACGGAGAGGCGGTTGGTGGTGAGCTCGGAGACCGGCTCCCCGACCGTTTTCCGCTTGTTCAGTGAATTCACAAGTCTTTCAGGATAACCCATAATCGCCGCACGGCGCACGAGGCCTGGCCCGCTCCCGTGGTCACTTCACGGGCTGTACACTGGTCTAATCCGGCATGAGACGCCACGCCAGCCTGTCACTGATCCTGCTCCTCACGGTGGGCACCGCCGCCTGCAACGGCGGCACGCCCACGTCCCCCTCGTCGATCACGACGACGGGCACGACCACCACCACGACCACCGGCACCACCACGCCCGCGGGGACCGCATGCGTCACCTGGGCCGGCACCCAGCGGGCCACCGGCGTGCCCGCCGCCACCGGCTCGGTGGCCTCGCAGCGCGAAGCCTTCTACGCCGCGGGCGGCGGCGTGAAGGCGGTGGGCAGCCGGTACTTCGCGGCGTGGTTCCCGGGCACCTGGGCGTCGGCGTCGCCGCGCCGCGTGCTGGTGGGCCTGCACGGTACGGGCGGGGCGCCAGAAACCGAGTGGTCGGTGGACTGGAAAGACATCCTGAGCAGCCGCGGCTGGGCGTACGTGGGGCTCAAGTACGTAGACGACACCACCGGCACGCACGACGACGAGAACACCATCTACGCCAACCTCAAGACGCTGATTGCCGACCTGCAGTCGTCGTGCGATTTCGGCACGCCATCGATGTACCTGGTGGGCTTCTCGCGCGGCTCGGCCAACGCCTTTCCGGTGTCGTATCTCGATAACAGGGACCGCCGCCACTTCACCGCCATCGGCAACAACTCGGGCGCCTGGCTCCTGACCGGCCCGCTGACCGCGACCATGCAGGGCATCCAGTCGCGCAACGAGACCACGGCCTACAACGGCGTGAAGTTCTGGATGTACTGCGGCGCGCTCGACATGGAGCACGGCTATCCCATGTGCGACGAGATGCAGAACGCCCGCGCCTTCATCCAGCAATATGGCGGCACGGTGGAGCGGCTCTACGAAGACCCCTCGGGGGCGCACGGCGGCCTCGCCAAGAACGCGGACGCCTGGGGCGCGATGTTCGCCTACTTCGAGGGGCTGCGGTAGGCGCGCCCGCACGACACTGCCGGGCGACCGGCATGCCGCACAACCACGGGCCGAATCCCGGCGCATCCTCGGACCCCTCTCGTGGCGCGTAACTTGCACTTACCTGCTCATGCGCCTCCGTGGAGATCGGCTCGCTTTCGCGCTGCTGCTGGCCATCGCCGCGCTCGTGCCGTCAGGGGCCGAGCCGCAGGCTGGTGGCTACATCCCGATCGCGGAGCAGCAGCGCATTCTCGAGACAGCGATGGCCGAGACCCTCGCCGGTCTGCCGCCGGAGGTCGCCGCGCGCGCCCGAGCGCTCTGCGTGGGCAGTTGGTGCGCCGACGTCGGACATGGCCTGCGACCGGGCGCCAAGCCCAACGCGGCCGCCGGCGCGGGGCCCTTGTCGGACCTCGACCTCACCATCGACCATCCCGACCGAAGCGTCGCCCGCGCCATCGCCGAGGACGTGAACCGCCGGGTCGAAGCGCACGTGAGCCGCGGCTCGCTCAAGCACAAGATCAAGGCCGTGTATGCCGACGACCCCAACTTCGCCGAGTTCTTCACCGGCGACACGGGGCAGGCCTACGTGCGCGAATACGCCTGGCGCAACGCACCCGGCGGCCGCGCGACCTTCGTGCCGAAGGTGCAAGACGGCCGGGTGCGCTTCGACATGGCCGACGCGTCGGAGTTCTGGAAGGGCGTGGGCAAGCCCGTGCCGCGGCGCTTCTCGAGCCTCAACGCGTTTGTGGCCGATTCGGCCCGGCTCTTCGGCAGCGCACGCACCGGCGATGTCCTCACGGACGCGCTGTCGGCCGCGAAGTACATGAACAACGTTGAGTCGATCGTGAAGCCCGGCTTCAGCGCCCACTACGGCGTCCCGATGCCCGCGTCCCTGCAACTCGACGAGCTGACGAAGTACCGAGTGCGCGAGATGATGGCCATCAAGGCCGACACGGCAGCCATGGCCGACCCGCTGGCCGCAAGCATCGAAAGGGCCCAGCGCCTCAAGACGCTCTTTGGCGCCGCGGACGACCTACAACTGCGGACACGCCTGGCCGAGTTCGTGGATGGAACCGGCACCTACTTCGCCACGACGGGCGAGCGGGTCGCCCTGTTCGAGGGTCTGGTGCGAAGCGGCGCGCTCCATAAGGCGGCCAACCCTTCGGCGGTGCTGGACGTGGCCGGACGCCTGGCCGCCACCCTCAAGGCGCACGCCGGCGCGGCCGCGATCGACATCGTGCTGCTGGCCCATCACTACTCGGTACACGGCGCCGACCGGGCGTTTGTCGAGCAGTTGGCGCAAAGCGGCGCGATGTGGGGCATGCCTCAGGCGGCCATCACCGCCATGGTGGGGGCCGTAGCCAAGGAACTGGGCCGCGCGGCCGGAGAATTCGCGGTGAACGCGGCCGTGTTCGACGCGATCAACGACGCCATGATCGTCAGCAGCTACACGCCGGCGAACGCGTGGTACCTCTTCTCGTCCGACCTGGGCGGCAACCCGTTTGCGGGCTACTCGCGCGCGACGCTGGCCTGCAAGTACATGGGCAACCGCACGGCGCGAGGCGACCCCCTGCTCTCCGAACTCGAACCCCACGTCGCGGTGGACATCGACGGGTACGTGGACGCGCTCTCGGCCTTCCGCGGCTTGTCCGGGTTCACCTACGGCGACCTCGGCCCGGCGGACATCCGCGGGCGCTTGCTGCCCTACGTGATGGGCGATCTGCGGCAGAGCCGCCAGATGTGGCAATCGCTGGGCGCGCGTGAGACCCACCTCTACGCCACACGCGTCGTCGCCTTCCCCGTGCGGCCGGCGCTCACCGTCTGGGTGAACAACGCGGCGATACCCGAGCGAACCCGTCAGGCCTTCGCGCTGGACGTGGCGCCGGGCCAGGAGGTGACGTTCTTCGTTGACGTGCGGCGCGAGTTCGCGCGCACGGTCACGCACAACCCGCCGCCGCCCGGGGCCATGCAGGCCAAGTGGTGCGAGGTGCAGGGCGACTGGGCCCGATACCTGAAGTGGGAGACGTCGGTGCTCGATCGGCAGGAGGCCCACGAGACCTCCCCCACGCCGGTGCGCGTCGGCGCCACACTCCGCGGCGCCGATGGCTGGCGCGTGAGCACGACGTTGCCGGTGAAGATCGGCGGCGGCGCCGCCACGGCCGAGACGACCATCGCGGGCAACAGCCGCTACGGGCAGCTCTCCGACGCGAGCGGGACGCTCCGCGTCACGCTCGCGCCCACCGCCCAGGCTAAGGGGCCGGCGTCGGTCGAGCTCGGCTTCGGCCTCAAGGACCAGCCGCTCGGCTTGGACGAGCACTACACCGTCACTCTGACGGCGAGGCCGACAGGAATGGCGACGCCCGCGCCCACGACCGGCGAGACGCCGTGGGCCGAGATCCTGGAGCGCGCCATCGCCCGCGTGCAGAAAGAGTTGGCTGGCGCGGCGCCCCGGCCCGCCGCGCCAGCCTCGATCGCCCTCGACCAGTGCCTCCAGCCAGAGCTGGGCCAGCTCGAGCGAAGCCAGCGGTTGCGCCAGGCGATCACGCCGCAATCGCCGATGCTGTTCTCGTGCTGGCGATCGGCGTTCTCCACGCTGGTCGGCGGACAGGACTGGGGACCGAAGGCGTGCTGCGACGACCTCGACGCCGCCCTCGCCGCTGCCAGGTCTGACGCGGCACGCGGTGCCGCGTGGTTCCGCTTGCAGACCTGCTCGCTCGACGCGCAGATCGCGCAACGCCTCGAGGCGCTGAACAAGAAGAGGGCCCAATGCGCCACGCCGCCACGGTAGCCGTCGTCATGTTCGCGGTCCTGGCGCCGGCCGCTCGCGCGCAGGCACCCGCACCCTCCGCTCCGCCGGGCGTCCTCGCCGTCTTCGTAGCGCCCAACCCGGTGCTCGCGGGAAGCGACGAGACGGTACACGTGGCGGTGCAGGTGCGGACCGCGGCCGGTGACCTCGTCGACGGCCCCGCGGCGCCCACGACCGTGATGCTGTCGACGTCCAATCCCAAGGTGCTGCGCCCCTACGGGACCGACGGCCACCTCGCGCTCGCGTGGGGGCGCAACAAGGGGCGCACCGGACGGTTCGTCTCGCCCGCGGCCGGCGTCGTCACGATCACCGCCGCCGCTCCCGGCTTCGCCCCAGTGGAGGTGGAGGTGCGCGCGGTGCCGCGGGGTGGCCGGGCCGCCGCCTTACGGCTGTTCGCGTTGCCGCCCGCCATCCGGCCTGGCGAAGAGCCGCTGTTCATCGCGCAGTTCCTCGATCCCGAAGGGCGACCGGCGTTGGCGCCGTACACCTTGTCGCTGGTCGTTGATGCGACGCCGACCGCCGGCGCGGCCACGCGGCGGGAATCGACCTTCCACAACGCCTTCACCTCTTCGCAGGTGACTGGAGCCGTGTCGCCGTTGCCTGGCGTGACGACCTACCGCGCCTCGGCCGCCGGCCTCATCAGCCCCCCGGTCACCGTGACGACGGTCGTGCCCGCCGCGCCGCCCACGACAGCGGCCGACCGGCCGGCGCACACCGCGCCACCGGCCGCGTCGCCGACGATGCCTGACGTGGCGACCCTCGAGGCGCAGGCCGAACGACTTGGGGTCGATGCCGCGACAAGTGCCCGCGACGATGTGCCCAACGCCGAGTCGATCGTGGCCGATCACTACCGCCGCGCGCTGGCGCTCTCTGCGGACGCGGCGGTGCGCGCGCAGCTCACGGAGGCATTTCGGCGGGGTTACCGATCCATCCTCGGCTAAGCGCCGGGATGGGCTAGAATCCGCCGCATGGCAGACACGTCCAAGAGCTTTCAGCCCTTTGTTCCAGCCGCGCAGTCGATGGCCGAGTTCACGGCCAAGGCCATCGTGCTCGGCATCCTGTTCGGCCTCCTCTTCGGCGCGTCCACGGTGTACCTGGGCCTGCGCGCCGGCCTCACCGTGAGCGCCTCGATTCCCATCGCCGTGCTCGCCATCTCGGTGCTGAAGCGGTTCGGCGGCTCGACGATTCTCGAGAACAACATCGTCCAGACCATCGGGTCGGCCGGCGAGAGCGTGGCCGGCGGCGTGGTGTTCACCATCCCCGCCCTGATCTTCCTGGTGCCCGAGGGCCCCAAGTACTTCTCGTATACCCAGATCACGATGCTGGCGTTCGCCGGCGGCATCCTGGGCGTGCTGATGATGGTGCCGCTCAGGCGCGCGCTGATTGTGAAGGAGCACGGCGTGCTGCCCTATCCCGAGGGCACGGCCTGCGCCGAAGTGCTGGTGGCGGGCGAGCGCGGCGGCAAGCTGGCCACCCTGGTGTTTGCCGGCCTCGGCATCGGCGCGCTCTGGAAGTCGCTGTCGTGGATCTTCAACCTGTTCCTCACCGAGGTGGGCTACTCCACCGCGCGCACCAGCCAGTTCCCCAACGCCACGCTCAACGTCGACATCTCGCCGGAGTACATGGGCGTCGGCTACGTGATTGGCCCACGCATCGCGGGGGCGATGGTGGCGGGCGGCGTGCTGTCGTGGCTGGTGCTGCTGCCGCTGCTCTCGCTGCTGGGGGCGGTCATCACCACGCCCTTCCCGCCCATCCACCCGAACTTCGCCAACAACCCGGCCACGGGCCTGCCGTTCCTCATCTCCGAGATGGGGCCGGGGCAAATCTGGAGCGCTTACATCCGCTACATCGGCGCCGGCGCGGTGTTGGCCGCCGGCCTCATCACGCTCGGGCGAACGCTGCCCACCATCGTCTCGTCGGCCAAGGACGGCCTGAAGGGCTTCGGCGCCGCCGGTGGCGCCGCGCCGCTGCGCACCGAGCGCGACATCCCGATGAACATCGTGCTGGGCGGGTCGCTGCTGCTGGCGGTGTTCCTCGCCGTGATGCCGGGCCTGCCGACGCAGGGCAACATCCTGGCGTCGGTGCTCATCGTGCTGTTCGGCTTCTTCTTCGCCACGGTGTCGTCGCGCATCACCGGCCTCATCGGGTCGTCGTCCAACCCCATCTCGGGCATGACCATCGCGACGCTGATCATCACGTGCGTGATCTTCGTGGCCCTCGGGTGGACCGGCGACATCTACGCGCCGGTGGCCCTCTCGGTGGGCGCCATCGTCTGCATCGCCGCCGCCAACGCGGGCAACACGTCGCAGGACCTGAAGACGGGCTACATCGTGGGCGCCACGCCCATCTACCAGCAGATGGGCCTCGCCATCGGCGTGGTGACCTCGGCCTTCGTCATCGGGATGACGGTGCTCTACATGCACCGCGTGTTCGGCATCGGGTCGGCGGACGTGGCCGCGCCGCAGGCCACGCTGATGGCCACGCTCATCAAGGGCCTGCTCTCGCAGAACCTGCCGTGGGGCCTGGTGCTGGTGGGCGTGTTCATCGCGGTGACGCTGGAGCTGTGCGGCGTGCACTCGCTGTCGTTCGCCGTGGGCGCCTACCTGCCCATCGCCACGACGGCCCCCATCTTCATCGGCGGCATGGTGCGGTGGTGGGTGGAGCGCAAGACGGGCGGGACTTCCGACTCGGACCTGAGTTCGGGCACGCTCTTCAGCTCGGGGCTGATCGCCGGCGGATCGCTGGCGGGCATCCTCTACGCGGTGCTGGTGGGCGCCGACATGCTGGCCCCGTTCCAGGCGGTGGGGAACGCCCTGCCGTTCCTCCACGAGGAGGGCGCGGTGGCCCAGGTCGCGGGGGCTCTTCTCTTCTTCGTCCTGGCGGTCGTGCTCACCAGGTTCGCCCAGCGAAAGGTGTAGGCGACAGAGCGAAAGTTCACAATTCCACAGTGCCACAGTGCAGAGTTGAAGTGGACGGTTGAAGTGCGAGTTAGCAGTGGCAGTTAACGGTGCCAGAGCGATCGCGATAGGCGTGGCGTACCGGACGGATCCGCGGCACGCCCCGGGCGGGCCGGAACTTTCAACGGTCCCTGTCAACTGAAACTGACCCTGCCAACTTCAACTGTGCACTGTGGCACTGTGGAACTGTCAACTTTCGGGTCGATCGCCGTCATCATCCTCTTCGCGCTTCCATTCGCTCTCGCGGGCGGCCTCCTGGACGTGCTTGCGCGACGGGTCGTACATGTTCAGAAACTCCGCCGTCGCGCCCAGGCCGCCGTGGCTGCCGCGCTTCTTGCGGTAGTAGATCCAGCCGCGGTCTTCGGCCCACAGCAGCAGGCGGTGCAGGCCCCAGAGCGCCACGAGCGCGGCGGCCACGGTGCCCACCCGGCCCAGGCCGGGCCACACGGGACCGAGCGCCCACGCCGCCACGCCAAGGCCGGCGACCACCACAAGCCCGCCCATGAACCACCGTGCCGCACGACGCATCGGACTTAGAATACAGCCACGTCCATGCAGCGCATCTACTGGCACCGGGAGCTGCCGCCCCTCGCCGATGAGCTGCTGGGCTCGCACACGGTGGAGGCCACCAGCGAGCCCATCGAGTACAAGCTCAGCGAGCGCGACGCGATGTGGCAGCAGTGCTCCGAGAGCCTGCGCGCGAACCTGGCCGCGAGGCTGGAACAGGAGATCGACCGGCTCGGCGGCAGTTGCGCCCACGTGCTCGAGGAAGACATCACCGAGCACATCGACTACCCCACCAACCGCTACTGGCTGATTGGGCGGCTCAGCTATTCACTGTACAGACACCCCGAGCGAGCCCCCGAAAGTTGACAGTTCCACAGGTCACAGTGCAGAGTTGAAGGTCACAGTTGAAGTGTCAGTTGAAAGTTCATGTTGACAGTGCCAGTTGCCAGTGCCGGTTCACATTGCCAGTTCACGGTGCCAGTTCACTGGCACTGAAACTGGACACTGAAACTGGGCACGAAAACTGTGCACTGGAACTGGGCACTGGAACTGGGCACTGAAACTGGCAACTGGCACTGGAACTGTCCACTTCAACTCTGCACTGTGACCTGTGGAACTGTGAACTTTCGCGTCTTCGTCGCCCTCCTCCTGCTCACGGCGTCGGCGGCTGCGCAGCCCCCGACCCGCCGAGGCACGACTATCCTCGCGCTACGCACCTATCCCGGCTTCTATCACCAGCAGGTGGTGTCGGTGGTGGGCGCCATGCGCGGCACGCCCGACCGGGCCACGATTGGCACCGAGGAAGCCAGCCTCAGCATCCTGATTCGTGACCTGCCCGAGGGCCGCGTCGAGGCGCGCGGCCAGTTGCTCGACATCGGCCGCATGTCGCAAGACGACCCGCGGCTGATTCCGTTCGACCTGCTCAACCGCGTGCGCACCCAGTACCAGGACCGCTGGCCCCGGCCCGGCGAGGAACTGGTGCTGGCGATCGCCGGCACGACGCCGCCGCCCGCCGCCACCGCCATCACCGCGCCGCCGCTCAGGAACGTGGTGCTGGAGCCCGAACGCTTCGTGGGCCAGCGCGTCTCGGTGGTGGGCCAGTTTCGCGGCCGCAACTTGTTTGGCGACTTGCCCGAATCGCCGGTCAATCACCGCTGGTTGTTCGTGCTGCGCGCGGGCGACGCGGCCTTGTGGGTGTCGGGCCGCGAGCCCAAGGGCAGGGGCTTCAACTTCGACCCCACCAAGCGGCTCGATGCCGGGCGCTGGATGCGGACCACGGGCACCGTCCGCACGGCGAAGGGCCTCACGTGGATTGAGGGCGAGACGCTCGATCTGGCACAGGCACCGGACGAGGCCACGGAAGTGATGGTGCCGGCGCCTCCCCCACCGCCGGTGGAAGTGCTCTTCTCGGCGCCCACGGCGGAGGAAGCCGACGTGGCGCTCACCGCGCGCATCCGGCTGCAGTTGTCGCGCGACCTCGACCCCGCCTCGCTGGAGGGGAACGTGCGCATCTCGTACGTCGGCCGCGCAGGGGCCGACGACGCCCCGACGGAACTGACGTTCGCCACCAACTACACGCCCGCGAATCGCGCGCTCGAAATCCGGCCCACACAGCCGTGGGCGCCATTTCGCGTGGTGAAGGTGGAGTTCCTGGAAGGCGTGAAGGGCACCGACGGCGGTCCGCTGAAGCCATTCACCCTGACGTTCACGACCGGCGGTTCGTGAGCAACCGTGAGGAACCTCCGTGAGGAACCTCAGGGAACTAGCCTGAACCCGTACACCACCTCTTCGGTCTTGCCGTTCTTCTCGAGCGAGATCTGCAGCACGTATTCGCCGGCGGCCAGCGGCGCGAGCTGCACCTCGGCCGTGCCAATCTGGATGTTGCGCGCCGTGTCCATGCGCACCGAGTAGGTGACGATGAGCGGCATCGCCTGGCCTTCGCGCGTGAGCATGCGCGCCGTGGGCGTGAAGCCCTCTCCCATCACCGGCACCTCCACGCGCAGGCGCTCGGTGCGCCGGAACCGCGGGTCGGCCGTGGGTTGGTACGCCAGCCCCGTGCTGGGACCGCGGCGCAGCGCCACCGCGCCCGTGCCGACCTCCGCGCCCTCGGCCGGCACGGTGACGAAGGTGGTCACCTGCAGCGGCGCGCGGCCGCCCTTGGGCCTGATCTCGGCGCGGACGGAATAGCGGCCGGGCGGCAGCGCCGGCTCGGGGCTGTACAAGTCCAGGCTGCGCTGGCCTGGGCCCATCTCGGCACTCACGGTGTACGACGGCCCGCCGCTGCCGCCCGTGGCGCCCAGGCCGGCGCTCCGCTCGGGCTCGATCACCAGGCGCAAATCGCCGCCCGACAGCCACTCGGGCTGCTTCTGTGTGGCCGCGTCCAGTTCCACGATCGCACGGATGATGCCCGCGCCACCCGCCGCTTGAATGCGCACGGGCAAGTTGCCCCGGGCCGGCGCAATGGCATCAAGCGCCCGGCTCACGGCCGGCGGCGGCGGAGCGGGACCACGGCTCCCCGGCGGCCGCGGCCTGGTGACGCCGGCGGCGCGGGCCTCGGCCTCGGTGGGCGCCAGGTACCCTGGGCGCGCGCGCACGTCCACACCCTCTCGCTTCACACGCACCGAGATGCGGCGGAAGCGGCCATCGAGCTTGGGGTTCGACGAGTAGTACGTGAGGAGGTAGTACGAGCCAATGTCGGCGAGGATGCGCTGCATGGCGGCGCCGACGTTGTTGGTGTCGAGCACCGCCACGCCGTCGGTTTGCGCGGCCATGTTGCGCAACTCATCGTACCGCCGATCGAGCCGCGCGCGATCGTCCGACGGCAGCTCGCCGCGGCGCGGCGGGGTGTCGAACACGATCAAGCCCCGCGCGTCCACCGGGTAGAAGCTCACGTTGGCGCGATTGGCCCGTTGGAGCAGCTCGCGGAACTCGATCTGATGGTCGATGAACGACAGCATCACGCGCTCGCGGTCGCAGCCCTCCCGCGTCTGGCTCGTGCCGCTCTGGCGATCGGCGCCACCCACCTCGAGGCGCCCCGACGCGGGGTTGACACCCGCCCGCTCCGGCCCGCCCGGGGTGATGCCTCCGAGCGGCCGGCCCAGGTTTTCGTCGCGCTGGTAGAGCGGCCACCCTTCGGTAAACACGATCACGAACTTGCGCTCGGGCCGCAGGTCTTCGAGGTGCGTCACCAGGTTCCGCAGGGCGTTCAGCGTCTGCTGCTCCCGCAGGCGCGCAATCATTTGCTCCGCGATCTCGGGGTTGGCCGGGTAGCACGCGAGAATGGCCTCTTCGCGCGGCGTGTACGCGGCGACCTGGTCCTTGACGCCCCACGCCCAGGTCTCGGTGACGAACCGCTCGATGCTCGATATACGGCGGCCGTAGGTGATGTTACCCGGCGACATCTCGGGCGTCATCACCCCCACCATGTCGTCCTGCCCAATCAGCGTGTCAAGGGTCTCGACGATGGGTTTGCTGGCACGATACGAGCCGCCCACCGATACGTGGTAGGTGTCGAAGAACAGGGTGAAGACACGCGAGGCGGCGTTCACGGCCTGCTGCATGCCGGCGACGTTGGCGGGCTCGGCGCGCGGCGACGCCGCCGCGGGCCCGCGGGCCTCCACGAGATCGACGTCCTCGAGCTTCTGCAGCGTGTCGTCTTCGAAGACCTCGATGTCTTCGGGCTTGAGGTCGGTCACCGCGACCCCGTCGACGGTGAAGTAGGCGTCCACCCGCACCAGGTTGGCGCCCGCCCGAAAACGCGGCAACTGCTCGTCGCCCTGCTGCGCGAACGCCGCCCACGTCGCGAACAGGACACCGGCGACGACCAGCCGCAGTTTCATAGGCTCCAATCTAGCCGAAAAGAGTCAAGAGTTGAGAGTCAAGAGTCAAGAGTAGGGCGGAACTTTAGTTCCGCCTAAGCTCTTCTATCCGCTCCCGCACGCGCTCGATGAGCTCGTCGCGGTCGTCCACCTCGAGGCCGGCGGTCTCCACCGGCTCCCCAATGCGCACGCGCACCATCACGGGCCGCACGAACCAGCTGCCCTTCTGCATGGCCGCGCGCCCGCCCGACACCGCCACGGGGACGATGGGCGCCTGGGCCTTGATGGCCATGATGAAACCGCCCTTCTTGAACGGCAGCATCTCGTCGGTGCGGCTGCGCGTGCCCTCGGGGAAGATCAGGAACGAGTTGCCCTCGCGGACGGACGCCGCTGCGCGGTCGATGGAGGCCATCGACGCCTCGCGGCGGTCTCGTTCCACGGGCACGAAGCCGCCGGCCACCATCACGCGCCCGAAGATGGGCAGCTTTTGCAACTCGGACTTGAACAGCACGTGCAGCCGCCGGTGCAGGGCCCGGAAGAGCACGGGCGGGTCGACGTTGCTCTCGTGGTTCGAGCAGAACACCACCGCACGCCCCTTGGGCACAAAGCCGCGGCCTGTCACCGTGTAGCGAATGCCCGCCGACCCCAGGGTCAGGCCCACGCCGATGTGCCCCAACTCGTAAAGCACGCCCTTCAGCTTGAACGGCACGGCAATGAGCAGGCCGATGGGGCCGGCGATCAGCACGTACAGCGAGACGATGACGTAGGTGAGGACGGAGCGGACGGCGGGGATGAGCGGAAACGACACCGGGCCTATTTTCCTCCGAACGTCCCCTGGGAACGCGGTGGAAAATAGGCCCGGTCGGTCG
Organism: uncultured Bifidobacteriaceae bacterium; assembly: GCA_964372085.1. Taxonomy (GTDB): domain Bacteria; phylum Acidobacteriota; class Vicinamibacteria; order Vicinamibacterales; family UBA2999; genus 12-FULL-67-14b. The sequence goes on along the minus strand of CAYJPQ010000055.1, from coordinate 10,510 downwards.
GGACGTTACGAAGCGCGGGCCTGGCGGCGAGCCGGAACGGCCGCGGCGGCGGCGCGGGCGGCGGCCTTGGCGGGCGCGGCCTTGGTGGCGCGCGTCACCGCGCGCTGCTGCGCCCGGGCCTTCATCACGAAGCACTTCTCGAGCGCCTTGTTCACCTTCTCTTCGATGTCCGCCTGCGTCGTCCGCACCACTTCGGAGATCTCCGAGATGATGAGGGCCTTGGCGCGGTCGAGCATGCGCTTTTCACGGAAGGACAGGCTCTTCGACTTCGCCAGGAACGTGAGGCTCTTCAACACGTCGGCCATGTCGTAGATCGAGCCGGTGCGCATCTTGTCGGAGTTATCCTTGAAGCGCCCCTTCCAGTTCTGGTGGTTGTCGATCTTGCCATCGCCGAGTAGCTGGAAGAGCCGCTCGACTTCCTCGTCGGTGATGGCTCGCCGCAGCCCCACGTTGTCGACATTGGCGACCGGCACCAGGACCGTGGTCTCGTTCGACAGAATCCTCAGATGGAAGAATCCGCACGTGGTTCCGAAAATGGTCTTATCTTCGACCTTCTCGACGACCCCGAGTCCATGATTCGGGTATATGACCTTGTCACCGACCTTAAATCCCACGGGTCCCTCATTTCGAGTTGGTAGATATAGGCAGGACCGGAGTGCTCTAACAGTTCCGTCAGTATAGCCGACCCGGGGCCAAAAATCAACGAAAATGGGCGAAAAATGGCCGGTTTCCCGGGGTCTGGCGGTCCGGTGGTTTCGCCGTTTAAACCATTCAAAACAGGAGCCTTGATATGCTTCGGGGAATGAGGCCTTTGATAATTGGTCTTGCCCTGCTGGCCACCCTGGTGACCCTCCCGGCCTCGGGCCAGGCTCCGCCCAAACGCCCCGACGCCCCGCAGTTGGCCCCCTACGTGCCCACCCCCGAGGATGTGGTGGACCGGATGCTGGCGCTGGCCGGGGTAAAGGCCGGCGACGTGGTGTACGACCTGGGCTGTGGGGATGGGCGCATGCCGATCGCCGCGGCCAGGAGGTTTGGCACCCGCGGCGTGGGGGTGGATATCGACCCGCAGCGCATTGCCGAGGCCAACGCCGACGCCAAGGCCGCCGGGGTGTCGCACCTGGTGACCTTTAAGCTGCAGGATGCGATGACGACGGACGTGTCCGAGGCCTCGGTGGTGATGCTCTACCTGCTATCGGCCTCCAACCTGAAGCTGCGGCCCATTCTCACCAAGACCCTCAAGCCCGGATCCCGCATCGTCGCCCACTCGTTCGGGATGGGCGATTGGCAGCCGGAGGAGACAGAGACCTTTACCGACGCTGAGGGCCGGGCCCGGACGATCTATTTGTGGCGGACCGACGGGATCGTCCGGCAGTAGCCCCCGCCCGGGCCCCGGTTGTCGCGCTCTACGAGGAGCGCCTGGCCGACCGGCAGCGGGCGGTGGGGGTGCTCGACCAGCGCCATGCGCGGCTGGCGTGGGTGCGCGTGGCCATCTTCGGGGCGGGCGTGGTCCTGGCGATGTGGCAGGGCCGAGCCAGCGTGCCGTGGATGGTGGCGCCGGGCCTGGCCTTTGGCGTGGTGGCCTACGTGCACGCCCGCGTGTTGAACGCGCGCGACCGCGCCGCACGAGCGGTGGACTTCTACCAGCGCGGGCTGGCCCGGCTCGAAGACCGCTGGCACGGTACGGGCGGCACGGGCGAGCGATTCAGGGAGGAAGGGCATCCCTGCGCCGACGACATCGACCTGTTTGGCCCCGGAAGCCTGTTTCAACTGCTTTCCACGCCGCGGACCCGCACCGGCGAGGCCACCCTGGCCGGCTGGCTACTCTCCCCCGCCGGCGCGTCGGAGGTGGTGGCTCGCCAGGAAGCCGTGGCGGAACTCAGGCCCCTGCTCGACTTCCGCGAAGCCCTGTTCGTGATCGGCCCGGAGGTGCGGGACGCGGTGGATACCGATGCGCTGCGAGCGTGGGCGTTGACGCCGACCCGTTTCACGGCCACTTGGCCCCTGGTGGTGCTGCCGCTATTGGTGGTGGCCGCGGTGTCGGCCTTTGGCGTGTGGATCTGGACGGGCGAGCCGCCCGCCTGGTTGCTGCCCGCCCTGGCCGCGGAGTTCGTGGCGGCGGCGTGGTTCCACCGCGCCGTGACGGCTGTGATTGCCGGTGCGCATCGCCGCGTCCACGAGTTGGAGTTGCTGTCGCTGCTGCTCGACCTCTTCGAGAAGCAACCCGTGACCAGCCCGCGCCTGCGCGCGCTGGCCGCCCTGCTGAACGAGACGGGACGTCCGCCGTCGAGCGAAGTGGCGCGGCTGGCGCGGCTGGTGGATCTGCTCACCTCACGTCAGAACCAGTTGTTTGCGCCGTTGGCCGCACTCTTGATGGTGGCCACCCAGAGCGCCATTGCCGTAGACCGCTGGCGCGCGCGCTGCGGCGCCGCCGTGCCGAGATGGGTCGACGCGGTGGGCGAGTACGAGGCGCTGGCCTCGCTCGCAGGCTACGCCGGCGAGAACCCGGGCGACCCCTTCCCCGAGGTCGTGGAGGGCGAGCCGCTGTTCGAGGCCGACGACCTGGCCCATCCCCTGCTGCCGCCCACACGCGCGGTGGCCAACTCGGTGCGGCTGGGCGGGCCTGGCCCTCGCGTGATGCTGGTGAGCGGATCGAACATGTCGGGCAAGAGCACGCTGCTGCGCACCGTGGGCATCACGGCGGCATTAGCCCAGGCCGGCGGTCCCGTGCGGGCGCGGCGCGTGCGCCTGTCGCCACTGCGCGTGGGCGCCACCCTGCGCATCCAGGATTCGCTGCAGACGGGGCAATCGCGGTTCTTCGCGGAGATCTCGCGCATCAGCGCCGTGGTGAGCATGGCCAAGGCGCATCGGGCCCAACCGGAGACGGCGGGCGTCCTGTTCCTGCTGGACGAGGTGCTGGCCGGCACCAACTCGCACGACCGCCGCCAGGGCGCCGAAGCCATCATCCGGGGGCTGGTGGAGCTGGGAGCCATCGGGCTGGTGACGACCCACGACCTGGCGCTCACCAGCGGGGTGAGCGAGCTGGGGCTCAAGGCGCGGAACGTGCACTTCGAGGACCGCTTCGAAGGTGGCGTGCTGCACTTCGACTACCGGCTGCGCGAGGGCGTGGTGCAGGCCAGCAACGCGTTGGCCCTGATGCGGTCGATCGGCCTGGACGTGTAAGAATCGCGTGGCACCTCCTATGGACGTCGAGAAACTCGGACTCTTCTATCTCGGGCGCCAGCTCGATCCACACACCAAGACCCGCCTCGACGTGCCGGTGCTGTACGACGCCGCCGATCTCGTCACCCACGGCGTGATTGTGGGCATGACGGGCAGCGGCAAGACCGGCCTGGGCATCGGGCTGATCGAGGAGGCCGCGATCGACGGCGTGCCGGTGATTGCCGTGGATCCCAAGGGCGACCTCGGCAATCTCCTGCTCACCTTTCCGGGGCTCACCGGAGCGGAGTTCGCGCCGTGGGTGAACCCGGACGAGGCGCGGAAGGCGGGGCAAACCGTGGAGGCCTTCGGCGAGGCCGAGGCGGCGCGCTGGAAGGCGGGGCTGGCCGAGTGGGGAGAGGACGGCGCCCGCATCGCGCGGTTGCGCGAGGCCGCCGAGTTTGCGATTTACACGCCCGGCAGCGCATCGGGGCGCCCGCTGTCGATCGTGCAGTCGTTTGCGGCGCCGCCGGCCGCCGTCCTCGAGGACGCGGAGCTGCTCTCCGACCGCGTTACCACCGCGGCCACCTGCGTGCTCACGCTGGCCGGCGTCGACGCCGAGCCCACGCGCAGCCGCGAGCACGTGCTGGTATCGACGCTGTTTGCCGAATCGTGGAAGGCCGGGCGCGACCTCGACCTGCCGCTGCTCATCGCGCAGGTGCAGACGCCCCCGGTCACCAAGGTGGGCGTGCTCGACGTCGAGTCGTTCTACCCGGCGAAGGATCGGTTCGCGCTGGCCATGCAACTCAACCAGTTGCTGGCGGCCCCGGGCTTTGCCGCCTGGCTGCAGGGCGAGCCGCTCGCCATCGACCGGCTGCTCTACACCGACGCGGGCAAGCCGCGCGTGAGCGTGATTTCCATCGCGCACCTCGACGATCACGAGCGCATGTTCTTCGTATCGCTGCTGCTCAACGAGATCGTGTCGTGGATGCGGGCCGAGCGCGGCACGTCGAGCCTGCGGGCGCTCATCTACTTCGACGAGATCTTCGGCTTCCTGCCGCCGGTGGCGAATCCCCCGTCGAAGGCGCCGCTGCTGACGCTGCTGAAGCAGGCCCGCGCCTTTGGCCTGGGCCTGGTGGCGGCCACGCAGAACCCGGTGGACCTCGACTACAAGGCCCTGTCGAACGCGGGCACGTGGATGCTGGGGCGCCTGCAGACCGACCGCGACAAGGCGCGCGTGCTCGACGGCCTGGAGGGCGCGGCGGCGACAAGCGGCGGAGGCTTCGACCGCGCCGACATGGACGGCCTGCTGTCGTCGCTTGGAAAGCGGAAATTCCTGCTGCATAACGTGCACGACCAGGAGCCGACACTCTTCGAAACGCGGTGGACGCTCTCCTACTTGCGCGGCCCCCTTGGACGCGATGAGATCAAGCGGCTCGTCGGCTCCGCACGCGTTGCACCTGCTGCACCTGCTGCACCTGCTGCACCTGCTGCACCCGTTGCACCCGCTGCACCCGGCGCGCTCGCGCCTCCAGTCCTCGCTCCCGCTATTCCTCAGTTCTTCGCTCCCGGCGAAGCCACCGACTATGCCCCGATGTTGCTCGGGGTCGCGCGCGTGACTTATGCCGACGCCAAGGTAGGAGTGGACGAGATCCGCGACGTGGCGGTGGTCACGCCCATTACCGACGCCGCCGTGGCGGTGGACTGGGAGCAGGCCGAGCCGGCCGGCTTCTCTGCGGCGCACCTCTCGCGGACGCCCACCGAGCCGGGCGCCTCGTTTGCCGAAGTGCCGGCGGCGGCCACCAGGCCGAAGAGCTACGCCACGTGGGAGAAAGACTTCGCGCGATGGGCGGCGCAGACGCAATCGGTGGAACTCCTCAGGAGCGCCAGGACGAAGCTGGTGTCGGCGCCCGGCGAGTCGGAGCGCGACTTCCGCATTCGCCTGCAGACGGTGCTGCGCGAGGGCCGCGATGCCGCGCGCGCCAAGGTTCGCGACAAGTACGCCTCGAAGCTGCAGGCGCTTGAAGACCGGCTCCGCAAGGCCGAGCACGCCGTGGCGGTGCAGGCCGAGCAGGCCAGCGGCGCCAAGGTGCAGGCCGCCGTGTCGGTGGCCGCCACTGTCTTTGGCGCGCTGCTGGGGCGCAAGGCCGTGAGCGCCAGCACGCTGGGCCGGGCCACCACCGCCGCGCGGGGCGCGAGCCGCATCGGCCGCGAAACGCAGGACGTGGGCCGCGCGAAGGCCAACGCCGATGCCCTCCGCCTGCAACTCGATGGACAGCAGGCCGCGCTCGAAGCCGACCTGCAGGATGTGGCCTCCGAGTGGGACGGCACCACCGACACCCTCGACCGCGTGCTGGTGAAGCCCAAGCGCGGCGGTGTGTCGGTGCAACTGGTGGGGCTGGTGTGGGTGCCGAAGGCTTAGGGCTTAGGGCTTGAGGAAATCACATCTGTGTAATCTGCGTCATCTGTGGATGCATTAGAATCGGTGTAATCCAAGCCGGAGTGGCGGAACTGGCAGACGCGCGGGACTCAAAATCCCGTTCTCCTTGCGAGAGTGTGGGTTCGATCCCCTCCTCCGGCACCACGAATTCCCCAAGACATTCGCGAGTTGCGGCCCGAAAAGGCCGGTCCTCTCGGAGCTCAGGCCATCAGCTGCCGGCGAACGTCCTTCACGCGGGCGGCCATCTCGGGTGACGCGAGTTCGGGATGCTCTTCGAGTAAGGCGAGCACGTCGGCCAGGTCGTGTTCACGCTTGCTGGGTCGGCGCGCCGGCTCGACGGCCGCCGCCAGTTTCAGCACGATGAGGTCGGCCACGCTCGCCACGCGCAGCCGCACGCCGTTGGCAAGGTCCACCACGCTGGCGTGCTTCACGGCGTCAGCGATCCCTTCGTCCTCGGCCGAGAACTGCACCGCGGTCCTCCGCGTGAGCGGTGCAGCGCCAGGCGCACGCCAGTTGTCGCTGTGGTCGTGACGGCCGGTGTGCTCGAAGCCGCGAGGGCATACGACGTGGCGAGGCGCTCGCGCGCGTCCGCGGTCGTGGGCACCTTCATGATGGGGAAAGTCCAGCACTGCTGCGACGCGCGGGTCGGGCTCGGTTGCCTCTCGTATAACGGCACCCTTGGCCCTCACTCCCGGCGCCCACAACGACATCACGCCCAAATCGGCCAGCGGTTCCTGATGATCAAGAACACTGCGGGCACCGAGCACGCGCCGCCGAAATAGGGTGCCTAAGGTGCCTACAGTGCCTGGGGTGCCATGGGTTGGAGCGGACTGGCATCAGGCACGACGCCGTCGGCACGGCCCCGTGGGCACGCCAGGCGCCTGATCTTTCCGGCGGCCACGCCGGAGTTGCCACCGCGGGGTTACAATCTCCGAATGATTACGAACTACATCGCCGCCGCGCTGCGACGGGCGAAGTACCAGACCGTGGACGGTGGTCTCGTTTGCGCCACGGTGCCAGGCTTGCGCGGCGTGATCGCCACGGCGGCCACCGTCGAGGGGTGCCGCACCGAGCTCGCTGAAGTGATCGAGGCCTGGCTCCTCGTGCGCGTCGCACGTGGTCTGCGCGTGCCGGCCCTCGGGCGAACGACCGTCCAAGTCAAGCGGGCCAGTTAATGCCGCCATGGGCGCCGACGAAACGGCGAGATCTCATCGCGGGGTTGCGACGTGTCGGATTCATAGGCCCCTTCAGCGGCGGCAAGCACCAGTTCATGACGCAAGGGGACGTCGTCTTGACGATTCCCAATCCTCATCGGGGCGACATCGGGGTTGGACTGCTCTCTGTGATCCTTCGCCAGGCGGGCATTTCCCGAAAGGACTGGGAACGCGCATGACAACGGCCGTTATCGGTGGATCACGTAGACGCAACTGCGATCAGCCCGCGCGATGCATGCCCTGTGCTCGGTGGTGACGTGGCCACACCCCGTAGCGCGGCAGGTGGCGCGGCCAGTGGCTCACCTCAAGCCCTCAGGACCTCA
>CAYJPQ010000055.1:1802-3277 GCA_964372085.1 uncultured Bifidobacteriaceae bacterium | reverse complement strand
CCGTAGCGCGGCAGGTGGCGCGGCCAGTGGCTCACCTCAAGCCCTCAGGACCTCACGTCCTCAAGCGATCCTGAGCTTCTTGAGCAGCCGCACGAGCTTTGCGCGCAGGCGCGTGTCTTCAAACTCGCCCGGGTTGTCCCGGCCGTCGACGGGTGGCGGGCAGTCGGAGATGTGGCCGAACATCAGCAGGCGCGTGGCCTCCAGCAGCATGTCGATGCCGAAGGGCTTCTCGATGAACGACTCGCCGTCGCCCAGCTCCTGCAGGCCGGTGAACAGGTTGTCGGCAAACCCGGTCACGTAGAGCACGCGCGCCTCGGGGCACCGCTCACGCACGATGGCGGCCAGTTGCACGCCCGTCATCCCCGGCATCATCAGGTCGGTGACGAGCAGGTCCACGCCCGGAGCGCCCGGGGTGTCGAGCACCGCCAGCGCCGCCGCGCCGCAATCGGCCGTGCGGATGTCGAAGTTGTCGGTGGCCAGCGCCCGGGCCACCAGGTTCAGCACCGGAAGTTCGTCGTCCACCACGAGCAGGCGCTTGCGCTCGGCCAGCGGCGGCCGGGCCAGCACGCCGCGCGCCGCCTCGTCGTCGCCCGGCCGGTGGATCAGCGGTACGTTGGGCGGCGGCCCCTCGGGCGTGGCTGGCGTCTGGGCCGACATCTGCTCACCATGTTATCCCCACTGCCCCATGCCGCAACACGAGTTGCCATGAGGGCTTGAGGGCTTACAGCGGATAGCTGAGTGTCATCCCCAGCAGCGTCACCAGCAGCACCACCACCGGGGTGAGGGCGAGGAACACCACGAAGGTGTAGCCCATCACGTCGCGGGCGCGCAGGCCCAGCACGCCCAGCATGGGCAGCATCCAGAACGGCTGCACCAGGTTGGCCAGCGCCTCGCCCAGGTCGTAGGCCGCCACCACCCAGCCCAGGTGCACCTTCAGCTCGTGCGCGGCCGTCATCACGTAGGGGGCCTCGATCACCCACTTCGACCCGCCCGAGGGCACGAACACGCCAAGCACGGCGGAATAGATGGCCACGAGCGGCGGGAACGTGGCCGGCGTGGACGCACCCACGAAGACGGCCGCCAGCCGATCGTTCAGGTGGGTGCCCGTGATGATCCCCGCGATGCCGGCATAGAACGGGAACTGCAGGATCACGCCCCACACCGCCGGCGTGGCCTCCTGCACGGCGCGCATCATGCCCGCGGGCGTGCGGTGCAGCAGGAAGCCCACCATGAGGAACGACAGGTTCAGCGAGTTGAGCGTGATGGCATTGAGCGGATTGTCGCTGGCCCCGAAGTAGCGCACGAGATACGCAACGCCCAACGCGACAACGAACCACGTCAGGATGGGCGAGTTCTCGAACCACTGCCCCGGCGTCGCACGCAATGCACCTGATGCACCCGCTGCACCTGATGCACCCGATGCACCTGATGCACCCGATGCACCTGATGCACCCGATGCACCTGATGCACCCGAT
>CAYJPQ010000055.1:0-1702 GCA_964372085.1 uncultured Bifidobacteriaceae bacterium | reverse complement strand
GCACCTGATGCACCCGCTGCACCCGCTGCACCCGCGAGCTCTATCCCGAGTGCCCTCGCCGTATGCGTCTCGCTTCGCTCAGGCGTGGCAAACCACATCACGGAGGTCACCACGGCAATCTCCACGGCCACCGACACGAAGCTCTGCCAGAGAAAGATCGTGTGCCGAAAACTGACGATGCCGCCTGGCACCAACCCGCCGGCGGCCACGATGTCGCGAATCTGCGCCTGCAGCGCACCCGGGCTGGCCATCTGCAGCGCCGCCGACCCGCTCAAGCCCTGCGCCCAGATGCTGCCCAGCCCGAGGAAGCTGGCCGCCGCCAGCGCGCGGTAGTCCACGCCCTCCACGCGGCGTGCCACCTCGCGCGCCAGCACGGCGCTGAAGACGAGGCTGAAGCCCCAGTTGAACCACGAGCTGACCAGCGCGAACACCGTGACCAGCGCCACGGCCTGCCGGGGCGTCACGGGCCAGCCGGCCACGCGGCGGATGAGGCGCCCCATGGGCGCGGAGGTGGCGAGCACATGGCCCGTGATGATCACGAGCGCCATCTGCAGGGTGAAGGGGACGAGTTCCCAGAAGCCGCGGCCCCAGGCGTCCACCACCTGCGGCACCGGCGCCACCGCCGCACCGGCCGCCACCACGATCACCGTGGCCAGCAGCGCGAAGATGAAGGCGTCGGGCACCCACCGCTCGCTCCACGTGGTGAGCACGAGGGCCACGCGGGTGACGGGACCGGTCTTCACAGGGGGAAGGTCATGCCTTCCTTGACGGCATCGGGCGCATCGATCTCGGCGTTGGAGTTGTTGATGTGGATGAACCACAGCTTCGCCCGCACGCCGCGCAGCAGCTCGCGCGTGCGGCCCATCAACGGGTGCGGAATCTCCTCGATGGGCCGGTTGATCTCGGCGGGCGACGCGAAGGTGCCGTCGAGGAAGGCGTAGTCCACCGTGCCGGCCAGGTCGCGGATGCTGCGGTCCCACTTCTCCCAACGGTCGATGTCGGGAATGAACAGGGCCGAGCGCCGCGGGCCGTCGATGCGGAACCCCACCGTGTCGGAGTACTCGTCGCGGTGGGGCACGCGGAACGCCGTCACCGTGAGGCCGCCGTCGAGCGCCACCGCCTGGTCGTGGGCCATTGTCGTAAGGGTGATGTTATTGATCGACACCAGCTGGCTCCACGGCCCGTTGGCGCGGAGGAAGGCGCCCATGCGCTCGGTGGCGTACACCGGCACCCCCTGGGCGTTCACCGACTCGCGGCCCAGGAACATGAGACCGGTGTAATGGCCGATGTGCGCGTGCGTGAGAAAGATACCCGCGGGCAGCCTCCCGCCGGTAAGCAACTGCACCTGCGCGGGAAAGTCCGGCGTGGCGTCGAATACATATGCCGTCCCGGTGCGCCGGTTGATCACGCCGAGGCTCGACACCTTGGCCGCGGGCCGCTTGCCGGCCCGCACCTCTTCACAAAGCGGCCGCGTGCACGCCAACTGCGGCAGCCCGCCATCCTGGGCCACGCCCAGCACGACGATCTCCCACGGCTCGGCCGGCGCCTGCGCGTGCAGGCCAACAACCAACGCCCCCGCCGCCAGCACCGCCTTCAGCACCCCATGCACCCCGTGCACCCCGTGCACCCCGTGCACCCTGTGCACCCTGTGCACCCTGATTAAGGAACGATGGCCCATTGAAACGTCACGCCCACTGAAGCG
>CAYJPQ010000054.1:3256-23661 GCA_964372085.1 uncultured Bifidobacteriaceae bacterium | reverse complement strand
CTGTAGCCACAAGCTGATAAGGAACAGGACCTAGCGTCTTTGCGTCTTCCGCGCTACGAAAAGGAAAAAAGAGTTAGTCCTTCGGCGCGCGCGGCAGCGGTGAGGCGATCGTCGAACGCGGCGAACGAAATGCGCTCGCCCACCTCACGCTGCAGGTACAAGCAGCTTGCGAGCTGTATCGCGTCGCCTGACCGAAGGCTGTGCCGGATGAGCAGCGCTTGTGCGTCGGCGCTCAGCTCAGGAGTGAGTTCTATCAGAATCCAGGTGGCGAGATCAGCGTTCAGCATCTTCACCGCTCGATCGCGCTCGGCTCGTGTGAATGCGCCTTCGCGTTCGCGGCGCGCAAGTGCCGAGACGACTTCAATCACAGACAGGCGGCTCGTCGCGACACGGCCGGTGGCTCTGAGCTGCCGGCGAACGCTGGCGCTGGCCGTTTCCTGGACGTAGCGCTTCACCAGTACGCTGGCGTCGAAGTACCTAATCAGAACCGATCCTCACGGTTCTCGCGAATCGCGTCGGCAATCGATGCACCGTGGCTCCGGATTGGCCGGAAGGCCGGCAGAACGCCCCGGGTTGGCAGCGTCACGGTCCCCTTCGTTGACAGCCGAAGAAGGGCCGATGGCAATGAGTCGTCTGAAGGCAGTGGTCGTAGTTCAGCGACCGGTTCGCCGCGGTCAGTGACGACCAACGTCCGCCCTTCCCGAACACGCTGGAGATAGGCCCCGAGCCGCGTCTTCAGTTCGCGCGCGCCGACGAGAGTTCGCACCATGTGGTCATTGTGACTACATTGAGGCCAAGGTGTCAATTCCCTGGCGGAGTCATGACAGTGCATGGCTGCGTGCACACGTCGGGCGTCTGGTTGCCCTCGCGCCCCGGCCGGATCGTCGGCAAGGACAGCGGGACGCAGGGAATCTCGCTGGATAGGCCTGAGAAATGGGCGTCCATGGCTCCCGACGGCGGGAATCCGCCGCCCGTCGCGCCGCCCTGAAAATAGTGGTGGGCGGAAAGCGGGAACCGTGCCAGGATAGGTAGTTGCAGCGGACGGCTGGATTGCAGCCAGGCTGCGCCTTTCACAGAGGGTCTAGGGCCTCGGTGACAGCGTTTGAGGACCTAGAGGAGTTAGAAATCAATGGACAACAGGATGAAGGGCACCGTGAAGTGGTTCAACGATGCCAAAGGTTTCGGTTTTATCACCCCCGAGGACGGCTCGAAGGACATCTTCGTGCACCACTCGGCCATCTCGGCCAACGGCTTCCGTAGCCTCGCCGAGGGGGATCAGGTCGAGTTCAGCATCGAGCAGGGCCCCAAGGGTCCCAACGCTGCGAACGTGAACAAGGTCTAGATCGAGCGGTGGAAAGAGAGTGGCCGGGGCGCATGCCCCGGCCATTTTTGCGTACGGCGGCTGTTCCCTGCTAACGTGCCGTGGAGCGACATGCCGCTGTTCTTCCTGCTCGGCCTCGCGCTCGTCGCCTGGTCGAGCGTCGCGCCCTCACCGTTTGTGCTCGACGCCATGGCGGGCAAGCACGCCGCGTGGTCGCTGCCCTCGCCGCCTGGCGCCCCCACCGTGTACCTGACGTTCGACGATGGGCCGAATCCCGAGGCGACGCCTGCGCTGTTGGATCTCCTGCGCGACGAGCAGGTGGCCGCCACGTTCTTCGTGATCGATCGCCACGTCACGCCCGGCACGGCGCCGATCATCCGGCGGATGTTCACCGAGGGGCATGGGGTGGCCCTGCACTCGCACACGCGCGCCTGGGCGTTCATGACGCCGACGCAACTGGCCGCCACGCTGGCGGCTTCGGCCGACCGCATCGCGTCGCTTACCGGGAGCCGGCCGTGCCCGGCCTTCCGGCCGCATGCGGGCTTTCGCAGCGGCCAGATGTTCGAGGGCCTGCAGCGCATCGATTACACGCTGGTGGGATGGGGCTGGAACCTCTGGGACTGGAAGGGCGTTGGCGCCCGCGACATCGACGCGGTGGCGAAGCGACTGGGCGACCGCGCATCGGCAGGCTCCATCCTGGTGATGCACGACGGGCACCACGAGAACCCCGCCTCCGACCGGCGCCACACCATCGACACCGTCCGGCGGCTGCTGCCGGTCCTGCGCGCGCGGGGCTTGCGGTTCGGCACCGTGTGCGAGGGCCTCGAATTGCGGCGGGATGTAACCTCGGACTCGCGGCCGAGGTCAAACCCGGCGGTGGAGCTTCCATGATGAAGAGCGTGGCTGCGATCGCCCTGCTTGGGCTGACGGGATTGGCTGGCGCGCCGGGCGGCGTCGCCGTGAATCGCGTCGGCGCTCAACACGTGGGGACGCGGGAAGTCTTCTCGTCCACGAGCATGGCCGTGAGCTGGGCGGCGCCATCGGGCGGTGTGCATCACTACACCATCACCGCGGTCGAGGGCGTGCAGGGCACCAGCGTGTCGGCGAGCGTGGCCGCTTCGTCGACGTCGGCCACTCTCACGGGCCTCAAGGCCGCCACCACCTATGCCATCACCGTGACGGCCTGCGAAGACGAGGCCTGCGTGCGATCGAGCGCGGCGCCGGCGGTGGAGGGTTCCACCGACACCGAATACTGGCAACTGCAGGGCGGCGGCAGCAGCATCACGGGTCTCACGAAGATCGTGAGCGATGGCAACGCGCGGCTGAGCGTGACGCGGTTTGGCGCCGAGGCGGGCGACATGGCCGGCCGCATCCAGCTGTATTACGGCCCCATGGGCAGCGGCCGCGCCTCTCCACTCGCGGCGGCAGTGGCGTCACAGGCCGCCGACGCGGCGCAGCCTTCCACCTATCTCTCGTTCAGCAGCCGTGCGGGCTCGAGCGGGCTGAACAGCCCGACCACCTCCTCGACGTGGATTCGCTCGGTGGCCACGGGACAGGGGGTGCCGCTCACGCGCGAAGCGGGTGGGCTGGTGCGGCTCTTCTTCGAGGCGGCCGGCGCAGATGGCAAGACCCGCATCTTCTGGATTGACAGTCGCGACGGCTACTACGGCCTCGACTTCAATGCCGGCAGCCCCGGCGTGTGCAGCACGGCCGAGGACTACTCCACCGGCGGCGACTGCGAGCCGACGCTGGCGATTGGCGTGGAAGGAGACGCCACCGGCGCCAACGCGCGCATCGCCAACGCGAGGCAGTTCAAGGTGGCCTGGCCCATCCTGGATCGCACGCACTGGGATACGGCCTCGGGCACCTTTATGGTGTTCACCACCGACCGCGTGAGCGGCTGCTCCGACGCGCCGATGAACCACGGCTACGCGGTGTGGAGCGGGTCCGCATGGCAGGTGCAGTATCGCGACGATGGCTGCCCTAAGCTCTTTACCAGCGCCCAGGCGGCGTTTCCCCTGCACGTGGGCGGCGCGCGCTACAAGCTGTACTACGGCGACCCATCGATCGCCGATGGCCGGCGCACGGGCAACCTGCCGTTTCTCGGGCCCAAGAAGCTGATCTACGGAGACGGGCAGGTCACCTCCGACGCGGATCGCGTGGACTTCGAGGATTGGGAAGCGCAGGCCTCCGCCCGCGACGTGGTGTTCGTGTGGCCGAATGGGGACGTGCTCGACGCGGCCGCGGAAGGCTACATCGACGACTACCACTTCCTGTCGCCGACGGGCAGCCTCGACTTGCAGGTGATGTACGTCACCATTACTGACGGCGCCGTAATCCCGTTCGCGGCAGCGGCTCTCCTCAGAAACCCCTAGGCGCCGCTCCGAAAGTTCACATTGCCACAGTGCACACTTCACAGTTGAAGTTAACAGCGTCAGTGCCAGTGTCCAGTGTCAGTTGGCCACCAACTGTAACTATGCACTGGCACTGGCACCGTCAACTTCAACTGTGCATTGTGCACTGTGGAACTGAGAACTTTCGCAGTATCGCCCCCTAGTGCTTCGCGTAGACGGTGCGCTTGCCGTCTTTCGTGAAGGCAATCGTGGAGTACGGCTGCTTTATCCCGCCTTGCTCCATGCCCGGCGAGCCCATGGGCATTCCCGGCACCGCGATGCCGGCAATGGCGGGCTTTTCCTTGAGCATGCGCTGGATGTCGGCGGCGGGCACGTGGCCTTCCACCGTGTAGCCGCCCACCTTGGCCGTGTGGCACGAGCCCAGGTCCGGAGTGATGCCCGATTCCTTCTGCACGGCGGCGAGCTGCGCGTCGGTCACGTCGTTGGCTTCCACCTGGAAGCCGTGCGCCTGGAGGTGCGTCATCCAGGCGCCACAGCACCCTCAAGTGGGGGACTTGTAGACGACCACCTTCGTCGAGCCTGAAGGCTCGGCGCTACCCGCGAGTGCCGCGAGGCCAACGCCGGACGCGGCCAGGGCCGCCACCATCATCACGCTACGCATACGGCGCATCGAACCATCCCTTCGACAGACTGTCAGAAAAACCCGATCACCCGTTCAACCGATCATATTCCACCTGGGCGCGGCACGGCCGTGCGGCCGCCGGAGCTTCCAGACGAGCTGCCCGAACTGCCCGAGCTGCCGCCGCTCGAGTAGCCGCCAGACGACACGCCGCCCGGCGCCGAACTGGTGGCGCCGCTGTTACCACCGCCCGACCCGGAGCTGCCGCTGCGGCCACCCGCCACCGAGGGCGGGGGCACCGGGCGGTGCACCTGGGTGTAGCCACGGCCGTTCACGACCCGACCCTCAGGCGCAGGCTGCCCCGGATTCGGGTTGCGGCCCGGGTCCACCACCACCCAGTTGCCGCCCGGGTAGTAGGGAGAGTAGCCGTCATTGCCGTAGGGGTAATAGCCGCCCCAATAGCCATACGTGGAGTAGTACGGCCGGCAGGCCATGTAGCTCCAGTAGCCACCGGCGAAGGGCGAGTAGCAGTCGGCGAAGAAGTACGACGCCGGCACGATGGGGGAGTAGAACGGGTCGTACCCATAGAAGCCGCCCATGCCGATGGACCCTGCGGACGATGCGCTCATCGGGCCGGTCACGGCCAGCTTCTTCGGATAGGTGAGGGCCACCATCAGGTCGATCACCCCGGGCTGGACGCCGGCATCAGCCATGGCCACCAGGCTCTTCTTGCTCAGGGCGAACGGCGCGTTCACCTCGAGCAGCGCCGCCTGCACGGCGTCGGCCGGCAGCTTGCCGCTGGCCTCAATCACATCGTCCACCGACCACGGCGCGGCCTCGGCGGCCGCGGTCTCTACGAGGCGCGCCGACGGCTGGGGCGCGAGGCTGCCATCGGGCAGCTTCTGATCGAGCGCACGGCGATAGCGCTGCACGCGCACGCTCTTGCCGAGGCCGGTGTCCACCAACTGCACGCGCACGAGGCTGGGCCCGCGCGAGAGGAACGACACCGTGGCGAGCGTGCGCGCGCCCTCGCCGCCGCAGGCCACCTCGGTGAAGCGGAACACCCGCTCGCCGTCGGCCGACCACTCCGCGCGCTCGGCGCCCTTGCAGTCGGCATCGGTCACGGGGTGCGCCACGCCGTCGGCGACGATGCGTTCGACGGTGCCGCGCTGCGCGCCCACGAGCGTTTCCAGTTTCACGCCGTTGGCGGCGTCGGGCGTCACGCAGATGCGCAGGCCCACCGCGCCGGGGTCGTCGTCGAGACGCCAGCAGCCAAGCCACAGGGCGAACCGGGCATCCACCTGCGCGGTGAGGGCCGACGGTGCGATTGTGCCCTGTTGCGCACCAGCCGGCAGGGGCGCGAGTGCCGCTGCCACGAAGATTGCCAAGGTCATGGTCGTGCCTCCTGACTTAGAACACCACATGGAAGCCGGCTCCAAACCGGAAACCCGAGAGGTCCATCGGATCGAAGTCGATGAAGTCCGTCCCAAGGGGGCCATCACTCCAGACATAGCGCCCTTCGATCGACATGAAGAAGCGGCTGTGCAACTGCACGTCAACTCCGCCCATGGCGTGCGCGCTCGGCGCCCAGTCGTGTGAGTTGAAGCGGTCGTTGAAGACCCGGTTGTCCTGGAAGTCCACGAAGTCGCCTTGCTGCTCGAACTCGTAGTTCACCAGGCCCGCGCCGGCTCCGACATACGGCGTGACGGTGCGGGGAATCCAGGCAAACCGGCTGATGCTGCGGCCCTTGGGCAGCAGCGAGAGCTTGCCGCTGAACATCAGGTTGACCGTGCGGAGCGAGGTCGTTTGCTGGATGGGCAGTCCGGCGTTGTCGATGAATCTCCGGTACTCGGAGCCGGTGGACGACTTGGCGTAATCGACGCCGAAGAGCACGTCGACCCGCGGCGTGAGGTTCACGCTGAACTCGCCGCCGATGGCGGGGAGGTTGAAGTTCGACTTCTCGAGCGTGAGCTGGTCGGTGACGAAGTCGTAGATGTCGCTACCGCCAGTGGAGAACACGAAGTTGCCGCGCACGCCGAAGCCGACATGCGGGCGGCCCAGCATGAAGTCGGGGCCTGGCGGAGCCTGGGCAAGGGCGGCAGCGGGCGCCAACAGCATCAGCGTGAGGGCCGCCACCACCGGGGTGGCAGTCGCGAGACGCCAGGGACAACGGGGCATGCGCACCTCGATCTACCGCGGGCTGGAGGCAGGGCCAGCCGCGGATGCCCCTAGAGTAGCAGGAATCGGCCCCTCTGGACGGGGCCGGGCACCTCGGCCTTATACCTCTCGCGGACGGATGGCGATGGCGACGGCCGCCCCCACCAGCAGGCCCCCCGCCAGCAGGACGAGACCGCTGCTGAAGCTGCCGGTGGCATCCCGCAGCCATCCCACGACAAACGGACCCACGAACCCGCCGACGTTACCCACCGAGTTGATCACGGCAATGCCGCCGGCCGCGGCGCTGCCGCGCAGGAACGCGGGTGGCAGCGTCCAGAACGGGCCGAGGGCGCCCCAGATTCCCAGGGCCGCGAGCGAGAGCGCCGCCAGGGACAGGGGCACCGACGAGGACACCGCCACGGCGAGGAGGAACCCGACGGCGCCAACCATCGCGGGCACGGCCACGTGCCAGCGGCGTTCGCCGGAGCGATCGGAACTGATACCGACCACCACCATGCCCACCGCAGCCACCAGGTAGGGAATGGCGGAGAGCAGCACCACGGTGGCCGAGCCCAGCGTGCCGGCCGCCTGCACGATTTGCGGCAGCCAGAAACCCACGCCATAGAACGCCAGCACCAGGCAGAAATAAAGCAGCGAGAGCGCCCACAACCGGCCGCTGCGCAGGGCGGGGCCCAAGGCGGCATGGGCACCGGTGGCGCGCGCTTCGTCGGCGGCCATTTCTTGCGAGAGCGACGCACGCTCATCGGGCGTGAGCCAGGCGGCCTGGCCGGGGCGCTCGGGCAGGCGCCACAGCACCACCGGGGCCAGCAGGATGGCCGGCAGCCCCTCCGCGATGAAGAGCCACTGCCAGCCGTGCAGGCCCGCGTACCCGTCGAGGCGGAGCAGCGCGCTCGACATCGGCGCCCCAATCACGCCGGCCATGGCCGTGGCGGTCATGAACAGGGCCACGGCGCGCCCGCGCTCGCGCGTGGGGAACCAGTGGGTGAGGTAGTAGAGGAGGCCGGGGAAGAAGCCGGCTTCGGCGGCGCCCAGGACGAATCGGAGCACGTAGAAGGTGGTGGCGCTGTCGACCATCACCATCGCCACCGACGCCACGCCCCAGGTGGCCATGATGCGCGCAATCCACACCCGCGCCCCGAGCCGGGCCAGCATCAGGTTGCTCGGCACCTCCAGCAGGGTGTAGCTCACGAAGAAGATGCCCGACCCGAAGCCGTACACGGCGGCGCTGAAGCCGAGGTCGCGGTTCATGTCGAGGGCGGCGAAGCCCACGTTCACGCGGTCCAGATAGGCCACCACGTAAAGCAGGAACAGGAACGGGATGAGCCGCCACCGCGCCTTGCGGAGGGCGGAGCGGACAATCGGGTCGGGCAAGACGCCCTATTGAACCTCATTCCGTGCTCGTCCGTAACATCCGGAATATGGACCGCCTGTTCCAGGACTTGCGCTTTGCCGCTCGCGTGCTGTGGAAGGACCGCGGTTTCACCCTCACCATCGTCTCCACCCTGGCCTTATGCCTCGCCGCCAACGTCGCCATCTTCGCCATCGTCGACGGGGTGCTGCTGAAGCCGCTGCCGTTTGACGGCGCCGACCGTTTGGTGCGGCTCTACAACAAGTACCCGGGGGCGGGGGTGGAGATTGCCGACAGCGGCGTGCCCGACTACTTCGATCGGCTGCGCGACATGCCCTCGCTCGAAGGGCTGGCGATGTTCCGGCAGAACGGTGTCACGCTCAGCGGACGCGGCGGGGAGGCCGAGCGCATCCAGTCGATGACGGTCACCCCGTCGTTCTTCAGGCTGTTGCGGGTCGAGCCTGTCCGGGGCCGGCTCTTCTCGGACGATCACGGCGAGATCGGCCGCGAGAAGGTGGTGGTCCTCACCTATGCCTTCTGGCAGCGGGTGTTCGGTGGGCGCGACGATGCGATTGGGCAGGATGTGCGGCTTGGTGGCGAACCTTACACGGTGGTGGGCGTGCTGCCCGCCGGGTTCCGCTTCATCAATCCCGAGATTCAGTTGATGCGGCCCGCCGCCTTCACCGCCCAGGAGAAGTCGGACGATGCTCGCCATAGCAACAACTGGCAGCAGTTCGGCCGGCTCAAGGCCGGCGCCACCATCGATCAGGCGCAGGCCCAGGTTGACGCGATCAACGCCGCCAACTTCGAGCGCTTCCCCCAGTGGCGCGAGATCCTGACCAACGCGCGGTTCGGCACCGACGTGGAAGACTTCCAGGAGAACCTCGTGGGCGAACGCCGGGCGACGCTCACGCTGCTGTGGGGTGGCGCGCTGTTTGTCCTGCTCATCGGCAGCGTGAACGTGGCCAACCTCGTGCTGGTGCGCGCCACGGCGCGCGTGCGCGAGCTGGCCACGCGGCAGGCCTTGGGGGCCACGTTTGGCAGGCTGGCGCGCCAGGCGCTCACCGAGTCGGTGGTGTTGGCCGCAGCCGGGGGGCTGGTCGGCCTTGGCCTCGGCTGGTGGGCCCTGCAGGCGGCGCCCCTCCTGGGGTTCGACCAGTTGTCGAGCGCCTGGACCATCGGCCTCGACGGCCGCGTGGTCGCGTTCACGGCGGTGCTGGTTGGACTTGTGGGAGTGGCCGTTGGCCTCATCCCCATCCTCGCCATGCGTCGCGCCAACCTCGCACAGGCGGTGCGCGAGGAAGGCCGGAGCGGAACCCAGGGCCGCGGCGCTCGGCTGGCCCGGCGCGTGCTGGTGACCAGCCAGGTGGCCTTCGCGCTGATGCTGCTTGTTGGCGCCGGCGTGCTGCTGGCGAGCTTCGAGCGTGTGCTGGCCATCGACCCCGGCTTCCGCCCATCGCAAGTGTTGAGCGGCTCGGTGAGCCTGGCCTCGTCGCGGTACGCGGACAACGACACCCTGCGATCGGCGGTCGATCGCCTCCTCGAGCGCGTGCGGGCTATCCCCGGCGTGCAGGCCGCCGGTGTCACCACCTCGCTGCCGTTCGGTGGCGCCTATAGCGACAGCGTCATTCTGGCCGAGGGCTATCAGATGTCGCCGGGCGAGTCGCTCATCTCGCCGAGCCAGGTCATCGCCAGCGACGGCTACTTCGAGGCGATGGGAGTCACCCTTAAGAGCGGTCGGCTCTTCACGCCCGCCGACACCGTCGGGCAGCCCCGCGTCGTGGTGATCGACGAGACCCTGGCCCAGAAGTTCTGGCCGGGCTCCAATGCGCTGGGCCGTCGTCTGTACTTCCCCGAAAGCGCAGACGACCTGCTGAAGAAGCCCGCCGAAGATCAGATGCTTACCGTGGTGGGCGTCATCGCCCCCATGCGCATTCGCGGACTGGTGGATTCGGCCGGCGATCGGCGCCCGGGTGCCTATTTCTTTCCGTATCGGCAGTCGCCGTCGCGCACCATCGGCGTGGCGATCCGCACGGCGCAGGCGCCCGCTCAGGTGACCGACGCCGTGCGGCGCGAGCTGGCCCGGATCGACCCCGAGGTGCCGCTCTACGGCGTGAGGACGATGGACGAGCGGCTGTCGCAGTCGGTAGCCGATCGACGCACGCCCATGCTGCTGGCGACGGCCTTCGCCGGCGTTGCGCTGTTCCTGGCTGCTATTGGCATCTACGGCGTGCTGGCGTACCAGGTGTCGCAGCGGCGACGCGAGATCGGCATCCGGATGGCGCTCGGGGCGGACAGCGGCAGCATCTTCGGCCTGGTGCTGCGCGAAGGGGCCTTCATCGTCTTCTTGGGCGCGGTCGGCGGACTGGCAGGCTCGTTCCTCATCCGCCAGGTGTTGCAGGGGCAACTCTACGAGGTGGGCGCGATGGAGCCGGCGGTGGTGGCCGCGGTGGCCGCCCTCCTGTCGGTGGTGGCCCTGGTTGCCTGCGTGTTGCCCGCGCGCCGCGCGGCCCGCACCGACCCGCTTGTCGCGTTGAGCGAGCAGTAAGCGCGCAAAACGGCGGTTCCTCGGCACCGCGGCCCCGTGAATGCGGGGCATTGCTCGAAATCTCCCCACAAATTCATGGCTCGGCAATTGGCAGAGAGTGTGAATAGGAGAGCGGGCGCCTGTCGGGTGCCCTTGTATGCGGTTCAAGAATCGCGAAGAGGCCGCCCGGCTACTGGCGGGACAGCTTCAGCATTACCGCAGCCAGCAGCCGTTGGTGCTGGGCATCCCCCGCGGAGGCATCATCGTGGCCGGCATCGTGGCCGAGGCGCTGGGCGGCGACCTCGATGTCATCCTGGTGCAGAAGCTGTTCTCCAGCCGCCACCCCGTCCACACCATCGGCGCGGTCGACGAGGACGGAGCGGTCTACATCGCCGTGAACGACGTGGACGAGATGCCGTCGGACCCCGGCCGCGACGTGCAGGCCCAGATGGACGAACTGCGCCGGCGGCGGCTGCTCTACACGGGCGGCCGCAACGCCATCGAGGTTCGGGGGCGCCTCGTCATCGTCGTGGACGACGGCATCGCCTCGGGCGCGTCCATCGTCACGGCCATTCGGGCGGTGCGGGCGCACCGGCCGCGTCGCGTGGTGGCGGCCGTCGCCGTGGCCTCGCCGCTGGCGCTGCGGTCGGTGATTGCGCATGCCGACGAAGTGGTGTGCCTGCACACACCGCGGACCTTCCACGGCGTGGCCGGATGCTTCGACGACTACCCTGCCGTGTCAGACGAAGCGGTCGTGCGCTTGTTGGGTGCGGCCGGCTCATCACACCTATCCGCATAGGAGGGCGCCATGAAGTTCTCGGTGCTCGCCCTCGACTACGACGGGACGATTGCGGGCGCCGACGGCGTGAGCCCTGCCGTGCGGCAGGCCATCGCCGCCGTGCGGGCGCAAGGCGTGGTGGTGATTCTCGTGACGGGCCGCATCCTGAAAGACCTGAGGCGCGTGGCCGGCGACCTGCATTTCGCCGACGCGGTGGTGGGAGAGAACGGCGCAGTGATCGAGTTTCCCGCGAGCGGCTACGGCGAAGCCCTCGCCGCGCCGCCGCCCGACAGCCTGATCGAGGCCCTCGGGGCCGAGCAAGTGCCCATCATCGTGGGCCAGAGCGTCATCGAGGCCGATGCAGGCCAGGCACTGCGCATCCTCGCGCTGATCCGCAAGCTCGAGTTGCCGCTGGTCGTCATCTTCAACCGGGGCCGGCTGATGGTGCTGCCGCAGGCCGTGAGCAAGGCCACCGGGTTGCGGCATGCGCTGGCGGTGCTTCGCCTCTCGCCCCACAACGCCGTGGCCATTGGCGACGCCGAGAACGATCACGAGCTGCTGCGGGTGTGCGAGGTGGGCGTGGCGGTGAAGTGGGGCAGCCCTGTCCTGCAAGCCGCAGCCGATTACGTGGCGCCAGGCACGGGCCCCGAGTCGCTGGCGCCGTACCTGGCCTCGCTGGCGGCCTCCACGCGCCTACCAGCGCGCGTGAACACACGGAGGCGCCTGCGCCTGGGCTATTCCGATGACGGGCGTGCATTCGAGCTGGCCATTCGAGGCCGCAATGAACTGATTGCCGGCGATCCCAGGAGCGGCAAGAGCTGGGTGGCCGGGCTCATCTGCGAGCAGTTGATCCTGAAGGGATACTGCCTCTGCATCCTGGACCCGGAGGGCGACTACGTGTCGCTGGAGGCGCTGCCCGGCGTCAGCGTGTTCGGCGGGGCCGATCCGCTGCCACGGCCGCGAGACCTGCTCCGCGCGCTCCGGCATCCCGATGGGTCGGTGGTGGTCGACCTGTCGCACGTGTCGCATCACGAGAAGCTGGAGTACCTGCGGAACCTGCTGCCGGGCCTGGCGATGCTCCGCCGCAAGACGGGCCTGCCGCATCGCGTGCTGCTGGACGAGGCGCACTACCTGCTGCACGGGGAGGATGCGCCGTCGCTGGTGGATCTCGAACTGGGCGGTTACACGCTCGTTACCTACCGGGCGTCGCAGGTGCATCCCGAACTTCTTGCCGCGACCCAGGCGATTGTCGTGACCCGGGAATCGGACCCGCGCGAGGTGGAGGCCCTGACGCGTCTCTGCAGCGGCTGCATGGCGGCCGGCAAGGCGAGGGACTGGCCGCACCTGTTCGGGCGCCTCGTGATTGGCGAGGCCGTGGTACTGCCGGTGACCGAGGAGGTGGCCGGGCAGGCGCGGCACATCAACCTGGCGCCCCGGCTCACGCCCCACGCCCGCCACGCCTCCAAGTATGTGGACATTCCAGTGGCGGCCGGGCGCGGGTTTGTCTTTGGTGACGACAAGGCCGGACAGCCGGCCCGCACATTGCGGGAGTTTGTCGTCGCGCTCGATGCGGCACCGTTGCCGGTAGTGGAGCAGCACCTGAGGCGAAGCGACTTCTCGAAGTGGGTGGCCGACGTGTTCGGCGATTACCCGTTGGCGGCGACGCTCCGGGCCCTTGAGCGGGACTACCGTCGCGGCCGGACCAATCAATGGGTGGAGAACGTCGGCCAGGCCATCAGGTCACGATACGACTTCATGGAGCTGGACCCGAGTCTTGCGCCAAATGTCCCGGCAAGCGACTTGCAGCAACCGGCTTAGAACCGGTGGTTCCGCCGGAATCCCGGTGCGGGAATTTACGGATCGGTGATAGCGCGGCGGGAGGTGACGCAGCCATGATGCGCGTACAGGACGTGATGAGCAAGGGTGTCCGGAGCGTCGCGCCGAGCCAGGCCGCCGACGTGGCCTACGAAACGATGCGGGAGCGGGGCATTCACCACCTGGCCGTGATGCGGTCGGGAGCGCTGGTCGGCGTCGTGTCGGCCCGGGACGTGTCGGCCGCGGCGGTTCGCAAGAACCACTCGGTTGAGGACCTGATGACGACCGGCGTGGTGACGGTGCCGCCCGACACCCCGGTGCGGAAGGCGGCCAACCTGATGCGTGGTCGCTCCATCGGGTGTGTCGTCGTGACCAAGGCTCGCAAGGTGGTGGGCATCGTCACGGTGTCCGACCTGCTGGTGGCGCTGGGCAAGGGCGAAGAGCGTCCGGTCGTGGTGGGCAAGCGGTACACGATGCGGCACACGGCGCCTCATCGGAAGTTCACGGGATCAACGGGAGCGTGGTGACCCGATGCTGACTGATGCTGTGGTTCGTCGCGTGTGCGGTGAGTTCCTCGAGATGCCCGGCATGGCGCTCACGCCGGAACAGGCGCAGCGGTTGTGGGGGCTTGACGAGCAGACGTGCCGGGAAGTGCTGTCTTATCTCGTCGACGCGCACTTCCTGTGCCGCACCAATCTCCAGATGTACACGCGGGCCTTTGACGGGCCGGCGCGTGTGCCCGAGATGCAGTTGGGGGCCTGATACAATTCCGGGTTGTGTCCAACCCTGCCGCACCGCCGGCCCAGGCCTCGTCGCAGCCCATGACCCTGGCCGAGGCCTCGGCCATGGCCACCGGGCTGCAGCGCGAACTGCATCGCGTGATCATCGGCCAGGACGCGGTGATCACCGAGATCCTGATTGCGTTCCTGGCGGGCGGGCACTGCCTGCTGCGCGGCGTGCCGGGCCTGGCGAAGACCCTGCTCATCAAGACACTGGCGCAGGCGGTGCACCTCAGGTTCAGCCGCATCCAGTTCACGCCCGACCTGATGCCGTCCGACATCATCGGCACCGAGGTGATTGAAGAAGACCGCGCCACCGGTGCGCGGGCGATCCGCTTCATGCCGGGGCCGCTGTTTGCCAACATCATCCTGGCCGATGAGATCAACCGCACGCCCCCGAAAACGCAGGCCGCGCTCCTCGAGGCGATGCAGGAATTCCAGGTCACCGTGGGCGGCATCCAGCACAACCTGGGCCGACCACTCTTCGTGCTGGCCACGCAGAACCCCATCGAGCAGGAGGGCACGTACCCGCTGCCCGAGGCGCAACTCGACCGGTTCATGCTGAACATCGTGATCAGCTACCCGAGCGCCGCCGAAGAGCGGGCCATCCTGGCGCAGACCACGTCGGGTGACGAGCCCTCGGTGTCGGCGGTGGCCACCGGTGAGCAGATCGAGCGGGCGCGGATGCTCGTGCGCGACATCGTCGCGGCCGACAACGTGGTCGACTATGCCGCGCGGCTGGTGCGTGCCACGCGTCCGGCGGGGAGCGACACCGAGCAGCCGCCCGAGTTCGTGCGCCAGTGGGTGCGGTGGGGCGCGGGGCCTCGCGCGGGCCAGGCCCTGCTGCTAGCCGGCAAGGCGCGGGCGGTGTTGCACGGCCGGCCGGCCGTGTCGCTGGATGATGTGCGCTCGGTGGCGGCGCCGGTGCTGCGGCACCGCCTGCTGGTGAACTTCCAGGCCGAGGCCGACGGTGTTGACGCGGAGGCCCTGGTGGCGCGATTGCTCGACGCCGTGCCCGCCCGATAGGTGCCCGCATGTCGCGCCCGCACGTGGCCACGCCCTCGGAGCTGTCGGCGCTGCGAGACCTCGAGCTGCTGACCCGAGCCACGGTGGAAGGCCTGCGCCAGGGCCTGCACCGCAGTCGCTTTCACGGCTACAACGCCGAGTTCAGCCAGTACCGCCACTATCGGCCCGGCGACGACCTGAAGTACGTCGACTGGAAGGCGTTTGCGCGGACCGACCGCCTCTACACCAGGCAGTTCAGGGAGACCACCAACCTCCAGGCGCTGTTCGTGATCGACGTGAGCCGGTCGATGGACTTCGCCGCGAAGTTCCAGATGGCCCAGGCCGTGGCCGCCGCGCTGGGCACCCTCGTGCTCGACCAGGGCGACGCGGCGGGAGTGCTCGCCATTGACGACCGCGCGCACCTGGTGCCGCCGCGGAGCGGTCACCATCACCTGCGGCTGTTCCTGGCCCAGGTGGCGGCGCTCAAGCCCGCCGGCGGGGTTGGCGTGCACGAGGCGCTTCGTCGCGCCGCCACCGTGCTCAAGCGTCGCGGCCTGGTGGTGGTGATTTCAGACTTCTACGAAGAGGCGGGCACCCTGGCGGAGGTGCGCCGGCTGTCGCGCATGGGCCACGACGTGGTGGTCATCCACACGATCTCCCGGGACGAGTTGAGCCTGGGCGTGGAGGGCGCGGCCGAGTTCGTTGACCTCGAGAGCGGGCGGACCCTGATCGTGCAGCCCGAGACGGTGAGGGCTGGATACGTCGCCTCGGTCAACCGGTGGCTGTCCGATGTGGAACGCCAGGTGACCCGCGAAGGGCTCGACTACCTGCGGTTGGTCGCCGGCGAGCCCATCGAGCCGCCGCTGCGGCGGTTCCTCGTGTCGCGCCGGGGGCAGCGCTCGTGATGCCGGTGTCGTGGTTGCTGCCGGCGGCCCTGACCGGCTTGGTGCTGACCGCCATTCCCATCGCCATCCACCTGCTGGTGCGGCAGCGGAGCCGCCAGGTGTCGTTTCCCTCACTCCGCTTTCTCGAGCAGTCGCAGATCGCCGCGCTCCGCCGGCGGAGCATCGACGATCGGTGGCTGCTGGCCGTGCGCGTGCTGATTGTGACCTCCGCGGTGTTGGCGTTGGCGGCGCCGGTGTTCCAGGGCACGTGGCGGAGCGCGTCGCAGGCCGCGCGCGTGGCGCGGGCGGTGGTGATTGAAGCAGGCAACCCTGACCGTCTCCGCCACGGCTACGGCGAGTTCGCGTTTGCCACGGCCACCTTCTCGCGCGAGCGGTTGGCCGACGCGATTGTCGAGGCGGTGGTGTGGCTGAATGGGCAGCCACCGTCGGCGCGGGAACTCGTCGTGGCCGCTTCGTTCAAGGTCGGGCAGTTGTCGCAGGCTGACCTCGCCGCCGTGCCGCCGGCGGTGGGCATCACACTGGATCGCCTTGGCGCGGCTGGCTCGCCGCGCGACATCGACCTTTCCATCTTGCGGCTCAAGTCGGAGACGCTGGTGCGCACGGAGGCGGCCGTGCACCTCGCGCCCGGCACGACGACGGTCACCGAGGGCGCCGACAGGACGATGCCGTCGTGGCCCATTCGGGTCGTGGCCGCCGATGCCGACCAGGCCCTGGCCGATGCCGCGCTTCGGGCCGTGCTGGATGCAGGCGTGCGGTGGCCCTTCGCAGAGGGTGAGCAACTCGTGGTGGTGTGGACGGGGGCCGATGACTCCACAATCCAACAGGCGAAGGCGGCGGGTGCGACGGTGATCACGATGGAGGCGCCGCGCGGAGAGCGCGAGGCGCCATCGGCGCTGCATCAGGCGTTAGCCCGCACCCTGCCCGCGCTTGATGTGCGGGAGCCGGAACGGATTCCTGACAAGCGCCTGGCCGAGTGGTCGCGCCCCGCCGGTCCGCCGCCGGCCGATGCGCCGATGCAGGACGAGGGCGACCGGCGATGGCTGTGGGCGGCCGCATTGCTGCTGATCGGCGTTGAGCACCTGCTGCGACGGCGCCGGTTCTCCGCCGTGGTGGAGTCGTCACGGGAGGCGCGCGTTGCCTGAAGCGCTGATCGTGCGCCGGCTGGGCGAGGTGCGCGTCCGCCTGCGGGCGAAGGCCGCAATCGAGGGCGCCACCGCGGGGCTCGCGCTTCTGGCGGCGGTGTCGCTGGCGGGTCGCGCGTTGGGCCTGGCCTCGGCGTGGCAGGTGAGCGGCGTTGCGGTGGCCATCTTGCTGGCGGCCGGAGTGGCGCGTGCCGGTTGGCGGCGCGCCACCACGCCGGCAGCGGCGGAGGCGCTGGAACGCGCCGAGCCTGGGCTACAGAACCTTGTGGTGACCGCCGCCGAGGTGCTGGAACGCCCCCGCCCCATTCGTGAGGCGATCCGCGCGGAGATCATCGAACAGGCGTCGCGCTGCCTGGAGCCCGTGTCATGTGCCGGGGCCGTGCCTCTGCGGCGACCGGCGCTCACGTGCGCGGTTGTGTGGGTGGGCGCCGCACTCATCTTCTTCGTGCAGCCGCCGCCTGGACGAGACCTTCGCGCAGGCCAGCCGGGCGCACCGGACGGCGCTGAGACTTTGACGGCCCTGCAGGTTCGCGTGACGCCTCCCGCTTATAGCGCCCTGCCGGAGCAGACCTTTGACGAGCCGGTGCAGGTCACCGCGCTGGCGGGCAGCACCGTTCACGTCGAGGTGGCGTCTGGAGCGTCCGCGGTCTACCTCGATCGCGTCGGCCGGCCGTCGCTGGCACTCGCCTCGTCGGGTAATCGGTTCGTTACCAGTTGGGAGGCCCGCGAGTCGTGGAGCCTCACCCTCCGGCCCGACAGCGCCGCATCGTCCGTCCCACGCTTCCTGTCGGTGGTGGTCACGCCGGACCGCCCGCCGTCGGTTCGCATCCGCGCGCCCGGCAAGGACCTCGCCTTGACCGGGGCTACCGGAACGATCGACGTCCTGGTGGAAGGCGCGGACGAGGTGGGGCTGCGGTCGATGGCGGTGCGCTACATGCGCGCGTCCGGTGGCGGCGAGAGCGTGTCGTTCTCCGAGGGTGAGATCCCCATACGCGTGACGCGGCAGAACCCCCGGCAGTGGACGGCGTCGGCGAGCTGGGCACTGGGCGGCCTTCGACTCGAGGAGGGCGACGTGCTCGTGTATCGCGCGATGGCGCGCGACACCAATCCCGGCGGCGTGGAGACGCAGTCGGAGGCCTACCTCATCGAGGTGGGCCGCAGCCGCGGGGGCGTGTCGGCGGGGTTTGCCATTCCCCTCGAAGAGAAGCCCTTCGCGGTGAGCCAGCAGATGGTGGTGTACAAGACCGAGCAGTTGCTGGCGGCGCGGGCGAAGCACGCCGCCGACTGGCTCGAGCAGACACAGGGCCTGGGCGTCGAGCAGCGCATGGTGCGGGCCGAGGTGGTGTTCCTGTCGGGTGGCGTAGTGGAAGACGAGGTGGCGGAGGCCGAGCATTCCCACGAGCTGGCGGAAGGCCGTCTTGAGAACGCGGGTCGCGCCGAGATGCTGCGGGCCATCAACGCCATGTCGCGGGCCGAGGCAGAACTGATCGCCGGCCGGGCCGCGGAGGCGCTGGTGTTCGAGCGCCAGGCCCTGCGATCGCTCGAACTGGCCTTTGACCGTCGGCGCTACTTCCTCCGCACCCTCGGGGAGCGGTCGCGCATCGACCCCTCGCGGCGGCTGAGCGGCGATCGCACCGATGCGCGGTCGTGGACGCGCGAGGCCGCCGACGCGCCCGAGGCTACCGGCATCGAGGCGGCGCGCCAACTAATGCGCGACCTGGCGGTGGCCGTGCCCACCGATGGCGGCGGGGCGGCGGTGCTGGCGGCGCGCGTGGTCGCGGTCGACGGGGCGGACGCCGACCTGCAGCGCGCGGCCCTGGAGTTGGCGTCGGCGAGCGCGCCTCGCGCACGCGGGGAGGCCCTGGCCACGGCGATGGAGGCCCTGGCCGGGCACGCCGGCCGCGTGCTGGCGGCGGCCCCAGGCATGCCACTGGAAGCCGACCCCTGGGCGGGGCGCCTGGCGGAGCAGTTGCAGCGCCAACGCGCCGCGGGAGCCCCCCGGTGATGGCGATCTCGCGCGTGGCCCTGCGTGGGGCGGCCGTGGCTATTGCCGTGGCGGGCGTCGCCGATCCGGTGCTGTCGATCACGCGCATGACACCCGTCGAGGTGGGTGTGGTGCCGCTGGTGTCGCCGGCGCATGCCGGCGCCGCGCGTGACGCCATCGACGCGCTGGCGCGCGCGCTGGGAGGGCGTGCGCGAGTCAGCCTCCGCGCCACGTCCACGCCGGCTCTGGCATGCCCACCAGGTGGACCTTGCGTGGTGGTGGCGGATGGTTCGCGTCCCGTGGCCATCCCCATGGATCAGCGCGGCCAGACCTCCCTCATCGTGGTGCCCGCGCCATCAAACCCTGACGTCGCGGTGCTCCGCGTGACGACGACGGACCGGCAGCACGCCCTCGCGTCGGGCGCAATGCAGGTGGTGATGGAGGGCCGTGGGGTGGCGGGCCGGCAGACCGATCTGCGCGTGTTGGATGGCAACGCGGTGGTGGGCCGCGGCGTGTATCGGTGGCCCGCGGACGGGCGCGCCGACGTGCGTGTGTCGTGGTGGCCCGTCGCCGACGGGCCGCGCACGCTTCGCGTGGAGGCGGCCTCGACGGAGGGCGAGGCCAACGTGGTCAACAACGCGGCGGAGCTCGCCGTGTGGGTGACGAAGGATCGCCTTCCGGTGCTGGTGTTCGAGCCGCGGCCGTCGTGGGCCAGCACCTTCGTGCGACGGGCGCTGGAGGCGGACGCTCGCGTGGCCGTGGACGCGCGCGCGCGCGTGGCGCCCGGGGTCACCGTGGGCGGGGGCGCCGCCCAACTCGACGCCGGGGCGCTGCAGCGGGCCTCGGCGGTAGTGGTGGGCGGGCTCGATGCGCTGACCGACGCGGATGTGGAGCGGCTCGATCGCTACGTGCGCGTGCGGGGAGGCACCCTGGTGCTGGTCCCCGACCAGCGGCCCACGGGATCTGCAGCGCGCCTGCTGCCGGGTGAGTGGACCGAGCGGCTGAGCGCCGTGGCCGACCGCGTGGCGACGCTGCAGGCCACCGAAACGCTTCGCCTTGCGGCTGCGGGGCCGCTTGATGCCGTGTTGGGCGCGATCGAGGGTGCGCCGGTGATCGTGATGACCCCGGTTGGCGAGGGGCACACGGTGGTGTCGGGAGCCATGGACGCCTGGCGCTTCCGGGCCGACGGAGGCGCGGCCTTTGCGCGTTTCTGGCAGGGGCTGGTCGTGGAGACGGCGGTGCGTGGCCAGGAACTGACCGTGGCCGCCGAGGCCCTCGCGGCGGTGGGTGGTCCCGTGGCCGTTGAGGTGCGGTGGCGGCGGATGCAGCCGGCGGAGCGCGCCGAGGCCGGGGCCACCCTCAGGTGTGGCGAGGAGGCGCCGGCGCCGCTTCGCCTCTGGCCGTCGGGCCAGCCCGGCGTGTTCGGCGCCTCGTGGACCGCCGGACTGGAGGGGCCGTGCGTGGTTGAGGCCACGACCAACAGCGGCGTCCGTGCGGCGGCCGGCCTGGTGGTGTCCTCGTCGCCGCAGCCCGGGCAGGGCGACAGCCTGTCGCGCCTGCAGTCGCTCGTGGCGGCCACCGGCGGTGTTCGCGCGGCGGCCGGAGACGAGGCCCGCGTGGCGTCGCACGTGCTTGCCGCCAGCCCGTCCG
>CAYJPQ010000054.1:0-3156 GCA_964372085.1 uncultured Bifidobacteriaceae bacterium | reverse complement strand
AGGATCGTCATGGCCTATTCGCGAGACGAGATCAAGCAAATCACCGACAAGGTGCTGAACATGTGCAAGGCCGACGCCGTCCAGGTCCGGTTCTCTGGCGGCGAGCGATCGGCCACGCGGTATGCCAACTCGAGCATCACCGCCAACCTGATCGAGCACGATCAGGAAGTGCAGATCACGGTGCGGTACGGGCAGAAGAGCGCCAACGCCACCACGCACCAGTTTGATGACGACACGCTGAAGCGCACCATCGAAGGCGTGCAGGCGCTGGCCAGGCGCAAGCCCGACAACCCCGAGCTGATGCCGCTCGTGAAGCCGCCCCAGCAGTACATCGAGGTGGACGCGGCGCTGCCCTCGGCCGTCAACTTCGGGCCGGCCGAGCGCGCCCGCATGGTGAAGGTGAGCACCGACATCTGCGAGAAGCGCGGCGTGCTGGGCGCCGGCTACATCCCCAAGTTCGACTGGGTGGATGCCGCGGCCAACTCCGAGGGGCTCTTCACGTATTTCCACTACGCGGACGCCAGCTTCATCCTGACCTGCCGCACGCCCGACCAGACCGGATCGGGGTGGGCCGGCACCACGGGCGTGAAGGACATCACGAACATCGACGCCGAGGCGCTCACCAACGTGGCCGCCGACAAGGCGCTCCAGTCGCGCAAGCCGCGGGCCATCGAGCCTGGTAACTACACCGTGATCCTGGAGCCTCGGCCCGCGGCACGCTACCTGTCGCTGATGCTGGGCTCCCTCAACGCCCGCAACGCCGAGGAGGGCCGCAGCTTCATGAGCGGCAAGCAGCGTGGTGAGACGCGCCTGGGCGACAAGGTGTTCGGCGACAACTTCACACTGCGCAGCGAGATTGGCAACCCCATCCTGAGGCAGTCGCCCATCGGGCAGGACGGCCTGCCCGCAAAGCCCGTCACCTGGGTGGAGAAGGGCGTCGTGAAGAACCTGTTCTACGACCGCTACTGGGCGCAGCGGCAGAAGAAGGAGCCGACGGCCACCATGCCGGGCATGAGCCTGGTGATGGAGGGCGGCACGGCCACCGTCCAGGAAATGATCAAGTCGACCAAGCGCGGGCTGCTGGTGTCGTTCTTCTGGTACATCCGGCCCGTCGACAACATGACGCTGCTCAACACGGGCATGACGCGCGACGGCCTGTTCCTGATCGAGAACGGCGAGATCGTGGCGCCGGTGCAGAACTTCCGCTGGAACGAGTCGCCCGCCGTGAGCTTCAACAACATCTCGATGCTCGGCCGGTCCATCCCCATGCACACGGGCGAGGCCTACGACAACCCGGGCACGGCGCTCGTCCCGGCTATGAAGCTTGAAGATTTCACCATGACGTCCATTTCCCCCGCCGTGTAGGGTGGAAGGTGGGGCGTGTAGGGCGGAACGTAGGGCGTGTAGGGCGGAACTTTAGTTCCGCCAGGAGCGAGACATGAAGCGACGCGATTTCGTCAAGACCTTGAGCGCCACGGGCGTGGCGCTCTATGCCAGCGACCTCGTGGGCGATCTCATCGCCCAGACGCCCCAGGGGCGTGTGCTCGAGTCGCGGTTCAAGGGCCTGTCCGACACGGCGCTGTCCGAGGCCAAGCGCCTGGGGTGCAGCTACGCCGACATCCGCTTCACGCGCAACGTCAACGACAGCGTCGCCGTCCGCGACCGCATCGTCACCGACTCGTTCGGGTTCGGGGCGGGCGGGCACGAGGAGAGCGCGGGCTTCGGCGTGCGCGTGATCCACAGCGGGGTCTGGGGCTTTGCCAGCAGCCCCATCGTGAGCGAGGCCGAGATCCGCACGATCACGGCGCAGGCCACCGAGGTGGCCAAGGCCAGCGCGGTGAGCAAGCGCTTCGAGGTGAGGCTGGCGCCGGTGCAGCCCTACACCGACTACTGGTCGGTGCCGGTGAAGCAGAAGCCCGAGGACGTGCCGCTCGACGACAAGATCAACTTCCTGATGCAGATCAACGAGGCGGCCCTCAAGGTGCCCGGCGTGATCCGCGTGCAGTCGAACATGGCGTTCGACTACGAGTGGAAGTACCTGGCCACCTCTGAAGGCTCGTACATCGAGCAG
The DNA here is from genome assembly GCA_964372085.1 of uncultured Bifidobacteriaceae bacterium. Taxonomy (GTDB): domain Bacteria; phylum Acidobacteriota; class Vicinamibacteria; order Vicinamibacterales; family UBA2999; genus 12-FULL-67-14b. Next base: position 1,085 of record CAYJPQ010000054.1, on the reverse strand, counting down.
GAGATCTGGCGCACCTCGCCGGGCTTCACGGTGACGGCCTTCAAGGACGGCAAGGCCAAGTCGCGCACCTTCTCGGTGGCCCCCAGGTCGGCGGGCTACGAGGTGGTGCTCGAGGCGAAGATGCTCGAGAACGTGGAGCGCATCGCCGCCGAGGCCGTGGAGCACTGCACGGCGCCGCCGGTGGGCGTGGGCCTGAAGGACCTGATCATGACGCCCGCCCACGCCATGCTGACCATTCACGAGATCGTGGCGCACCCAACCGAGCTCGACCGCGTGGTGGGCTACGAGGCCAACTACGCCGGCACCAGCTTCGTGAAGGTGGCCGACGTCGGCAAGCTGATGATGGGCTCGAAGCTCTTCAACGTGACCTGCGACCGCACGCTGCCGGGCGGCATGTGCACGGTGGGCTACGACGATGACGGCGTGAAGTCGCAGCGGTGGCCCATCATCCAGGAGGGCCGGCTGGTGGACCTGCAGACCAACCGCGAGACGGCCCACTACATCGGCCAGAACACCTCGAAGGGCTGCACGTTCGCCACCTCGTGGCGCAACTATCCCTTCCTGCGCATGCCCAACGTGCACGTGGAGCCGGGCCCGCCCGGGTCGCCCACGCCCGAGGAGATCATCGCCGACACGAAGGATGGCGTGCTCATCGACGGTCGCGGCAGCTATTCCATCGATCAGCAGCGCTTCAACGGCCAGTTCGGCGGCGACGCGTTCTGGGAAGTGAAGAACGGCAAGAAGACCCGCATGCTGTCGGATGTGACCTACAACGCGATCACCACCGACTTCTGGCAGAACCTCGACGCCACGTCGGGCAAGGAATCGTGGGAGATGCACGGCACCACGGGCGATGCCAAGGGCCAGCCGGTGCAGATCAACCACCCGTCGCACGGCTCGCCGTGGGTGCGCATCCGCCGCATCATGGTGGGCGCTGCCTACAGCTGATCCAGGACGTACGGGCCACAGAGACACAGAGACACAGAGGAATACCAATTCTTCCTAAACGCCGTGCCGCTTAGACGGCCTGCAGGCATTTTGAAGTATTTGGTATTTCCTCTGTGTCTCTGTGTCTCTGTGGCCCG
>CAYJPQ010000053.1:18296-23728 GCA_964372085.1 uncultured Bifidobacteriaceae bacterium | reverse complement strand
CTAGGCTCTAAAAGCGGTGGAGCTCGCAGATTTCCAGCGGCTCGGTTCCGGCCAGGAAGGCCTCGTTGGTGACGCGCGGGCAGTTGGGGGTGGCGATCCTGCCGGTGTCGCGGTCGATCTCCACGAAGGTGACGCCGTCGGGCACCTCGAAGGACGGGCTTTCGCGCCCGGCCAGGGCCTTGGTCATGAAGGCCGTCCAGATGGGCAATGCCGCCTGCGACCCGCTCAGGCCCAGCGGCTGGTTGTTGTCGAGGCCCACCCACACCACGGTCAGCAGGTCTGGCGTGAAGCCCACGAACCAGGCATCGCGCAGGTCGTTGGTGGTGCCCGACTTGGCCGCGGCGTCGGCGGTGAGCCCGGCCGAGCGGGCCGAGGCGCCGGTGCCTTCGTTGAGCACGCTGCGCATCATGTTCGTCACCAGGTAGGTGGTGGGGGGCGAGGCCACGCGCGCGCCGCGTTCGAGTGGCGGCCTCAGTTGGCGGTTGCCGCTCGTGATGGTGGTGATGGCGCGCAGCTTGCGCGTGCTGCCGCCGTTGGTGAAGAGCGTGTAGGCCTCGGCCAGTTCCATCGGCGTCAACTCGGCGACGCCGAGCGCCACCGACGGGTAGCCCTTCAACTCGGTGGTGCCCAGCTTGGTGCGCTTCCACAGCGCGACGAGGCGGTCGAAGCCCGTCTGCTCGGCCACCTTGATGGTGGCGATGTTGCGCGACATGGCCAGCGCGCGCCGCAGGGTGACCTGGCCGTCGTATTCATCGCCGTAGTTGCGCGGCGACCACTCGGTGCCGTCGTAGGTCCAGGTCGTGGGTTCGTCCCACACCATCGAGGCGGGCGTGAGCGCTCCCGATCCGTCCTCGGCCGCGCGGTCGAAGGCCGAGAGGTACACGAACGGCTTGAAGGTGGAGCCCACCTGACGCCGCGCGCTGAAGGCGCGGTTGAACTGCGACTGGTTATACGAGCGCCCGCCGATGAGCGCCAGGATGTCGCCGGTGCGCGGGTCGATGGCCACCAGCGCGGCCTGGGCGACGCGGCGGGGCCCGCGCCGGCGGCGCGCCAGGGCGGCGTCCACCTTGGCGATGCCGTCGCGCACGGCGTCCTGCGCCGAGCGCTGCAGGTTGACGTCGATCGTGGTGTAGATGTCGAGGGTGCCGGGCTTGGCGGTGATGCCCTTGAAGGTGCGGTCGAGCTCCTCGCCCAGAAAGTCGACGAAGTACGGCGCATCGTTGTCGAGCGCGCCGGCCACCACCGTGAGGGGGTCCTTCGAGGCGCGGTCGGCGGCCTCGGCGGTGATGAAGTCGGCGTCGGCCATCGCCCGCAGCACGACGTTGCGGCGCTCCTTGGCGCGCCCGGGGTCGTTGAACGGCGAGTGGTTGTAGGGCGACTGGATGACGCCGGCGATGAGCGCCGCCTCGCCCAGCGTGAGGTTGCTCACGTCCTTGCCGAAGAACATGCGCGCGGCCTCGGCCACGCCGTGCAGCGCGAACGACCCGCGGTGGCCCAGGTAGACGTCGTTGAGGTACAGCTCGAGAATCTCGTCCTTGGTGGCCTTCACCTCCAGGATGATGGCCATGAAGCCCTCGAGCACCTTGCGCCGGTACGAGCGCTGGCCCGACTGCAGCTCGGCGTTGAACTCGTCGCTCAGGAAGAACATGCGCGACAGCTGCTGTGTGAGCGTGCTGCGGCCCACGGGCACCCGCCGGCTGCTGGTGAGGTTGGTGATGACGGCGCCCGTGATGCTGAGCGGATCGAAGCCGGGGTGCAGGTAGAAGCGGCGGTCTTCGATGGCCAGCACGGCCTGCTGCATGCGGGCGGGGATGGCCTCGAGCGCCACGCGGCGGCGCTTCTCGCGCGCGCCCGACACCAGGGCGGTGAGCAGCGGCGGATCGAGCGACACCTCGGTCACCGGCGTGTTGGCGGCCTGCATCCGCAGGATGCGGTCGGTGCGTGGCGGCGTCCTGGGCGGCGTCTTGCCGCGCGGCGGGGGGGCGAAGCTGATGCTCACCACCTGCCCGCCGTTGTCACCCGCGCGCGGCACGAACACGACGGTCGTGCCGTCGACGGCAAACTCGCCGGGCCGCTCCACGCGCGCGCGCTGCGCGTAGCCCACGTCGTTGAGGCGCGCCACCAGGTCGGTGAGCGACACGCCCTGGCCGGCGTGCAGCGTGAGCGGCCGCGCGAAGACGCGCGGCACCACGCGGTCGCGCTCGCCGTGCAGGCGGGCGTCCACGATGCGGCTGTAATGCACCCAGAGATAGGCGAGTGATCCGAGGGCGGCCACCGCGAGCACGGCCGTGCCCGCCAGGATGTGCCGCCGCCAGGGCTTCAGCCGCCTGGGCCACGAGAGCCGGGCGATGCGGGCGCGCAGGGCGCCCTTCTTCCTGGATTTCCTCTTCGTCAAATCGTCAGGACCCAGTGGTGGCCCATCTCGAGCGGGAGCTCGTCGAGCAGGCGATCCACCAGGGCCGGCCCGTAGCGGTTCACGAACCACACGAAGCCGATCTCACGTTCCTGCGGGTGGCCCTGGGGGAAGGTGAGGGCCTGGGCGCGCTGGAACTGGCGGCGCAGCGTGTCGTCCTTGCGCTTGGCCGCCTGAATGACCTTGTTGTGCAGCGTGTGCACGTCGTGCTGCAGCTTGCCCAGCGTCGAGCGCACGGCGCCCTCGAGCGTCGGGTCGATCTGCGGCACCGCCTGCGCCAGCCCCTCCATGCGGTCGGCGATGACCTCCGCCACCGCCGTGAGCGAGTGCTCGACGGTGGGGGGCAGCTGGGCTTCGAGCAGGGTGTTGAGGGCCGCCTCGTCTTGCGCGCGCAGCGCGCCGAGCGGCAACTCGTACTTCGTCAGGAAGCGCAGCGTGGCCGAATCCACCAGCGTGGCCGTGGCGCGCTGGTACATCAACGGCATCGGCACGCCGAAGTGCGCGTAGACGCCGCGCAGCTGGCCGAGATACGCCAGCTCGTTGGGGCCGGCCACGTAGCAGATGGTGGGGAAGACCGCGTCCTGGACGATGGGGCGGAGCAGCACGTTGGGGCTGAAGCGCTCGGGTGACGCCGCGGCTTCGGCGGCCAGGTCGGCCAGGCTCGAGGAGCCCTCGCCGATGCGGGCCCGATCGCCGTCCACGCGGATGTGCTGACGGCCCCCGGTGAGGCGGAACAGCGACACCGTGCCGTCGGCCAGCGTGGCCTGGGCGTGGTAGCCCGCCGCCACCAGCGCCTCGCCCGCCCTGGCCGCGATGCGGGCGGTCTGGCCGGCCTCGGCAATTTCCTTCACGAAGATGTCGCGGGCCAGGGGCTTCGCCGCCGGATCGGACGAGTCGTACACGACGAGGCCGTGCGGGCCGAGCACGTGTTCGAGCCAACAGCCGAAGGCGGTGGCCATGCCCGCGCCGGGCGCGTAGGCGCGGCGGATGCCGTCGAGCAGATCGGCCCGGAACTCGGTGTCGGGCAGCGCCGCGGCCAGGGCGTCCACCGCGACCGAAATGTCGTTGGTGAGCTCGAGCCGGGCGATGGGCAGCTCGCCCGCGCCGGGCAGGTCGGCCAGGCGCACCGTATGCGGCGCGAGCTCGGAGTCGAGCACCGTGCAGCCGCTCACCTCGGGCCAGTCGTGGTCCTCGGCGTCGATCCAGAACACCGGCACCACGGGCACGCGGTGCTCGGCCGCGACCTTGGCCGCCAGTTTCATGGCCGTCAGGGCCTTCAGCAGCGTGAAGAGGGGCCCGCCAAACAAGCCGGCCTGCTGCCCGGTGATGACCACCCGTGTGGTGGAGTCGGCAAGCTTGGCCGCGGCCGCGCGCGATTCGGGCGGCGCGCCGCGGCGTTCCTGCTGGGCCGCAAGGACGGCGGCCACGGCGGCCGGCTGGCGAGCCAGCGCCTGCGATCGCCGGATTGTGTCGGCCCAGGCCTCGGACGTGGACGGGTCGCCCGCAAAGAACGACGCCACGCTGGCGTGCGAGAACACATAGTCGGACGCCAACCGCCGAATCCACGGAAAAGTCCGGATGTCAACGGGAAGTGACGAGGTGGTTAGCGAGGACACGTCGGCGGGCACCGCCCGTACTGTCGCAGACGGTCGGTAAAGCTGTCAACATCGCGTGGTAACATCGTGAGTCGATCCGTGAACGGGGAAGGCTCACTGTTCGACCTCCCGCCGGCCGCCATTGGCCGCTTTGACGTGCTGCACGAGCTGCGTGCAGGCGTCGTTGGCCCCATTTTTCACGCAGAAGACCCTGAGACCCGCGAACCGGTTGCCATCAACGTGCTACGGATGAACCTGTCACCTGAGCGAGCCCCCGTGGTGGCAGCAGCCCTGGCGCGCCTGATCGAGCAGGTGCCGCGCCACGACGGGCTCGCGACGCCCGTGGCTGCCGGCCTCGATGAACTGGATCCGTACCTGGCCGCCGCCCTTCCGCCTGGGGAGCCGCTCGACACCGCCCTGAGCGAATTCGGGCCGGCGGACATCACCGACGTGGTCCCCCGCCTGCGGCTGCTGGCGGACGCGCTCGACGCGGCGGCGGCCCGGGGCCTGTGCCATGGGGCGCTCACTCCGGCCGACGTGCTGGTGTCGCCGCGCACCACGATGATCACCGGGACGGGCGTGGCCGGCGTGCTGGCCGAGGCGGGCGTGGCGGTGCCCGCCCGCCGGCCCTACGCCGCCCCGGAAGTGGGGGCCGGGCGTCCGCCCGCTCCGGCCGCGGGCCAGTTGGCGCGGGCCGCCATCACCGACCAGGGGCGGGTCGGGCGGCCCATCGCCGGTCCGGCCGACGCGCCGCTGGACGTGCCCAGCCTGCCTGGTGTCGACGGCGGCGCGCTGTCCAGCGCCTTCACGACAGCCCTCGCACTGGATTCCGCCAATCGTTTTGCGACGAGCGTCGAGTTTGCCAACGCCGTGTCGGCGTCGGTGGTGGAGAAGGCGAAGCCCGTGCCGTCCGCCTCCGCTCGCCCGGATGCTGGCGAGCTACGGCGAGACCTCGCCGAAGCGGCCTACGGCCGCGAAGGCGTGCGCGAGCCCGAGCGATGGAGCAATGCCGCCATGGCGTGGATGCTGGTGGCCGGGATGGTGGTGGGTGCGCTCGGTACCTACATGGCCATCCCGCGCGCGCTGATGGAACAACGGCCACGGGTTAATCGGGAGACGGGAGACGGGAGCCCCTCGACTTCGCTCGGGGCAGACCGGGAGACGGCCGCGGTCGTTGCACCTGTTGCACCCGTTGCACCCGTTGCACCCGCCACTTCTACGCCCCGGGCGCCAAGACCGGAGGCGCCGGTTCGATCCGGCTCGTTGGTGGTCGACTCCCGCCCGCGCGGCGCGGCCGTCAGCGTGAACAGCCGGCCGCGTGGCGTCACGCCGCTCGTGGTGGCCGACCTCCAGCCCGGCGAGTACGCGGTCACCTTCACCTTGAGAGGTTATAGACCCTTTTAGCCCACCGTACGCGTTGTCGC
>CAYJPQ010000053.1:0-18286 GCA_964372085.1 uncultured Bifidobacteriaceae bacterium | reverse complement strand
CTTGTGGGCGTACAGGAGCAGGAATGAACGCGATCTTGGCACTCGAAGACGGCACCTGGTTCCGCGGCGTATCCGCGGGCGCCCCGGGCCAGACCAGCGGAGAAGTGGTCTTCAACACCAGCATGACCGGCTACCAGGAGGTGCTCACCGACCCCTCGTATGCCGGGCAGATTGTGACGATGACCGCGCCGCAGATTGGCAACTACGGGGTGGCGGCCACCGACGAGGAGTCGGACGCGCCCCAGGTGGCCGGCTTCGTGATGCGCGACCCGTCGCCCGTGTCGAGTAATTGGCGCGCGCAGGGGACGCTTCGCGACTACCTGGTGAAGCACAACATCGTGGCCATCGGCGACATCGACACGCGCGCGCTGACGCGCCGGCTGCGGTCGTCGGGCGTGATGCGCGGCATCATCGCCACCGGGCCGGCCGACCCGGCGGCCCTGGTGGAGCGGGCTCGCGCCATCCCGCGCATGGAAGGCAGCGACCTGGTGAAGGACGTCACCTGCCGCGAGGCCTGGGACTACGAGACCTCGCTGGCCGACACGGTGGCGCAGGCCGCCTTCGCCAGCGCGCCGCAGCGGCGCGCCGGCCGGCCGCTGAAGGTGGCGGCCTACGACTTCGGGATGAAGCTGAACATCCTGCGGCGCCTGGCGGCCCACGGCTGCACCGTGCGGGTGTTTCCCGCGTCGGCGCCCGCATCCGACCTGTTCGCGTGGAAGCCGGACGGCGTGTTCCTAAGCAACGGCCCCGGCGACCCGGCGGCCGTGACCTACGCCGTGAAGAACGTGCGCGCGCTGGCCGACAGCGATACGCCGATCTTCGGCATCTGCCTGGGGCACCAGTTGCTGGGCCTCGCCCTGGGCGCCAGGACGTTCAAGCTGAAGTTCGGCCACCGCGGCGCCAACCACCCGGTGAAGGATCTGCGCTCGGGCGCCATCGAGATCACGTCGCAGAACCATGGCTTCGCCGTGGATCCCGACTCGCTGCCGGCCCACACGGCCGTGACCCACCTGAACCTGTACGACGGCACGGTGGAGGGCCTGCGCCACGTGGACAAGCCGATGTTCTCGGTGCAGTACCACCCGGAGGCCTCGCCTGGCCCGCACGACGCAGACTACCTGTTCCGTCAGTTCCTCGACGAGATGGAGCGACGGTGACCGCCCGAGAGCCCAGAGCCTAGAGCCTAGAGCCCAGAGCCTAATCAAATGCCGAGACGTACAGACATTAAGCGTGTGTTGGTGATTGGGTCGGGCCCGATCGTGATCGGGCAGGCGTGCGAGTTCGACTACTCGGGCACGCAGGCCATCAAGGCGCTCAAGGCCGAGGGGCTCGAGGTGGTGCTGGTCAACAGCAATCCGGCCACCATCATGACCGACCCCGAGCTGGCCGACCGCACCTACGTGGAGCCGCTCACCCCCGAGGTGCTGGAGAAGATCATCGAGCGCGAGCGGCCGGATGCCATCCTGCCGACGGTCGGCGGCCAGACCGCCCTCAACCTCGCCGTGGACCTCGACGAGCTGGGCGTGCTGAAGAAGTACGGCGTGGAGCTCATCGGCGCGCAGATCCCCGCCATCAAGGTGGCCGAGGACCGGCTGCTCTTCAAGAACGCCATGCAGGAGATTGGCGTCGACATGCCGCGCAGCGGCGTGGCCAAGACGCTTGACGAGGCCCTGGCGTTCGTGGCCGAGACCGGGTTTCCGGCCATCATCCGCCCCTCGTTCACCATGGGTGGCGTGGGCGGCGGCATCGCCTACAACCTCGAGGAGTTCAAGGACATCGCCGGGCGCGGCCTCAGCCTGAGCCCGGTGCACGAAATCCTGGTCGAAGAGTCGGTGATCGGCTGGAAGGAATTCGAGCTCGAGGTGATGCGCGATTGCGCCGACAACTTCGTCGTGATCTGCTCCATCGAGAACATCGACCCCATGGGCGTGCACACGGGCGACAGCGTCACGGTGGCGCCGGCCCTGACGCTCACCGACAAGGAATACCAGCGCATGCGCGACGCCGCGCGGCGCATCATCCGCCGCGTGGGTGTCGAGACGGGCGGCTCGAACATCCAGTTCGCGGTCAATCCCGACGATGGGCGCATGACGGTGATCGAGATGAACCCGCGCGTCTCGCGGTCGTCGGCGCTGGCCTCGAAGGCCACGGGCTTCCCCATCGCGAAGATCGCCGCCAAGCTGGCGCTGGGGTACACGCTCGACGAGATCCCCAACGACATCACGCGCGTGACCCCCGCGTCGTTCGAGCCCACCATCGATTACGTCGTCGTGAAGTTCCCGCGTTGGAACTTCGAGAAGTTCCCGCAGGCCGATCGCACCCTGACGACGCAGATGAAGTCGGTGGGCGAGGCCATGGCCATCGGCCGCACGTTCAAGGAGGCGTTCCTCAAGGGCGTGCGGTCGCTCGAGCTCGGCAAGGAAGGCCTGCTGTTCCGCCGGCCCACGGCCGACGACATCGACGCCGAGGAGACGGCCGAGGACGAGGACGCCGCGCTGCGGCGCAGCCTGGTGGTGCCGAACGATCGGCGGATGTGGGCGCTCTTTCGCGCGCTCGACAAGGGCTGGGACGTGGCGCGCCTGCACGAGCTCACCAACATGGATCCGTGGTTCCTGCAGCAGTTCGCCGAGCTGGTGGAGCTGCGGAAGACCGCCGAGATGGTGGGGCTGCGCGACATGTCGCCCGACCTGATGCGCACGCTCAAGCGCGCGGGCTTCGGCGACCGCGAGCTGGCCGACATCCTCGGCGTGGACGAAACCGTCGTGCGCGAGCGCCGCTATGAGATGAAGCTCAAGGCGTCGTACAAGCGCATCGACACCTGCGCGGCCGAGTTCGAGTCGTTCACGCCGTACCTGTATAGCAGCTTCGAGGACGCGTGCGAGGCCGACCCCACGCCCAAGCGGAAGGTGATCATCCTGGGCAGCGGGCCCAACCGCATCGGCCAGGGCATCGAGTTCGACTACTGCTGCTGTCACGCGGTGTTCGGCTTCCAGAAGGAGGGGTTTGAGACCATCATGGTCAACTGCAATCCCGAGACCGTGTCGACCGACTACGACACGGCCGATCGCCTCTACTTCGAGCCCCTCACCCTCGAGGACGTGATGGCCATCGTCGAGCGCGAGCGGCAGGGCAACGTGGACGTGTCGTGCGTCGTGCAGTTTGGCGGCCAGACGCCGCTCAAGCTGGCGCTCGACCTGCAGGCGGCCGGCGTGCCCATCCTGGGGACCACGCCCGACTCGATTGACCTGGCCGAGGACCGGCAGCGCTTCGCGCAGCTGCTGTGGGACCTGGGCATTCCGCAGCCGGCCAGCGGCACGGCCACCTCGCGCGCGGAGGCGCGGGCCGTGGCCGCCAAGGTGGGCTTCCCGGTGGTGGTGCGGCCCTCCTACGTGCTGGGCGGCCGCAACATGGCCATTGTGTACGACCTGGCGACGCTCGACCGCTACATGTCGACCGCCGTGGACGTGTCGCACGACCGGCCCATCCTGATCGACCGGTTCCTGGAGCACGCGAAGGAAGTGGATGTCGACTGTGTCGCGGACGAGAGCGGCGCCGTCGTGATTGGCGGCATCATGGAGCACATCGAGGAGGCGGGTATCCACTCGGGCGACAGCTCGTGCGTGGTGCCGCCGCCCATGCTGGCCGATCGCCACCTGGCGACGATTCGCGACTACACGCGGCGCGTGGCCAGGGCCCTGAAGGTGGTGGGCCTGATGAACACGCAGTACGCCATCAAGGACGACACGGTGTACGTGCTCGAGGTGAACCCGCGCGCGTCGCGTACCGTGCCGTACCTGTCGAAGGCCAACGGCGTGCCGCTGGCGCAGGTGGCCGCCCGCGTGATGAACGGCAAGTCGCTGGCCGACCTGGGCTTGACCGACGACTTCGCGCCGGCCGGCGTGTTCGTGAAGACCCCCGTGTTCCCGTTCGTGCGCTTCCCCGGCGTCGACACCATCCTGGGCCCCGAGATGAAGTCCACGGGCGAGGTGATGGGCGGGGCCGGCAGCTTCGGGATGGCGTTCGTGAAGGCCATGCTGGGCGCCGGCCTGCGGCTGCCCGACCAGGGCGCCGTGTGCGTGAGCGTGAACAACGACGACAAGGCCGAGGTGCTGCCCATCGCGCGCGGCCTGGTGGAGCAGGGCTTCACCATCATGGGCACGCGGGGGACGGCGGCCTACCTGCGCGCGCACGGCGTGGAGTGCGCGGTGGTGTTCAAGGTGAACGAGGGCCGGCCGAGCCTGGCCGACGAGATCGTCAACCGCAAGATCTCCATGGTGATCAACACGCCGCTCGGCCGCGAGTCGTTCTTCGACGACAAGGCCGTGCGCCGCGCCGCCATGATGGCGGGCGTGCCGTGCATCACCACCATCACCGGGGCCGCCGCTGCGCTGGAGGCCATCCGCGCGCTGCGCACCGAGGGCCTCGAGGTGCGCGCGCTGCAGGATTATTACGCGGCCGTGCCGGAGGCCAAAGCCTAGAGCCCAGAGCCTAGAGCCCGCGTCAATTTGTGCGAGGCCGTCGGGGCAGCGACGTTGCAGGTAATGCGACGTCACACCCGGCGGCCTTTTGTTTTGCTGGCAAACCGTGATGCCCCGGGATTTGCAGATTCCGGGGCATGCCAGTTGCGCCCATCCTGTTCGTGGCCGTCACGGCCGGCGTGGCTGCCGGCGTCTGGTTCCCCCTTTCCATAATCTACGTGCCGTGGCTGGTGGCCGGGGCCGGCCTGGTGGCCCTGGTGGCGCGTGCGGGTCCGTTGGCGGCGGCGGGGCGCGCAGCCGGCGGCGTGGCCGTGGTGGGCGGGGCGTGCCTGCTGGGCGCGGGCGCGTCAGAGCGGGCGCTGCACCCGCCACTGCGCCAGTTACTGGAAGAGCGGCTCGGAGGCTTTGCCATCGAAGGGACCGAGGCGGGCCGCATCGAGACGCCCGTGGTGGTGGAGGGCCGCCTGGTCTCGGACGCCGCCCCGACGGAGACGGGCGCCGTGTTCCGGTTACAGGTACAGCGTGTGTGGCTCGGCGCGGCGGCCGAGCCCGCACCCGGCGGCGTGTCGCTCACGGTGTCTGGCACGCTCGCGGCCGGCCAGATGGGCGAGTGGCGGGCCGGGCGCGTGGTCCGCGCGCCGGCGCTGCTTCGGCGCCCCGCCCGCTACTTGAACGCGGGGGTGGCCGACCAGGAACGCGCCATGGCGCGCCGCGGCATCGCGTTGGTGGGCACGGTGAAGAGCGGGGCGCTGGTGGAGGTCGTGGCCCGGGGTTCGTGGGTTGACGAATGGGCGGCGGCGGTGCGAGCGTGGGTGCGGGCGTCGTTGGCGCGGCACGTTGGGAGCCGCGATCCCCAGTCGGGCGCCATCGCCACGGCCATCCTGATTGGCGACCGGGGGGCGCTCGATCCGGAGGTGGAGCGGCGACTCCAGGAGGCCGGCACCTATCACGTGATTGCCATCTCGGGAGGCAACATCGCCATCCTGGCCGGGCTGGTGCTGGGCGCGCTGTGGTGGGTGGGGGCGGGCGCGCGCTGGTCCGCGGGGGCTGCCATCGCCACGCTCGCGCTGTTTGCCTTCGTGGCCGGCGGCGGCGCGTCGGTCGTCCGCGCGACGCTGATGGCCTGCGTGTACCTGTCGTTGCGCCTTATCGATCAGCGGACCTCACCCGTGCACGCCCTCGCGCTCACCGGTGTGGCGCTGCTCGTGGTGTCGCCCCTCGCCATTGCCGACGTGGGCTTCTGGCTCACCTTTGGCGCCACGGCGGCCATCGTGGCGGGCGCGGCGCGACTGCGCCTGCCGTCGATCGCGCCCGCGAGGGCGGCGGCGGCGGTGGTGCTGGCCTCCGCCAGCGCCGAGGCCATGTTGATGCCGGTGGGCGCGCTGATGTTCCAGCGCGTGACGGTGGCCGGGCTGGTGCTGAACCTCGTGGCGGTGCCCTGCATGGCCGTGGTGCAACTGGCAGCCATGGCCACGGCGGCCGCGGATGCCGCCGGGCTGGGCCTGGTGGCGTCCGGAGCGGGATGGGTGGCGCACCAGGCGGCCTACGGGCTGGTGTGGAGCGCCACGCTGGTGGACCTGGCCCCGTGGATCACGTGGAGGGTGCCCTCACCGAACCTGTGGGTGGTGGCCGCGTACTACCTTGCCCTTGTGACGTGGGTACTCACGCCCGTTAACCACGAAGTTCACGAAGGACACGAAGTGAACCATTGGGTATTCCGCAAGATTACTTCGTGGTCTTCGTGGTCTTCGTGGCTGTTGTTCGGCTGGATCGCGCTGGCGCCCCCAACGCTTGCGCGCGTGCACGGTGATGGGCGACTCCACCTCACGGCCATCGACGTGGGGCAGGGGGATGCGTTTCTCCTCACGCTGCCGAATGGGCGCACGGCGATGGTGGACACCGGCGGCGTCACGGTGCGGGGCGCGTTCGACATCGGCGACCGCGTGATTGGGCCGGCGCTTCGTGCCCGTGGCATTGGCCGGCTTGACTACCTGGTGGTGACCCACGGCGACCCCGATCATATTGGCGGGGCATGGTCGCTGGCGCGCGACCTGTCGCCGGCCGAGGTGTGGGTGGGAGTGCCCGTGGCGAACCACGAACCCACGGCCAGGCTCCGCGACGTGGCCGGCCGCCGGCGTGCGGCGTGGCGCACGCTGCAGCGGGGCGACCGCATCGACATCGGGGGCGTGGAGCTGCGCGTGCTCCATCCGCCGCCGCCCGATTGGGAACGCCAGCGCGTGCGCAACAACGACTCGGTGGTGCTGGCGCTCGGGTTCGGCCGCGTGTCGTTGCTGCTCACCGGCGACATCGAGCGCGACGTGGAGGCCGAGCTGGCCCCCGCCCTGGACCTTCGCGAGGTGGTGGTGCTGAAGGCCGCCCACCACGGCAGCGGCACGTCGAGCGGCGAGGCGTTTCTCGCCGCCGCGCATCCCGCGCTGGTGGTGATCTCGGCCGGCCGCGGCAACCCCTACGGCCACCCGCTGCCGTACGTGCTGGACCGCTACAAGGCGGTGGGCGCCGAGGTGTTCCGCACGGACCAGGATGGGCAGATCGACGTGATCACCGACGGCCACACGGTGACGGCGGAGAGCTTCACGGGGCGGCGCTGGGGGTACCCACGTTAACCACGAAGGACACGAAGGGCACGAAGGGGGTTTCCTCAGGGAGGGGTGAATGGTTCTTACCCGAGCAAAGTCAGACCTATCTCCTGAACTCGAAGGCCTGGTCACGCGGACCATTGGTTGCGCCCTCCGGGTGCACCAGGCGCTCGGTCCGGGCTATCTGGAGGGCCTTTACCACGACGCGATGAGCATCGAACTTGAGTTGGAGGGACTTGCCTTCGAACGCGAGTTCGCCACCAACGTCTTGTACCGCGGGCGCCCTTTGCGAACTCAGAGGCTGGATCTGGTGGTGGAAGGGCAGATCGTTGTGGAGCTCAAGGCTGTGGAACGTCTGGAACGTGTCCACCAGGCGCAACTGCTGTCCTACCTGAAGGCGACCGGCCTCAGAGTGGGGTTGCTGATGAACTTCCATGAGGAATATCTGAAGACCAGCCTCCGCAGATTTGTCTTATAGGGAACCCTTCGTGTTCTTCGTGTCCTTCGTGGTTGCCTTTGCGTGTTGCCACTGCGCCTCGAGCTCATCCAGGCTCAGGTCCTTCAGCCGCTGGCCGCTCGTGGTGACCTGGCGCTCCACCTCGTCGAACCGCCGCTGGAACTTGTCGTTCGCCATGCGCAGCGCGGCTTCGGGCTCCACGCCCAGCTTGCGCGCCAGGTTGGCCATGGCGAAGAGCAGATCGCCCAGCTCCTCCTCGGCCTCGGGCGAGCTGGCGCCGCGCGTGGCCACGGCCTCGCGGAGCTCGCGCACCTCCTCGTCAATCTTGTCCAGCACATCGCCGGCCTTCACCCAGTCGAACCCCACCGTGGCGGCCCGCGAGCTGAGCTCGTAGGCGCGCAGCAGGGCGGGCATCGCCCGCGGCACGCCGCTCAGCACCGTCTGCTCGCGGCCGTTGGCTTCGGCCCGCTCGAGGGCCTTGATGTCTTCCCACGCCTCCTTCACCTGGCCCGGCGTCATCTCGCGGCCGGCGCCGCCGTGCGCCAGGTCGGGCGCCACCGCCGAGAAGTCCACGTGCGGATGACGCCGCACCAGCTTCCGCGCCACGCCGTGAATGGCATCGGCGATGGAGAACCGTCCCTCCTCGTCGCAAATCTGCGCCAGGAACACCGCCTCGAACAGGAAGTCGCCCAGTTCCTTGACGAGCGCGTCGTGGTCGTTGCGGTCGAGCGCGTCGAGCAACTCGTAGGTCTCCTCCAGCACGTAGGGGCGCAGCGTCTGCAGCGTCTGCTCGCGGTCCCACGGGCACCCGGCGGGCGATCGGAGCGTCCGCATGATCTCCACCAGTTGCTGGAAGCCTTCGCCGGGCAGGGGGCTCATGTGCGTATGCTAGCATTCGATCTTTGTATGCAGGCGCGCGTGACATTCCTGGGCACCGGCACCTCGCACGGTGTGCCCATCATCGGCTGCACCTGCGCGGTGTGCACGTCGGCCGACCCGCGCGACCGGCGCACCCGTCCGTCCATCTACCTGCGCGTGGAGGGCGGGCCGTCGGTGCTGGTGGACACCTCCACCGACCTGCGCCAGCAGGCGCTCGCCAACGGCGTGACCCGCGTTGACGCCATTCTGTACACGCACAGCCACGCCGACCACGTGATGGGCCTGGACGACGTGCGGCGATTCAATGCGCTGCAGGGCGGCGCCGTCCCTGCGTATGCCGACCGCCGGACCTGTGAGGACCTGCGGAGAACCTTCAGTTACGTCTTCGAGCCGCCCAAAGAGAAGGGTGGGTTCATCCCGCGGATCACCCTCACCGAAATCACAGGCCGCTTCGGCGTGGGCCCGCTGGCCGTGCAGCCCGTGCCGCTGTTTCATGGGTCGCGCCCCATCCTCGGCTTCCGCTTCGGCGACTTCGCGTACCTGACCGACTGCAACCGCCTGCCCGACGAGGCCTGGCCGCTGCTGGAAGGCCTGGACGTGCTGGTGATTGACGCGCTGCGCCATCGGCCGCACCCGACGCACTTCACCGTGGCCGAGGCGATCGAGGCCGTGGCGCGCATCGCGCCCCGCCGTGCCTATTTCACTCACATCTGCCACGACCTGCCGCACGAGGCCACCAACCGGACGCTGCCCCCGTCGGTGGAGCTCGCATATGATGGATTGACGTTGACCATCGAGGCCGGGGCGCCGTGGACGTAATCCACTTTCCCGACGACGCGCGTCCCGCGCGGTGGATGCAACCGGTGCTGGCCCTGGGCAACTTCGATGGGCTGCACCGGGGCCACCTGAAGATCGTGGAGCGCATCTCGCGCAGCGCCGCCGACCGGGCCGGCACCAGCGTGGTGCTGACCTTCGATCCGCACCCGCCGCGCGTGCTCCGTCCCGACAAGGCCCCCCGCCTGCTGATGACCAAGGCCCAGAAGCTGGAGGCCCTGGCGCGCGCCGGCGTGCAGGGCGCCGCCGTCGTGCGTTTCACGCCCGAGATGTCGCAGTGGGACCCCGAGGTGTTCGTGCGCACGGTGCTCGTGGACTGGCTGCGCGTGGCCGAGGTGTGGGTGGGCGCCGACTTCCTGTTCGGCCGCGACCGGTCGGGCAACTTCTCGCTGCTGCGTGCGCTGGGCGCGCAGTACGGGTTTCGGGTGGAGAAGATCGACCCCGTCCGGTACAAGGACTTCATCGTATCGAGCACGCGCATCCGCCGGCTGGTGTCGGAGGGCCGCGTGGACGAAGCCGGAGCGTTGCTGGGCCGGCCCTATGCCATCGACGGCGTCGTGGTGGAGGGGGCCCGGCGGGGCCGGGAGGTTGGGTTTCCCACGGCTAATCTCTCCAGCGACAATGAGCTGATCCCGCCCAACGGCGTGTACGCCACCACGGTGATCCTCGACGGCCGCGTCTATCCCAGCGTGACCAACATCGGCACCCGGCCCACTTTCGGGGACGAGACGGCCGCGAGCGTGGAGACCCACCTAATGGGCCAGTCGATGGACCTCTATGGGCGCGCCCTTCGCCTGGGCTTTGTCCAGCGCCTCAGGGACGAGCGGAAGTTCCCCGACCTCGAGGCCCTCCAGGACCAGATTGCCGCCGACGTTCGGCGCGCGACCCGGTTGTTCGATAGACTATCGGTCTGAGATGACCCCCACGGCCTTCAAGTTCCATCTCTCTATCCCCCGCGACGCCAGCCTCGTGCCGGTGGTTCGGGACCTGGCTGCCCATGCGGCCGTCTACACGCAACTGGACACCGAGGAGGTCGCCCGGTTCGCCGCCCGCGTGGCCACGGCGAGCGAGCGCGCCCTCACCGCCGAACCCGGCGCGTGCGCGGTGGACTTCTCGTGCGCGAACGGCGAACTGCTGGTGACCATCGGCGCCGAGACGGTCCGCCAGCCCCTGCCGGCCTGATCGCCTTATGCGCCTCTACAACACCCTCACGCGGAAGCAGGAGGAGTTCGCGCCCCTCCGCGACGGCACGGTCCGCATGTACACCTGCGGCCTCACCGTGTACGCCCGCGGGCACATCGGCAACTTCCGCACCTTCGTCTGCGTCGACGTGCTGCGCCGAGCCTTGAAGTACGTGGGCGGCTGGAAGATGCAGCACGTGATGAACTTCACCGACGTCGACGACAAGACCATCGCCGGCGCCGAGCGGGAGAAGTTGCCCCTTCGCGAGTACACCGAACAATACATTGCGGCCTTCCGTGAAGACGCCACGGCCCTGGGCATCGAGCCGGTGGAGGAGACACCGCGCGCCACCGACCCCGCCAACCTCCAGGCCATGGCCGACATGGTAAACGAGCTCGGCAAGCGGGGCCACACCTACACGAGCGACGGCTCCACTTACTTCAAGATCAGCACCCTGTCCGACTACGGCAAGCTGGCGCGCCTCGACCACGCCGGCATCCAGGCGGGCGCCCGCGTCGACTCTGACGAGTACGGCAAGGACGATGCGCGCGACTTCGTGCTGTGGAAGGCCAGCAAGCCCGGCGAGCCGACCTGGGACCACGGGTGCGGTCCGGGGCGTCCCGGCTGGCACATCGAGTGCTCGGCCATGGCCCTGCGCCTGCTGGGCGAGGCGCCCATCGACATCCACACCGGCGGCATCGACCTGGTGTTCCCCCACCACGAGAACGAGATTGCGCAAAGCGAAGGCGCCACCGGCAAGCCGTTTTCGCGCTTCTGGGTGCACATCGAGCACCTGCAGGTGGACAACCAGAAGATGTCGAAGTCGCTCGGCAACGCCTACACTGTGGCCGACGTGCAGCAGCGCGGCTTCCGCCTGTCGGCGCTGCGCTACCTGCTGCTGTCGGGCCACTACCGCAAGCAGTTGAACTTCACGTGGACGGGCATGGAGCAGGCCGAAGAGGCGCTGCGCCGCATCACCGACATGCTGGCGCGGGTCGAGGCGGTGAAGGCGCCCGGCGCGCACGCCGACATAGCCGCGCGGGTGCGCCAGGGCGTGGAGGCCTTCGACGAGGCCATGCGCGACGACCTGAACACGGCCGCGGCCCTCGGCGAGCTGTTCGACCTGGTGCGTGCCCTGAACACCGCCATGGACGCGAAGCAGTTCGGGCAGGGCGACGTGGCCGGCGTGACGGCGGCCTTTGCGCACTTCGACCAGGTGCTGGGCGTACTCTCGCTGAGGCGCGAGGAAGACGCCCGCCCGCCCGTGCCCGAGGCCGAGATTGCCGCGGCTATCGAGGCCCGCCACGCCGCCCGCCGCAAGCGCGACTTTGCCGAGGCCGACCGCATCCGGCAAGGCCTGCTCGACAAGGGCGTGATCCTGGAAGACAGCCCGCAGGGCACGCGGTGGAAGCGTAAGTAGTCGTGGGTCTTGAGTCCTGAGTCCTGAGTCCTGAGTCCTGGGGCCTGAGGTGCGGCAAGCCTCAAGCCTCAAGCCCTAAGCCCCAAGCCTCAAGCCCCAAGCCCCAAGCCCAAAGCCGGATATGATCAACCTATGAACGCACCGCTGCTCAAGACAACGCTCCCCGGCCCCAAGGCCAAGGCCATCATCGAACGCGACGGGCAGGTTGTTTCGCCCTCATATACCCGCGGCTATCCCTTCGTGATGGCCCGCGGCTCGGGCGCGGTGGTGGAAGATGTGGACGGCAACTGCTTCCTCGACTGCGCCGCCGGCATCGCCGTCAACTCCACCGGCCACTCCCACCCCGCCGTCGTCGCCGCCATCGTCGACCAGGCCCAGAAATTCCTGCACATGTCGGGCACGGACTTCTATTACGAGCCGCAGGTGGCGCTCGGAGAGGCCTTCAATCGCATCGCGCCGTTCAGCGGCCCCAAGCGGTCGTTCTTCGGCAATTCGGGCACCGAGGCCAACGAGGCGGCCATCAAGCTGGCGCGCTATTCCACCAGGCGCCATGGCATCGTCGCCTTTCTCGGCAGCTTCCACGGCCGCACGCTGGGGTCGCTGTCGGCGACGGCCAGCAAGGCCATCCAGCGCAAAGGTTTTGGCGCCCCCATGGCGGGCACCTATCACGCGCCTTACGCCACCTGTTACCGCTGCCCCGTGGGGAAGCGCCCCGAGTCGTGCCAGGCCGAGTGCCTGGACTTCCTGGAAGACCAGGTGCTGGTGCACCTGGTGTCGCCCGACGAGGTGGCCGCCGTGATGGTGGAGGCCATTCAGGGCGAGGGCGGCTACGTGGTGCCGGCCGCGCAGTTCCACCAGCGGCTGCGCGAGCTGACGAAGAAGCACGGCATCCTGCTGATCGTGGACGAGGTGCAGTCGGGCATGGGCCGCACCGGCAAGATGTTTGGCATCGAGCACTTCGGCGTGGAGCCCGACATGGTGACCGTGGCCAAGGGCGTGGCGTCGGGCCTGCCGCTGGGCGTGACCGTGGCGAGGGCCGACGTGATGACGTGGCCGCCGGGTGCGCATGCCAGCACGTTTGGCGGCAACCCCGTGTCGTGCGCCGCGGCCATGGCCACGATCGAGCTGCTGGAGCAGTCGCTGGTGCGCAACGCGACCGAGGTGGGCGCGTACTTAATGGACCGGCTGCGCGAGCTGCAGCAGAAGCACGCCATCATCGGCGACGTGCGCGGGCGCGGGTTGATGATCGGCATCGAGCTGGTGCGCGACCGCACCACGAAGGAACGCGCCGACACCGAGCGCGACCAGGTGGTGGACGCCTGCTTCGCCCGCGGCCTGCTGGTGCTGGGCGCCGGCAAGAACGCCATTCGCCTGTCGCCGCCGCTGGTGCTGACCAAGGAGCAGGCGGGTACTGCGGTGAGGATCCTGGACGAGGCACTGGCAGGGCTTAGGGCTTAGCCTGCCTGGCCGGAGCCGTGGCGAAGGCGGGGGCTTGGGGCTTGGGGCTTGAGGCTTGGGGCTTAGGGCTTGGGGCTTAGGGCTTGGGGCTTGATCGGCGCGCTTCTTGCTCTGCACGCGCCCATGACCTTTGCGCGGCAGCGATTGGGGCACGAAGGCGAGGATCTGGCGTGTAGGGAGCTCGAGCGGCGTGGGTATTTGGTGCTCACGCGTAACCATCGTTCCCGTTTTGGCGAGATCGATATCGTGGCGCGGGACGGGGACACCGTGGTGTTTGTCGAGGTGAAGGCCCGGCTGGGCGGCGAGTTTGGCGACCCTGCCGAGGCCGTGACGCCGCGGAAACAGCAACGTCTGGTGGCGATGGCCGAGGAATACGTTTCACGATACCGGCTGCACGACACGCCGTGCCGCTTCGACGTAGTGGCCGTGGAGACCGGCATGACGCCCCCCCGGATCACCCTCTACAAGGACGCGTTCAGGCCCGGATGGTGACCACGGAGCTGAGGAAGGACCCGGTCACCGGGCGGTGGGTGGCCATCGATCTGGCCGCCGCGCGTAGCTGTTTCGAGTTCGAAGCGGCAGCGGCCCAAGCCCCAAGCCCAGAGCCCCAAGCCGTTCCCTGCGCCTTCTGCGAAGGCCACGAGTCCGCCGCCGGCTTCGAGATCCTCGCCTGGCGCGAGGGCACCCCTGCCGGCGGCCCGGGCTGGTCGGTGCGGGTGGTGCCCAACCCGGCGGCCGTCTTGCGCATCGAGGGCCGGCCCGAGGTGCGGCGCGACGCGCTGTTCGAGTCGCGCGACGGGCTGGGGGCCCACGAGGTGGTGATCGAGACGCCGCATCACGGTGAGGCGCTGCAGGACCTGCCCGTGGAGCGGCTGTGGCGGGTGCTCTGGGCGTGGCGGACGCGCCTGCAGGACCTGAAGCGCGACCGGCGCTTCGTGGCCGGAGCGGCCTTCAAGAACCACGGCCGCCCAGCGGGCGCCCTGATGGACCATGCCCACTCGCAGGTGGTGGCCTTCCCGGTGGTACCTCCGGCGCTCGAAGAGCGCCTGCGCGGGTGCGAGGCGCATCATGCGGCCGGGGGCACGTGCGTGTACTGCGACCTGCTGAAGGCCGAACTCGCCGCGGGCGCCCGGGTGGTGTTCGAGGCGTCGCAGGTGGTGGTGCTGGCGCCGTATGCGTCGCGCGTGCCGTTTGAGGTGATGCTGCTGCCGCGGGTGCACGCCGCGCGCTTCGAGGAGGCGTCAGACGAGGAACTGACGGGCCTGGCAACCGCGCTCAGGCGGGTGTTGACGGGCATCGACTGGGCGCTGGAGCGGCCGGCCTTCAACCTGACGCTCTACACCGGCCCATTCGACGCCGGGGCCGACGGGTGGTTCCATTGGCACGTGGAGGTGGCGCCGCGGGTGACCCGGATGGGCGGGCTGGAGTGGGGGAGCGGGCTGCACCGGAACCCGGTTGCCCCGGAGGAAGCGGCCTCCGTGTTGCGAGCATCCGTGGTGGTCTGATACACTCGGGTTTCGTCTGACGAGCGGGAATAACTCAGTGGTAGAGTGCGACCTTGCCAAGGTCGAAGTCGCGGGTTCGAATCCCGTTTCCCGCTCCAGTTTTCGCTCGGCTTTCCGGCGAAAACTGTCCCGCCGAAGCGCGGCGGCGCGAAGGCGGACTGGCCCTCGCGATACACTCTCCATAGCTCTTCGAGCGGCGCCGTCGCCAAGTGGTAAGGCAGAGGTCTGCAAAACCTCCATCCCCGGTTCAAATCCGGGCGGCGCCTCCAATTTTCGCTAGGAATTTCCCGCCTCGGCTCCGTGACACTTGGCGGTGCGGCGTCCAACTGTTCCGAATCTGTCCCCGCCTGGCGAAGGCCTCCGGCCTCGGGTGTAACATGGGGTAAGACAACCATGGGAGCCGTTCAAGTCGAACTCGGTCAGGACCTCGTTGATTTGCTGGAGGAGCTTCACCGCCCCGTACGGGAATCGGCTCGAGAACTGATTGTGCTCGAACTCTATCGGCAGGGTGAAATCTCGAGTGGACGGGCTGCCGAGTTGCTCGGCATGCAGCGCGGAGAGTTTATTCATTACGCATCCGCGCGAGGCATTCCCTATCTGCAGTTGAGCGGAGAAGAGCTTCGACGAGAAGTCGAGGACAGCAGGTCCCTTTAAGTGGTAGTCGTCTCGAATTCGAGCCCTCTGATCGCGCTCGCTGACATCGGTCAACTGGATCTCCTTGCAGCGATTTTCAGCACCGTTCTCGTCCCGCCGGCGGTGGTCACTGAGATCGCCCCGTCGATTCCGAATGTGCGTGGAAGGAGGCCGCCGCGGTCAGCGGGATCTCGGTTCGGACGGCCCGCCGCGTCGCCGTCGAGGCCGCGGTTACGACGGTCGATAACGGCGCAGAGCGTGTGCGGCGTCAGATTGGCCGTCCGTCAAAAGCAGAGGCGGCTCGCGACGTGATCGTGCGGGCGCTGACCGAGGACCCAACGCTGCGCTCGGTGGAGCTCTTACATCGAGCCCGCCAAGCTCGAACTGGCCTGGCAAGATGCACCCGGACTGCTTCAAGAGACGCTTCTTCAGATCCAGCGCCTTTTCAACCATTCCTTCATCGAGAAGCGCCTAACCGATCTGCTCGTGCAGGATGACATCCACCGGCTCGTTCGAGACAAACCTGCGGCTGCTGATGTTGTGAAAGGCGATCGTCGAGAAGCGATTCGCGCTGGCGACTCGTTCAGCGATGGTAATGATATTCGAGTGGTCGATTGCATGGACGACCTTGGGACCTCGCTGAGCAGCCAGCATGGCAAGAATTCCAGTACCGGTTCCAAGGTCGACCACCACGTCTCCCGTGAGCTTATTCGAAAATCTGCCATGCCCGTCGACTGACCGTTTTCACTTTGCTATGCGGACGACCGTCGGCCACTCACATTCGGTCGGCGAGCGCGTATTCGACCGCCGCGCGCTTCGCGCCCGGCAGGTCTGATGGACACATCGATACTCCCGTTCATCGCCTTGACAGCACGCACGAGGGTTTGAAGGCCGATGTTGCGACTCTTGCCAGCCTCCAGCTTGGCGATCACGGGCTGCTTAACGCCGAGTTTCGCGGCGAGCTGTCGTTGAGACAGTCCGCTGGCATTGCGCAGCGCAACGAGTTCCTGTTCGATCTGCATCGCCTGCAGTTCTGCTTCGACTGCGGCGGCGAAATCCGGGTCGTCTTTCACTCGCTGGTCGATGGTGGCGATGGTGCTCTTGGTGAGCGGCATGATTAGGGACCTTTCTTCGGCTTCTTGAGCTCGGCGTTCACGGCAGCCTGCAACGCCCGAAGGCGTTTCATCGTCGCATCCGGGATGTCGTCGCGCTTCTTCGTCATACCATCGAGTAGGACAGCACGATTCCCTGGTAGCAACAGGTAGAACAGTCGGACTCCAGTCCCAACATCTCGAAGCTCGTATAATCCCTCGCCCAACGAACGCGAGTGAGGAAGCCGCAGTTCGTATCCGAGCGTTTCGAGCAGCTTCACGAGTGCTGCCGCCTTGGTGACTGCAGTGCCTTCGAGTCCAGCGAGGTATTCGCCCACCGGAGCATTGCCTGCCGGCGTCTGATACGTGAGCACCGAGCAGGGCGGCACGAAGGCATTATAACCTATAGGCTATCGCCCGGCAACGTCAGGCGAGGTGTGGGACTTGGGAACAACTTGGGGAACAATGGGATCCAAACACCGGGCAAGACGAGGAGGCTGGGCCGACGAGCGAGCAAGACGAGTCAACGAGTAAGCGACCCCGGCCCTGTCTGCGAGACCTCCATCCCCGGTTCAAATCCGGGCGGCGCCTCCAATCTTGCACTCATGTCTCGATAGTCTCGCCGAGAGATCCGTTCCAACGGCCTTCCCGCGCCTCGACGGTCAGAGACCTGCCGGGCTCGTTATCTGGACCACCCATGTCTCGAAGTCGAAACGATCGGTCATCGCCAGACTGTAGGCGATCACATCGCCCTCTTGATATTCCCTGGATTCTATCCTGAACAGCAGGTTATCCCAGTCGGTCCGCGGCGAGAACGGAGAGGTATCGAACTCGACTTCGGCATCGAACACCACCCGAAAATAGAGGCAGAAGCCGTCCACCCTTCCCGATCGGCGAATGACCCGTGATGCTGAGACTGTCTCCGGGATATCCGTTGGCTCGTCGATGTCGTTGAGGTCAAATGCGAGAACTGGGGACGAATCGCAGAGAAAGAAGTCGATTGCTGAACGGGCGCCGACCTGCCAACTGCGGTCGGACAGCTCGTACTTGCCGTTTTCCGGCGAGCCCATTGCCGCACTGAAGTCGACTCCGCCGAAGTTGGTTTCCCACAGATAGGGCACCCGATAGTCCCCTCTCACGCAGGCCGGCTCTAGAAAGAGCTCGAACTTGCCCGGCAAGATGCGCCCGGATTGCTTCAAGAGACGCTTCTTCAGATCCAGCGCCTTTTCGACCATTCCTTCATCGAGAAGTGCCTGACCGATCTGCTCGTGCAGGATGACATCCACCGGCTCGTTCGAGACAAACCTGCGGCTGCTGATGTTGTGAAAGGCGATCGTCGAGAAGCGATTCGCGCTGGCGACTCGTTCAGCGATGGTAATGATATTCGAGTGGTCGATTGCATGGACGACCTTGGGACCTCGCTGAGCAGCCAGCATGGCAAGAATTCCAGTACCGGTTCCAAGGTCGACCACTACGTCTCCCGGCTTGATATTTCGGCGGATACCAGCGTGATAGGCATTCATCCGAACCGCGTCGGCGACGAGTCTTTCGTGGGCAAATTGCTCTGCCGACGTGAAATCACCATGAAACACCTCATCGCTGATGTCGCGAACCGCAGG
Source organism: uncultured Bifidobacteriaceae bacterium (assembly GCA_964372085.1). Taxonomy (GTDB): domain Bacteria; phylum Acidobacteriota; class Vicinamibacteria; order Vicinamibacterales; family UBA2999; genus 12-FULL-67-14b. The sequence goes on along the minus strand of CAYJPQ010000053.1, from coordinate 133 downwards.
ATGCGACAGCAATGCCTGCTTGAGCCAGCGTAACCACCGCACCACCGCGCGCAGCCCTGTCGTCAGGACGACAGGAACCAAGGTGTCATTAGAGGTTCTCGAAGAGCTGGTCATTGCCCTGGCTGAGAGGCTG
>CAYJPQ010000052.1:2639-24311 GCA_964372085.1 uncultured Bifidobacteriaceae bacterium | reverse complement strand
ATGCACCCGCTGCACTAGAGACCCCCGCCCAGTGATCCGATAAGCCCAACTGGCAGGGTAGGTCAGGGCTGGCTGGCGGCGAGTGCAATATTCGTCACTCGCTTACAGATTTGTTAGTTGGCTGGATCGCCTAACACCAGGTCGGCTACCCATTTCCGGCGTTCTGCGGCCGATATTGTCAGGTTTGGGCGTCCGCGGTTCGCTGGTATCGGGTTTGCCAAGGACCCGGACGTCTGGAGAGTCTAACCGTGCTGTTTCGTCGCACCAAGAGCCTGGTCGGTTTGGACATCGGGTCGAGCGCCGTCAAGGCCGTCGAGTTGAAGCCGGCAGGCAAGGGCTTCAAGGTCTCCGCGGTCGGCATCGAGTCGTTGCCGCCTGACAGCATCGTCGACGGCGCCATCATCGATGGCGGCGCGGTCGCCGATGCGGTCCGCCGGCTGTTCGCCAACAAGCGCTTCAAGGCCAAGGACGTGGTGGCTTCACTGTCGGGCAACTCGGTGATCGTCAAGAAGATCACCCTGCCGACCATGACCGAGCAGGAGCTGTCGGAGTCTATTTACTGGGAAGCCGAGCAGTACATCCCGTTCGACATCCAGGACGTGAACCTCGACTACGAGATTCTCGAGCCTGGCACGGGTCCCGAGAGCCAGGGCAGCATGGAAGTGTTGCTGGTGGCGGCGAAGAAGGACAAGATCGCCGACTACACCAACGTGATTACCCAGGCGGGCAAGACCCCGGTGGTTGTCGACGTTGACGCGTTCGCGCTGCAGAACGCCTACGAGGCCAACTACGGCCTCGACCCGAATGTCGTGGTCGCGCTGCTCAACGCCGGCGCCAGCGCCATCAACATCAACGTGTTGGCGGGCACGCAGTCGGTGTTCACCCGCGACGTGTCGCTGGGCGGCAACGCCTTCACCGAGGCGGTCCAGAAGGAACTGAACCTGCCGTACGACACGGCCGAGGAGTTGAAGAAGGGGCACGACGTGGAGGGCGCCACCTACGAGGACGCCCGGGCGGTGCTGAAGGCGATGACCGACAACGTGCTGCTCGAGGTGGAGAAGACGTTCGACTTCTTCAAGGCCACGGCGGCCAACGATCGCATCGACCGCATCATGCTGTGCGGGGGCGCCTCGCGCATCGAGGGCTTTGCCGACGCCCTGCGCGAGCGCTTCGGCACCGAGGTGGAGATGTTCGATCCGTTCCGGCAGGTGACCTTCGACGCCAAGAAGCTCGGGCTCGAGAGCGCCGACGAGGTGGCGCCGGTGGCCGTGGTGGCCGTGGGCCTCGCGCTGCGGCGGGGGGGGGACCGATGATTCGCATCAACCTTCTCGCCACCGAGCGCCGGAGCGCCAAGGCGGCCGCGCCGGGCTTCCAGATCGGCCAGAAGATCACGGTCATCGGGAGCCTGCTGCTCGTGCTCACCGCCGTCGGCGTCGGCTGGCGCTACTGGGCGCTGGGGCAGGAGCAGGCCACGGCAGACCGCGACATCGCCGCCGCGCGGCGCGAAGAGCAGCGCCTCGGCGAGATCCTCAAGCAGGTCCAGGAATTCGAAGTGCGGCGCCAGCAGTTGGAGCAGCGCGTGGCCCTCATCGACGAGCTGCGCAAGGGGCAGAACGCCCCGGTGCACATGATCGACCAGGTGAGCCGGGCCCTGCCCGAGATGACGTGGCTGACGGCACTGCGGCAGGACGGGTATTCCGTCACCGTCCAGGGCCGATGCCTGACGCTCACCGCGCTCTCCGACTTCGTCGGCAACCTCGAGGCCTCGCGCTACTTCGCCCGGCCCGTGGAGATCATCGACAGCGTCGTGGTTCCCGGCGACAGCCGGGCGCCGGATCTGATCCAGTTTACCGTCCGCGGCACGTTCCAGATGGCGGGGATTGACCCGCCGCCGCCGGCGCCCGCGGGCCGCAAGGCCGCCCCGAGGGGAGGCAAGCGTGGCTAGCCTCTCGCTGCAGAAGCTGCCGTGGTACGCGCAGCTCGGCGTCTTCGCCGTGGCCTCCATTGCGGCGGCCGGCGCCTTCGTCTACTTTTACGAGCTGCCGCAGCAGGCGGCGCTCGAGGTCAAGAACAAGGAGCTCGTCGACGTGCGGGCGCGCATCGCGCGCGGCAACACCACCGCCCGCCAGCTGCCCCAGTTCCGCCAGCAGGTGGCCGAGCTCGAGGCCCGGCTCGACAGCCTGAAGCCGATTCTGCCCGAAGAGAAGGACGTGGGCGACCTGCTGCGCCGCATCGCCGGGCTGGCCACGCAGTCGAACCTCGTCATCCTGGGCTTCAGGCCGCAGGCCATCAACACGCGCGACATGCACGCCGAGTGGCCGATCAGCGTGCAGATGGAAGGGACGTACCACAACCTGGGGCTGTTCCTCGATCGCGTGAGCAAGTTCCCGCGCATCATCAACATCGGCAACCTCGTGCTGGCCCAGAAGGACCCGCCGGCCGCAGGCGCGACGATCGACATCTCCTGCACGGCCACCACTTTCGTGCTGGTGGAGCGCGTGCCCGAAGCGCCCGATACGAAGAAGAAGAAGGCGCCGCCCAAGAAGGCGCCGGCGAAGAAATCATGACGGCCCTCGTTCGTCTCCTCATCGTCCTGGCCCTCGTGGCGGCGGCCGTGCCCGCCGGCGCGCAGGCGCCTGCCGCGCCGCCGGCGCCCCAGGCGCCGGCCAACGCGACGCCTCCAGGCCCGGTGTTGCCGTCGCCCCCGGTGAACTACGTCTACGCGCCCGAGGCGCGCCGCGATCCCTTTACGAACCTGGTCAACCGCGGCGCCGATCCGCGCGGCACCGCGGGGCAGTTGGCCAAGAGGCCCGAAGGGCTGGCCGGCCTGCAGACCAACGAGATCTCGGTTCGCGGCATCCTGCAGACCCGCGGGGCATGGATTGCGATGGTGGCCGCGCCCGACGGCAAGGTGTACACGCTGCGGGCCGGAGATCGACTGCTCGACGGTGTGGTGCGTACGGTGACCGCTCAGGCGGTGGTGATACTTCAGGAAGTCAACGATCCGCTGTCGCTCGAGAAGCAGCGCGAAGTGCGCAAGTTCCTGCGCGGTGGAGAAGAGGTCAAGTGATGCACGGTCGCATTCCTCGACTGGTGATGGCCGTTCCCTTGGTGGCGGCCCTGGCGGTGACCCTGGCAGCGAGCGGACGTCCGCACGCGGCAGGCCCCTCGCCTGAAACACCAGCGCTACGGTCCATCTCGTCCCGTCTCGACGGCGCGATCAGCACGGTGCTGATCGAGGCCTCCGAGCCGGTGGCGTACCTCACGAGCCAACCCGACCCGTTGACGGTGCTCGTCGACCTCCGCAACGTCACGGCCCAGGGCCTCTCGGAGGCGCCCATCGGCCAGCTCCTGGCGCCCGTGTCGGGCGTGGGAGTTGAGCAGGCCACCTCGCCCGACGGCTCGCCCGTCGCCCGCGTGCGCGTGCGCCTCGACCGCGCGGCCAAGCACCGCGTCCGCAGTTCGCGGAACGTGATCTTCGTTGAGGTTGAGCGGAACGCGGGTGCGTCAGGTGCATCGGGTGCGTCGGGTGCGTCGGGTGCATCGGGTGCGTCGGGTGCATCAGGTGCATCAGGTGCATCGGGTGCGCTGCGTGTGCTCGCCGCTCCTGCTGCCCGCGTAACACCCGCTGCACTTGCTGCACCCGTTGCACCCGCTGCACCCGCTGCACTTGCTGCACCTGTTGCACCCGTTGCGCTTGCTGCACCCGCTGCACTTGCTGCACCTGTTGCACCCGTTGCACTTGCTGCACCCGCTGCACTTGCTGCACCCGCTGCACCTGTTGCACCCGCCGCACCCGCTGCACCCGCCGCACCCGCGCAAGTCGCCACCGAGCTGCGCTCGGTCAGGGCGCTGCCCATGCCGAACGGCTACGCGGTTACCCTGTCGGGTAACGGCCGTCTCGTGGCGGCCACGGTGAAAGAGGCCAGGGACCTGCCGGCCCGCGTGTTGCTCGACTTCCACGGCGTCAGCGCCGGGCGCGTGCCGGCCGTCACGCAGGTGCAGCAGCAGGACATCGAGCGCGTGCGCGTGGCGGTGAACAGCCGCGAGCCACTCATCACCCGCGTGGTGATCGACCTCGCCCGCAAGCTGCCGTACACCGTGCAGGCCGTGGGCGAGGAACTGCGCGTCCTCTTCGAGCGCGCCACCGACGTCGCCGCTGCCGTCGTCGCACCGGCCGCCGTGGTGACGCCGGTCGCAGTCGTGTCGGCCGAACCCGTTGCACCTGCTGCACCCGTTGCACCCGCTGCACCCGCTGCACCTGTTGCATCCGCCTCCGCTCGCCCCGCTGCTGGCGAGCTTCGGCGAGACCTCGCCGTAGCGGCCTCCCGCCGCGGAGGCGGGGCCGAGTTGCCCCCCGTGGCCCACCAGGCGCAGCCGGCCGCCTCCGCCCCCGCGCAATCGCGCTTCAGCGGCAGCCCGGTGACGCTGGATTTCCAGGGCGCCGATCTGCGCGCGGTGCTCCGGACGTTTGCCGACATCAGCGGTCTCAACATCGTGATCGACCCGTCGATCAACGGCACGGTGGACGTGGCGCTCAAGGAAGTGCCGTGGGACCAGGCGCTCGACATCATCCTGCGGGCCAACAAGCTGGGCTACAGCGTGGACGGCACCATCGTCCGCATCGTGCCGCTCAACGTGCTGGCGACGGAGAACGAGGAACGGCGCCGGCTGACCGAGGCGGAGGCGCTGGCGGGTGACCTCCGGGTGCTCACGCGCCCGCTGAGCTACGCGAAGGCGCAGGACCTGGTGCCGATCGTCACCAAGAGCGCGCTGTCGCCGCGCGGCGACGTCCAGATCGACGTGCGCACCAACACCCTGATCATCCGCGACCTGGCCGACCGGCTGACGGCGGCAAGCGAGCTGATTGCGACGCTCGACCGGCCGCAACCGCAGGTGGAGATCGAGGCGCGCATCGTGCAGACGACGCGCGACTTCGCCAAGGCGCTTGGCGTGCAGTGGGGCTTCAACGGGCAGGTGAATCCCACCCTGGGCACCTCGACCGGCCTGGCCTTTCCCAGCAGCGGCAGCATCGGAGGCCGTGTCGGCGGCACGCAAGGGCCGGAGAACGCGCCCACGGGCGTGAACCTGCCCGTGACGGCGGCCAACAACGCCCTTGGCCTGGCCCTGGGCTCCATCAACGGGGCCCTGAACCTCGACGTGGCGCTGACGGCCATCGAGCGCGCGGGCAAGGGCCGGCTCCTGTCCACCCCCCGGGTCTCGACGCAGAACAACATCGAGGCGGAGATCACGCAGGGCGTGCAGATTCCCATCCAGACCGTATCGAACAATACCGTGACGGTCACCTTCAAGGACGCCGCGCTCACCCTGCGCGTCCGCCCGCAGATCACCGCGTCGAACACGGTGATCATGAGCATCGTCGTGGAGAACGCCGCGCCCGACTACAGCCGCAGCGTGAACGGCATTCCTCCCATCGACACGCAGCGCGCCACGACGAGCGTGCTGGTGGCCGACGGGGACACGACGGTGATCGGCGGCATCTTCGTGAGCCGCGAACAGAGCGTGCAGGACCGGACGCCGGTGCTGCACCGCATCCCGCTCCTCGGCTGGCTCTTCAAACGCGACATCGACGGGGACGAGAGCCGCGAGCTCCTGATCTTCATCACCCCCCGGATCACGAGGTAGGGAACTGGCTATGAAGAAGCTGTCTATGAGACTTCACACGGGCCGCCTGCTGGCCGCCGTCACCCTGGTGGCGTCGGTCTCGTGCGCCGGCGACATGGCCACGACCGGCGACGCGCCCGTCATGCTGGTCATCGACTCACTGGCGGCCTCCTCGGGCGCCACGCCGGGAACACTGGGTAACACGCTCAACTCCGACGTGATCACGCTGGTGGAGCAAACAATCAACGGGCAGACCGTGAAGGTGCCCACGATCTTCAACGATGTCGGCCAGGCGCGGTTCCACCTGGTGCGGAAGAACCCGGTGAGCGTGAGTGGTCCATCGCCGCTGAATGACGTCACGATCAACCGCTACCGCGTCACCTTCCGCCGGGCCGACGGGCGCAACACGCCGGGCGTTGACGTCCCCTACGGCTTCGACGGCGCCGCCACCGTGACCATCACCGGCGGGGCCGGAGGCAGCGTGGGCTTCGAACTGGTGCGCCACAACGCGAAGCAGGAGCCGCCACTGAGCAATCTCGCGTATGCCGGCGGGGTCATCCAGATCAACACGATCGCCGAGATCACGTTCTACGGCCGCGACCAGGCGGGCAACGAGGTGTCGGTCACCGGCACGATTTCCGTGAATTTCGCCGACTTCGGCGATCCGACGTAGGGCGGGAGCATAGCAATGCGGATTCATCAGATGCGCACTCTTTCGACCCTCCTGGCGGCGGGCGCCTGCCTGGCGTTGGCCGGCTGCACCGTGGAGAGCACCGAGGCCCCGGCGTTGGCTGGTCCATCGACCTTTGCCACCGATATCCGCCTCACCGCGACGCCCGACGTTGTGCTTCAGAACGGGCTCGAGGGTTCGGTCATCACCGCCGAAGTGCGAAATGCCAACGGCCAGCCCGTGGACATCTGCCTGCGGGCGGAGATCCAGGTGAGTGGCGTGGTGCAGGACTTCGGCACGCTCTCCAGCAAGCGCCCGTGCACCACCGGCGGCCAGGCTCGGGTCACCTACTTCCCACCGGCGGCGAGCGCCGGCGTCACGACGGGGCAACTGGTGCTCATCGTGGTCTATCCCGAGGGCACGGACGCGGGGAGTCAGGAAGGCCGGTTCGTGTCGATCCGCGTGCTGCCTCCCGGCGTCATCGGCAATCCCACGCTCGCGGCGTCATTCACCGTGACGCCGGCATCCCCGCAGGCATTCACCACGGCCACCTTCGATGCCTCGGAATCGACCAACCAGGGCGTTGCCTGCGGAAATGCGTGCTCCTACAGTTGGGACTTCGGGGACGGAACGACCGGCAGCGGCCTCCGCGTCACCCACGAGTACCGCCGCGCCGGCACGTTCAGCGTGGTACTGACCGTGACCGATCCATCCGGCTTCCGATCGTCGTTGACCCAGACGCTCACGGTGACGGCAACAACGCCGCCCACCGTCAGCTTCACCGTTTCACCTTCTTCAGCTGGACCAAATCAAGATATCTTCTTCAACGGCACGGCGTCGCGCCCCGCAACGGGCCGAACCATCATGAGTTATGACTGGAACTTCGGAGACGGCAGAACCGCCAGCGGCGTGACGACCAGTACCCGCTACGTAGCGGCGGGCACATATTCAGTGACCTTGCGGGTCACCGACGACGCCGGCGCAGTCGGCCAAGCCTCGCAGAGCGTAACAGTCGCCACAGGCCTGCCGACCCTTACCGTCACCCTGGTAAAGGGAACTGGCCGGGTGGTCACAGCCAACGCAGTGGCGACCCCTGCGGCGGGCTCTACGATCGCCAGCTACACGTTCGTGTGGGGCGACAACAGCACAGCGGACAGCGGGACGCCATCGACTCAAACCCACACCTACGCCGCGGATGGGTCATACCCGGTGACCGTGACCGTGACGGATTCGGTCGGCCGGAGTACCACTGTGACAACTCAGGTGGTGATCCCCTAAGCTGTAGCCGTGGCCGGCGAGCATCCACGCCTTCTCGAACTGCGACGCCGGGTCCAAGCGGACCCGGCGTCGATTGCGTTTGCGCAACTGGCGGAAGAGTGCCGGCGGCAGGGTTCCTATGACGAGGCGGTCGGCATCTGTCGCGCCGGCCTGGCCCGCCACCCCGATTACCTGTCGGCCCGCGTCACCCTGGGCCGTGCCCTGATTGAACTGGGCCGCCTAGACGAGGCCCGCGTGGAGCTGGACCTGGTCGTGGCGACGGCGCCCGACAACCTGCCGGCCATCCGCGGGCTGGCCGAGATCTTCCAGCGCAAGGGGCAGCTCGAGAAGGCCCTGGCGCTTTACCGCAAGGCGCTCATGCTGGCCCGGCACGACCCCGATCTCGAAGACACGGTCGGCCGCATCTCCCAGGCCATTGCCCCGGCGCCCGCCCCGCCGCCCCCCGCACCCGCCGTTCGTGTGGAGGACTTGTTCGACTTCGACACGCTGCTGGCGCAGTTGGGCGAGCGAGCTTCAGAGGTTCAACAGGTTCTACCGGTTCTACCGGTTCAACCGGTTCGGGCGCTGCTGCCCGAATCGGACGAGCAGGCGCCTGGCGCCGCCGACGCCTTCGCCAGCATCGAGCGCGATCTGCGCGCGTTCGAGGAGCAACGGGCCAAGGACGAAGCGGCTACCCGCCGACAACTCATCCGCCAGCGGCAGCTGGCCGTGCTCCGCGACCTCGAGACCTGGGTTGCGGCCATCGTGGCCGACCGCACGGGCCAGAGCACGCGCTGATGCGTCTCGCCCCGCCCGATCTGCACCTGGCCCGCCACGCCGGGCTGAGCCGGCAGATGCTTACCCTCAACCTCGACGCCCTCGTCGTCTCGTCGGGCGCCAACCTTGCCTATCTCACCGGCGTGTTCGCGTCGGCCGGCATCCTCGTGGCGACCCCCGAGCGCTTGACCGCTGTGATCGATGGTCGATACGCCGAGGCCGTTCAGCAGCGCCAGGCCGACGTCCCAGGGCTTCACCTGTCCCTGGTTCCTACTTCGAGCTCCTACGAAGAAGCCCTGGCGGCTGAGCTCGCCACCCTGGGAACCGCCCGTATCGGCTTCGACCCCGATCACCTCACGGTGCGACAACACCACGATCTGGCGGCCAGGGTCGGGAATGCCGTCGAGCTGGTCCAGGCCGGCGGGCTGGTTGAAAACCTCAGGGTCCGGAAGGATACTTGGGAAGTTGCCACGCTCCGGGACGCCGCCCAGAGACTCTCTGACGCCGCTAAGTGTATAATAGCAAACGCCTTAGCGGGAATGTCCGAGCGGGATGTGGCCGGCCGCATCGACGAGGAATTGCGACGGGTCGGTTTCGACAAGCCCGCCTTTGATACCATCGTCGCGTCCGGCCCGAACGCGGCCCGCCCGCACCACCGGGCGGGCGCACGGCGGATAGAGCGGGGCGACCTGGTGGTGCTCGACTTCGGCGGGGTGCTCCACGGGTATTCCGTGGACCTCAGCCGCACCGTGGTCCCCGGCGGCGCCCGGGCCCGGGAGCGCCGGTTGCTGGAGCAGGTGGCGGAAGCGCAAGCGGCGGGGTTTGCGGCCATTGCCCCGGGACGGCCCGCCTCGGCGGTGGATGACGCCGCACGAGGAGTGCTGGATCGGGAAGGGTTGGGGGAGGCGTTCAGCCACGGGACGGGCCACGGCCTGGGTCTCGAAGTGCACGAGCGCCCCCGGGTGAGTCGGCCTCGCGTGGACCACCCGGCCGAAACACTGGAGCCGGGAATGGTCTTCACCCTGGAACCGGGCGCCTACGTGCCGGGCTGGGGCGGGGTTCGAATCGAAGACGATGTGCTGGTGACCTCGGACGGCGGTGCCTGGTTGACCGACGTGCCCGGGCTGATGTGAGCGACTGATGACCCTCGACGAGATCAAAGAGCTGATTGAATTCATCAAGGCGCACGAGCTCAGCGAGTTCGAGTTCGAGAAGGACGGCGTGAAGGTGCGCATCAAGACCGGTGGCGCCCATCACGTGGTGGCGATGCCGCAGGCCCCGGCCGTGCTGGCGGCTCCGGTCGCGCCCGCGGTGGCGGCCGCGGCCCCGGCCGCCGCCGAGGGCAGCGAGCTGGCCATCGTGAAGTCGCCGATCGTCGGCACTTTCTACCGCGCGGCCGAGCCCGACGCCAAGGCGTTTGTGTCGGTGGGCGACGCCGTGCGCAAGGGCCAGGTGCTATGCATCATCGAAGCCATGAAGTTGATGAACGAGATCGACTCCGAGTACGACGGAGAGGTCGTGAGCATCTACGTGGAGAACGGGCAGGCGGTCCAGTACGGCGAGCGCCTGTTTGCCATCCGCCCCACCGCCTGAGCCATGTTCAAGAAAATCCTGATCGCCAACCGTGGAGAAATCGCGCTGCGCGTGATCTTCGCGTGCCGCGAGTTGGGCATCAAGACCGTGGCCGTCTATTCCGAGGCCGACGAGAACTCGCTGCACGTGCGGTTCGCGGATGAAGACATCTGCATCGGCCCGGCGCGCAGCGCCGACAGCTACCTCAACGTGCCCGCCATCATCAGCGCGGCCGAGATCACGGGCGCCGACGCGCTGCACCCAGGCTACGGGTTCCTGTCGGAGAGCGCCTACCTGGCGGAGGTGTGCGAGGCCTGCCATATCCGGTTCATCGGGCCCGACCCCAGCGTGATTCGCCTGCTCGGCGACAAGGCCAAGGCCCGCCGCGCCATGAAGAAGGCGGGCGTGCCCATGCTGCCCGGCAGCGACGGCCCCGTCGAGAGCGAAGAGAAGGCCATCAAGGTGGCCAAGGACATCGGCTACCCGGTGATCATCAAGGCGGTGGCCGGCGGCGGCGGTCGCGGCATGCGCATCGTCAAGAACCCCGGCGAGCTGCCGCACGCGTTCAAGACGGCCCAGCGCGAGGCCGAATCGGCGTTCGGCGTGGGCGACGTCTACATCGAGAAGTACCTCGAGGCCCCGCGCCACATCGAGTTCCAGATTCTCGGCGACCACCACGGCAACGTGGTGCACCTGGGCGAGCGGGAGTGCTCGATCCAGCGGCGCCACCAGAAACTGGTGGAGGAGTCGCCGTCGGTGGCCGTGTCCGACAAGGTGCGCCGCAAAATGGGCGCGCTCGTCGTGGACGCCGCCCGGGCGGTGCAGTACACCAATGCCGGCACCTTCGAGTTCCTGATGGACGACAAGGGCAACTTCTACTTCATGGAAGTGAACACCCGCGTGCAGGTGGAGCATCCGGTCACCGAGATGGTGACGGGCATCGACATCGTGAAAGAGCAGATTCGCATCGCCGCCGGCGCGCGCCTGGGCTTCAAGCAGAGCGAGGTCACCTTTACCGGCCATGCCCTGGAGTGCCGCATCAACGCCGAGGACCCTGACACCTTCGTCCCCTCGCCCGGCACCGTGCACGCGTTCAGCATCCCGGGCGGACCCGGCGTGCGGGTGGACACGGCGGCGCACTCCGAGTGCCAGATTTCGCCGTACTACGACTCGATGGTGGCCAAGGTGATCGTGCACGGGCGCGACCGGCAGGAGGCCATCGCCCGCATGAAGCGGACGCTCGAGATGTCGGTGGTGGAGGGCATCCGCACCACCATCCCGCTGCACCTGAAGATCCTGAGCGAGCCGGATTTCATCGCGGGCCGGTTGAGCACGCACTTCATGGAACGCTTTGCCCCCAAGCCCAAGCACGCCAAGCTCGCCGAGACTGCATAAGCTCTACGCCATCGTCGACGTCGATGTGTGTGGGCGCGCGGGCCGCGCGCCGCTCGACGTGGCCCCGGCCGGGGTGGCCGCGGGGGGGGGGGGGGGCCCGCCGGGGGGCAAGCCATGGGTGAGCGGCGCCTTCCTCGAGTGGGCCGCGGCTGTGCAGGCGCTGGCGGCGCAGGCCGGCGCCCTGGTGATCATTAACGATCGCGCCGACGTGGCGGCCATGGCCGGCGCGGGCGGCGTGCACGTTGGGCAGGAAGACGTGCCCCCGGCCGACGCGCGGCTGGTGGTGGGTCCGTCGGCCGTGGTGGGGTTGTCGACGCATACCGACAAACAATTACAAGCCGGCGTCTTGGAGCCCGTGTCATACCTGGCCATCGGCCCGGTCTACGGGACCGCGACCAAACAGACCGGCTATGAGGCGCGCGGGCTCGACATGGTGCGGCACGCCGTGGCGGTGGCCGGCGCCCGCGGGTTGCCCGTCGTGGCCATCGGCGGCATCACCCTCGAGACGGCCCCCCAGGTCCTCGCCGCCGGGGCCACGTCGGTGGCCATCATCACGGACCTCATGACGGGCGACCCCGAGTCCCGCGCCCGCGCCTTCCTCCGCGCCTTGGCCTGACGCCGCACCCTAGGCACCCCAGGCACCCCAGGCACCCTAGGCACCCTTCGTACCCCGGCACCCTTCGCACCTTTCGCACCCCACGCCCGCCGTTCCCTCGTATAATCGGCGGGTCATTTATTGCACCTGCGAGGCTGGAGGCTGAATGGATTCGAATTTGTTCCAGACCAAGTCGATCGAGCAACTGGTCGGCGACGTCGAACATGGGGGGCGCGCGCTCAGGCGCAGCCTCTCGGCGCTGGACCTGACGTTGCTGGGCGTTGGCGCGATCATTGGCACGGGCATCTTCGTGCTCACGGGCACGGCGGCGGCCAACCAGGCCGGACCGGCCATCACGATGTCGTACCTGGCGGCCGGCCTGGCGTGCGCGTTTGCCGCGCTGTGCTACGCCGAATTCGCGTCGATGATTCCCATCGCCGGCAGCGCCTATACCTACGCCTACGCCACCCTGGGCGAACTGGTGGCGTGGATGATCGGCTGGGACCTCATCCTCGAGTACGCGGTGGGGTCGATGACGGTGGCTATCGGCTGGAGCGGCTACATGCAGCGGTTGCTGGCCGGCTTCGGCGTCACCCTGCCGATGTCGCTGGGGGCGGCGCCGCCGGTGGGCATCATCAACCTGCCCGCGGTCCTGATCGTGCTCGGCATCATGGTGCTGCTGGTCATCGGGGTGCGCGAGTCGGCCCGTTTCAACGCGGTGATGGTCGCCATCAAGGTGGTGGCCGTGCTGTTCTTCCTGGCGGCCGGTGTGTCGTATGTGGAACCCGCCAACTGGACGCCGTTCATGCCCTACGGCATGCCGGGCGTGATGGCCGCCGCCGCCGTCGTCTTCTTCGCCTACATCGGCTTTGACGCCGTCTCGACGACGGCCGAAGAGGCCAAGAACCCGCAGCGCGACCTGCCCATCGGCATCATCACGTCGCTTGTCGTCTGCACCGTCCTCTACCTGGCCGTGGGCGCGGTGTTGAGCGGCATCGTTCCCGTGGTCGAGTACCGCGCCGTTGCCGACGCGTTGCCGGGCGTCGCGCAAGTGCCGATTGAAGACTCGGTGAAGTTCCTGAACGCGCCCGTCGCATATGCGTTGAGCGTGATTGGCCTCGACTGGGCGGCCGGCCTGGTGTCGGCCGGCGCCGTCGCCGGCATCACCTCGGTGCTGCTGGTGATGTTGATGAGCCAGCCGCGCATCTTCTTTGCGATGAGCCGCGACCGCCTGCTGCCCACCGGCGTGAGCAAGGTGCACCCCCGGTTCGGCACGCCCTACATCACCACCATCATCACCTGCGTCATCGTGGCCATCGTGGCCGGCCTCACCCAAATCCAGGTGGTGGGTGAGATGACCAGCATCGGCACGCTCTTCGCTTTCGTGGTGGTGTGCGCGGCCGTGCTGCGGCTCCGCGTCACCCGGCCCGAGGCCAAGCGGCCCTTCCGCGTGCCGTTCGGCCCCATCTTCCCGGTGATGGGCATCCTGGCCTGTTCGTACCTGATGCTCAGCCTGCCCGTACTCACCTGGGTGCGGTTCCTGGTGTGGCTCGACATCGGCATGGTGATCTACTGGTTCTACGGCCGCACCCACAGCCCGCTGGTCAACGCGAAGGAGGCCTCGGGGCGATCGCCGATGCAGTCGCTGGCCAACTTCATCACCACGCTAGGCCTGCTGCTGATCTTCAACGCGGCGTGCGTCAGCATCCTGGGCTACATGACGGAGTTTGGCCTCACCAACGAGACCACCGCCAAGTGGTTCGAGATTGGCGTCACGGCCGATGAGGCCGACACGTTTGGCCTGCAGTTCCTGGCCGTGTCGGTGGCGGTGTGGGCGGTGGGCTTTGGTCTGACGAAGGCGTCGGGCGAAAAATAGGCCCGGTGGCGGTTCCGGAACAGGGCGGTCGCTGGACGTGGGCTCGGGGCCCCGGCTTGGCGGTCGCCCTGTTTCCATTTCCAAGGGTCGGCACGCCGCCGGATCGAGGATGATCGAGGGGTAATGACAACGGCGAAGCGACTGGACGGCAGGGCAACGGCAGCGGCAATCCGCCAGGAACTGGCGCCACGGGTGGCGGCGTTCACCGCGCGGCACGGGCGGCCACCGGGGCTGGGTGTGGTGCTGGCGGGGGAGAACCCGGCCTCGGAAATCTACGTTCGCAACAAGATCAGGACCGTGACCGAGGCTGGCTGCCGGGGCGAGTTGTTCCGCCTTCCGGCCAGCGCGTCGGTAGCCGAGGCGCTGGCACTGGTCGGCCGGTTGAACGATGACGCGGACATCGACGGCATCCTGGTGCAGTCGCCGCTGCCCAAGGGGATGGGCTCCACGGCCGAGCAGCAGATCTTCGATGCCGTCGACCCGGCGAAGGACGTGGACGGCTTTCACCCCTACAACGTCGGCATGCTGGTGCAGAAGCGGCCCACGCTGGTGGCCTGCACGCCCCTGGGGTGCATCCAGTTGCTCGAGCGCGCGGGCATTCCCATGGCGGGGCGGCACGCGGTGGTGATCGGCCGCAGCGACATCGTGGGCAAGCCCATGGCGCTGTTGCTGCTGCATCGGGACGCCACCGTCACGGTGTGCCACTCGAAGACCGTCGGCCTCGTGGAGATGGCCCGGCAGGCCGACATCCTGGTGGCGGCCATTGGCCGGCCAGGGTTCGTGACGCCCGACTTCGTGAAGCCTGGAGCCACCGTGGTGGACGTGGGCATCAACACGCTCACCACCGAGGCCGATGTGTTCCGCTGCTTCCCGGCGGGGAGCCGCAAGCGGGCGCTCTTTGCTGAAAAGGGGAGTGTTCTGGTCGGTGATGTGCATCCGGACGCCGAGGCGGTGGCCGGGGCGTTTACGCCCGTCCCCGGCGGCGTGGGGCCCCTGACGATTGCCATGGTCTTGAGCAACACCATTACTGCCGCCGAACGGCGGGCTCTCGGAGGACAATAGAGGCCATGCGTCGAATCGCGCTGACCGGGGGAATCGCGACGGGCAAGACCTACGTCTCAACCAAGCTGCGGGAGGCGGGCATCCCCATCGTGGATGCCGACCTGCTCGCGCGCGAGGTGGTGGCGCCGGGGACCCCTGGCCTGGCTGCCGTCCGGCGCCGGTTTGGCCCCGACGCGGTGCGCGCCGACGGCACCATGGACCGGGTGCGCATCGGTCACATCATCTTCCGCGACCGCCGCGCCCGTCAGGATCTCGAAGCCATCATCCATCCCCTCGTGCAGAAGGCCATCGAGGAGTTCTTCGCGGCGCTGCCCAAGCGCACCCCGTTTGCGGTGGCCGACATTGCCCTGTTGTACGAGACGAAGCGCGACACCCAGTTCGAGGCCGTGATCGTGGTGGCGTGCCCGCGGGAGATGCAGATCGAGCGGGTGACGGCGCGCGACCGCCTGAGCCGGGAAGACGCCGAGCGCCGGCTGGCGGCGCAGCTGCCCATTGACGACAAGGCGAAGCGCGCGACGCATGTGATTCGGACGGACAAGACGTTCGGCGACACCGACGCGCAGATTGCCGCGCTTGTTGCGTCGCTCAGCAGCAAATAAGGCGGGACTGCAGTAAGTAAGGCGGGACTAAAGTCCCGCCTCTCCGTGTGCCCGGAGGGCGGTGTGCCTGGAGGGCGTTGCGTCTGGAGGGCCGGGACTTCAGTCCCGGCCTACATCTCCGCGGTCGCTTCCTTGGCGGGGGCGATGCGCTCTTCCACAAACGAATTCCACTCGTGGCAGTGCGGGCACTGCCACAGCAACTCGGTGCTGCGGTAGTGGCACTTCACGCACACGTGCGGGTCGAGGAAGAACACCGACGAGCGGGCCGCCTCGATGTAGCGCTGCACCAGCTCGCGCTTGAGGTCCAGCGACAGGAGCACGCCCCACACGGCCTGGTGCACGGTGAGCCCGTGCGGGTTCTGCTCGAGGGCCGCCAGGAGGAACTCGAAGGCCTCGGCGGGCTTGCCGCGCGAGGCCAGGTGGCCGCCGAGCGCGAGGCGGGCGCGCCACTCCTGCGGGTTGGCGGCGATGATGCGGTGCAGGCGCTCGACGAAGCGCTCGGGGGCCCCTTGTGACTCGTAGAGCCGTTCGAGGCGATCGAACGCGAGGTAGGCGCGCTCGGGCGACCGTGTGATGAGCCGCTCCCATGCCGCCTCGGCCGCGCCGCGGTCGCCCTGGGCCAGCGTGACGTCCCCCAGGTTAAGGAAGGCCGGCGTCGTGGCGGCGTCGAGATCCACCGCCGCCTCGAAGTGCCGGGCCGCGGTGCCCACGTCCCCCTTGGCGCGCGCCTCGTCGCCAAGGGCATTCTCGAGAAAGGCCAGGATGGCCTGGCTGCGGGCGTGGGTGTCGGGCCCGCTCAAGTCCACCAACCGCTGCCGGATGCGGTGGGCGTCGGCCCACTGGTGCTGCTCCTCGTGGAGCTTCTGCAGGTAGAGCAGGGCGTACTGGTTGTCCGGATCCATCCGGAGCACTTCGTTGAAGGCCTCGAGCGCGCGGTCGACGAAGCCGCCGCGCTTGAAGTCGAGGCCCAGGCACAGCAGCACGTAGGCGTGCTCCACGCGCGTGAGCTTGGGCCGCTGCAGCAGCGACTGGTGCAACTGGATGGCGCGGGCCACCTGGCCCCGCTCGCGGTGCACGTTGCCCAGGATGAGGTGAATCTCGAGGGCGTCGCTGTCGACGCGCGCCGCCTGGCTCAACTCCTCGATGGCCAGGTCGATCTGGTTCGACACCAGGAAGTTGAGGCCGAGCACGTAGTGGTGCGACTCGCGCGCCCGGCGGCGGTCGATCCACTTCCCGTCGCGGAGCTTGTAGCGCTCCCAGACCTTGCCGATGGCCAGGCCCGCGAGCAGCGCCACGAGGGCCACGATCAACGGAAGATACGGACCGAAGTTCATCGTGAAGAGACCCGTGTCTGTGTCATCTGCGTCATCTGCGGCTAGACGAGCTCGGTGCGCCAGAGGTCGTGCAGGTGCACGACGCCCTCGACGCGGTGTTCGGCGTCGATGACCACGATCGAGGTGATCTTGCGATGCTCGAGGGCGGCCAGGGCCTCCACCGCCAGCGTGGAGGGGCCAATCGTCACGGGATTTGCGGTCATCACGTCCTGGGCCGTGAGGCTGAGGATGTCGGTGGATCCGCCCATCTTCCGCCGGAGGTCACCGTCGGTGATGATGCCGGCCAAGCGGCCCCCGGCGTCGACCACTGCGGTCATGCCCAGGCCCTTGCGCGACATCTCGTAAATCACGTCCTTCATCGTGGTGTGGAGCTTCACCACCGGGAGCGCGTCGCCCTGGTGCATCAACTGCGAGACACGCATCAGGCGCTTGCCGAGCTTGCCGCCGGGGTGCAGGTTCGCGAAGTCTTCTGGCTGGAAGCCCTTATCCACCAGCACGGCCATGGCCAGCGCATCGCCCATGGCCAGGGCGGCGGTGGTGCTGGCCGTCGGTACCAGGTTCATCGGGCAGGCTTCCTCCGACACGCGGCAGTCGAGGGCCACGTCGGCGGCCTGGCCCAGCGTGGACGCAACCTCGCCGGTGATGGCGATGAGCGTGGAGCCGATGCGCTTGATGGTTTCCAGCACGCGCGTGAGCTCCTCGGTCTCACCGCTGTACGACAGCGCAATCACCACGTCGTCGGCCTGGATCACGCCGAGGTCGCCGTGCACCGCTTCGGCGGGGTGCAGGAAGAAGGCGGGCGTGCCCGTGCTCGATAACGTCGCCGCGATCTTGCGGCAGATGATGCCCGACTTGCCCATGCCGGTCACGATGACGCGGCCGCGGCACCCTCGGACGAGCTCAACCGCGCGCTCAAACCGCGCGTCGATGCGATCCACGAGCGCCAGCACGGCGGCGGCCTCGGTCTGCAGCACCTTGCGGGCGAGGGTCAGGTCAGCCATGGCGCACGATCCTGTCGATAGCCACCAGGCGGCGGAGCAGGGGCTCGACGAGATCGAGCCTCAGCGCGTTGGCGGCATCACTCCTGGCCCTGGGCGGGTCTTCGTGCACCTCCATGAAGATGCCGTCCACACCGGCCGCCACCCCGGCCTGGGCCATGGGCTCGATGTATTCGGCCAGCCCGGCCGTCACGCCGTCGCCGGCGCCGGGCAACTGCAGGCTGTGGGTGACGTCGAAGATCACGGGGAAGCCGAGATCTCGCAGCATGGGGAACGCGCGCGGATCGACCACCAGGTTGTTATACCCGAAAGAGGCGCCGCGCTCGGTGACGAGCACGTTGGAGTTACCCGACCCGGTGATCTTCGCCACCACGTGGCGCATGTCCCTGGGGGCCAGGAACTGGCCCTTCTTCACGTTCACCGCGCGGCCCGTGCGGGCGGCCGCCACCAGCAGGTCCGTTTGCCGCGACAGGAAGGCGGGAATTTGCAGGATGTCGGCCACTTCGGCGGCCGGGGCCGCCTGGTTGACCTCGTGGATGTCGGTGACGATGGGGAGCCCCGTGCGCGACTTGACCTGCGCGAGGATGCGGAGGCCCTCCGTGAGGCCGGGACCCCGGTACGAACCGAGCGAGGTGCGGTTGGCCTTGTCGAACGAGGCCTTGTAGACCACCGGCACGCCGGTGGAGCGGGCGATGGCGGCCAGGGCCAGGCCCAGGTCCACGGCATGGGCCTGGCTTTCAATCACGCAGGGCCCCAGCATGAAGCCGAGCGGATGCCCCGTGCCGAAGGTGACGCTCCCCGCCGAGACCGGCGCGATCTCCCGCACCTAGGCCTCGCTCTTGGCCACGGGCGCGCGGCCTTCCGTGGATTGCTTCTGGCGCACCGCGGCCTCGACGAAGCTGGCAAACAGCGGGTGCGGCTTGAGCGGCCGCGACTGGAACTCGGGGTGGAACTGCACCGCCACGAACCAGGGGTGGCTGGCCAGCTCCGCAATCTCCACGAACTTGCCGTCGGGCGATCGGCCCGAGATCTTCATGCCGTGCCCGGCCAGCGCGGGCTCGTACAGCGTGTTGAACTCGAAGCGGTGGCGATGCCGCTCGTGGATCAGATCGGTGCCGTAGATCTTGCGGGCCAGCGAGCCCGGCGCCAGCGCGCAGTCGTAGCGGCCCAGGCGCATCGTGCCGCCGAGGTCATCCACGCCGAGCAGGTCGCGCAGCTTGTAGATCACCTTGTGCGGCGCGGCCTCGTCGACCTCGGTGGAATCGGCGCCGTCGAGGCCGCACACGTTGCGGGCGTACTCCACGGTGGCCCACTGGAACCCGTAACAGATCCCGAAGAAGGGAATCTCGCGAGTGCGCGCGTACTCGGCCGCCTTCATCATGCCGCGCGTGCCGCGCGTGCCGAATCCGCCGGGCACGAGGATGGCCGTGGCGCCGTCGAGCAGGCGACCGCCGCCTTCCTGCTCCAGCGCCTCCGATTCCACCCACTGGATGTTGATACGGACGCGATTGGCGAAGCCGCCGTGGTACAGCGCCTCGTTGAGCGACTTATACGAGTCCTCGTAGCCGGTGTACTTGCCCACCACGTGGATCGTGATCTCGTCCACCGGGTTCTTGATGCGCTGCACCAGCTCTTCCCACGGGCCCATGCGCAACTCGGTAAGCGGCAGGCCCAGCAGTCTCAGCACCACCAGGTCGAGGCCCTCGTCCCGGAACGCCAGCGGCACCTCGTAAATGGTCTGCACGTCCTTGGCGGTGATCACCGCCTCCTCGTTGACGTCGCAGAAGAGGGCGATCTTCTGCTTGATGTCGCGCGCCAGGATGCGGTCGGTGCGGCAGAGCAGGATGTCGGGCTGGATGCCGATGGACCGCAGGTCGCGCACGCTGTGCTGCGTGGGCTTGGTCTTGAGCTCGCCGGCCGCGCCGATGTAGGGCACCAGCGTGAGGTGCACGTAGATGGTGTTCTCGCGGCCCACGTCCTGGCGGAACTGGCGGATGGCCTCGAGAAACGGCAGGCTCTCGATGTCGCCCACGGTGCCGCCGATCTCGACGAGGACGACGTCGGTGTCGCGGCCCGCCTGGCGGATGCAGTCCTTGATCTCGTTGGTGATGTGCGGAATCACCTGCACGGTGCGCCCCAGGTAGTCGCCGCGGCGCTCTTTCTGGATGACCGACATGTAGATCTTGCCGGTGGTCCAGTTGCTGTTGCGGCTGGCGATCATGTGGGTGAACCGCTCGTAGTGCCCCAGGTCGAGGTCGGTCTCGGCCCCATCGTCGGTGACGTAGACCTCGCCGTGCTGGTACGGGCTCATGGTGCCCGGGTCCACGTTGATGTAGGGGTCGAACTTCTGGAGCGTCACCCTGTAGCCGTGGCCCTCGAGCAGGGCGCCGATCGAGGCGGCGGCCAGGCCCTTGCCGAGTGACGACACCACGCCGCCGGTGACGAAGATGTACTTGGTGGGGCGTCCCGTCTGTTCCATCGGTTCTCTCATGAACGTGATGACGCGAGCAGCAGTTGCCGGACGCGCGCCAGGTCGTCCGGGGTGTCCACGCCAATCGACACGTGCCGGGTGTCGACCACCCGGATGCCAATGCCGTTGGCCAGTGCGCGGAGCTGTTCGAGCGACTCGGCTCGCTCCAGTTCGGCCTGGGGCAGCGCGGCTAACCGCAACAGGATGTCGCGCCGATAAACATAGAGCCCCACGTGGGCGCGGGCGACCACGGGCTGGGGCTGGCCGGCGCGTTGGTGGGGGATGGCGGATCGTGAAAAATACAGGGCATTTCCAGCCGTGTCGGTGACGACCTTGACGACGTGGGGGTTTGAGAACTCATCGGATCCCGCCAGTGGGCGGCTGAGCGTGCTCATGCACAGGGCGGGGTCGGCGAGCATCGGCGCCACCGCCGCGTCGATGAGCGCCGGATCGAGCAGCGGCTCGTCGCCCTGGACGCACACCACCAGGCGGCAGGGCACGGCGGCGGCCACCTCGGCGATGCGGTCCGTGCCGCTCGGATGGTCGTCCCTGGTCATCACGGCCACGCCGCCGAAGGCCCGCACGGCGTCGGCAATGCGCTGGTCGTCGGTGGCCACGAGCACGCCGTCAACCTTGGCGGCCGCGGCGCGTCGGTACACGTGCTCGATCATCGGCCGGCCGGCGATGTCGGCGAGCGGTTTTCCGGGAAATCTGGTGGAGGCGTACCGGGCGGGAATCACCGCCAGGACCGAGGATTCAGTCAACGTAAACGGGAGTTCCGTGACTGAAATGGGGTGCACGACGAATCATACCACAGGGGTTTTCGATGTGACCGCGGCGGGCCGGGACCGGTCGAAGAATCAGGCGACAGCGGTATGATGGTCACGGGAATGCAGACGAAGACAGCGGCGCTGATTGGCGCAGTCGGGCTCCTCGCGGGCTGGATGGCCGGGTCGGTCGCCACCTCGCGGTCGCAGGAGCCGCCGGCCTCGCCGGCCATGCAACGCCGCGGCCCCCGGCCGCTGGGCGGCGGGGAACCGCCCGCCCCTTACACCGAGCAACTGCGGTTCAAGCTCCAGGAGCAGCCCCGGTCGCCGGCGCCGAGCCGCAACCCGTTCGCATTTGGATCGCGCGCCACGACGAGCGCCCCGTACCGCTCGCCGCGCGACACCGAACCCGCGGCACCTGATGCACCCGCTGCACCTGATGCACCCGATGCACCCGTTGCACCCGCCCGACCCCGCTTCTCGCTGTCTGGAATGGCGTCAACCCGGACGGGCGACACCCTGCAGTGGACCGCCATCCTCAACGACAACGGCGCCATGGTCTTCGCCAAGGCCGGTGACACCCTATCCGGCGGTGTCACCGTGGCCAAGGTGGAAGAAACGTTCGTGGTGCTGGTCGATGCCGCCGGCGTCGAGCAGACGCTGCGCTTGAAGTGA
>CAYJPQ010000052.1:0-2539 GCA_964372085.1 uncultured Bifidobacteriaceae bacterium | reverse complement strand
CACTAACCAGGCTTCCTTGACGCCGCTCACGGCCCGAAGGGCCTTGATGCCTTCATCACCCTGGGCGTCGCCCGGCTCGTCCACATTCAGGACCCCGACGGCGCCGGTCTCGGAACGGCCGAGGGTGAAGTTGGCGATGTTAATGCCGTGGCGGCCCAGGATGGTGCCCAGTTCGCCAATCACGCCGGGCTTGTCGGTGTTGGCCATCAGGATCAGCGTGCCGGTCAGCGGCGCGTCAACCGGCACGCCGTTGAGCCACACCAGCCGCGGTCCCGTGGGGGACATGATGCCTTCCACCCACCGCTCGCCGGCGCTGGTGACCATCTTCACCGACAGGATGGCGCGGTAGGGCCGCGCGCGCGAACTGGACGACTCGGTGAGCTCGATACCCCGCGCCTCGGCCACCGCCCGGGCATTTACGGGCGTCACGACATCCGACAGGATGGCCTTGAACAACCCGATGAGGACGCCGTTCACGACCAGCGGGTGCTGGCCGGTGGCCAGGTCGCCGTAGTAGCGCACGCCGAGGCTCTCGATGCGAGCTTCTCCCATCTGCCCTACGAGGTTGCCGAGCTGCTCGGCCAGGGCCACGAACGGCTGCAGGCGCTGGAACTCTTCGGGCGCCACCGACGGGAAGTTGACGGCGTTGCGAATGACGCCCGTCTTGAGGAAGTCGCGCAGGGCCGTGGCCGTTTCCACCCCCACAAGCTCCTGGCCTTCTCGCGTGGAGGCGGCAATGTGGGGACTGGCCACCACCTGCGGCAACTGCTGCAGCGCATGGTCGGTGGTTGGCTCAGAGGTGTACACGTCGAGGGCGGCCCCGCCAATCTGGCCCGCCTTGATGGCCTCCACCAGCGCGGGCTCGTCAATCAAGTCGCCGCGGGCCGTGTTGATGATCTTGAGGCCCTTCTTGCACTTCGCGAAGCGCGCGGCGCCAAAAATCTGCCGCGTTTGCGACGTGGACGGCATGTGCAGTGAGAGGTAGTCGGCCCGGGCACACAACTCGTCGAGCGAGACCAGCTCGATCTTAAGATTGGCGGCGACCTGCGACGAGATGAACGGATCGTGGGCAATCACCTTCATATCGAAGGCCTGGGCGCGGCGGGCCACTTCCTGGCCGATGCGGCCGAGCCCGGCCAGGCCGAGCACCTTGCCACGCACCTCTTCGCCAAGGAACGACTTCTTGTCCCACTTGCCCTGTTTCATCGACGCGTCGGCCGCCGGGAGTTTTCGGGCGAGCGCCAGAAGTTGGGCCATCGCCAGTTCGGCCACGCTGATGCTGTTGGCCCCCGGCGCGTTCATCACCACGATGCCGCGGGCGCTGGCGGCCTCCACGTTGACGTTGTCGACGCCGGTGCCGGCGCGGGCGATGGCACGCAACTTGGGTGCCGCGGCGATGATGGCTGGCGTCACCTTGGTGGCGCTGCGTACGACGATGGCGTCGGCGTCGGTGACGTCTGCGGCCAATTGTTCTGGGGTGCGACCAGACCGGGCGTCGACATTCCATCCTTCGGCGCGCAGCAGGTCAAGAGCGGAGGCGGGCAGATCGTCGGCGACGACTATTTTCATATAAGGGCTTACGGCTTAAGGCCTATGGCTTAGGGCGCGGGCTGGGGGACAGCCACGCGGCGTTAACGACAGCATATAATATGACATTGGATAGGCCACTGGGCCGGGGATATGGCGTGGGTCTGTGTTTCATCCGTGGCCGGCGTGAGGTCTGTGTTTCATCTGTGGCCCTGTGTCTGTGTTTCATCCGTGGCCTGTCTGAATTTCATCTGTGGACCGCGTCTGTGGTGCAACACAGATGGTGCAATCTGCTGATTTGTTCCAGATCGTGCGCGTAACACTGCGTTCACACGGTGTTTTCCACAAGGTTTTCCACAGAAGTTGTGGATGGCCACGCCACGTTGAAGGCAAGTTGACCTAAACGAAAGGCAGCATTCATGAATCGCAAGGTGACGGTGGTTGGTGGCGCGGGCAACGTGGGCGCCACGGTGGCGCGGGCCATCGCGCAAAAGGAACTGGCGGACGTTGTTGTCGTCGATCTCGCCGACACGAAGGCCGCCGGCGTGGCGCTGGATATCTACGAGTCGTGCCCGATCGACGGATCGGCGTCGCGGGTGGTCGGCGTTGGCACGAAGGACTTCGCCGAGAGCGCCAATTCCGACGTGGTGGTGATCACCTCGGGCATGCCCCGCAAGCCGGGCATGAGCCGGGATGACCTGCTGAACGTGAACTACAAGATCATGCAGGACGTGACGGCCGAGGTCGTGAAGTACTCGCCCAACTGCATCATCGTGCCCGTGGCCAACCCGCTCGACGCGATGTCGCAGGCGGTGTTCAAGCTGAGCAAGTTCCCCCGGGAGCGCGTGCTTGGCATGGCCGGCGTGCTCGACTCGGCCCGCATGAGCACCTTCATCGCGATGGAACTCAGCGTGTCGGTGGAGAACGTGTCGTCATTCGTCCTGGGCGGGCACGGCGACACCATGGTGCCGCTGCCGCGCTACTCCACGGTGGCGGGCATTCCGATTACGGA
>CAYJPQ010000051.1:0-24377 GCA_964372085.1 uncultured Bifidobacteriaceae bacterium | reverse complement strand
ATCCACGCGCGTGGCGCGCAGCGCCGGGATCAGGCTCGCCGTCAGCCCCACCGCAACAAGCACCAGGGCTGAAACACCGAACGCGGGAATGTCGAACGGGCCCACACCGTAGAGAATCCCCGACATCGACCGCGACAGGAAGAGCGCCGCCACCAACCCCACCGCGCCGCCCACCGCCACCATCACCACGCTGCTGCGGACGATGAGGCCCACCGTGTCCCCGCCGGAGGCGCCGAGCGCCATGCGCAGGCCGATCTCGCGCGTGCGCTGGGAGACGGAATACGAGAGCACGCCGTAGATCCCCAAGGCCGCCAGCAACAGCGCCGCCCCCGCAAACAGCGACAGCAGCGTCGTCGACAGCCGCGGCAGGAACACCGCGCGCGCGATGATCTGGTTCATCGTGGAGAGCTCGTAGATGGGCTGCTGCGGGTCCACTTCCCAGATGACCTTCTGGATGGTGCCCGCAAACGACGTGGGGTCGCCCTCGGTGCGCGCCACCAGCGCCATGCCCGCCGTGGGGCTCTGCTTGAGCGGCAGGTACACCTGCTTCTTGGGCTCGCTGGCCAGGCCCTGGTTCCGCACGTCGGCCACCACGCCCACCACCTCGCTCTTGCCATGCGGGTTCTGGATAATCTGTCCGAGCGGACTGCGATCCGGGAAGTACCGGCGCGCCATCGTCTCGTTGATCACGCTGGTGCGCGGCGCCTGCTGCGCATCGCGCTCGTCGAGGAAGCGGCCGGCGATGAGACGGATCTTCATCGTCTCGAAATAGCCCGCCGCCACCATGCGCACGTCGGCCAGCGGGTCCTCGGTGGCCGGCGGCTGCTGGCCCTCCACGTTGAAGGGCAACGCCGACGCCGCGCCCACGTCCTGCAGCGGCAACGCCGACACCGCGGACGCCGACGTGACACCCGGTGACTGCCGCAGCCGCTCGATCACGCTCTCGTAGAAGGTGACCAGCGTCTGGCGCTCGCGATACTTCGCCGTGGGCAGCAGCACGCGCGCCGCCACCAGGTTCGTGGTGTCGAAGCCAGGGCTCACCTGCAACAGCTTCGAGAAGCTGCGCGTCATCAAGCCGGCGCCCACGAGCAACACCAGCGCCAGCGCAACCTCGATCACCACGAGGCCGCCCAGTACACGCCGGGCATTGACGCTGGCCGTGGCGCCACCAGACGACTCGCCCATGCTCTGCCGCAGGTCCGAGCGCGAGGCATGCAGCGCCGGCAGCACGCCGAAGCCCAACGCCACCGCCACCGACACGATCATGGTGAAGAGCAACACGCCGCCATCGAGCTGCAACTGGTCCATGCGCGGCAGCCGCGCATCGGGCAACGCCGCGATCAGCCTGAGGCCCACCACCGCCAGCACCAGGCCCAGCGCCGCGCCGCCAAACGACAGCAGGATGCTCTCGGCCAGGATGGGCCGCGCCACGTCCATGCGGCTGGCGCCCAGGGCGCCCCGCACCGCGATTTCACGCCGCCGGCTCGAGAGCCGCGCCAGCAACAGGTTGGCCATGTTGGCGCAGACGATGAGGAGGAGGAAGCCGACGGCGCCCATCAGCACCATCAGCGCCGGACGCGAGGCCGACACGAGCTGCTCGTGGGCGGCGACGACGCGCGCGCCCCAGCCCTCGTTGCTGTCCTTGTAGGCCGCGGCGATGCGGCTGGCCAGCACCGACACCTCTTCTTGCGCCGCGGTGGCCGTCATGCCGGGCGCCAGGCGCCCCACCACCATCAACGACCGCGCCCGCCGCGACGCGCCGTGCGTGTCCTTGGGATTGAACGCCAGCGGCATCCACACCTCGGCGTTGGCCGCCGTGGGGAACTCGAAGCCCTGCGGCATCACGCCCACCACGGTGATGGGCAGCGAATCAAGCTGGATGGTCTTGCCGATGATGGCGCGATCCGCGCCCAGCACGCGCTCCCAGAAGCCGCGGCTCACCACCACCACGTTGTCGGCGCCCCACACGCCCTCTTCTGCCGTGAACGCGCGGCCGAGCTCGGCGTTGGCCTTGAGCACGCTGAACAGCTCCGGTGTCGCCCTCACCCCGGGGACGTTGCGCGGCTCGCCCGATCCGGCAAACGTGAAGTCCACCTGCCGGAACGCGGCCAGCGACTCGATAGATCGCGCTTCCCTCTTCCAGTCTTCGTAGGTGGGAATCGACACCCGGTCCTGGTTGCCGTCGGGATTCACCTCCCACAGCACGACAATCCGCTCGGGGTCCGCGTAGGGAAGCGGGTTCAGCACCACCGTCTTGATCACGCTGAAGATGGCGGTGTTGGCGCCAATCCCCAGCCCCAGCGTGAGCAGGGCGATCAGGACAAAAGTGGGCTGGCGACGGAGGGTGCGGAAGGCGTAAACGAAGGCGGCGCGCCAATCGGACATGACCGGCACTTTACTTCATTGGCCGCCCCGGGTGCCTTCCCAGGTGCATCGGGGTGCGTACGGTGCCTGGGGTGCCAAGGGGTGGGTGCCACGGTGCCAGGGTGCCGGGCGTGCCAACGGGGGAGTTGGAAGGATCTGCGCCGTCGATCGGCCCGCTTGATCGCAGTTCCTGCTATGGGCGCTCGACCAACATCGGAGATTCCTCGGGATTGGCGGCGGCACGCGCCGTGCACCATCCGCGTTGCTGCGCCGCATCTCTCCCGCAGCGAAAGGACGATGGTAGGATGGCGAACAGGATGGCACTGGAGCAGAAGATCGACACGATTGTCGAGAAGCTCGACACGCTCAACGGCAAAGTGTCGTCGCTCGATCACAAGGTATCAACGCTCGACGAGAAGTTCACCACACTCGACGGAAAGGTCTCCGCCCTCGATGGGAAGGTCTCCACGCTCGACGGGAAGGTCTCCACGCTCGACGGGAAGGTCTCCACGCTCGACGGGAAGGTCTCCACGCTCGACGGGAAGATGGCCACGGTCGACGGAACGGTTTCGACTCTGGCTGGATCGGTCGGCGACCTCAGGACGGAGATGAGAATCCAGTTCGATGAGACCCACCGTCTCCTCAAGTTCGGCCTCGAAGCCCGCGAAGCGCTTCGCGAGAACATGGAAGATCGGTTTGCTGCGGTGGACCGCAAGCACGACCAGGAGATCGGCCTGCTGAAGGACGTGCTGCGAAGCGTGGCGCCGAGACGGCGGGCTCCGCGCCGGCGCTAAGTCACGGCAATCGCCAGCCGCCCTTCAGCTTCTCATACGCCGCGCGCGGCAGTTGCACCAGCACGGGCTTGAGTGCCGGGTCGAGCCACCCCATCACCGCGCGCAGGTCGGCCGAGGGCATGGCGGTGCAGCCGGCCGTGCCCTTGCCCTCCGGCCCTCCACCGATGTGGAGGAAGATGCACGACCCGCGCGTCGCCACCGCCGGCGTGTTGTAGTTCACCACCACGCCCCACCGATACGCCTCGCCCACTTCGCGCATCTTCTCGGAACTCGTCCAGTCGGGCGCGGACACTTGGCGGCGATTCACGATCTGGTTATAGGACGCCGATGACGCGTCGTCCACGCACTCGATGCCTTCGGTCACGTGGAGGTACGGCAGCTTGAGCCATGCAGCCTCAGAGGCCGGCACGTAGCCGAACGCGGTGCCGAGCGAGAAGACGCCCGCAGGCGAGCGGCCGTCGCCTTCCCGCTTCACGGGGCCCGCGATCACCTGCTCGGCAAGCGGGTCCCACGCGGTGCCGCTCTTGCCGACCACGATCGCGTGGACCTCTCCAACCGCACGCCACGCATCGCCGGTGGACGCGCGCTCGTATCGCCTGAGCTCGCCCCGCACGTCGTTCCAATCCGGAGTGACCACGACGATCAGCTGCCGGGAGGTGGAAAGAACAGCGGGTGCAACGGGTGCAATGGGTGCAATGGGTGCAATGGGTGCAGCAAGCAGTAGAGCGGCCAGGAGGATGAGGCGCATGAGCGAATTCTATGGCAACCCGGGCCTCCGCACCTGACGCACTTGATGCACCCGCTGCACCTGATGCACCTGGTGCACTTGATGCACCTGCTGCACCCGATGCACCGGCGTTTCCGATTGTGCTACCATGTGCTACATGAAGGCGCGAAGGGTGCGGGGGGGTGCTGGGAGGGTTCCGGGGGGGGCTGGGGAGGTGCGGGAAGGTGCGGAGGCGCGCGTGGGCGTGCGTGAACTGCGGCAGAACCTCAGCGTGTACCTGGATCGCGTGAAGAAGGGCGAAGTGCTCACGGTGACGGAGCACGGGCAGGTGGTGGCCACGCTCCAACAGCCGACGAAGCGGCCCCTCGCGGGCCTCGACCGGCTCGTCGCTGAGGGGCGAGTCACCCGCCCGAGCCGCTCGATTCGCGACCTGCCACCGCCTGCGCCGCTGCCCCCCGGCACGCCTCCACTCAGCCAGATCCTCGACGACCTGCGCAAGGATCGCTTCTAGGCATGAACGGCCCCGCCTATCTCGACGCGTCGGCCATCGTGAAATTGGCCGTGCCCGAAACGGAATCATTGGCGCTCGTGGACTACCTGGACGAGCCGCGCCTGTGCATCACGAGCGCGCTGTCCTTGACCGAGGTGACGCGTGGCCTGCGTCGCGCTGACCCGGCACGCGAAACCCCGGAAGCCGTGTTGGATGCGTTCCATCTCGTCGAGATCGATGCGGCCATTCTCAGGCGGGCAGGCCGATTGACACCGGCCTCCCTTCGGGCTCTCGATGCGATTCACCTGGCCAGCGCCCTGTCCCTGGATCTCGGCGACCTCGATTTCGTGACCTACGACGATCGCCTCGCCATCGCCGCGCGCGCGCACGGCCTGCGCGTGGTGCAGCCCGGGCGCTAGCGCCGGAATCCAATCATGCGCGGCCGCCGTGAGGGCGCAAGCAACAGGCGCCGGAGAGCGTGAATCACGTCCTTCAAGGCCTTGTCATGGCGCCCCACCCGTTGCTCCAGCACGAAGAGCTTGGCGGCCAGTTCGGCGTGGCCGAGCGCGGCCTCTCGTAGGCGAACGAACGCCCGCACGACGAACACACTCATGTCCGTCGCCCTCCGGCTATTGAGCACGGAGGCGGCCATGATGGCGCCATACTCGGTGAAGACCCATGCGGGAGTGCGGCGGCCGCCCCGCGCGCCGTTTGAAATCACAAATTGTGATTTCAAAGCCGCCGCCTCCTGCGTCGTCAACTGGAACGCGAAGTCCACCGGGAATCTCCCCTTGTTTCGCTTCACGGCCTGGTTGAGGGCGCCCGTGGTGACGCCATAGATGCCCGCCAGATCGGCGTCCACCATGACCCGGACGCCACGAAGTACCACGATCTTGGAATCGAGCTTTGCCGGGGCTGCCATCTGCACCTCCTGGCCCCGGACCTGCGAACGGCGTGCCGTCCGCACTTGCGTGCATTCAGTGGCGCCGCCGGGGGGCGCGTGGCAGGATCTGCACCGTCGGATGGCCGATCACGTGGAAGAAATCGAGACGCGCAGGACGCGGATCAGCCCGTACCCGCTCCCCACGAACACCACGCCCCAC
The DNA here is from genome assembly GCA_964372085.1 of uncultured Bifidobacteriaceae bacterium. Lineage (GTDB taxonomy): Bacteria > Acidobacteriota > Vicinamibacteria > Vicinamibacterales > UBA2999 > 12-FULL-67-14b. Next base: position 18,899 of record CAYJPQ010000051.1, on the reverse strand, counting down.
ACCGACGCCTGCGCGGTCAGTCCGTACAGCGCACTGCCCGTCCCGAAGAGCGCGGCGTAGATGACGGTGCAGCCGAGCACCCAGCCGGCCAGCGCCACGGTGAGGCTGTCGGGCGACGGGCCGAGGCCGGCGATCCGCGCGATGGGGGCCCAACCCGGGCCGGCGGGACGCACGAGGCGGTAGAACCGCAGCAGCGTCGCCTCCGATTCCGGCTTCGTCAGCAGCGTCGTCCCCACCCACGCCACCGTCGTGGCGAAGACGATGGTGAGGAGCGAGGTGGTGGCGGGGATGGCCATGCCCGCGCGGCCCGCCGCGAAGAAGCCCAGCGCCACGGTGAACGACACCGCCATCGCGGCGATCTCGCTCCAGGCGTTGATGCGCCACCAGTACCACCGCAGCAGGTAGAGCAGGCCCGAACCCGCCCCCACCGACATCAGCAACTCAAAGCTCGTGCGCGCCGAGTCCAGCAGGTAGGTGAGGCCCGCGGCCAGCAGCATCAGCAGCGCCGTGACCAGGCGTCCCATCCACACGTAGTGGTGCTCGGTGGCGCCGGGCCGCAGGAAGCGGCGATACAGGTCGTGCACGAGATACGACGTGCCCCAATTGAGGTGCGTGGAGATGGTGGAGACATACGCCGACAGCAGCCCCGCCACCACCAGGCCGAGCACGCCCTCGGGCAGGAAGGTGAGCATCGCCGGGTAGGCCGTGTCGTGGCCGATGAGCGCAGGGTCGAGATACGGGAAGGCGCGCGCGATGTCGGAGATTTGCGGGAACACGAGCATCGACGAGAGCGCCACGATGATCCACGGCCACGGGCGCAGCGCGTAGTGCGCCATGTTGAAGAACAGGGTGCCGGCCAGCGCGTCGCGCTCGCTCTTCGAGGCCAGGATCCGCTGCGCGATGTAACTCCCGCCGCCGGGCTCGGAGCCCGGGTACCACACCGACCACCACGAGACGGTGAGCGGCAGGATCATCACCGACAGCGTGAGCCCCCAGTCGGAGAAATCCGGCAGCAGGTGGAGCGTCGTCACGGGCGTTCTGTCGATCAACCCTGACAGCCCTCCCACCTCGGGCCGCTGCAGCGCGTACCAGGCCGCGGCCACCGAGGCGCTCAGGGCGATGCCGAACTGGAAGAGGTCGGTGACCAGCACGCCCCAGAGGCCCGACGTCGCCGCAAACGCCACGTTGATCACCGCGCAGACGAGCAGCGTCTGACCCATGGGCCAGCCCAGGAGCACGTTGGCGATCTTCGCGGCCGCCAGGTTCACCGAGGCCATGATCACCAGGTTGAAGAAGAGCCCCAGGTACACGGCGCGGAAGGCGCGCACGGTGGCTGCGGCCCTGCCCGAGTAGCGGATCTCGTAGAACTCGAGGTCGGTGAGCACGCCCGACCGCCGCCACAACCGCGCGTAGAAGAACACCGTGCTCATGCCGGTGAGCAGGAACGCCCACCACACCCAGTTGTTGGCCACGCCGTGCTCGCGCACCAGGTTGGTCACCAGGTTGGGCGTGTCGGTGCTGAAGGTGGTGGCCACCATCGAGACGCCGATCAGCCACCACGGCGCCGCGCGGCCCGAGGTGAAAAACTCGGCCGTTGACGAGCCGGCGCGCCGCGCCAGCCACAGTGCGGGCGCGAAAGAGACACCCAGAGACACGATGACGATCACCCAATCCAGGGTGGTCAGTTGCATGCGGGGATACTACTATCTGTAGCCGGGAGAACGATATGACACGCCGCTTCTGTATTACTGCGCTCGCGTTGCTGACGCTCGTGGCCGGGACTGAAGTCCCGGCCCTCCGTACGTGGGGAGGCCCGGCCCTCCGTACGTTGGTGGTCCCGGCCCTCCGTATGTGGGGAGGCCCGGCCCTCCATGCGCAATCCGGCGTGACCGCCGCCGACTTCACCGGGCTCCGCTTCCGCAACATCGGGCCCGCCACCATGTCGGGGCGCTTCGTCGACATGGACGTGGTCGAGTCGAACCCCTACACGATGTACGTGGCGTCGGCCACGGGCGGCATCCACCGCACCACCGACAACGGCATCACGTGGACGCCGGTGTTCGAGAAGGAAGCAGTGCACTCGGTGGGCGACATCGCCATCTACCAGCCCGACCCCAACATCATCTGGGTGGGCACGGGCGAGCGCGCCAACCGGCAGAGCGTGGGCTGGGGCGACGGCGTCTACAAGACCACCGACGCGGGCAAGACGTGGACGAACGTCGGCCTCAAGACCTCCATGCACATCGGCCGCATCGTCACCCACCCCTCCAACCCCGCCATCGTATACGTGGCGGCGCAGGGGTCGGTGTGGGGGCCCGGCGGCGAGCGCGGGCTCTATCGCACGATGGACGGCGGCAAGACGTGGCAGCGCACGCTGCACGTGGATGACGACACCGGCGCCACCGACGTGGCCATGGACTGGAGCGACCCGAACGTGTTGTACGCGGCCACCTACCAGCGGCGGCGCAGCGCGTTTGGCTTCAACGGCGGCGGTCCGGGCAGCGCGCTGTGGAAGAGCACCGACGCCGGCGCCACGTGGAAGAAGCTGGCGGGCAACGGCCTGCCCGAGGGCGAGTACGGGCGCATCGGCATCGCCGTGTATCGCAAGGACCCGCGCGTGCTGTACGCCAGCATCGAGCAGGGCCAGCGCTACAACGCGTCCACCGCCTACATCATCCGCAAGGGCGGCTTGTACCGCAGCAACGATGCGGGCGCCACCTGGCGGTTCATGAGCGACTGGAACCCGCGGCCGATGTACGCCAGCCAGCCGACGATCGATCCGCAGGACGACCGCCGCATCTACCAGTTGAACAGCTACTCGTTCTCCGACAACGCCGGCGAGACGTTCACCTCGCCCCGCACCACCACCCACGGCGACGACCGCTTCGTGTGGGTGAACCCGAAAGACTCGCGCCACGTGATCAAGCTGGACGATGGCGGCATCGGCATCTCGTTCGATCGCGGGCTGAAGTTCCTCTACGTGTCGTCGCTGCCGGTCTCGCAGTACTACCGCGTGGCCGTGGACGACGCCGTCCCCTACAACGTGTACGGCGGCCTGCAGGACAACGGCTGCTGGAAGGGGCCGAGCGCAAGCTGGACGAGCAACGGCATCCTCAACGAGCACTGGGAGCGCCTGTGCGGCGGCGACGGCTTCTCCGTGCTGCCCGACCCGGCGAACCCGCGCCACGTCTACGCCACGTCGCAGTTCCTCGGCCTGGGCCGCAACGACACGCGCACGTGGCAGAACCAGGACATCAGGCCCGGCGATCCCACCGGCGCCATCGGCGACCGCCGCAACTGGAACACGTGGGGCAAGAACGTGCCAGAAGAGGTGCTGGGCAACGCCATGCACCCGGCCAACTGGGACGCGGGCCTGCTGATTTCGCCGCACGACCCGGCCACGATCTACGCGGGCGGCAAGCACCTGTTCCGCTCGCGCGATCGCGGCACCTCGTGGGAGGACCTCGGCGACATGACCACGGGCGTGGATCGCGCCACCTTGCCGCTGATGGGCAAGACGCCCGGCGAGCACATCCTCTCGATTGACGACGGCGTGCCCTACTACCCGGGCGTGACCGTGATTGCCGAGTCGCCCCGGCGCAAGGGCGTGCTCTACGTGGGCACCGACGATGGGCGGCTGCGGATGTCGTCGGATGAAGGCAAGACGTGGACCGACCTGCAAGACCGCCTGACGGGCCTGCCCGGGTCGTCGTGGTTTGGCGGCATCGAGGCCTCGCGCCACTCCGACACCACGCTGTACGTGGCGGTGGACAACCACCGCAGCAACGACCTGAAGAACTACGTCTACAAGTCGGCCGACGGCGGCAAGACCTTCACGTCGATCTCGGGCGACCTGCCCGCCGGCCGCGTGGTGCGCACGGTCCGCGAGGACACCAAGAACCCCAACGTGCTGTACCTGGGCACCGAGTTCGGCCTCTTCTACACCTGGAACGGCGGCGCCAACTGGGTGGAGCTGAAGAACAACATGCCGACGCTCCCCTTCAACGACCTGGTGATCCACCCGCGCGACAACGACCTGGTGCTGGGCTCGCACGGGCGCGGCGTGTGGATACTCGACAAGATCAACGCGCTGCAGGAGCTCACGCCCGCCGTGGCCGGCAGCGACGCGCACCTGTTCTCCATCGCGCCCGCGCACCAGGTTCGCTACACCAACCTCAAGGCCCACGCCGGCGAGATGGTCTTCCGCGGCGAGAACCCCGCCAACGGCGCGCTCATCGACTTCTGGGTGGCGAAGACCGACACGGTGGTGGACCTCACCGTGCACGACGCCCAGGGCCAGCTGGTGCAGCGCATTCCCCCCACGCAGGGCCGCGGCATGATGCGCGGCATCAACCGCGTGGTGTGGAACCTGCGCCACGCCGAGCTGCCCATCCGCGGCGGCGGCTTTGGCGGTGGTGACGCCGGGCCGGGCGGCGGGAACCTGGCGGGCCCGTACGTGGCGCCGGGCACCTACACGGTGCGGCTGACCTCGGGCGGCAAGACGCTGGAGCAGAAGGTGGATGTGCGCGAAGACCCGCGCGTCGACGTGACGCCAGCCGACCGCAAGGCGTGGACCGACGCGCAGGCGCAGGTCGTGGCGCTCATCCGCCAGTTCGCACCGGTGAACGACCGCATCCAGAAGCTGCCTGACACCGCCGCCAACGCGGCCGACCTGAAGCGCCAGTCGCGGGAGCTCGTGTCGCGGCTGGGCGGCGTTTACGGCCAGTTCGGCCGATGGATTGGCCGGCCCACCGCCGACCAGGTGAGCGAGATCAAGTTCTACGGCGAGATGGTGCAGAAGCTCACCGCCGCCGCTCCTTGATCACGGACGGGCCACAGAGACACGGAGACACGGAGGAGATTCCAACGGCGTCTTCTCCGTGTCTCGGTATGCGGGTTATCATCCCACCTATGCGTCGCCTGATTCCCGTCATCGTCCTCGCCCTGCTCGCCGCCACGCTCGCGCTCGATGCGCAGCAGGTGACCTATCCCGATCCCACCCAGCGCGTGCTCTCGCATCGCGAGCAGAACGCCCTCGTCACACCGTGGATCAAGAAGCGCTTCGACACGCTGCTGTCCGGCCTGATGACGCGGGAGGGGATCGACATGTGGATCATTCCCACGCGCGAATACAACGAAGACCCGGTGTTTGCGTCGATGTCGCCGCTCACCTCCTTCGCGTCGAGGCGCCGCACCATCCTCGTCTTCTACAACCCCGGCGGCGGCCAGCCGGTAGAGCGCTACTCCATCGGCCGCTTCGACTACGACCGCCTCTACACGCCCGTGCCCACCAGCAACGACGGGCAGTGGGAAGGGCTGCGCACGCTCGTGGACGAGAAGAACCCGAAGGTGATTGGCGTCAACGAGTCGGAGTCGTGGAACCACGCCGACGGCATCACGGCCAACGAGAAGCGCCGCCTCGTGGACGCCCTGGGCCCCGCGCACGCCGCCAAGGTGACGTCGGCCGAGATGCTGGCCGTCAGCTGGCTCGAGGTGAAGCTGCCCGAGGAGCTGGAGGCCTATCGCCACGCCATGCAGGTGGCGCACATGGTGATTCGCGAGGCCTTCTCCAACAGGGTGATCACGCCCGGCAAGACCACCAACGAAGACGTGGTGTGGTGGATGCGGCAGCGCGTGGTGGAGCTCGGCCTCGGCAAGTGGTTCCACCCGTCCGTCACCATCTGGCGCCAGGGCGAGAAGACTAACCCGCGCGGCGTCATCCTGCCCGGCGACATGCTCCACACCGACTTCGGCATCGTCTACATGGGCTTCTCCACCGACACGCAGCACAACGCGTACGTGTTGAAGCCCGGTGAGACCGACGCGCCGCAGGGGCTGAAAGACGGCCTCAAGGCCGGCCACCGCCTGCAGGACCTGACGATGCAGTACGCGAAGGTGGGACGGACGGGCAACCAGGCGCTCGCGGATGCGCTGGCGCAGGCGAAGAAGGAAGGCCTGGTGCCGTCCATCTACTGCCACGCGATTGGCTATCACGGCCACGCCGCGGGTCCGCCCATCGGCATGACCGACTACCAGCAGGGTGTGCCCGCCCGCGGCGACTACGTCTTCCGGCCCAACACGTGGCACTCGATCGAGCTGAATGTCACCTTCAACGTGAAGGAGTGGGGCAACCAGCCCGTGCGCTTCGCCCTCGAGGAAGACGCGGCCATCATGCCCGACGGCACGTGGCACTGGATCGACGGCCGCCAGGACGCGCTGTACCTTATCACGCCTAAACCCCGGGGTTGTGGGAGGGCGGGGGCTCGGGTTACGTGGTGGGCGGGGGCTTGAGCCCCGGCCGGCGCAAGCCGGGACTGAAGTCCCGGCGCTCCTAGTGACACCCGCGCTTCTTCTTCAGGTCCTTGAGCGACACGAAGCTGCCTGCGGGCTTCTTCGGCGGGCGCGCAAATACCTTGCGCGCGAGGAAGATCGCGGCGCCCAGCACGATCAGCGCGACGCCGGCGTCCTGCCAACCCATCAGCCGAGCCCCAATCCCAGGCGAGTGCCCACCTGGTACACGATCAGCGATGCGCCGTAGGCCAGCGCCGTCATGTAGGCAAACATGAAGATGGGCCATCGCCACGTGCCCGACTCCCGCCGCACCACGGCGATGGTGCTCATGCACTGGCACGCCAGCACGAAGAACACCATCAACGAGATGCCGGTCAGCGGCGTCATCAACTGTCGCCCGTCGGGCCAGGTCGCCCCACGCAGGGTCTCGCGCAACGACTCGTTGGTCTCGTCGGCTTCCTCGATGTCGAACACGATGCCCAGCGTCGACACGAACACCTCACGCGCCGTGAAGGCGCCGACGATGCCGACGCCGATGCGCCAGTCGAAGCCGAGCGGCTCGATGGCCGGCTCGATGAGATGGCCCAACCGACCCGCGAAGCTGTGGCGCAGCTCGTCACCGGGCGCGGTGGCGGCCGGCGCCCTGGGATACGACAGCAGCGCCCACAGGATGATGGTGAGCGCCAGGATCACGGTGCCCGCATCCACCAGGAACGACCGCACGCGGTTCCAGACCCCGCGCAGCAGCACGGCCATGGCCGGCACGCGGTACGGCGGCAGTTCCAGCACCAGCGTGGCGCCCGGCCCGCGCAGCACCGTGCGGCGCAGCACCGCCGCGGCCCCCAGCGCCGCCACCACCGACAGCATGTACATGGCAAACAGCAGCACGGCGCCCGCGCTGAAGATGCCCCACGTGGTGCCCGGCGCAAACACCGTGGCCGTCACCAACACGTACACCGGCAGGCGCGCGCTGCACGACATCAGCGGCAGCACCATCATGGTCAGCAGCCGGTCGGTGCGGCTCTCGATGGTGCGCGTGGCCATGACGGCCGGCACGGCGCACGAGAAACCCGAGAGCATGGGCACGAACGCGCGCCCGTGCAGGCCCACGGCCTTCATCAGCCGGTCGATGACAAACGCCACCCGCGCGAGGTAGCCCGAGTCTTCGAGCACGCCGATGAACAGGAACAGCAGGCCGATCTGCGGCACGAACACCACGACGTTGCCGACGCCGGCAATCACGCCGTCCACCAGCAGGTCGGCCAGCGGCCCCTCGGGCAGCACCGACTGCACCATCGCCTGCGTCGACGCCACCATCCCTTCGATGAGCGCGATGGCGGGCTCCGACCAGGAGAACAGCGCCTGGAACACCACCATCATCACCACCGCGAACACCACGAAGCCGGCCACGCGGTGCGTGAGCACCTCGTCGAGGCGCTCGGTCCAGTGGCGCCGCCCCGGGTCGGTGTGCTTCACCACGGCGTCGACGATGGTGTCGACCTTGCGGTAGGAGGAGGCGATGATCTCGAGGTCGAGGTTGCGGCCGGCGGCCTGCGCGCGGCGCCGCACCTCCCCGGTGAGCGCCCGGAGCGGCGGCGGGATGCCCACAAGGTCGTCGTGGCCCTCGTCGTCGAGCGAGAGCAGCAGCCAGATGGCCCAGGCGCGCGCGGCGCCCGGCCGGTCGAGCGCGTGCTGCTGCAGGATGGCGGCCTCTAGCGTGGCGATGTCGGCAGCCAGCGCCTCGGGACGCTCGATGGGCGGCGCCGGCGGCTCGGCGAGTGTCACGGCCCGGCCAATGGCAGCCTTCAACTGATCGATGCCTTGGCCCCTGGTGGCCACGGTCTTCACCACCTCGGCCCCGGTGAGCGCCTGCAACCGCGCCGTGTCGATGGCCATGCCGGCGCGCTCGGCCTCATCCGACATGTTGAGCGCGACGACCACCGGCACGCCGGTGGCCAGCACCTCCACGGCCAGGTACAGCGCCCGGCCGAGGGCGTTGGCGTCGACCACCACCACCACGGCCTTCGGCGGCGGCGCGCCGCGGCCGAGCACGGCGTCCACGGCAATCTGCTCTTCGCGCGAGCGGGCGCTCAGGCTGTAGGTGCCGGGGAGATCCACCACCTCCACCTGCTGGCCGTTGGGCAGCGCGAGCACCGCCGAGGCGCGATCCACCGTGACGCCCGGGTAGTTGGCCACCCGCGTGCGCGAACCGGTAAGCGCGTTGAAGAGTGTGGACTTGCCTGAGTTGGGGTTGCCCGCCACCAGGACAAGCGGGGGCGGGATCACTCGATGTCGATGCCCTGCGCCTCGGACCGGCGGATCGAGAGCGCGAAGTTGCGAACCTTGAGCTCGATGGGATCGCCAAGGGGCGCCACGCGGGTCATCGTGACCTTGGTGCCGGGCACCAGCCCCACCTCGAGCAGCCGCCGCACCACGGCGCGCGCACCGTGCACGCGTGAGATGACCGCCGAGCGGCCGAGGGGAAGGGCGGCGAGGGAACCGGGCTTGGGGCTCACGACGGGGTTGCTCCTAATGTTGAGACTAAGTCTCAATTAGGAGTTTACCACGAACTTACCCAAGCGTCGGGTCGTAGATCAGGGCTTGGGGCTTGGGGTCTGGGGCTTACGGCTTGGGGCCTGTAACGGGGGGCGCCATGCCGGGGTCGAATTGCGTCCAGTCCAAGCCCATCCACTGGATGAGCGTGGCGGCCGCCTGGCCGGCGGTGAGTGGCACGTGATTGCGCCACTCGCCGCGCTGCGGCATCCGCGGCGACACAAACGCCATCCACGTCTCACCCGCGCCGGTCACCTTGCTCCCGTGGTCACGCCACTCCCTGGTGCCGTGGCCGCGTCCATGATCGGTGGTGACGAGCAGGCTCGTGCGACCCCGGTACTCCGGTTGCGCCTCCAGCCATGTCCACAGGTCCTTCAAGTACTGATCGGTCCGGGCGAAGGCCTGCAGGGTGCGGTCGTAGCGGCCGTCGTGCGCCCAGTCGTCGGTCTCGCCCAGCGCGAGGTAGAGCACGCGCGGCTTGTGCCGGGCCAGGTGATCCAGGGCGAAGCGCACGGTGTAGGCGTCGTGGCGGACGCTGTCCCACGGGGTGGGCGTCTCGAACTGCAGCGCGCCCTGGCGCCGGACCGTCTGATCACATGTCCTCCTTCTGACTCTGAACTCTGACTCTGAACTCTGAACCCTGGAACGTCAACCGACCGCGCCGGGGCCGATGATCTCGCCCTTGGGCGCGTTGCCGAAGCGGCCGGTGAAGATGGACCGGCCGGTGGCGTCGCGGAACCCCGCCACCGAGTAGGCGCCGGTGTTGAACCACTGGGCCCGCGCATGTAGCCGGGGCCGAAGCGGTTGTCGGTGCGGCCGTTGATCTCGCTCTGGAAGTCGCCCTGGCCGGCGCCGCCGGGAGGTCCCGGCCCCGAGGTCAGTCCATCTCGGCCAGCTCTTCGTCGAGCCGGCGGGCGGTGGCGGTGTCGGCCGCGGCGGCCAGGGCGGCCGGCCCCTCGGTCTGGGCCACCCGGGTGGCCCGGCGGACGAACCACGCCAGCCCAACCGCGGCGATGGCCGCCACCCCGGCGGGAACGCCCCAAATCACAGTGCCGATTGGGGTCCCCGTGGGGTCGGCCAGGATCTCAACGCCATATTTCTGGACAAGCTCCGCCCGGATTGACTCAAGCGGCTCGCCCGCGTCGAGGCGCCGCCGGATCTCGGTCCGCAGGTCGAAGGCGTTGGGCGACGGGCAGTCGGCCAGCGTCAGCCCCGGGCAGAACGGGCTCATCAATTCCGTGAAGATCTGCTGCGCCTGGGCGTCGGGATCCTGCATGTCTGGTCAGAGCCTCACAGGGACGGAACGGTTCCCGGTTGCCGGAGGTCGTCCACCTTGGGCGCGTTCAGCATCCGCCGGATCTCGGTAACCACCAAGTCCACGCTGGCCTCGTAGTCGATCACCGTGCGCGTCTGGCCCTGCGCGTCGATGCCGAACAGCGACACGGTATGCGACATCAGGTAGCCGCCGGCCGTCTTCGCGTCAGATTTCTCGTAGCGCGCCTTGTAGAGGTCCGCCACGTGCGCAATCTGCCCGGGCGTGCCGGTGAGGCCGATGGCATCCACGCCGAAATACGTGAGGTGGGTCTTCATCACCTCGGCGGTGTCGCGTTCGGGATCGATGGTCACGTAGATAGCCTTCACCCGCGCGCGATCCTCGGGCGACAACCGCGAGTACGCCGTGCTCAGCTTCGAGAGCGTGGTCGGGCACGCATCGGGGCACATCGTGTAGCCGAAGAACAGCAGCACCACCGTGCCGCGGAGCGACTCCAGCTTGAACGGCTGTCCGTCGTGGTTGGTGAGCTCGAAGTCGCCGCCGATGGGCAGCAGCGGCAACGGCGCCCCTTCCCCCGACCGCGCTCGGGACGAGCCAGGGTCGCCCTGCGCCGGGTCGCCCGAACACGCCGCCAGGAGCGCCACGGCGCCCACGAGCGCCGCCAGCCTCATCACATCCCGCCCTTCTTCACGGTGGCCCGCACGCGCACGGTCCAGCCGCGATTGGTGGAGAGCGTGATCGGCACCACGTCGCCTTCCTTCAGCGGCTGCTTGAGGTTGAACAACATGATGTGCAGGCCGCCGGGCTTGAGCTCCACCTTGCCATTGGCGGGCACGGTGATGCTCTTCATGGGCGCCATCTTCATCATGTCGCCCTCGCGGACCATCTCGTGCATCTCCACGTTGCCGGCGGCGGACGACGTCGCGCTCACGATCTGGATGTCGTCGCTGCCGGGATTCTCGATGACGAGGAAGGCGGCGGTGGTTAGACGTCCGGGGACGGGCTCGCGCACCCACGCCCCCGACGTCGCGACCGGAGCCTGCGCGGCCGGCGAGGCCGCCGACGCGGCGATGACCGCAGCCACGCCCAACGCCTTAAGGGCTCTTCGAATCATTGCCGTCTCCTGATGAAGGGACCTCGCGCAGCGAGATCACGAAGCGGGCCAGCAACCGCCGCTCGCGGTCCGACAGGTGCAGGTACGGCTGCATCTGTCCGCCGTCCCGGGTGAGCCCGACGGCGATGGTCTGCGCCACGGAATCGACCGTGGCGCCGTTCTTGAAGGCCTGGGCGTCGCGGAAGTTGCGCGGCGGAGGCGCGAGGGTCTTGGCCAGCGGCCCGTCGCCCCGGCCGTCGGGGCCATGACACGAGCCGCACCCGTTGGTGGCGTACAGGTTCTTTCCCTGTCTGACCTCGGCGGCGGAATCAACAGGCGGGGCCTGCGGGGCGCAGGCGGATATCGACAGCAGCAACGCGAGCAGCGCCGGGACGGCCGCCACCCGCTGCCCATGCAGCGCGGTCACAAAACCATTGTCGTCGAAGCGGCGTGGGGGCCGCCTGCGGCAACTTGTCGCAGTGCGACAACTTGCCGCATTTTGGCGGGTCTGGGCGGGGTGTAGTCTGAAACTACGCATCGATCGAGCTCCAACTTCGGCCCCGGACACCTGCAGTGTTCGGGGCCGTTTCTTCTGTAGGCCGGGACTGACCTCGGCTGCGCTCGGTCCAGGAAAGTCCCGGCCCTCCGAATAAGCCCCACCTACCGTTGCGACGGAAACTTCGAGAGCTTGCGCTGCAGTGACCGCCGGTGGATGCCCAGCAGCCGGGCGGCCTGCGAGACGTTGCCCTCGCAATCGGCCAGCACCCGCTGGATGTGTTCCCACTCCACCCGCGCCAGCGACGGCACCGTCACCCGGGCCGTATCCAATTGTACGGCCTTGCCCTCGAACGCCGCCAGCACCTGGTCGGCATCCACGGGCTTGGTGAGGTAGTTGACGGCGCCCAGCTTCACGCTCTCGAGCGCCGTCGCGATGCTGCCATACCCGGTGAGCACGACGATGCGCGTGGTGGGGTCGATGGCATGGAGCTCGCGGATCACGTCGAGGCCGCTGGCCCCGGGTAACTTCAGGTCGACAAGGGCCAGCTCGGGGCTCTCGTCGCGGGCCGCGGCCAGCGCGTCCTCGGCCGATCCCACGACGCGCACGTCGTAACCGCGCGCGGTCAGCGCCTTCGCCATGCGCTCCCGAAAGCGCGCGTCGTCCTCCACAATCAGGACGCTGGGCGCAGAGCGTTCGGAAGGCTCAGGCGGCGTGTCCATCGACAGCGAATTCTACCGCAGCCTGGGTGCCCTGCCCCGGCGCCGACGACAACGTGAACTGCCCGCCCCACTGCTCCACGAACGTCCGCGCCAGGAACAGCCCCAGGCCGAAGCCGGCGCCAGGGGCCTTCGTGGTGAAGAACGGCTCGCCGGCGCGTTCGAGCGTGGCCGCGTCCATCCCGCAGCCCTCGTCGCGTACGGCGAACCGCACGAGACGGCCGGTGGCGCAGACCTCGATGTCGACCGGCGCGCCCCCGGGCGAGGCGTCGAGCGCGTTCTCGAGCAGCATGGTGAGCGCGCGTGCCAGGCCCACGCGGGGCAGGCGCACGGCGGGCAGCGGCGCCCTCACTTGCACGCGCACGTGGGCGGCGGCGGCGGCCGGCAAGGCCTTGATGGCCGACTGGATCACCGCGGCGGCGTCGATGGGCGCGGGCGGGTCCACCACGGAGGCGTCGGCGCGGCCGCTCATGTGGTCGAGAATCTGCCGGCATCGCTCCACCTGCGCGCGAATGAGGCGCGCGTCCTCGGCCAGGTCCGACTGGGCGGGGTCCTGCTCCACCGCGTGCACCAATTCCTGCGAGGCCACGGCGATGGTGGCCAGGGGCGTGGCCAGCTCGTGGGCCGCGCCGGCGGCCAGGGTGGTGAGCGACGCCAGGCGCTCGCGCGCCGCACCCAGGCGGCGGGCCTCGGCCAGCTCGCGCTCGCGCGCATCCAGCGCCTCGCGCACGCGCGTGACGAAGTAGCCAATCAGCACCGCGGCCGAGACAAACGCCACCCACATGCCGCCCAGGTGGCCGGTCATGTCGTGGGTGGGCAGGCCGGTGACCGGGTCCATCGCCGGCGCCGGCTGCGGGCCGGCCAGGAACATCACCGCGTAACCCAGCACCGAGGTGGCCGTGATCACCCAGGTCCACCGCGCGCCCAGCGTGACGGCCGACAGCGCGATGTGCACCAGGTACACCGCGGTGAACGGGTTGGACGACCCGCCGGTGAGCCACAACAGCGCGGTGAGCAGGGTGACGTCGCCCACCAGCACCCACCCGAACAATCGAGGCGCGGCGGGCCGCCCGTGCGCCATGCGCCACCCCAGCACCACGTTGCTGCCGGCCAGCAGGCCGATGAGCAGGGCGATGGGCGCGATGGGCAGCGCCAGCCCAACCACCCACGCGGCCACGCCCACCGCGATGGCCTGGGCGAGCACGCTGGCCCACCGCAGGCGGACGAGCCAGGGGCCGGTGACCAGCGGTCCCGCGTCGAGCGGCGTCTCGGCCATGTGATAAGTGTAAGGGGTCAGACCCCATGAGGCTTGGTTTTGCTGCCATCGCTGCGATCACCGTGTTGAGCACCGCCCCAGTTGTCACCCGGCAGCGCCTGGCCGCGCCTGTCCAGGGGTTTCGCGTGGTGGCCACCTATCCCCACGACATCACCGCGTTCACGCAGGGACTGGTCTACGCCGACGGCGAGCTCTTCGAGAGCACGGGCCTGCAGGGCGAATCGACGCTTCGCCGGGTGGAGATCGCCACCGGCCGCGTGCTGCAGCAGCTGAAGGTGCCCGAGCCGTACTTCGCGGAGGGCCTGGCGCTTGTGGGCGACGCGCTCGTCCAGCTGACGTGGCAGCACCGCCTGGGGTTCGTGTACGACCGCAAGACGTTCGCCAAGCGGCGCACCTTCCCGTACCACACCGAAGGCTGGGGCCTCGCCTACGACGGCGCGGCTCGACTTGTGATGAGCGACGGGTCAGACACGTTGACCTTCCTGGATCCGAAGACGCTGGCGCCCGGGCGCACGTTGAAGGTCACGAGCGGCGGCGCGCCCGTCTCGCAACTGAACGAGCTGGAATGGGTGGAAGGCGAGATCTGGGCCAACGTCTGGACCACCGATCGCATCGTCCGCATCCAGCCGGCGACGGGCGTGGTGACCGGCTGGATCAACCTCGACACGCTGTGGCCCCGCAGCCAACGCATGCCCCCGGCCGACGTGATGAACGGCATCGCCTACGACACGGCAGGCAAGCGCATCTTCGTCACGGGGAAGAAGTGGCCGCGGTTGTACCAGATTGCGATTCGCTAATCGGGTTCAGGGCTTCAGAGGTTCAGGGGTTCAGAGGTTCACGGGTTCACGGGTTCGGAACCCCTGAACCTCTGAACCTCTGAACCCCTGAACCCCTGAACCCCTGAACCCGTGAACCCCTGAACCTGTGAACCTATTCAAATAAGCGGAGCCCGGTGGCGCTCGTAACGCGGTAGATCGGGTACGTCTCGCCCGCCGCGAGGCCTTCGCTGATGATGTTCCATGCGACGAACCCATCGTCGCTCTCAGGCTCTAGCAGGTAGAACGCCAGGCGCGCCAGCGGCTGGTTGGCGGGCACGTAGAGGGCGCCCGGGGCAACGGAGAGCTGCGCCTTCTGCACGGCGCCCCTGAGGCGCGTTTCACGGTGGCCCTGGAACGCGCGCTCGGCCCGCACCACGTCGCCAATCAGGAACCGCTCCACGAGCACCCGCGACTCGGCGCCGACCGTCTCCACCTTGATGCCGTGCCACTTCAACCGCTCGAGGGCCGCCGCCATGCGGCCGTTCTCGGCGTGTGCCTTCGGGATCAGCCACCCGCGCGGCAGCGTGCGCGTGCTGGTGGCCGCAAAGACGCCGTAGTCCTTCATCTTCACGGGCGCCGCCATGCCGGTCATCTGCAGCATCTCCTTGCCCGACCGCGGGTTGCGTTGCTTCGTGACGTCGCCCACCAGGATGTCCACCAGGTTCGGCAGCGCCCGAACCTGGAACTCCACGCCGAGCTGCGTGGCACGCGACGTGGGCGGAGCCGTCAACACGCGGTCGGCCTGCGCGGTGATCTGGAGGATGCGCCGGGCGTTGGCGGCCGCGGCGTTGAAGATCTCCTCCACGAAGGCCGCGGTCACGTCGACGCGGCCCTTGAAGTCGAGGTAGCTGTACGCCTCAGACAGGATGGCGATGCGATTGCGCAGGCCCGCGTAGTTGTTGCCGAAGCGGGGACGATGATCGAAGGTGCGCCACGTGGTGTTGCCCGGGTTGGCGGGATCCACGCGCGAGCTCTCGCGGCCGCCGCCCTCGGGCGCGAAGTTGCCGTAATAGTAGGTGCGGAACCGGTGCTTGTCGGCCACGGCCTTGCGCACGGCCGGCAGAAAGCGATCGCGCGAGAAGTCGATGAGCCGCGAATCGGCGTTGGGATTGAGGATGGGCGAATAGGTGAGGTGAAAGCCGTGGTACGACCCGTTGGTGGTGTGCAGATCCACCAGCACGTGCGGGTCCCACCGGTTTATCAGCCCCACGAGCGCGCGCGCCTCGGCGCTCTCCAGCTTTACGTAGTCGCGATTGAGGTCCAGGCCCTTGCCGTTCTCGCGCGTGCCGACGCCGGCCACCGGGCCGTTTTGCGACGTGCGGTTCTGCACGCTCACCTTGTCGTTGCCGTCGGCGTTGTAGTTGGGCGCGATGATGATCACAAGCTGCTTGGCGAGCGGCCTCATGTCGCCCGACACCAGGCGACGGGCCAGCATCAGGATGGCCTCTTTCCCTTCCACCTCGCCGCCGTGGATGTTGGCCTGCACGAACACGATGGGCCGGCCCAACTTCCGCGCGGCCAAGGGCGTCAGCACGCGGGGACTCGAGATCACCATCATCGGGAGATCGCGGCCCTCCTCGGTCTTGCCGAAGCTCGCGGTGTGAACGAGCGGGCTCGACGAGGCCAGCCCCGCCACGATGCGCTGCACGTCATCCGAGGTGCTGGTCTCTTCGTGGTTGGAGGTTTCGGCGCGCGTGCGAAGGTCGGGGGTCTGGGCGAAAGTACCCCACGAGGCCAGGGCCACCCCAACCATCGCGAAGAACCGATGAAGTCGCATATTGGGCGGATTATCCCTGAAAGACCCGGAGGAGCAAAAGCGGCCGGCCGCGGAAAAGTTTACTTGAATTAACGCGGAATTAACTTTACCGTCACAGGAAAGTCATGGGCCGCTCTTTCCTTTGCGCGGTGTTCGCAACCCTTTGCAGCGTGGTGCCGTCGGCGGCACAAGGCCCCACCCCTGTCCTCACGCACGATGCCTTCCTGCGCGAGAGCCTGGATCGCATCAGCCGCGGCAGCGCGCGCTTTCGCGAGGCCCTCGAGGCGGTTCAGCACAGCGGCCGCCGCGCGTTGGTGCTGACGCCAGACCAGGTGGTGGTCACCGACGCCCAGCGCACCCGGCGCGCCGCCTTCGATCCCACCGTGCTGGCCGAGGTGACGCCTGTCACCAACGGTGCGTCGCTGGTGGACACGGTGCTGGTGGTGATCAACGTGCCGCTGCTGGAGCGGGTGCACGTGCAGAGAAACTCCCTGCCGATGGAGTTGGAGGCAGACCTCGATCGTATCGTCATCCACGAGGTCTACGGCCACGCGGTGCCCTACCTGCTGGCCGGCGACCTCTCGGGACAATGTGCCGACCCGGCGCCGGGACAGCGCGCCCGCGAGGCCTGCGCCATCCAGCGCGAGAACGCCGTGCGGCAAGAGCTGGGATTGGGGCGCCGCACAGACGCGGGCCTCTTCGGCCTCATGCTCGCGTGGCAGCGGTGACCGACGCGGCGTTCAAGAGACTGGCGGGGGCGCAATGAGAATTGCGCGTATCTTCGCACACCGCGTGGAACTGCCGCTCCGCGAGGGCCGCTACAACTGGTCGGGCGGCAAGTCCGTCACCGTCTTCGACAGCACCATCGTCGGCGTCGAGACAGACGAGGGCCTCGTGGGGTACGGCGAGGTGTGCCCGCTCGGGCCTTTCTACCTGCCGGCCTATGCCGAGGGCGTGCGCGCCGGGCTCCGCGAGCTCGGGCCGCACTTGATCGGCGAGGACCCGCGCGAGATCACGCGGCTCAATCACGTGATGGACGCGGCCCTCAAGGGCCACCCGTACGTGAAGTCGGGCATCGACATCGCCTGCTGGGACATCCTGGGACAGGCCACGGGTCTGCCGGTGTGCACGCTGCTTGGCGGGCGCTACGGCGAGGCGGTTCGCCTGTACCGCGCCATCTCACAGGAGTCGCCAGACGCGATGGCGGCGAAGGTGGCCGGGTATCGCGCCGAGGGCTACACGCGCTTCCAGTTGAAGGTGGGCGGCGATCCCGACACCGACATCGAGCGCATCCGCGCGGTACGGGCGGCGCTGCTGCCCACCGACCGGCTGGTGGCCGACGCCAACACGGGGTGGACACAGCACGAGGCCATCCGCGTGGCGCGCGCGGTGCGCGACGTGGACGTGTACATCGAGCAGCCCTGCCTCACCTACGATGAATGCCTCGCGGTGCGGCGCCAGATTGACCAGCCCTTCGTCCTGGACGAGAACATCGACAGCCTGGAGATGCTGCTGCGCGGCCGGGCCGACCTGGCCATGGACGTGGTGAACCTGAAGATCAGCAAGCTGGGCGGCCTCACGCGGACGCGGCAGGCGCGCGACCTGTGCGTGTCGATGGGCATCGCCATGACGCTGGAAGACAGCTGGGGAGGCGACATCACCACGGCGGCCATCGCCCACCTGGCCCACAGCACGCCCGAGGCGCTGCGCTTCACGGCCACCGATTTCAACAGCTACGTGACGGTGAGCACGGCCGAAGGTGCGCCGCAGCGCGAGCGGGGATTCATGAAAGCGAGCACGGCGCCCGGGCTTGGCGTCAAGCCGCGGATGGACGTGCTCGGGCCACGGATGGTTGATGTTTTCTAGCCACAGATGAAACACAGATGATCAAACCCGGTGGAGGCAACCCTTTAGGGTTGCCTGGGGCTTACCACCAAGGTTTCCACTCTTTGCGCGCAGCGGCTTGCTGCAGAAATTGCTCAACCGCAAGTGCGCCGAAGGCAAAGTCGCCGAATGCCGGTTGGCGGTTGTGGGTGCGGATCGTGAAGAAATTGGCGTGGAGGCCTTGATAGCTGAAGTGCGGAAGGCGGCCGGGCCTTTGCGCGGGCCGCGATGCCGACGACCTGTTACGGGCGCTCTGGGCCAGCGTGCCACGACCCTGAGATAAGCTGGCCCACGATCCTTCGACAGACCTCGTCCGCATCTGTCGCGCCCTGAACGAGGCCGGGGCTCCCTAGCTCAGGCCCGATTCGCGGGGACTACTCCCACGATCCGTACATCGGGTTGGGCAACACGAAGAAGCGCACGCCAAACTCCGCTAACGCCGCCTCGCCGCCCGCCTTCACCGCCTGGGTCAGCTTCGGGAAGTCCTGAATGTTGTCGCCCACAAACGCCACCACGTTGAGGGGCGACGCGCTCGCGGGAGACTTGCCGGCCGCCACGGCCTCGAAGCGCGGGTTCTTGTCGGACGGGCTTCCGTTGGGCCGGCACAGCATCGCGTCGTACACCAGCGCGTGCTTCTCGAACACGGCCGCCGTGTCGGCACACTGCGACTGTAGGCGGTTGGTGACGATGGCAATCTTGCCGCCGAGGGCGCGCACGCGCGCGAGGAACGCGGCGGCGCC
>CAYJPQ010000050.1:0-24841 GCA_964372085.1 uncultured Bifidobacteriaceae bacterium | reverse complement strand
TACGGGTTCTACAGGTTCTACGGGTTCTACAGGTTCTACAGGTTCTACAGGTTCGACGGGTTCGACGGGTTCGACAGGTTCTGTGAAGCCACTCATCGCCATATTGGGGCCGACCGCCACCGGGAAGAGCGCGCTTGGCCTGGCCATTGCCGAGCGGTTCGGCGGCGAGATCATCAACTGCGATTCCACGGCGGTGTACCGTGGCTTCGACATCGGCACCGACAAGGTGCCGCTCGCCGAGCGGCGCGGCGTGCCGCACCACCTGATTGATATTGTCGAGCCCACCGGCGAGTACACGGCAGCCGATTTCGCCCGCGACGCCGCCGCCGCGGTGCGCGACATCCACGCGCGCGGGCGCCTGCCCATCCTGGTGGGCGGTACCGGCTTCTACTACCGGGCGCTGACGCGCGGCCTGTTTCCTGGGCCGGGCAAGGACGCGGCGCTTCGGGCCCGGCTCGATCGGCTGGCCGACCGGCATGGCGTGGAAGCCCTCTTCCGCATCGTGCGGCGGGTGGACTCCCCGTCGGCCGAGCGCATCCAGCCGCGCGACCGCAAGCGCCTGATTCGCGCCCTCGAGGTCTACTTCCAGACCGGGCGGCCCCTCACCCGGCACTTCGAGGACACGGTGTCGCCCCTCGACCCGGATGTGCAGGTGACCGCCGTGGCCCTGCGAATGCCTGCGGAATGGCTGGCCGAGCGCCTGGCTCGCCGGGTCGACGAGCAGTTCGCCGCCGGCCTGCTCGACGAGATGCGGGGCCTGCTGGCCCGGGGTGTGCCGCCCGCCGCCAGGCCGTTCGGCGGCCTGGTGTATCGGCAGGCCCTGGAGCACCTTCGGGGCGTGCGCGACGAGGCCGCCACGCGCGCGCTGATCGCGCAGGAGAACCGCCGCTACGCGCGACGCCAGTTGATCTGGTTCAAGAAAGAGCCTAACCTTGTATGGTTTGAAGGATCCGGTGCGTCGCCCGACGTGCAGTCCGGCGTGATCTACATGCTGGCCGAACGGGGTCTATTGAGTCTTTCGTGAAGGGCGGGAGATATGTCGCCGATACCCGAAGCCAAAACTGGCGCCCCGAACATCCAGGATGTGTTCTTGAACTATGCCCGCCGGGAAAAGCTCCCCGTGACCGTGCACCTGGTGGACGGCCGCGAGTTTGAGGCCCGCATCAAGAACTTCGATCGTTTTGCGTTGATCGTCGAACACGCCGGAATGGACCACCTGATCTTCAAGCACGCGATTGCGACCATTCGCACGCCGCGCAGCGTGCCCAACTACTTCTCGTCGCACCACCCCTGAGGCGTGTTCGCTCGCGCCATCGTCATCGTGCTCGACAGCGTGGGCATCGGCGAGTTGCCCGATGCCGCACTGTACGGGGACGAGGGCAGCCACACGCTCGGCAACATCGCCGCCGGCGTCCCGCTGAACATCCCAACCCTCGCGGCCATGGGCCTGTCGCGCCTGGCGCCGCTCCCCGGCCTGGCCGGGCCCGCCGCGCCTGCCGCCGCCTTCGGCCGCATGGCCGAGCGATCGGCCGGCAAGGATTCGGTCACCGGCCACTGGGAGCTGATGGGCCTTGTCCTCGACAAGCCCTTTCCGACGTTTCCAAACGGATTTCCGCTGGAGGTGATTGCCGCGTTCGAGGCGCGCATCGGCCGGCGCTCGCTGGGCAACGTCGTCGCGTCGGGCACGGCCATCATCGACGAACTCGGCCCCCGCCACCTCGAGACGGGCTTTCCCATCGTCTACACGTCGGCCGACAGCGTGTTCCAGATTGCCGCGCACGAGCAGATGGTGCCGGTGCCCCTGCTCTACGATTGGTGCGCGGTGGCCTACGAGCTCACGGTGCAGGGCCTGGGGCTGGGCCGCGTGATTGCACGGCCCTTCGTGGGGCAGCCGGGGGCCTTCAGGCGCACGTCGAACCGACACGATTACGCGATGCCGCCGCTGGCCGACACGCTGCTCGACCGTCTCACCGCCTCCGGCCAGGTGGTGACCGCCATTGGCAAGGTGGCCGACCTCTTTGCGGGGCGAGGCATCACCACGTCGCATCCGACCAAGAGCGATGCCGAGGGCATGGATCGCGTGGAGGCCGCCATGGCCAGCCAGCCCCGAGGCCTCATCTTCGCCAACCTTGTGGACTTCGACACGCTCTACGGGCACCGGAACGACCCGGCAGGCTATGCGGCGAACCTGGAGCGGTTCGACGAGAGGCTGGCCGCGTTGCTGCCAAAACTACGCCACGACGATTTGCTCATCATCACCGCCGACCACGGGAACGATCCCACGACGCCCAGCACCGACCACTCGCGCGAGTACGTGCCGCTGCTGGCCACCGGCGCCGGCGTGCGGACCCTCGTCGATCTTGGCACGCGCGAGACGTTCGCCGACCTCGGACAGACACTGGCCGCCGTGTTCGGCGTCTCGCCATTGGCGCATGGAACAAGCTTTCTCGCAGCCCTGAGCGACGAGTCGAAGGGTCGGCGATAATGGGGTAGATGAGTTCGGCCAACCCCTCCATTCGCCTACAGCTCGAAGCCCGCGAACACGAGATCCTGGCTGCGCAGTCGGCCAAGAGCGACCAGACAAAGGGTCGCCTCAAGCCGGAGGCCGAAGACCCGATTCGCCCGTCATTCCAGCGTGACCGCGATCGCATCATCCACACCAAGGCCTTCCGGCGCCTGAAGCACAAGACGCAGGTGTTCTTCTCGCCGGCGGGCGACCACTACCGCACGCGGCTGACCCACACGCTGGAGGTGTCGCAGATAGCCCGCACCATCGCCAAGGTGCTGCACCTGCACGAGGAACTCACCGAGGCCATCGCGCTCGGCCACGACCTTGGGCACACCCCGTTCGGCCATGCCGGGGAGCGGGTGCTCAACGCGCTGGTGCCCGGCGAGTTCAACCACTACGAGCAGAGCCTGCGCATCGTGGACGTGCTCGAGAACAGCCGCGAGGGGCTCAACCTCACGTGGGAGGTGCGCGACGGCATCGCGCGGCACTCCAAGGGCAAGAACGGCCTTCCCGTGGGGGCCCCGCCCGAGCACCGCGCCAGCACCATCGAGGGCCAGGTGGCCCGCGTCGCCGACATCGTGGCCTACGTCAATCACGACATCGACGACGCGGTGAGGGCGGGCATCCTGCAGGAGGCCAGCCTTCCCCGGGCGGCGGTGGAGCTGCTGGGTCGCTCATCCTCGGAGCGTATTGGGCGGCTGGTGACCGACGTGGTGCACCAGACGCTGGCGGGCGGGCTCACCGAGATCCGGATGAGCGAGCCGGTGCTCGACGCGCTGCTCGCGCTCCGCAGCTTCCTGTTCGAGGCGGTTTACGAGAACCAGATTGCCACGGCCGAATTCGCCAAGGCCGAGGGCATCCTGGGGGGGCTGTGGGAAAAGATCCGGCAACGCCCGGAGGAATTCCTCGATACCCGGACCATCGCCGCCGAGGGGGTGGATGTGGCGGCCCAGGACTTCGTGGCCGGCATGACCGACCGCTACGCGGTGGATCTTTTCGAGCGCCTCTTCATCCCCAAGCCCTGGGTCGGACCGCGCGTGGTATACTGAAAAGTCTGTCCTTGCGCTGGAATTCTTGCAAGTGACGTGACGGCAACCCTTTAGGGTTGCCTGGTAGGGTGGCCATGCGCCTCGAACTGTCCCATTTTCGTCACGCCGAGACCGAGTTCAATCGGACCTATGAACCGGCCGCGTTTGCGGGAGGGGGCGAGGAATATCGCGTCACCGCCCCGGTGGTGCTCCGGATGGTGATTCACAAGGATCACGACCGGTTCCGCCTGGTGGGGACCGTCCAGTCGCAATTAGAGCTGGACTGCAGCCGGTGCGTGGAGCCGTTTGCGCTGCCGGTGGATCGGGAGTTCGACCTCCGGTACTTGCCGGCCGCCACCGGGATGGCCGACGTGCCGGACGGGGAAGAGGCCGAGGTGGCCGACGACGACGTGGCGATGACGTTCTATCGCGACGAGCAGATTGACCTCGGTGAGATGCTGCGGGAGCAGTTTTATCTGGCGCTGCCGATGAAGCCGCTGTGCCGGCCCGACTGCCAGGGCCTGTGCCCCCAGTGCGGGACGAACCGGAATCTCGTCCCGTGCGACTGTAACCCGCACTGGGAAGATCCGCGGATGGCTGGTTTGAAGACGTTGATCACGAATCGGAAGCAAGACGATGCCTAATCCAAAACGCCGACACTCGAAGACCCGCGGTCGCAAGCGCCGCACCCATGACGCGCTGAAGGCCACCACGCCTGGCGCGTGCCCGCAGTGCGGAGAGCCGAAGGCGGCGCACCGCGTGTGCGCCTACTGCGGCTTCTACCGCGCGCGCCAGGTCCGTCCCGTCAACGAAGACTAGGTGCGGTGTCCGGCCGCGCCCTTCGACGAAACCAATAGCCCATGCGCATCGCGGTTGACGCGATGGGTGGCGACCATGCGCCGTCGCGCCCAGTGGACGGCGCGCTGGCCGCGGCGCGGCATCTCGGGCTTGGCATCGACCTGGTCGGGCGGACCGATTGGGTGCGCGCCGAGCTGGCGCGGCATCCTGACGCCGATGCCCTGGACGTGCGGGTAATCGACGCGCCCGACGTGGTGGACATGGCCGAGTCGCCCACGCAGGCGCTGCGCCGCAAGCCCGGGGCCTCCATCCGGGTGGCGGCCGAGCACGTGGCCGCGGGCCATGCGGCCGCCCTGTTCAGCGCCGGGCATACCGGTGCCACGGTGGTGGCGGCGCACGCCGCGTTCGGCATGCTGCCGGGCGTGGACCGGCCCGCGCTGGCGCCGACGGTGCCCACGCGGCAGGGGTCGGCGGTGTTGCTGGATGCCGGCGCCACCGTGGAATGTCGTCCGGCCCACCTGCTGCAGTTTGGCGTGATGGGGTCGGTCTACGCGCGGGTGAACACCGGGCTGACGCGGCCCCGCGTGGGGCTGCTGTCGGTCGGCGAGGAAGAGACGAAGGGCAACGAGCTCACGCGCGAAGCCCATCGGTTGTTAAAGGCCTCCACGTTGGCGTTTATCGGCAATGTCGAAGCCCGCGGGATCTTCTCGGGCGAGGCCGACGTGGTGGTGTGCGACGGCTTCACGGGCAACGTGGCGCTCAAGTTGAGCGAGGGCCTGGTGGAGATGGTGGAAGACCTGCTGGGCGAGGAACTGCAAAGCACGTTCTCGAGCCAGGTGGGGTACCTGCTGTCGCGGCGCGCGTTCCGGAGGTTCCGGAAGCGCGTGGACTACTCGGAGTTTGGCGGCGCGCCCCTGCTCGGCGTGGCCGGCCTCTGCATCGTCGGGCACGGGCGCTCGTCGGTGAAGGCCGTGCGCAACGCCGTGGCGATGGCGTCACGAATGGCGGCCCACGACATGGTGGGGCGCGTGCGCCAGGAGATGGAACGTCACACGGTGACCGAGTCGTGATTGCATTCGTATTCCCCGGACAGGGGTCGCAGGCGGTGGGGATGGGACAGGCGTTGGCCGACCAGTTCCCGATCTGCGCGCAGACGTTTGCCGAGGCCGACGCGGCGCTCGGCGAGCCGTTGAGCGAGCTCATTTTCCGCGGCCCTGCGGACACGCTGACCCTCACCGAAAACACGCAGCCGGCCATCCTGACGATGAGCGTGGCCGTGTGGCGGCTGCTTGACTCGCGCGGGTTCAGGCCGGCCTTTGTCGCGGGCCACAGCCTGGGCGAGTACTCGGCGCACGTGGCGGCCGGGACGCTGGCGTTTGCCGACGCGGTGCGGCTGGTTCGCAACCGCGGGCGGTACATGCAGGAGGCGGTGCCGGTGGGCCAGGGGGCCATGTCCGCCATCCTGGGCCTCGACGAGGCCGGCGTGACGCAGGCCTGCCAGGAGGCCGCCGAGGGTGAGGTGGTGAGCCCGGCCAACCTGAACGCGCCGGGGCAGGTGGTGATTGCCGGCACGGCCGCGGCCGTGGCGCGCGCCGGCGAACGCGCCAGGGCCCTGGGCGCCAAGCGGGCCATCCCGCTGCAGGTGAGCGCGCCCTTCCATTGCGCGCTGATGAAGCCGGCCGAAGAGCGCCTGGCGCCCGAACTGCGCGCCGTGGCGTCGCGCGCGCCCAACGTGCCGGTGGTGGCCAACGTCGACGCGCAGCCGAAGCGGACGGCTCCCGAGGCCATCGAGGCGCTGATTCGGCAGGTGTCGTCGCCCGTCCGGTGGGAAGATGTGGTGCGGCGCCTTGCGTCTGAGGGCGTCACCGCATATGTTGAAGTAGGTCCGGGTGCCGTGCTGTCTGGCCTGGTGAAGAAGATCGCCCGCGACGCCACCATCCTGAACGTCTCGGGGCCGGAAGGCCTCGCGGCGGTCGAGGCCCTGTTCACCCCGGCGTGAGGCCGCTACCTGCGATGGGACAGTTCGACGGCAAGGTTGCGATTGTGACGGGTGCGTCCCGCGGCATCGGGCGCGCGATTGCGGAGCGCCTGGCGGCGGGCGGCGCCAAGGTCGTGTGCGTGGCGCGCGGCGCCAACGCGGATGCGACGGCGGGGGCCATCACGGCGGCCGGCGGCGCGGCGACCGTATTTTCGGCCGACGTCACCGACGGGTCGATGGTGGAGGCGCTGTTCGCCGACACGATCGAGCGGCACGGCAGGGTGGACATCGTGGTGAGCAACGCCGGCATCACGCGCGACGGGTTGATGCTGCGGATGAAGCGGTCCGACTGGGACGAGGTGATTGCCACCAACCTCACGGCGGCGTTCACGGTGTGCCAGGCCGCGCTCAAGCCGATGATCCGGCAGCGGTCGGGCCGCATCATCGCCGTGAGCTCGGTGGTGGGGCAGATGGGCAACGCCGGCCAGGCGAACTACGCGGCCTCGAAGGCCGGCCTCATCGGGTTCTGCAAGGCCCTGGCGCGCGAAGTGGCGTCGCGCCAGGTGACGGTGAACGTGGTGGCGCCGGGCCTGGTCGAGACCGACATGACCCGGGCGCTCACCGAAGGGGCCAAGACCGACTGGGCGGCGCAGATTCCGCTCGGACGGATGGGCACGCCCGCCGACATTGCCGCCGCTGTCGGCTTCCTGGCGTCGGACGAGGCGTCGTATATTACTGGTCAGGTTCTCGCCGTCAACGGCGGGATGTACATGTAGGGAGGGACACGTGGCCGTTGCCGACAAGGTTAAAAGCATCATCGTGGAGCAGCTGGGCGTCGACGAAGAAGAAGTGACGCCGGATGCGTCGTTCGTGGACGACCTGGGCGCCGACTCACTCGACACCGTCGAGCTCGTGATGGCGTTCGAAGAAGAGTTCGGCATTGAGATTCCTGACGAGGAAGCGGAGAAGATCACGCGCGTCAAGGAAGCGGTCGACTACATCGAGTCGCACGCCAAGAAGAAGTAAGGCGGCCGCGGCCGCCCGGCGGACGGAGGTTACGTTGAGCAGGCGAGTGGTGGTAACCGGAGTTGGCCTGGTGTCGCCGGTCGGAATCGGCGCCCAGGCAAACTGGGATGCGCTGTGCGCGGGCACGAGCGGCATTGGCCCGATCACGCGCTTCGACGCGACCGGATTCGCGGCGCGGTTCGCGGGCGAGGTGAAGGGCTTCGACCCGCTCCAGTTCATCGAGAAGAAAGAACTGAAGAAGATGGACATCTTCATCCAGTTCGCCATCGCGGCGTCCCAGTACGCGATGGACGACTCGGGACTGAAAGTGACGCCGGAGATTGCCAACCGGGTCGGCGTATTCATCGCGTCGGGCATCGGCGGGTTCACGACGATCGAGCGCGAGCACCGGGCGTTCCTCGAAGGCGGGCCCCGCAAGATCTCGCCGTTCTTCATCCCGGCGGCCATCATCAACCTCGCCTCGGGCCAGGTGTCGATCCGGTTTGGCGCCAAGGGCCCCAATTCGGCCACCTGCACGGCGTGCACGGCCTCGGCGCACGCCCTCGGCGACGCGTTCGAGATCATCAAGCGCGGCGCCGCCGACGCGATGATCGCGGGCGGTGCCGAGGCGGCCGTGTGCGCGATGGGCGTGGGCGGGTTTGCCGCCCTCCGCGCGCTGTCAACCCGGAACGAAGACCCGGAACATGCCAGCCGGCCTTTCGACAAGGACCGCGACGGCTTCGTGCTGGGCGAGGGGTCGGGCATCCTGGTGCTCGAGGAGCTCGAGATGGCCCGGCGCCGCGGCGCGCGCATCTACGCCGAGATGGTGGGCTACGGCATGTCGGGCGACGCGTACCACATGACCGCCCCGTCGGAAGACGGCGACGGCGCGGTCCGCGTGATGACGGCCACCATCGAGTCGGCGGGCATCGCGCCGTGCGACGTGGACTACATCAACGCCCACGGCACCTCCACCCCTCACAACGACCGCATCGAGACCACGGCCATCAAGCGGGCCTTTGGCGACCACGCGTACAAGCTGGCCATCTCGTCGACCAAGTCGATGACCGGGCACACGCTGGGCGCGGCCGGCGGCATTGAGGCCGGCATCACGGCCCTGTCGGTGTTCCACCAGAAGGTGCCGCCCACGATCAACCTGGACCACCCCGACGAGGGCTGCGACCTCGACTACGTGCCGCACGTGGCGCGCGAGATGCCCATCCGCTACGCCCTGTCGAACTCGTTCGGATTCGGCGGCACCAACGGGGCGTTGATGTTCAAGAAATACGAGGCCTGAGGACGCACGGGCCACAGAGACACCAAGACACAGAGAAGGTCATATCGATTCATGAACCTGGGGGCGCCGCCGAGCCATTAGAGATCCTCTGTGTCTCTGTGCCTCTGTGGCCTGTACGTTCTTATGAAAATCGCTGTCTGCATCAAGCAAGTGCCCACGCGTGAGTGGCAACCCCGCCTGACCGACGACAAGGCGTGGGTGCGCGACCAGGACGTGAGCTACGAGATGAACGAGCCCGACGCCTATGCGCTGGAGGAGAGCCTGCGGCTGCGCGAGAAGCACGGCGGCGAGGTGGTGGTGTGCTCGGCCGGCCCGGCCCGCGTGCAGCAGGTGATCCGCGAGGCCCTGGCCCGCGGCGCCGACCGCGCGCTGCACGTGGAGGACGAGGCCCTCGGGGCCGCCGATGCCTTCACGGCCGCGGCCGCCCTGGCGCCCGCGATGGCCGAGCAGCAGTTCGACCTCATCCTCACGGGCCTCCAATCCGACGACCAGGGGCACGCGCAGTTCGGCCCCGTGCTGGCCGAGAAGCTGGGCATCCCGCATTCCACGATCATCATGGAAGTGCTCGTCGAACCGTCGGCCGGCCCGGGGCAAGCCGGTTCGCTCAAGGTGAAGCGAGAGCTCGAGGGCGGCTGGTTTCAGTACGCCACCATGCCGCTGCCGGCGCTGCTGACCATCCAGAGCGGCATCAACCAGCTGCGCTACGCCACGCTGAAGGGCATCATGGCGGCGAAGAAGAAGGAAATTGCCAAGGTGGCCCCGCCGGCCGGGCTGGCGCCGCGGCTCAAGGTGGTGGCGCTCTCCGCGCCGCAGAAGTCGAAGCAGACCGTGATGATCGGCGGGGCGCCCGCCGAAGCGGCCAAGGAACTGGTGCGCAGGCTGCGCGAAGAGGCTCGGGTCCTATGATTCTCGTCATCGCCGAACAAAAAGACGGCAAGCTGAACCGCGCGAGCTGGGAGACCATCGCCGCCGCCCAGCAGCTCTCGGGCGGCACCATCCCGGTGACCGTGACCGTGGCCGGCCCGGGCGCGGCCTCCGTGGCCGCCGAGCTCGCACAGGCCGCGGTGGCGCGGGTGCTCACCGTCGAGGACGCCGCGCTGGCCTCGTATACGCCCGACGCGTTCGTGCTGGCGCTGCAGCAGGTGGTGGAGCAGACCTCGCCTGCCTACGTGCTGCTGCCGCACACCTACCAGACCCGCGACTTCTCGCCGGCCCTGGCGGCGCGACTCGACCGCGCGCTGGTGACCGACGTGACCGCCATCCGTTCGGTGGGCGGCGCCGTCACGTTTGCGCGCCCGATGTTTCAGGGGAAGCTCGTGGCCGACGTCGTGCCGCAGGGGCCCGCCCCCCACTTCGTGACCATCCAGATCGGCGCCTTCCGCGCGGATGCCGCGCAGAAGGGCACCGCGGCGGCTCCCGTCGCGGCGCAGGAGGTGACGATCGACACGGCCAAGCTGCGCCAGAAGGCCGAGGCCCCGTTCCAGGAGGCCAAGCAGGCCGTGGACCTCTCGCAGGCCGAGCGCATCGTCGCGGTGGGCCGCGGCATCAAGACGCAGGAGAACCTGGCGGTAGTCCAGGACCTGGCGAAGGCGTTCGGCGCCGAGCTGGCGGCCTCGAGGCCGATTTGCGACAACGGCTGGCTGCCGATGGAACGTCAGATTGGCAGCTCGGGCCAGACAGTGGCGCCGAAGCTCTACGTCGCGGTCGGCATCTCCGGCGCCATCCAGCACCTGGTGGGCATGAAGGGATCCCGGACGATTGTGGCCATCAACAAGGACGCCGACGCGCCCATCTTCGAGGTGGCCGACTACGGCATCCAGGGCGACCTGTTCGAGATTGCCCCGGCGTTGATTGCGGAGTTGCAGAAGGCTTAGGGCTTACGGCTTAGGGCTTGGGGGCTGACGGATGTCTCGCGAGACGCTCGAAGTTGACGTCCTGATTGTCGGCGGGGGCCCGGCCGGCCTGTCCGCGGCGCTGCGCCTGGCGCAGTTACAGAAGCAGCAGGGCGGCGAGCCGCTGTCGATTGCCGTGGTCGAGAAGGGCCGCGAAGCCGGGGCCCACTCGCTGTCGGGCGCCCTGCTGGATCCCTCCGCGCTGGCCGAGCTCATCCCCGGCTTCGAGGCCAAGGGCGCGCCGCTGGCCTCGCCGGTGCACGAAGACAACATCTATTTCCTGAGCCCCGAAAAGAAGTTCCGGCTGCCCATCACGCCGCCGCCCTTCCAGAACCACGGCAACTACATCATCTCGCTCAGCCAGTTCACCAAGTGGCTGGCCGGGCAGGTGGAGGCCGCCGGCATCGACCTGTTCATGGGCTTTGCCGGCCAGTCGGTGCTCTACGACGGCACGCGCGTGATCGGTGTCCGCACGGGCGACCGCGGCATCGGCAAGGACGGCAAGCCGAAGGGCGCCTACGAGGCCGGCGCCGACATCCACGCCAAGGTCACCATCTTCGCCGACGGCGTGCGGGGCCACCTCACCAAGCAACTCACCCAGGCCCTATCGCTCAACGATCACAGCCAGCCGGCGCAGTTTGCCGTTGGCCTCAAGGAACTGTGGGACATCCCGAAGGACCGGCTGAAACCGGGCACCGTGATCCACACGCTGGGTTACCCGCTGCGTGGAGAGGAGTTCGGCGGCAGCTGGCTCTACGCCATGCCCGACGGCCGGCTGTCGATCGGGTTCGTCGTGGGCCTCGATTATCGCGATCCGCTGTTCGATCCCCACGCGGCCTTCCAGCACTTCAAGCTGCACCCGTTCATCTCGGGCATCCTCGAGGGCGGGCACCTGGTGCGCTACGGCGCCAAGGCCCTGCCCGAGGGCGGCTGGAACACCCAGCCGCGCCTCTTCGTGGACGGCGGCCTGATCGTGGGCGACGCGGCGAACTTCGTGAACTCGATACGACTGAAGGGCATCCACCTGGCCATGCGCAGCGGGATGCTGGCCGCGCAGACGGCCTTCGATGCGGTGCGCGCCGGCGACACCTCGTCGCGGATGCTGGCCCGCTACAAGGACCTGGTGGACGGGAGCGCCATCAAGACCGAGCTCTACCCGGTGCGCAACGTGCACCAGGCGTTTGGCGCCGGCCTGGTGGCGGGCAGCGCTTTCGCCGGACTCGCCATGCTGACGGGTGGGCGATTCCTCGGAGACCTGCACGGCCATGCCGGCCACACGCGCATGCGGAGGATCGCCAACTACTACGGCATGACCAAGGGCGACGTGATGGCCGGTTCAAACGAGGTGGCGCCCGATCGCAAGGTCACGTTCGACAAGCTCACCAGCGTGCACTACTCGGGCACCCACCACGAGGAAGATCAGCCGGTGCACCTGCTGGTGCAAACCGACGTCTGCCACTCGATCTGCGGCGACGAGTACGGCTACCCGTGCGTGAAGTTCTGCCCGGCCGGCGTCTACGAGATGGTGGACAACGGGCAGGGCGGCAAGCGCCTGCAGATCAACGCGTCGAACTGCGTGCACTGCAAGACCTGCGACATCATGGACCCGTACGCCGTGATTACCTGGGTGCCGCCCGAGGGTGGAGAAGGCCCGCAGTACGACGGCATGTAGCGTCGTTAAAGGTGCCTGGGTGCGTGAGGTGCCGGGGGTGCCGGGGGTGCGACGTTGGTGCAGATGAGCGACGCGCCCGAGTGGCGGCAATTGGCGCGCAGGCGTGCCGAGGTGGCGGTGATTGCCGGCCTTGGGTATCCGCTGCTGCGGGCGCTCGCGTCGACCTGGCGGTGGCGCGTCTCCGGCGCCGGGCACGTCGAGGCGATTCGCGCCGCCGGTCATCACCCCATCCTGTCGGTGTGGCATGGGCGCATCCTCCCCGCCACGCTGTATTTCCGCAACAGCGGCTACGTCGCCATGGCCAGCGAAAACTACGATGGCGAGTGGATCGCGCGCATCGTCACGCGCTTCGGTTATGGCACGGCGCGCGGGTCGACGTCGCGCGGCGGGCCGGCGGCCCTGCGCCAATTGGTGCGCGACGTGCAGGCGAAGGGCGTGGCGCTCACGGTGGACGGCCCGCGCGGACCGGCCGGCGTGGCCCAGCCGGGCGCCGTCTGGCTGGCCAAGGCCACGGGCAACCCCCTGATGCCGTTCCACGCTGAGGCGGCAACCCACTGGACGGTTCGCAGCTGGGACCGGACGCAGATTCCCAAGCCGTTCACGACCGTGGCGGCGTCGATTGGGGAGCCCTTGTACGTCCCGAGGGACGCCGACGGAGCCGAACTCGATCAATGGAGGGTTCGGCTGGAACAGGCGTTGGCGGCCTGCCGCACCGAGTGCGATCGCCTGCTGTCCTAAGCCCCAAGCTCCAAGCCCTAAGCCCAATACCATGCCCCTGACCCTCGTAACCTCCGACCGCTTCGTGGACCACGTCACGCCGCCCGGCCACCCCGAGCGGCCCGAGCGCGCCGAGGTGATGCAGGTGGTGGCCCGGCGGTTCGCCGAGGGCGGCGGCGTGGTGGTGGAGCCGCGCCCCGCCAGTGACGAAGACCTGGCGCGTGTGCATACCCCGGCCTACATCGCCAGCATCGCGGTGCGCCGCGGTCTGGCCACGAAGCTTGATGAGGACACCTTCACCTCGCCCGAGTCGGACGAGGTGGCGCGCCTGGCGGCCGGCGCCGTGCTGACGGCGGTGGACCAGGTGCTGGACGGCGTACCGGGGTCGCGCGCTCTCGCCATGGTTCGCCCGCCGGGGCACCACGCCGAGGCCGACAAGGCCATGGGGTTCTGCCTCTTCAACAACATCGCGGTGGGAGCCGCCTACGCCCGTGCGCGCGGCTGTGCCCGCGTGGCCATCGTGGACTACGACGTGCATCACGGCAACGGCACGCAGTGGATGTTCTACGCCGATCCCACCGTCCTGTTTGTCTCGTCGCACCAGTACCCGTTCTATCCGGGCACCGGGGCCGCCACCGAAACCGGCCGCGGCGCCGGCGTGGGCTGCACGCTGAACCTTCCGCTCACCATCGGCATGGGCGACGACGACGTGAAAGGGCGCTATGCCGCGCAGGTGCTGCCGCGGCTTCGCGAGTTCCGGCCCGACCTGCTGATGATCTCCGCCGGCTTCGATGCGCACGAGCTCGACCCGCTGGGGCAGCTCCGCATGAGCACCGCCGGCTTCGCCCGCATCACCAAGACCCTGGTGGAGGTCGCAGACGAGATCTGCGGAGGCCGCGTGGTGCTGGTCACCGAGGGCGGCTACGACACCCACGCCCTGGCGGCGTGCCTGCAGGCGGTGATGGACGTCTGCCGATGATCACGTACGGGCCACCGAGACACAGAGACACAGAGAAAATGCCAAATCCTTCTAAATGCCAGTGCCGCTAAGACAGCCTGCAGGTATTTTGAGGTGTCTAGATCTTCCTCTGTGTCTCTGTGTCTCTGTGGCCCGTACGTTATCCTTGAAGCACCACCGTGGCTGAATATCATCCCCAGGAACTCGACAAGAAATGGCAGGCCCACTGGGCGAAGACGCAGGCGTTTGAGGTCACCGAAGACCCCTCGAAGCCGAAGTTCTACTGCCTCGAGATGTTTGCCTACCCCTCGGGCCATGCGCACGTGGGGCACGTCCGCAACTACATCATCGGCGACGTCGTCTCGCGCCTGAAGCGGCTGCAGGGCTTCAACGTGCTGCACCCGTTCGGGTGGGACGCCTTCGGCCTGCCGGCCGAGAATGCGGCCATCAAGAACGGCATCCACCCCGAAACCTCCACGCTGGGCAACATCAGTCACATGAAGGGGCAGTTGCAGCGCCTGGGCATCAGCTACGCGTGGGGCCGCGAGCTGGCCACGTGCATGCCCGACTACTACCGCTGGAACCAGTGGCTGTTCACGCGCATGTTCGAGAAGGGCCTGGCCTATCGGCGGCGTTCCACGGTGAACTGGTGCCCCGTCGACCACACGGTGCTCGCCAACGAGCAGGTGGTGGAGGGCGCGTGCTGGCGCTGCGGAACGGCCGTGGTGCAGAAGGACCTGGAGCAGTGGTTCTTCCGCATCACCGCGTACGCCGACGACCTGCTGCACGCCGCCGACGGCCTGTCGCAGTGGCCCGAGAAAGTCCTGACGATGCAGCGGAACTGGATCGGGCGGTCGGAAGGCGCCCGGGTCAGGTTTCCCATCGAGGGGTCGGAGACGGCCATCGAGGTGTTCACCACGCGCATCGACACGATCTTCGGCGCCACATTCGTGATGCTCGCGCCCGAGCACCCGCTGGTGGCGCAGCTCGCCAACGAATCGGAGAATCCCAGGGCGCTGCTCGACCAGGCGCAGCGCTTCCGCGGGCAGGATCGCGCGGGGCGGCTCACAGGCGAGGTGGCCAAGGAAGGGTTCTTCATGGGCCGCTACGCCATCAACCCGTTCACGGGGCAGCCCGTGCCGATCTGGGTGGCCAATTACGTGCTGGGCGAGTACGGCACCGGCGCCGTGATGGCGGTGCCCGCGCACGACGAGCGCGACTTCGAGTTTGCCCGGAAGTACGACCTGCCCGTGGTGGCCGTGGTGCGTCCGCCGGACGGCCCGGCGCCGGATGGCGCCACGATGGCCGGGTGCACGTCGAACGACGGCGTGCTGGTGAATTCGGGCGCCTACGATGGCCTCGATTCCGAGAAGGCGCGGCAGGCGATCACCGCCGACGCCGAGCAGCGCGGCCTCGGCGAGGGGACGGTGCAGTTCCGCCTCAAGGACTGGGGCATCTCGCGGCAGCGCTACTGGGGCACGCCCATCCCCATGATTCACTGCCCGGTGGACGGCGTGGTGCCCGTGCCCGACGACCAGCTGCCGGTGGTGCTGCCCAGGGTGACCGAGTTCACGGGGCGCGGCGACTCGCCGCTGGCGAGCGTGCCCGAGTTCGTCAACGTGGCGTGCCCCACGTGCGGCGGGCCCGCGCGGCGCGAGACCGACACCATGGACACGTTCGTGGACTCGTCCTGGTACTTCTACCGGTTCGCCGATGCGCACAACGACCAGATGCCGTTCGACCCGAAGAAGGTGGCGTACTGGTGCCCGGTCGACTTCTACAGCGGCGGCGTGGAGCATGCCATCCTGCACCTGATCTACTCGCGGTTCTTCGCGCGGGTGTTCCACGATTTGGGCATGGTGGAGCACACCGAGCCCTTCACCCACCTGCTGACGCAGGGGATGGTGCTGAAGGACGGCGCCGTCATGTCGAAGTCGAAGGGCAACGTCGTCGATCCCGACTCGATGATCGCGAAGTACGGATCCGACGCCCTGCGGCTGTACGTGATGTTCGTGGCGCCGCCCGAGAAGGAAGTGGAGTGGACCGACAGCGGCCTCGAGGGCAGCTTCCGCTTCCTGGCGCGGGTGTGGCGCGCGGCCGACCAGTGGCGCGAGCCCGCCGTGGCGTCGGGCGGTGGCCCCATCGACCAGGCGGGCCTCACCGCGTCGGAGCGCGCCTTGCGGCGCAAGACCCACGACACTATTCGCCGGGTCACCGCCGACATCGACCAGCGCCAGCAGATGAACACGGCCGTGTCGGCGATGATGGAGCTCGTGAACGAGCTCTACGCCTTCACCGACAAGGGCGAGCGGTCGGCACAGGCCGAGCGGGTGGCGCGGGAGGCCGTGGAGTCGCTCATCGTGATGCTCTCGCCTTTTGCGCCCCACACGATGGAAGAACTGTGGGAGATGTACGGGCACCAGGGCGGCCTCGCCGCGGCGGGGTGGCCGGCCTACGACGCCGAGGTGGCGAGGGCCGAGGCGCTGGTGATTCCGGTGCAGGTGAACGGCAAGCTGCGCGGCCGCGTCACGGTGTCGCCCGAGACGCCGGATGCCGAACTCGAGGCGCTGGCGCTGGCGGATCCGGCCGTGCAGGTGCATACTGCCGGCAAGACAGTGAAGAAGGTGGTCATTGCTAAGGGAAGGCTGGTCTCCATTGTGGTCGCGTAGGGAGGCGCTTCGCGCGCTGCCCGTGCTCGCCGCAGGCGTGGGCGCGGCGGGCTGCGGCTACGCGCTGGCCGGGCGGGGCTCGTTCCTGCCCGACTACATCCAGACGCTGGGCATCCCCACGTTCGGCAACGTCACGCCCTATGCCACCGTGGAGCTGGTGTTCACGCAGCGGGTGCGCACCGAGTTCCAGAGCCGGGGCCCCTATACCGTGGTGCCGTCGGACACGGGCGTGGATGGCATCGTCCGGGGCGAGATCCTGTCCATCACGCCGTCCCCGGTTGGCTTCACCGACGTGCAGTTGGCCTCGCGCTACCGGTTCACGGTGGTGGTGAAGGTGAGCTTCGAGGACGTGAAGGCGCAGAAGATCCTGTGGGAGAACCCGGCGCTGTCGTTCTCGGACGAGTACGAGATGGCTACGCCCGGCAGCGGCGGCGACGCCTCGGCCTTCCTGGGGCAGGAGCGGGCGGCCCTCGACCGCATGTCCACCGATTTTGCCCGGTCGGTGGTGAGTGCCATCCTGGAGGCGTTTTGAGGCGGGAGACGTGATCAAGGCCACCGAGGCACGCAAGCAGATCGCCTCCGGACAGACCGCGCCGTTGTACCTGCTGGAGGGCGACGACCAGCAGTCGCGGCACGACCTGGCGCTGGAGTTTGCCGCCGTCGTGGACGAAGGCCTGCAGGCCTTCAACGTCGAGAGCTTCTACGCCAACGAGTCCACCAGCCAGTCGGCGAGGGATGTGCTGATGGGCACGCTGCTCTCCACGGCGCGCACGCTGCCCATGATGTCGCCGCGGCGCGTGATCATCGTCCACGAGGCCGACCGGTTGCTCTCGCCCAAGCGGGGCAGGGATGACGATGACGGCCAGGCCGACCTCGACCTGGGCCCGAAGAAGAAGCGCGCGATCACGCCCAGCGAGGAGCTCGAGGCCTACTTCGAGAAGCCAGAGCCCATGACCACGCTGGTGTTCGTGTCGGGGCCGCTCGACGGCAACCGTCGGCTCGTGAAGCTGCTGCGCAAGCGGGCCGTGACGGTGGACTGCGGATCGCTGGAGTCGGCGCAGGAGGCGGCGCTCTGGATCAAGAAGCGCCTGGAGAAGGACGAGCTCGGCATCGACCCCAAGGCGCTGGCCCTGCTGCTGGAGACGACCGGCCTCAGCCTCGGGCGGATCCGCGCCGAGGTGGAAAAACTGGTGCTGTACGCGGCGGGGGAGTCGGCCATCACGGCTGCGCACGTGCGCGACCTGGTGATGCCGGAGCTCGAGCCCGGAGAGGGTCCCGCGGTGGGCTTGGCGGTGAAGGACTGGAATCCGAAGAAGGCGCTGGATGAGATTTCCGCGCTGATGGACAACGGCATCGTCGCCCCGGCGATCCTTGGCCAGATCCGCTGGGGAGTGACCCAGCGGCGTCAGCGCGTCGTGGAATCGCTCGAGCTGGTCCTCCGTACGGATATCGCCCTCAAGTCCTCTGGAGGGGAACCTCGATACCTGCTGGAGCGGCTCGTAATCGAACTCTGCGGGCGGTAGGGAAATGGCGGAACTGAAGTTCCGCCCTACATGCCCGCCCTACTTCACCTTGGCGGCGAGGCGCGACTTGTAGCGGGAGGCGGTGTTCTTGTGGATGATGCCCTTGGTGGCCATCTTGTCCACGAGCGACTGAATGCCCTTGAGGGCGCCCTTGGCGCCGGCGATGTCCTTGGCGTCCAGGGCCTTGCGAATGCCCTTGAGGCCGGTGCGCAACTTCGAGCGCAACTCGCGGTTGTGCTCGCGCCGCTTCACGTTCTGCCGATGGGCCTTCAGGGCCGACTTGTTTCTCTTCGCCACGTCTCTAGAACCTCAATGTCAGAAGGATGCCAAACACGGTAGTGTAGCGTGATTTTTGGGCCTCGGGCAACCCTAAATGGTTGCCCCCGCAGGGGCTAGCGGCGGGCGCCCACAACCTCGTAGGGGCCGGTCTTGGGCGGGGTGTTCGAGTACCGGTAGACGGGACGTCCCTCCACCACTTCCATCCACTTGTAGATGGCATTCAGGGAGATAGGCGGCGCCGCGCCGGCAATCTTCTTGACGTAATTCTGCGTCTCGCGAAAGGGCGGCACGTCGCCGTACTTTTCCACGTTGCCCGGCCCGGCGTTGTAGGCGGCCAGGGCCAGCTCGATCTTCCGGTCGTACCGGTCGAGCAGCCGCTTCAGGTAGGCCGTGCCCGCCCGGATGTTCTGCTCGGGGTGGAAGGGGTCGGTGACGCCGTACTCCCGGGCCGTGGCCGGCATCAACTGCATCAGCCCCATGGCGCCCTTGGGCGACACGGCGGTGGGATCGAACGCCGACTCCACTTGGATCACGGCCCGCACGAGGTCGGGCGACAGGCCGTGCTTGGCGGCATGTACCTCGACGATATCGTCGTAGCGGTGGCTCCTGGAGATCTCAGGCAGCGGCTTGGTGGCACGTAGGCCCGTGGTGCCGGCCACCGTGTAGGTGGTCATCTCGCCCTCACCGGGCCTGGGATGGTCCGACAGCACGAGCACCCCTTCCGCGTCGCGCCAGGTGTAGATCTGGGCGAAGGAGGGGGACACCCACCCGAGGGTGCACGAGAGGACGAAGACTGCGAGCTTCACCTGACCCATTCTATCGGTTCCACACGGGGGTTCCACACGGGGGTTCCTCACGATGGTTCCTCACGATGGTTCCTCACGAGGGTTCCTCACGATGGTTCCACACGGACGCTAGCCCAGCAGGGTTTGGGCCAGTATTTGGGCCTCTTTCAGCAGCTCGTCGATCTTGGTGGGGTCGGTTCCCCCGGCCTGGGCGAAGGTGGGCTTGCCGCCGCCGCGGCCGCCCACGATGGGCGCGAGGCGTTTTACGAGGTCGCCCGCAGAGATGGTGGATGCCAAATTGGGGGTGACGCTGGCCACCATCATGACCTGGCCGTCCTCGGTGGCGCCGGCCAGCAGCACCACGCCCGACTCGAGCTTGGACTTGATCTCGTCTGAGATCTGGCTGAGCAGGTCCTTGGTGGCGCCCTCCACGCGTCGGGCCACGAAGGTGGCCGAGCCCATCTGCACGCGCGTCTCGGCCGGCGCACCGCCCTCGCCGACTCCGAGGGCCAGCTTGGTCTTGAGCTGCTGCACGTCCTTCTGGGCCTTGCTCAAGTCGGCCTTCAGTGCGTGGATGCGCGGTGCCAGCTCGCCGCGCTTGGCATTGGCTTCGGCCAGGGCGTCCTTGACCTCGGCCATCGCGGCCCGCGCCAGCTCCAGCGCGCCCAGGCCCGTGACCGCCTCGATGCGCCGCACGCCCGCCGCCACGCCCGCTTCCTCGGTGATGAAGAACGCGCCGATGTCGCCCGTGGCGCGCACGTGCGTGCCGCCGCACAGCTCGGTGCTGAAGGCGCCGTCGCCGATGGCGACGACGCGCACCGTGTCGCCGTACTTCTCGCCAAACAGCGCCATGGCGCCCGCGGCGATGGCCTCCTGGGTGTTGCGCACGGCGGTGGTGACGGCCTCGTTCCTGAGCACGGCCCGGTTCACCGTGCCTTCCACCTCGGCCAGCTGCTCGGGTGTGACCGCCGAGAAGTGCACGAAGTCGAAGCGCAGGCGGTCGGGCGCCACGAGCGACCCGGCCTGCTTCACGTGGCCGCCCAGCGCCGTGCGGAGCGCCGCGTGCAGCAGGTGGGTGGCGGTGTGGTTGCGCCGCGTCGCGTCGCGCGACTCGACGTTCACCACCGCCGTCACCAGGTCGCGCTCGGTAATGGGGCCGTCGGCCTTCTCCACGCGATGGGCGCGGGGGAGGCCCGGCGCCAGGCGCGCCACGCCAGTGACAGGGGAGCGGCCGCCCGCCGGGTGGATAATCCAGCCCTGGTCCGACACCTGTCCGCCCGCTTCCATGTAAAAGGGCGTGCGGGCCAGCACCACGTAGCCCGAGGCGCCGTCGGCGAGGGCCTCCACCTGCGTCCTGGCCGCGTCGAACACCGCCAGGACGCTCGTGCCGGTCACGGTCGTGGCCGTGTAGCCGTCGAAGATGTCGCCCGCCTGACGCAGCGCCTCGCGCGCCTCGTCCGAAACGAACGCAAAGTCCTCGCCCTTCTTGCTGTCGAACGAGCTGCCCGCGCGCGCCTTCACGCGCTGGCCCTCCATGGCGGCCTCAAACCCCTCGGCGTCGAAGCGCAGGCCCTGGTTGCCCGCCAGGTCCTCGATGAAGTCGCGCGGCAGCCCGTAGGTGTCGTACAGCTTGAAGGCCTCGTCGCCCGGCACGACTCTCGCGCCAGTGGCCGCCCGCTCGAGCACCTCTTCGAGCCGCGGGAGGCCGCCGGTGAGCACCGCGTCGAAGCGGTCCTCCTCGCTCCTGATCACCTGCACCACCGCGTCGCGCCCGGCCTTGAGCTCGGGGTAGGCGCCGCCCATCTCGCGCACCAGCACATCGACGAGCGAGAACAGGAAGGGCTCGTGCAGCCCCAGCTTTCGGCCGTGGCGCATGGCGCGCCGCATGATCTTGCGGAGCACGTAACCCCGCCACTCGTTGGAGGGCACCACGCCGTCGGCAATCAGGAACGTGGCGGCCCGCGCGTGGTCGGCCACCACGCGCATCGACACGTCGGCCGGGTCCATGGTGGCGCCGTAGGTGCGGCCGCACGTCGCGCCGAGCGACGTCAGCAGGGGCATGAACAGGGGCGTGTCGTAGTTCGACATCGTCCCCTGCATCACGGCCGAGATGCGCTCGAGGCCCATGCCGGTGTCGATGGAGGGCGCGGGCAGGGGCGTGAGCACGCCGGCCTGGTCGCGCGCAAATTCCATGAACACGTTGTTCCAGATCTCGACGAACCGTTCGCTGCCCGACTCGACGTCGGTGATGAAGCGGCCGGTGCCGGGCACCGCGGGGCCGCGGTCGTAGTAGATCTCGGAGCAGCGCCCACACGGGCCGGTGTCGCCCATGGCCCAGAAGTTGTCGGCCATGCCGAGCTCGCCGACATGGTCTTCGGGCAGGAATTCGCGCCACCGCCGGTGCGCCTCGTCGTCGCGCGGGATGCCGGGCTCGCCCTTGAACACCGTGGCGTACAGGCGTGACGGGTCGAGGCCCCACTCCTTCGTGAGCAGCGTCCAGGCCAGCTCGATGGCGTCGTTCTTGAAGTAGTCGCCGAACGAGAAGTTGCCCAGCATCTCGAAGAACGTGTGGTGGCGCAGCGACGGCCCCACGTTGTCGAGGTCGTTGTGCTTGCCGCTCACGCGCATGCACTTCTGCGAGCTGGCGGCGCGGGTGTAGTCGCGCTTCTCGCGGCCCAGGAAGACGTCCTTGAACTGGTTCATCCCGGCGTTGGTGAACAGCAACGTCGGGTCGTCACCGGGCAGCAGGGGCGAGCTCGGGACGACGCGGTGGCCCTGGCGTTCGAAATACGTCAGGAAAGACGAGCGGATCTCACCGGGATGCATCTCACCATTCTACCGGAGCGCCTTGAGGATGGCGTCGAAGGCAAAGCCCTGGGCGGCGAGGCTCCGGACGATGCGGGCCCTGGCCTTGTCGTCCAGATCCGCGGGGGCGCGGCCGCGCAGGCGGCGCTCGAGGGCCCTGGCCAGGAGGGCCGATTCGTCCACCTCGCCAAGCACCTCGTCCACCGCCTCTTCGGCCATCCCGGCGGCGATGCCCAGTTGCCGCACCTTCTGCAGGACGCGCGACCGCCCGCGCCCGCGCACGGCGCTTTCGAGCCGCGCGGCGGCGAGGGCCACGCGACGGTCGTTGAGCGTGCCGTCCTGCCGCAGCCTGGTGATGGCGGCCTCGATGTCGCCGGAATCGATCTGCCGGCGGGCGAGGCGGGTGCGCAACTGCGCCTCCGACAGCTCGCGCGCCGACAGCAGGGTCAGGGCGGTGATGTACGCGTCAGCCATGTGAGGCGTCCGGCCGTGTCCGTCCGGCCAAAGCCAGGCACTACTTGCCGAATCGTGTGATCTCCGGGGGACCCGCGGGCGGCTTCCCCGGGGTGGCCGGCTTGCCCGGAGCGCCCGGTTTGCCGGGAGGAGCGGGCTTGCCGAAGATGGAGGTGGCCATCTGGTCGCGCGCCGTATCGGCGGTGTTCGAGATGCCCTGCACCCGGAGCTTGAACTCGTCCACGTTCGACGCCCAGCGGAGCGCCTCCTCGTAGGAGATCTGCTCGGTCTGGAACAGGCTGAAGATCGACTGGTCGAACGTCTGCATCCCGTACTGCGACGTCCCCTGCGCGATGGCGCCCTGGATCAGGTGGGTCTTCTCCTTGTCGACGATGCAGTCCTTGATGAAGGCCGTGGCGATCAGCACCTCCACCGCCGGGGCGCGGCCGGTGCCGTCCTGCCGGGGAATCAGGCGCTGCGCGAGCGCGGCCCTCAGCACCGCGGCCAGCTGCAGGCGCACCTGCTTCTGCTGGTGCGGCGGGAACACCGAGATGATGCGGTTGATGGTCTCGGTGGCGTCCAGCGTATGGAGTGTCGAGAACACCAGGTGGCCCGTCTCGGCGGCGTGCAGGGCGGTCTCGATGGTTTCCATGTCGCGCATTTCGCCCACCAGGATGACGTCGGGATCCTGGCGCAGCGCGCTGCGCAGTGCATAGGCGAACGACCGGGTGTCGACGCCGATTTCGCGCTGGTTGATGATGCACTGGTTGTCGCGGTGCAGGTACTCGATGGGGTCTTCGATGGTGATGACGTGGGCCGACCGCGTGGAGTTGATGTAGTCGATCATCGCGGCGAGGGTGGTACTCTTGCCGCTGCCCGTGGTGCCCGTGACCAGCACCAGGCCGCGCTCCTCGTCGGCAATCTTCTTCAGCACCGGCGGCAGGTGGAGATCGTCGATGGTGCTGACCTTCACCGGGATAACGCGCAGCACGACGCCGATGGTGCCGCGCTGCTGGAAGACGTTGCAGCGGAAGCGGCCGAGGCCGGGCACGCTGTACGCCAGGTCGACCTCCTGCGAGTCCTTGAACTTCTGGCGCTGCGAAGTGGACATGATCGACGCGGCCATCTCCACCAGGGCCTCGTGGTCGAGCCGCTGCTCTTCGCTGACGGGCGACAGGCGCCCGTGGATCCGTGCCATGGGGTAGCTGCCGACCTTGAGGTGCAGGTCGGAGGCGCCCTTCTCGACGGCGAGCTTGAGGAGATCGTTGACGTGCATGATGTGTGCCTCGGGCAACCCTAAAGGGTCGCCCCCACCGTTGCCGGGGTTGCCACCGCGGCTGCGGCCACCGGGGTCAGCCAGCCGTGCGTGTCGGGGAGGTCGCCCCGCAGGATGCCGAAGAAGCGCTTCTGCAGCGCCTCGGTCACCGGCCCGCGCGCGCCCGACCCCACCTTGATCTTGTCGATCGAGCGGATGGGCGTGATCTCCACGGCGGTGCCGCAGAAGAACGCCTCGTCGACCATGTAGAGGAACTCGCGGGGGATCGACATCTCGCGCACTTCGAGGCCCAGGTCGTGGGCCATCGTGATCACGCTCTCGCGGGTGATGCCCTGCAGCACGGACGAGTCGAGCGACGGGGTGAAGATGACCTTGTCGCGCACGAGGAACAGGTTCTGGCCGCTGCCCTCGCTGATGAGGCCGCGCTCGTCGAGCGCCAGGCCCTCGCCGTAGCCGTCGAGCGACGCCTGCATCTTGATGAGGCCCGAGTTGGCGTAGTTGGCCGTCCCCTTGGCCATGGCCGGCAGGGTATTCGGGGCCAGGCGGGTCCACGAGCTCACGCCGACGTCGAGGCCCTGTTCAAGGGCGTCGGCGCCCAGCATCTGGTTCCACTCCCACACGACGATGGTCGCGTCCACCGGGCACGGCCGCGGGTCGAGCCCCAGCTGCTCGTAGCCCCGGTACACCAGCGGCCGGATGTAACAGCTCTTGAAGCCGTTGACGTGCACGGTGTCGAGCACCGCCTGCGACAGTTCCTGCTGCGTCCACCGCGGCTCCATGCGGTACACGCGCGCCGAGTCCATCAGGCGCCGCATGTGCGGCTCCAGGCGGAAGACGTTGGTGCCCGACCTGGAATCGTAGGCGCGCAACCCCTCGAACACGCCCGTGCCGTAGTGAATGACGTGGGAGGCGATGTGGACGGTGGCGTCCTTCCAGTCCACCATCGTGCCGTTCATCCAGATCGTGCCCGTGCCGGGAAATGCCATGACGCCGATTCCTTTTGATGGCGTGGATTGGGGGTTATCCACAGATTACGCAGATGCCACAGATTCAAAATACCGTGTGATCCGGAATTATCACAGAAAACGACGTGCTTGCGTCCGAGCGGCCCGCGGGGCGGCCAAAGGCCGCTGCCGGGCGCGGGGGACCGTGGGCGAGAGAGCCTCACTGGGGTGGTGGCTGACGGAGGCTCTCACG
>CAYJPQ010000049.1:22973-24999 GCA_964372085.1 uncultured Bifidobacteriaceae bacterium | reverse complement strand
AGCGAAATTCCTTGTCGGGTAAGTTCCGACCTGCACGAATGGCGTAACGATTTGACCGCTGTCTCAACGATGAGCGCTGCGAATTTGTGGTACCGGTGAAGACGCCGGTTGCCCGCCATAAGACGAAAAGACCCCGTGCACCTTTACTGCACCTTAGTAGTGAATGTTGACGCCGTATGCGCAGCATAGGTGGGAGACTTTGATCCCAGGCTCTCGGGCTTGGGGGAGTCAACAGTGAGATACCACCCTTACGACTTCGACGTTCTAACCGCAACCCGTTACCCGGGTTCGGGACACTGCTAGGCGGGTAGTTTGACTGGGGCGGTCGCCTCCTAAATTGTAACGGAGGCGCACGAAGGTTCGCTCAGGCTGTTTGGAAATCAGCCTTAGAGTGCAAAGGCATAAGCGAGCTTAACTGCGAGACCTACAAGTCGAGCAGATGCGAAAGCAGGTCTTAGTGATCCGGTGGTCCCGCATGGAAGGGCCATCGCTCAACGGATAAAAGGTACGCCGGGGATAACAGGCTGATCTGGGCCAAGAGTTCACATCGACGCCCAGGTTTGGCACCTCGATGTCGGCTCATCGCATCCTGGAGCTGTAGCAGGTTCCAAGGGTCCGGCTGTTCGCCGGTTAAAGCGGTACGTGAGCTGGGTTTAGAACGTCGCGAGACAGTTCGGTCTCTATCTATGGTG
This sequence comes from uncultured Bifidobacteriaceae bacterium, assembly GCA_964372085.1. GTDB lineage: Bacteria > Acidobacteriota > Vicinamibacteria > Vicinamibacterales > UBA2999 > 12-FULL-67-14b. Next base: position 24,307 of record CAYJPQ010000049.1, on the reverse strand, counting down.
GGCGCAGGACATTTGAGAGGATCTGACCTTAGTACGAGAGGACCGGGTTGGACGGACCGCTAGTGTACCAATTGTCACGCCAGTGGCATCGTTGGGTAGCTAAGTCCGGAAGGGAGAAACGCTGAATGCATCTAAGCGTGAAACCCACCTCGAGATGAGATGTCCCTGGACGCAAGTCCCTAAAGGCTCCAAGTAGACCACTTGGTCGATAGGTCGGGTGTGGAAGCGTGGCGACACGTTCAGCTAACCGATACTAATCAGCCGTGAGGCTTGACCATTTATTCACTTCGCTTGATTGCGAATGTGTGGTCAAAAAAACTAGTCATTGCATCCGCCGTCGCCGCTCCGCGGCTATGGCGGGACAGGTCCGCTCACCGCGGACCGCAGTATTCAGGCTTTTTGACAACGAGATGCTCTGGGACGACCCCCTGCGCGCCTCGTCCGCCTTCGCCCGAATGGGCTTCGGCGAGACAGGCTTGCGAAGAGGGATCCCAGACACCAAGTTCCGCCGAAGCGCATAGGCGCGACGGCGAACAAGTTTCCCGGTGGCCATAGGAGCAGGGTCACACCCGTTCCCATTCCGAACACGGAAGTTAAGCCTGCTACCGCCGATGGTACTGCCCGCGCAGGTGGGTGGGAGAGTAGGTCGTTGCCGGGGATTAAATACATAGCCCGTCCTTCAACAGGACGGGCTATTCTTTTTTCCGGCCCGTTTTGATCGAGTCACCAACGGCTGCTATTGTTCATCTTCAATGTATGCGTAACCTCCACTTCTCGCTCGCGGCCCTCATCCTCGTCGCGCTCTCGGCCGTCGCGTGTTCCGATGCGCCAGCCACGCCCGCGTCGCCCTCGTCCAGCACCGGCTTCATGGCCCTCACTTCGGAGAACATCGCCGGCAACTGGACGCTGACGACCCTCCAGCCGTCAGGCGCCGGCGTGCAGGCCGTCCCCGCCAGCGCCACCTATACCCTCACGATCGCAGACGGACGCCTCTCGACCCGGGCCGACTGCAACGTCTGCAGCGGCGCCGCCACCCTGTCCACCCAGGCGGTGACCGTGGGGCCGGCGCTGGCCTGCACCAGGGACGCGTGCGCCACGATGGCCTTCGAGACCGCCTACCTCGCCATTCTCGTCGGCGAGAACACGGTGGCCGTGACCGGGACCACCCTGGCCCTGTCGTCTCCACGCGGCCGGCTCACCTTCGTCCGTTAGCGCGCCGCCGACCACCTGCCCGGGGCCATAGATGAAGCGCCCCTGCCACAGATGAAACACAGATGCCTATCTGTGTCTTATCTGTGGCCCATCTGTGGCTTCAGGTATCTCGCGATCTGCTC
>CAYJPQ010000049.1:0-22873 GCA_964372085.1 uncultured Bifidobacteriaceae bacterium | reverse complement strand
TATCTGTGTCTTATCTGTGGCCCATCTGTGGCTTCAGGTATCTCGCGATCTGCTCGTGGGTCGCGAACCACACGCCAGGCTTGCGCTTCATGTAGGCGATGAGTCGCTCCAGCATGGCCGCCCGTGATCGGTGGCCGATGAGGTGCGGGTGCATCGTCAGCAGGTAGAGCCCGCCCTCTTCATACGCCACGTCGAACTCCGCCTGGAACACCTCGTACACGTCGCCCAGCGACGGGTTTGAGCCGTCGGCGTTGCCGCCGAAATACGGGAAGTCGTCGAGGATGCGCTCGATGGGCAGTTCCACCACGCCCGTGGGCGCGCCGTCGAGCAGCAACTCGTAGGCATCATCGCTGGCCATCAGGCTGCTGTCATACAGAAACCCCGCCGCCTTCACCTGCCCCATCGTCCAGGCGCTGAACTTCCACGAGGGCGCCCGGTAGCCGACAGGCCGCTTGCCGGCCAGCCCGGTGAGCGCCTCGATGGACTGGTCGAGCAGGCGCTGCTCCTCCTTCTCGTCATTCAGGAGGGGGAGGCGCTCGTGAATCCAGCCATGGACACCGATCTCGTGGGCCGCGGATGATCCCAGGGCCGCAGATGACGCAGATGACGCAGATGACGCAGATGACGCAGATGACGCAGATGACGCAGACTGGATCTGCTTGATCATCTGCGGGTGCAGTAGCGCGCTCACGGCGGGAATAAAGAACGAGGCGGGCACCTGCTGCCGCTCGAGCACGCGCAGGATGCGGGGCAGGCCGTCGACCGCGCCGTATTCGCCGCGCGAGATCACCTCGTGGTCGAGGGTGCCCGTGGAGAGGGTGGCCGTGGCGTTGTCCACGTCGAACGAGAGGCCCACCGCGACGCGGGCGCCGTTGGGCCACGAGGGCGGCTTGAGGCGCCGCCCGGCGCTGACGTGGAACATCTGCCCGCGCAGCTGGTCGAGCGTGAGCTTCGTGCCGGGCAGGGGATCCGCCCTGGGCGCCACGGGTGAAGGGGGCGCCGGCGGCGCACACGCGCCCATCACCACCAGGGCCGCCCCCGCCATCCACCAAGCCGTGAGTCGTAGCCGCATGCGCGCATGGTGGGGCTTGGAGCGGTAGGAGTCAAGGCCGCCCCCGGCGTAGAATGGCGGCATCCGCGGGACACCCCCATGAAGAAGCTGCTCATCGGCATCGTCGTCCTGATCGTCCTCGTCGTGGCGGGAGTGGCGGTGGCCGCGCGGATGCTCCTCGACCCCGAGCGCATCCGGGCGACCATCGCCAGCGAGGCCACGTCGGCGCTGGGCACGCCGGTCACGGTGGGCGGCGCGGCGGTGTCCATCTGGCCCCGGGCCGGCCTGACACTCACCGACATCTCGGTGGGCGAGCCGGCCGCCCTGTCGTTGCGCACGGTGGAGGTGACCACCGCGATAGGCGCGCTCCTGTCGAGGCGAATCGAGGACGCCGAGGTGATCGTTGCCGACAGCCGCGCCGACCTGCCGGCCCTGATGCAGACGCTGAATCGCCTGTCCGAGGGCGCGCCAGACGCGCCGCCGGCCAGCGGTGAGGGCTCCGCGGGAGACGAGCCGCCCCTGACGCTGGTGAACATCAGGACCATCGCGTTCCGCAACGTTGAGCTGACGTCGGGCGGCAGGACCTTCACGGTCACGTTCGAGTCGTCGCTGGCTGGGGACCGGCTCGACATCGGGAACTTCGAGCTCAAATCGCCGGTGACCACCCTGACGGCGACCGGCGTCGTCGAGAGCCTGTCGGCGCGCCGGGCGAAGCTGCAGGTGACGGCCGATCCGCTCGACCTGGACGGGATGATGGCGGTGTTCTCGACGGGTTCTACGGGTTCTACAGGTTCTACAGGTTCTACAGGTTCTACGGGTTCTACGGGTTCTACGGGTTCTACGGGTTCTACGGGTTCTACGGGTTCGGCTGGACCGCTCGACTTGACCATCGATCTCACGGCGGCGAAGGGGCGTGCGGGTGGGGTGGGGTTCACGGCGCTCACCGCGACCGCGCACGTGACCGAGCGCGGAGTGGATCTGCAGCCGTTCAGCCTGGGCGTGTTCGGCGGGCGGCTCGACGGCGCCGTGCAGGTGAACGCCAGCGGGAGCGAGCCGGTATTGTCGGTGCAGGGCAAGGTGACGGGCATCGACATGGCGGCGGTGGCTGAGTACAGCGGAGAGGAGGGCGCCATCACTGGCCGGCTCGGTGGGACAATGTCGCTCTCGGGTAAGGGCGCCGATCCGTCCGTGGCGCTGGCCACCGCCACGGGCGAGGGGACCGTCGCCATCACCGATGGGACGATGCCCGGATTGCACCTGGTGCGCGAGATCGTCCTGGCCTTCGGCAAGCCCGCGCCGCAACAGCCCGCCGGCAGCGGAGAGGCCTTCTCGCGTCTGGGCGCCACGTTCCGCCTGGGCGGCGGCATCGTGCGGTTCACCGATCTTTCCTTCGACTCGCCAGACGTGGCGTTGAAGGGCAGCGGCACGCTGGCGCTGGCCGGCAGTACGCTCGACGTGACCGGCAGGGCCATGCTCTCGAAGGAATTGACGGCACAGGCCGGGCGCGACCTCGTGAGGTACACGGCCGAAGACGGCCGCGTCACGGTGCCCGCCATTGTCAGCGGCCCGGTGAGTGACCCCCGGGTGCGCGTGAACGTCGGCGACTTGGCCAAGAGGGCCCTGACCAACGAGGCCACGTCGCAACTGAAGAAGCAGACCGATTCATTGCTGAAGGGCTTGTTGAAGAAGAAGCCCTGACGCCCGATCGCGCATTCGAGGAACCCATGCCATCCATCGCCGCCCTCCATCCGCAGGTTGTCCACTTTGCCATCGCGTTACTACTGGCGGGCGTCGCGTTCCGGCTGATCTCGCTGACCGGGCGGCTGGCCTTCGCCGGTCCGGCCGCCACCACCCTCGTGCTGTTGGGCACGCTGGCCGCCGTCGTGGCCGCCCAGTCGGGCATCGATGCGCACGGGCCGGCGGAACGAGTGCCCGGCGCGCGCCCGGCCGTGGTGGAACACGAGGAGTGGGGCCTCCGGGCCCGCAACGTGGCGTTAGCCGTGGCCGCGCTCGAGCTGGCGGTGCTGGCGTTCGCCACGCGCAAGCCGCAGGCCGCGCGCGTGTTTGCCATGGGGTCGGGCGCGGTGGGCATCGTGGCCAGCGGGCTGATGCTGCTGGCCGGATCGCACGGCGGCGAGCTGGTCTATAACTTCGCGGGGGGCGTCGGCGTCCGCAGCGGCGACCCGGCCCACGTGGGGAACCTGCTGGTGGCGGGCCTCTACCACCAGGCGCAGGCCGATCGCCAGGCGGGACGGGGCGCGGAGGGCGCGGCGCTCGTCGACCTGGCCGCCGCGCGGTTCCCGCAAAACCTCGAGGCGCAGTTGCTCTCCATCGAGTGGACCACCGACGTACGGCAGGATCCGGGTGCAGCGTTGCAGCGTCTTGAAAGCTTGGTCATTCCCGCCGACGATACCCGGCTGCGCATCCGCGCCGGCCAGGCGCGCGCCACCGCTCTCGTGGCATCGGGCAACGTGGAGGCTGCCCGGCAGGTGTTGATGACGCTGAAGAGCGAGTTCCCCACCAACGCGGGCATCCAGCGGCGGCTGGACGAGCTCTCGCAACAGAAGTAGGGCGGTCCGTCCCCGGCGATGGTGGACCCCTTGCCCCTGGTGGCGGCCGATGGCGCAAACGTTGCAGAATAGAAGATCCATGCGGCATGTCCTGTCCGCGCTCGTGGTCACCGGCTCCCTGCTGTGGGCCCAGCCGGCCCCTGCCCAGTCTGGGCCCAGCAACTGCTCGGTGGTCTCGCAGAACCTCTGGGTGCGCGATACGCTCAACAGCTACTACTACTGGTACCGCCACCTGCCGCCCACGAGCAGAGTCAATCCCGGGTCATTCAACTCGCCCGAAGCGTACCTGGAGGCCGTCCGCTACCGGCCGGTCGACAACTCCTACAGCTACATCACGTCCGCGGCCTCCAACGAGGCGTTCTACAGCGACAGCCAGGTCATCAAGTACGGCTTCACGCAGCAGGTGGGCGCCTCCGACATCCGCGTGCTCGAAGTGTGGAGTGGCAGCCCCGCCGAGGATGCCGGGTTGCAGCGGGGCGATCGCATCCTGCAGGTGAACGGCCAGAGCGTGGCGACGCTGCTGGCCACCGGCGGCCTGGGGGCCGCGTTTGGCCCCGACACGGTGGGCGTCAGCGCGTCGATCGTGTTCGAGAAGCCGAACGGGGAACAGCGCGCGGCGCAGATGACCAAGCGCATCGTGACGATTCCCACGGTGTCGTTGACGCGGGTGGTGGAGGTGGACGGCCGCCGCGTCGGCTACCTGTTCTTCAGGAACTTCGTCCGGCCCTCCACCGAGGCGCTCAACGAGGCGTTTGCCGCGCTGCGCGCCGCGGGCGCCACCGAGCTGGTGCTGGACCTCCGGTACAACGGCGGCGGGCTCGTGGACGTGGCCGTGCACCTGGCCAGCCTGGTCGGCGGCGTCGCCACCAGCGGGCAGGTCATGATGACCTACTCGCACAGCGACCGCGCGGCCACGCTCAACAAGGTCACGCGCTTCGACAACCCGGAGCAGGCGCTCACCCTGCAGCGGCTGGTGGCCATCACCACGCGGTCGTCGGCGTCGGCCAGCGAGCTGGTGATCAATGCGTTGCGGCCCTATATCGAGGTGGTCGTGATCGGCGACACGACCTATGGCAAGCCCGTAGGGCAGTACGGCATCACGTTCTGCGACAAGGTGCTGGCCGCGGTGTCGTTCACGCTGCGCAACGCCAACGACGAGGGCGATTATTTCGACGGGCTTGCGCCCACGTGCGCCGCGCCCGACGACTGGTCGCGCCAGCTGGGTGACACCGCCGAGGGCTCGTTCGCCGAGGCGTTGACCTACATCCGGACGGGCGCCTGCAGCGCGGTCGCCGAGGGCGCCGCGCGCGCCCTGCGCGCGGCCACGCCTGCCGTGCCGCGGCTCACCGGCTGGAACGCGCTCATCAACGCGCAGTAAGCGGGCCACAGACAAGACACAGATGTCCAGGAGAGACCGGGGCATCGACGTGCTGGCCGCCACCATCGACTGTCACGACTACCCCTCGGTTTCGGTGAACTCGCGCTCGGCGGCCGTGTCGGCCACGGGCGCGGCCTCCGGATCGATCTCCCGCTTGTAGGTGTAGCAGTCCGCCAGGTAGTCGTGTGCCGCCGCGTCGGAGCGCGCCAGCAGCATCTCGAGCGGCGTGCGCGCCTGGACATCGGCCTCGCGCCCTTGCAGCGTGGGGAAGCTGCCGTCGGGGTGTTGTCGCACGTAGCGGAACCAGAAGTCGGTGTGCCAGCGGACGAACGTGCGCACCCGCTCGAGGCCGTGCGTGTCGTCGCCCCAGTGCTCGCGCGCCAGCGTGGCGTAGCGGCGGTAGATGGCCACCCGCTCGTCACCGTCCATGTCGCGATAGCCCTCGGTGGCCTCGCGGAAGATCCACGGCTTGATCAGCGCGCCGCGTGCCGTCATCACGCCCGCGCACCCCGACCGGGTGCGCGCCCCGGCGATCTCGTGCGGAAACAGCAGGTCGCCGTTGCCCACGACGGGCACCGGCACGGCCGCCGCCACCTGGCCGATCGCGTCCCAGTCGGCCGCAAACCGGTAGCGCGCGTTGCGGGTGCGCCCATGCACGAACAACGCGTCGGCGCCGCCGTCCACCGCGGCCCTCGCCTGGTCCAGCACGTTGCGCGAGTCCTCGTTCCACCCGAGCCGCAGCTTCACCGTCACCGGCGCCCGCGTGACCGCCTTCTTCATGGCCTCGACGATGCGCCGGATGCGGGCGGGCTGGCGGCCGAGCGCGGCGCCGAGGCCCTTGTGGGTGAAGTGGTCGATCGGGCAGCCGCAGTTGAGGTCCACCAGGTCGGCGCTGCGCGATTCCACGAGCGCGGCGGCCCATCCCACCTCGTCGGGGTTGGTGCCTGCCAGCTGCACGCCGAAGAACGGCTCGCCCTCGAAGCGCCGGATCAGGGCGAATTCACCCATGCGCTTCTGCTTGAGGCGCCGGGCGAGGGTCATCTCGCTCATCGTGACGCGGGCCCCCAGCTCGACGCAGAGCCGCCGGTACGGCAGGTTCGAGCCCTTGGTCATGGGCGCCATCACCACCGCATCCGTGAGCACTTCGCGCAAAGTCATCAATCTGATACTACCGTCTCCCGCGTGCGCCGAGGCTCCGGCAGGCAGGCCCGCCTCCCGTCTCCCGTTTGCCGTGCTAGCCTGAGGGCATGCATCGATTGACGGCCCTGGCCGTGCTGTTGGTTCTGTCGCTCGACGCCGGGGCCGCGCCGGCGCAGGCGCCGAGGAAGAACTTCCTGTGGCGGGTGCAGGACGCCAATGGCGCCGTGGTGCACCTGGCTGGTTCGCTCCACGTGCTCACGCCCGAGTTCTACCCGCTCAGCCCGGCCCTGGAGGACACGTTCGCCGCCTCGAAAGTGCTCGTCGAGGAGATCGATCTCGACGAGATGAGCGATTCCAGGCAGGCCCTCACCCTGGTGGCCCGGGCGATGTTCAAAGACGGTCGCACGCTGGAGCAGGCCGTGTCGAAGGACACCTACGAGGACGTGAGGCGGCGGGCCGAGCGGGCCGGGATCCCCATTGCGGCGCTGCAGCGCATGAAGCCGTGGATGGCAGCCGTGGCGCTGGCCACGCCCTTGCTGCAGGCGGCCGGCTTCAACCCCGATCTCGGCATCGACAAGCACTTTTTCGACAAGGCCAAGGCCAGGGGGATGGAGCGGCGCGCGCTCGAGAGCATCGCCTACCAGCTCGATCGCTTCGACCAGTTGTCGCCGGCGCTCCAGGAGCAGATGCTGAAGGCGACGATGCTCGACCTCGACACGCAGGTGGCCAACGTGAAGGACGTGGCCGCGGCCTGGGCGGCGGGCAACACCGCCACCATCGAGCGCCTGCTGCTGGGCGCGATGCTCGAGTCACCGGAGCTCTACGATCGCCTGCTGGTGGAACGGAACCAGAACTGGATGGCGCCCATCGAGGCCTGCCTGCAGAAGAACGCGGGCTGCTTCGTGGTGGTGGGCGCGGCGCACCTGGTGGGGCCGCACGGCCTGCCCGCGCTGCTGCAGAAGAAGGGCTACTCGGTTACACAACAATAGGGTGCAAGGGTGCAAGGGTGCAAGGGTGCACAGGGTGCACAGGGTGCAAGGGTGCAAGGGTGCAAGGGTGCACAGGGTGCACAGGGTGCAAGGGTGCACACGGTGTGCTTGGGGGCTATGTGGGGCGATTGAAGCGTTGCCGCGCGCGCTCGATGCCGGCGCGGACGACGCACTCGTGCACGTGGTCGTTCACCAGGCCCATGGCCTGCATGAACGCGTAGATGGTGGTGGGTCCCACGAAGGTCCATCCCCGCTTCTTGAGGTCCTTCGACAGCGCCGTGGATTGCGGCGTGGTCGCCATCTTCATCAGCGCGGCCCTGGTAACGTGGCGCGGCCGTTCGGCGGCGGCCGGTTCCCACGACCAGAAGTAGGCCGCCAGCGAGCCGCGCTCGTCGATGAGGTCGAGCGCCCGTTTCGCGTTGTTGATGGTCGACTCGATCTTGCCGCGGTGCCGGACGATGCCATCATCCTTCAGCAGGCGGTTGACGTCCTTCGCGGTGAACCGCGCCACGCGTTCGGGATCGAACCCTGCGAAGCCGCGCCTGAAGTGCTCGCGCTTGCGGAGGATGGTGATCCAGCTGAGGCCCGCCTGGAAGCCCTCGAGGCAGACCTTCTCGAACAGGCGATGGTCGTCGGTGACGGGGCGGCCCCATTCCTCGTCGTGGTAGCGGACGTAGAGCGGATCGTCCCCCGGCCACGAGCAACGCGTCATCGGCGCACGGGCCGCTTGGCCGGGCGGCGCGGGCCCCTGGTGGGGCCCTCGGTCTGGAGAGCGGCCTTGGCCACCTTGAAGTCCTGCCTCAGCTTCGGGTCGACTTCGGGGAACTGCGGGTTGAGCGCCTCGATGGTGTCGATGATCGCGGCCGAGACGGCCAGGCGCGTGAACCATTTCTTGTCGGCCGGAATCACGTGCCACGGCGCCCACGGCGTGGACGTGTGGCGGATGCAGTCCTCGTACGCGCGCATGTAATCGTCGAAGTGCTCACGCTCGTGGACGTCGGCGAGGGAGAACTTCCAGTTCTTCTCGGGCTCGCCCAGGCGCTTCAGGAAGCGCTGTTTCTGCTCCTCCTTCGACACGTGGAGGAAGAACTTCCGCACGATCACGCCCTGGCGCGTGAGGTATTTCTCGAACGCGTTGATGTCCTCGAAGCGTCCCTGCCAGATGTCCCTGGTGACCAGCGCCTCGGGCAGCTGCTGCTTGGCCAGAATGTCCGGGTGCACCCGCACGACGAGCGTCTCCTCGTAGTACGAGCGGTTGAAGATGCCGATGTGCCCGCGCCGCGGCAGCACCTTCGAGGTGCGCCAGAAGAAGTCGTGGTCGAGCTCCTCGGAGGACGGGTTCTTGAACGCGTGCACCTCGCAGCCCTGCGGGTTGACGCCCGACATGACGTGCTTGATGGTGCTGTCCTTGCCGGCGGCGTCCATGGCCTGGAAGATGAGGAGCACCGAGTACCTGTCCTGGGCGTACAGGCGTTCCTGCAGCGCCGACAGCTGCTCCACGCCCTGCTTGAGGAGCTTCTTGGCCTGGCCCTTGATGTCGAGGCCCCACGAGTCGCCTGGATCCCGGTCCTTTAAGTGGAGCGTCGATCCATCGGTCACGCGATAGCGGGCGGCCAACTCGGACGTGGAGCGCTTGGTCATGCCGTCGATGGTGCCACAGACGGGCCACAGATGAAAATACGGCCACAGATAAAACACAGAGCACGCCACAGGCCACAGATAAGACACAGACCACGCCACGGGCCACAGATGAAACACAGATAACGGAGCCTCCGTGATCTGATCGGTGTGTTATCCGTGTTCTATCTGTGGCCCATCTGTGGCGCGGTCATCGCGGTGGTGACGGCGCCAGGATGGCGAGCACGAGCAACCGTGCGTCGCCCGTGTTGCGAATGCCGTGGGGTACTCCTGCAGGCGCCACTAGCAGGTCGCCCGCGCGCATGGGCAGGTCGCGGCCGTCGAGGAGGAACAAGCCCTCGCCCTCGACCACCTGGTAGACCTTGTCCTGGCCCGCGTGCGCGTGCAGCGCGTGCGATTGTCCCGACTCGAACGCGTTGAGGCCCACCAGCAGCCGGGGCGACTCGAACAGCGTGCTCTTGCCCATCCTCGCGGGCGAATACACGGCATGATCGGCGGGCCTGATGACGATTGGATGATCCATGTTCGCTAACCCTTCCGCGCAGCCATATTGAGCCGCCAGTAATCGAGCGTGAACGGATCGGCCTGCCGCGCCGCGAGCTCGGTGACGCGGTCGATGAACGCCTGCCTCAACTCGGCCCCGGGCAGCAGCCCGAGGTGGGGATGATAGATGACGGTGGTGACAAATTCGCGGTAGTCGGCCTCGCTGGCCAGTGTGGTCGGCGCCTCCTCGAGGCTGGTGTCCACGCCGGTGAAGCCCGCGCGGCGCAGTCGCGCGGCGGTGGCGTCGGCTGAGGCAAACTCCCACGGGCCGGGCCAGTCGCGGAAGAACGGCGCGAAGGGCGCGGTCTGCATCACCCGCTCGGCCAGGGCGTGCGCGCGCGCCAGGTTTGGTCCGCCGCCGCACTGGGCCACCAGCCGTCCGCCGGGGCGCAGGGCCGTGAAGAGCCCGTCGAAGAGGGCCTGGTGATCGCGAACCCAGTGAAAGGTGGCCGTGCTGAACACGAGGTCGGCCCACCCGGCCACCGGCACGGCCGGCAGCGCGGCCTGCGCGTACGACACGCGATCGCCGAAGGCGGGCCGCAGGTTGGCGCGGGCAGTCATCAACATGTTCCACGACCGATCGAGCGCGAGCATCCGCCCCTGGGGCAGCCGCTCCATCAACTGCGCCGTGAGCCGGCCGCTGCCGCACCCGGCATCGATGGCCCGCTCGTCGCCCCGCACCTCCAGGCGCGCCAGCACCTAGAAGGCCCACGTCCTGAAGCCGATCATGCCCCATGAGGCGAGGTAGGCCGAGACGATGAAGGCCGCCAGCGAGACGGCCAGGCCGTAGGCGCGCAGCCACGGTCCCGCGCCGTGCCGCCACGCGTCGATCGTGAAGAAGGCGGCGAGGGGCGCCGCGCCCGGCAGCAGCATGGTGCCCACGAACATCGCGAGCGTCCACGCGTTGAGCGCGCCCAGCTCCACGTCGTTGACGCCCATGATGCCGGCGTAGGGCAACACCAGGCCCGCCGCGCACAGCAGCTGGGCAGCCTTCAGCCACCAGAAGCCGCGCGGTGACGCACGCCTCGCGTGCGCGAGCCACGCCACGGCCACGAGGAACGTCGTGAGCAGCAGTGCCGCCGACGCGAGCACCGGGACCCGCACCACCTCGACGCGCCAGCGGGGCACGCGCTCGGCATACACCGACGCGCCCGTGTAGACCATGTTGCCCTCGGCGTCGGGCGTGAAGACGCTGGTGGCGTTGACGTCCGACTCGCGCCTGAAGAGCGTGTCGGACACCGCCACGAGCGGCACCGGCGGCCCCATGGCCGGGTCGAGCTGCAGGCGCCCGTTCCCGGCGACCACGGTCCGGCCCGAGAGCAACCACTCGACAAACGCCAGCGCCTGGTTCCGGGGGCTGGCGTCGTGGTAGTAGCCCTCGTACATCCGCAGCCGCTCGGCGGCGAGCTGCACCTCGGGCCTGGCCGGCGGCTCCACGTCGGCCTTGAGGTAGGCCGCGGCCAGCGCCGCGATTCGCCGCAGCGCGTCGCCAGAGTACGTGGCGTTCAGCAGCACGACGTAGCCCACGTCGCGGGCCGGCGAGTAGGCATAGGTGGAGATGAACCCGTCGATGCCGCCGCCGTGGCCGAGCCAGGGAAACGGCCCCTCGAGCGCATGCGAGATGCCGGATCCGTAGCCCGCCCGCAACCCGGCGCGCGACGCGAGCGTGGTGCGCGGCAGCTCCATGTTGCTCAGGTACTCGGGGTCGATCACGAGCTCGTCGCGCGATTCACCCCAGTTGAGCAGCATCCGCACGAAGCGTCCCAGTTCGGCCGGGGAGGTGTGCAGGTTGCCCGCCGGCCGCAGGTAGATCTGCGAGAACGGCACCGGCGGGCCGTCACGACGGGTGTAGCCGCGCGCCAGCACGGCCTCGTCCTCGGGCCCGAGCACGAAGCTGCTGGTGGGCATGCCCGTGGGGTCGAAGATCCGCCGCTTGATGAAGTGCTCGTACTTCTCGCCGCTCACCTGCTCGAGCAGGTAGCCGGCCACGCCGTAGCCGGGGTTCGAGTAGGCCATGCGCGTGCCGGGCCGCCATCGCACGCGGCGCGAGGCCGGATTGAGTGCGAGCACCTCCTGGAGCGGCAGGTCGGCCGGGCCGGCACGGTTGTAGACCTCGTTGAAGTGCATGTCATCGAGGCCGGCGGTGTGCTGCAGCAGGTGAATCACGCGCACCGGATCGGTGCGGTCCCATGGGTTGTCGATCTCCACCTCGGGTGCAATCGACGCCACGGTGGCGTCGATGTCGAACTCTCCATCCTCGGACAGTTGCACGAGGCCCATCGCGACAAAGGTCTTGCTGATGGAGCCCACGCGGAAGTGCGTGTCGGCGGTCACCGGCGTGCGCCGGCCCCGGTCCGCCAGGCCCACGCCGCCGGCCCACTCGACGCCCGCCTGCCTGACAAGGGCGATGCCCGCGCCCGGCACGCCGGTCTCGTCGAGCACTTTCTGGACCTCGGCGCGGAAGGCGTCAAGGGAGGCGGGTGCAGCGGGCCCGCCTTCGCGGCCGGAGGCCGCTCCGGCGAGGTCTCGCCGTAGCTCGCGGGACTGCTCGCGAGCGCAGGCGGATGCCGTGAAGCCAACGATCAGGGCCGTCGCGCAGGCCATCAAGCGCATGGGGCAAAGTCTATCCGCTTGATATCCTGTAGGGCCAATGGCTGACGTTCTCTCCCCGCCGCCCAAGGCCGGCGCCCAGCACGGTTCGCATGCGCTCGAGGTGGAGTTCGATCACGAGCGGCAGATCCGGCACCGCAACAAGCTCCATTACCGATTCAACCACTGGCCCATCTGGATCTTCGTGTTCTTCATCGCGCCCGGGCCGCTTACCTTCGATCTGTTCGAGCGCGGCTTCGACCAGCGGTTGCTGGCGTGGCTGGGGGTGGTACTGGTGGGCACCGGCATCGCCGGGTTGTTCGGTAAGCTGCCTGGCTGCGAGCCGGCGCCCTACATCATCCGGTTCACCGAGGATCGTCCCAACCCGCTGTACCGGCGCATCTGCTATACGATGGCCTGGGGCGAGGTGGTGGCCTTTGCGGTGCTCAACGCCGCCGGTCTGCTGGTGGCCATCCTCACCGGCGAGTGGCGGCTGAAGCAGATGTACGAGACCTTCTACTTTCCCATCGCCGGGTCGATGTGGCTGCTCGGCGCGCTGGGCCGGCTGCCGCGCGTGAAGGCATCCACGGCGGGTGAAGGGCACGAGCGGCGGTACTTCTACGGCTCGGTGTGGGCGGTGACCATCGCCCAGCCCGTGCTGTGGTTCCTGTGGAAGGCCCTGCCGCGCAGCACCGCGTCGGACATCTTCAAGCTGGCGGTGTTCGTGGGGATTCTGGCGTTTGTCGGGAACATGGCGCGCCTGGGCCTGCTGCCGCGCACCAAGCCCATCGTGCCTGGAGAGTACGCCGTCTCAGACTAGGCCATCGATGTTTCGCCACCTCCAGCGCAGCCTGGTCCTCAAGACCGCCATTCTCTTCGCGGTGGCGGCGCTGGTGCCCTTCGTGCTGGCGGCCGTGCTGCTGTTCCGCAGCGCCCGCAACACCTTGTACGAGGAGGTGGTGCGCGGCCTGGATGCCCGCGTCGAGTTGATGCGCGACTCGCTCGACAGCCGATTGATCGCGCTCCGTGGCAATGCCGTGGCGTGGGCCGGCCTGGAGGTGATGACCGACCTGCTGGCCGACGACGTCGACAAGCGCATCACGGTGGCGCTCGAGGGCCTCAAGCGCGACTACGCGCTCGACGGCGACATCTACGCGCTGGCACCGGACGGGCGGGTGGTGGCGGCGAGCGCCGCGGTCGCCATTGGCCGGACCGTCGCCGGGCCCTTCCTGCCCAATCCGGCGCCCGGCCAGGTGCTGCCCGTGCCGCTGCGCGTGTCGCCGCTCGACGGCCAGCGCGTGGTCGGCTTCGCGCTGCCGATCACGTCGCGCGCCGTGGAGGGGCGGGCCATCGGCGTGCTGCTGATCGAGTACCACGTGCAGGACCTGGCCCGCTCCGTCCTGGCCGGCACGGTGCCCACCGCGGCGGTGGTCGCGGCCGACGGCGGCGTGGTGGCCGCCACCGACCGGTGGGCGCCCGAGCTCGAGCACACGCCGGCCGGTGTTCGGGAGGCGGGCCCCTTCATCGTGTCGGCCGCCGGTCAACGTGGCGGCGGGGAGTTTCCCGGGTTCGGCTGGACCGTCATTGGCGCCGCCGAGCGGGACGTCGTGCTCGCCCCTGTCACCCGCGTCGAACAGGTCAGCCTCGCCTCGGGAATCGCCGGCATCACCCTCGTGGTGGTGCTGGTGGCGGCCGCGGCGGCACGGGCCGTCCGGCCGCTGCGCGACGTCTCGCAGGCCGCCAACAGCATCAGCCAGACCATGGACCTGTCGCACAAGGTCCCGGCGCAAGGGGAGGACGAGATCGGGCAGATGGCCACGGCCTTCAACCGCATGGTGGACGAGGTCAACCGCCACGTGGCGATGTTGCTCGAAGCCAACGTCGAGATGCTCGAGGTGCTGGGCAGCGCCATCGCCAAGCGCGACAGCGACACCAGCGTCCACAACTACCGTGTCACCCTGCTGGCGCTCGCCGTCGCCGAGGCCGCCGGCCTCGACCGCGCGCACCTGCAGGCACTGGTCAAGGGGTCGTTTCTCCACGACGTGGGCAAGATCGGCATCAGCGACACGATCCTGTTGAAACCCGGCCGCCTCGACCCGGCGGAGTACGAGACGATGAAGACGCACGTGTTGCACGGCACCGACATCGTGAGCCGCTACGCCTGGCTCCGCGACGCGCTCGACATCGTCCGGCATCATCACGAGCGCGTGGACGGCCGCGGGTACCCGGACGGCCTGGTGGGCGAGCAGATCCCGGTGAGCGCCCGGATCTTCGCCATCGCCGACGTGTTCGACGCGCTGACCTCGGTGCGGCCCTACAAGAAGGCGTTGCCGTTCGAGGAGGCGATGCGCACGATGGCCGCCGACCGCGGCACCCATTTCGACCCGGCCCTGTTCGATCTCTTCGCCGGCCTGGCGCCGGCCCTGTACGGCCGGGTGTCCGGCGCGTCAACGGAGGCGTTGGTGGAGGAGTTACGGG
Organism: uncultured Bifidobacteriaceae bacterium; assembly: GCA_964372085.1. Lineage (GTDB taxonomy): Bacteria > Acidobacteriota > Vicinamibacteria > Vicinamibacterales > UBA2999 > 12-FULL-67-14b. Next base: position 8,497 of record CAYJPQ010000049.1, on the reverse strand, counting down.
GGAAGATGCGCCGGCACTTCTTCGCCGGCAGCGGCCAGCCGGATGCTACGAGCCCTGGACGACCAGCAGCACCGTGAGATCCGGCTCGAGCTGGTTGCGGCGGATGTAACCCACGGCGCCGTCCACCTGGCGGATGAACGTCTTCACGGCCTCCTCTGATTCGAGCACGACCGGCGGGTTCACGCCCTTGAAGTGCTGCTCGTTCCAGTAGGCCACCAGCTCGCGGCGCTCGCGGCGGAGGACGGCGCGGCTGAAGGTTTGCCGGGCGGTGTGGTCGGGGGGCAGGTTGACGGGCACGATTCGCGACCCGTCCCTCCAGAACAACCGCTCCTTCAGGAATACGCGCGCCGCCACGCGCTCGGAGACGGCCTCGCTCGCGGCTTTCTTGCTGACGAGCACGATCTCCGGCGCAGGCCCGGCCTGCAGCCACCATCCCCATCCCCGCAGCAGGGTCACGATGACGGCCGAGGCCACCAGGTTCGGCGCCATCAGAACAGCACCCCGAAACCGGCGAGCAGCTGGTTTCCCTTCTCCGAATCAAAGGCGAAGAACCGGCCGGAGCGCCCCTGAAACTCGAGCTTGAGCGACATCGCCGGCAACGGGCGGAAGAGCACGCCGGCGCTGGTGGCGGTGTAGGTGAGGTCGTCGCGGCTGTGCCCGCGCTCCTGCCGGCCCACCACGAACCACCGGTCGGTGATGGCCACCAGGCCCTGCACGTACCAGGCGTATTCGGTGCGGGCGTTGCCTCCGCCCGACGTCACCTGGCCGGCCGTGGCCTCGCCGCGCACCTCGAGCCGTCCGGCCCGTGCCACGAGGTCGGCGCCCGACAAGGTGACGACGTCGCTGGTTTCGCGCTCGGTGTAGCGAACGATGGGAAGGCCCACCTCGACGGGGCCCTGCCGCAGGCGCACGCGCCCGCCGATCATGCGTTCGGTGTGGCGGTTGCCCGTGCTGTTGTCGATCGACTCGTTATGCTGGACGAAGACGTTGTAGTCGATGTCCCGGGTGTCGGTGGCCCACGTGCCGAAGGCCTGGATGCCCGTGGTGAACGCCGGGAAGGTGGCGTAGCTGGCCACGGGCCGGGAGACGGTCCACGTGAGGGGATCGGGGTGAATCTCGTTCCAGGTGCCGACCGGCGTGAGGAACTTGCCGGCCCGCACTTTCAAGGCATCCGCGTGCAGGTAGTCGACGTAGAGGCGCTCGAGGTCGGCGTTGTTCGTGGCGGTCACCTCGCCGGTGCTGTCGATCCGCCAGAACTGGGTTTCCTCGGCCTCCACAAAGAAGCGCACGCGCGAGCCGAGGTCGCCAAACACGAACAGGCTCAGGTCGTCGAAGGTGATCGAGGCCAGTTCATCGGCGGGGTCCTCGAACTCGAACGTGACGTAGCCGCCCAGCCTGACGCCGGAGTTGCCGAGTGGCAGGCCGCTGCCGAGCGTGTAGCCCTCGGGCTGCGCGGCGGCCGGCCTGGGGGCGAACACAGCCAGCACGGTGAGCGCGATCGAGACGAGGCAGCAAAGCCGGCGCATGGCTTCGATCTCAGGTCCAGGGCAGTTCGACGGCGCCCCGTGCCTGGCGCTCGGCCAGGTCGGCCAGGCCCGACACCAGCCTCAGCACCTCCACCCGCGGCATCCCGAACTGATGCGGCTTCTCCTCCTCGGCGTCCTCGAACCACCCCAGGAAGTTGGGAAACCAGGCCGCGCCGGCCGCGTCGGTGTCGGACCAATGGACCTTCTTGCGGATCTGAAAGAAGCTCATCGAAAGTTCACAGCGGACAGTTCACGGTTGACAGTTGAAGTTCACAATTGAAGTTCGGGGTATTCTGACGTGGCTACGTTACTCCATGCAGGGCCACGAGGGTTGGGACGAGTACGCGCCGTTCTACGACTGGGAGAACGCGCAGACCGTGGGGCGGCGCGACGTGCCGTTCTGGACGCGCCTGGCGTCGGCGGCCAGGGGGCCGGTGCTCGAACTGGGATGCGGCACGGGTCGCATCGCGATGCCCGTGGCGAAGGCCGGGGCCACCGTGGTGGGCATCGACCGATCGGCGCCCATGCTCGACCGCGCCCGGGCCCGCGTGAAGCGGGCGCGCCTGGGCTCGCGCGTGCGCCTGGTGCGCGGCGACATCCGGCACCTCCCCTTTCCCGACCGCACCTTTCCGCTGGTGATGGCGCCCTACGGCATCCTGCAGTCGCTGCTGGTTGAGCGCGACCTGACCCGCACCCTCGAGGCCGTGACGCGGGTGCTCACCAGGAAGGGCACCTTCGGGCTCGAGCTCGTGGCCGACCTGCCGGCGTGGAGCGAGTACTCCAAGCGCGTCAGCCTGCGCGGCCGTCGCGGCCCTTCCGGCAAGCCCATCACGCTGGTGGAGTCGGTCCGGCAGGACCGGCGGCGCAAGATCACCCGCTTCGAGCAGGAGTTCATCGAGGGCCGCGGCCCTGCCGCCACCCGGCGCACCTTCTCGCTGGCCTTCCGCACGGTCACCGTGCCCCGGATGGTGGCCCGCCTCGAAAGGGCGGGGCTGGAAGTGTCGTCGCTGCTCGGCGACTACCAGGGCGGACCCTGGGACATGCGGGCCGAGGTGTGGATCATCCTGGCCCGCAAGGGGTAGACTTATCGTTTGCGCTGGCGGCCGAACCTGAAGGTTCGGCCCTACTGACACCTCAGGAGTTCCGCATGTCCGGCCATTCCAAGTGGCACACGATTAAGCACAAGAAGGGCGCGGCAGACGCCAAGCGCGGCAAGATCTTCACGCGCCTGATCAAGGAGTTGACCGTCGCGGCCCGCAACGGCGGCGGCGACCCCGGGATGAACCCGCGCCTGCGGACCATCATCGCGGCGGCCAAGGAAGTGAACATGCCCGCCGACAACATCAAGAAGGCCATTCAGCGCGGCACGGGCGAGCTGCCGGGCATCGTGTACGAAGAGATCACGTACGAGGCCTACGGCCCCGGCGGCTCGGCGCTCATCATCGAGACGCTCACCGACAACAAGAACCGCACCGTCGGCGAGTTGCGCCACATGCTCGAGAAGCACGCCGGCAACCTCGGGTCCACCAATTCCGTGGCCTGGATGTTCGCCAAGAAGGGCTACATCGTCGTCGACAAGGCCAAGGCCGACGAGGAGACGCTCCTGGGCGTGGCCCTCGAGGCCGGCGCCGACGACATGCAGGACGACGGCGACACGTGGGAAGTGCTGAGCGATCCGTCGGCGTTCGAGGCGGTGCGCGACGCCGTCAAGGCGTCTGGCGTGGAGCCGGCGAGCGCGCAGGTGGCGATGCTGCCCGCCAACTACGTGAAGCTCACCGGCAAGGACGCCAACCAGATGATCCGACTGATGGACGCGCTCGACGACCACGAAGACGTCAAGCAGGTCTGGTCGAACTTCGACATCGAGGAGAAGGAGATCGAGGCCTCGCTGGCGTGAGGGTGTTCGGCATCGACCCCGGGTCGGAGCGGACGGGCTACGGCTGCGTCGCCAGCGACGGCCGGCGCCACCAGATGGTGGCGTGCGGCGCCATCAAGGCCGGCGGCGAGGCCACGTTTCCGCTGCAGCTCTCGCTCATTTACCGCTCGCTCTCTGCGCTGATCGCCGAGTGCCGTCCCGAGTGCGTGGCCATCGAAAACGTCTTTCATGCCGTCAACGTGCGGAGCGCCCTCAAGCTGGGCCACGCGCGGGGCGTCGCCATGCTGGCGGCGGTTGAGGCCGGCGTGCCGGTGGTGGAGTACACCCCGGCCGAGGTGAAGCGCGCGGTGGTGGGCTACGGCCGCGCCGAGAAGCCCCAGGTGGGGCAGATGGTGAAGCTGCTGCTGGGTCTCGACGCGGTGCCCGCCCCGCACGATGCGGCCGACGCGCTGGCGGTGGCGATCTGCCACCTGCACCAGGCCGGGCGGGGCGCGTTCGTGGCGGCGGGCGCCGGGCAGAAGCGGAAGCCGGGCGTCGCCAAGAGCTGGCGGACCTACAAGCCGCCGGGGCGGGCGGAACGGTCGTGATCGCCCACCTGCGCGGGCGCGTGATCGAGAAGCACCCCAACCGCCTGATCGTCGACGTGGGCGGCGTCGGCTACGACGTGCTGGTGCCGCTCTCCACCTTCTACACCGCCGGCGAGCCGGGCGCGGAGATCGCCCTCCGCATCCACACGCACGTGCGCGAAGACCAGCTGGCCCTCTACGGCTTTGCCACGACGCTGGAACTCGGGATGTTCGAGAAGCTGATCCTGGTGAGCGGCATCGGCCCCAGGCTGGCGCTGGCCGTGCTGTCGGGCATCGAGGTGCGCGACCTGGCCGGCGCCATCCGGCGGAGCGACCTCGCGAGGCTCACGGCCATTCCCGGCGTCGGCAAGAAGACGGCCGAGCGCATCTGCGTGGAGCTGCGCGACCGGCTGCCGAAGGCCGAGCCCGCGGCGCCCGGCACGGCGGCGGCCGCGGCCGACACGCTGCGCGACGATCTGGTCTCGGCGCTGGTGAATCTCGGGTACCATCGGCAGACCGTGGACAAGGTGCTCGACAAGGTGGTGGCGGCGTCGCCCGACGCGCGCTTCGAGGACGTCCTGCGCGTGGCCCTGAAGGAGATTGCGCGCGCATGACCGACCCGCGCCTGATGACGCCGTCACGCGTGGAGGACGACGCGCAGGACGAGGCCGGGCTGCGGCCGCGCCGCCTGGACGAGTACATCGGCCAGGACCGCGTGCGCGAGAACCTGCTCGTGTCGATCGAGGCGGCCGTGAAGCGCGGCGAGGCGCTCGATCACACGCTGCTCTACGGACCTCCCGGCCTGGGCAAGACCACGCTGGCGTACGTGCTGGCCAACGAGCTGGGCGTGCCTATCCGCACCACGGCGGGTCCGGTCATCGAGAAGCCGGGCGATCTGGCCGGCATCCTCTCGAGCCTGCAGCCGCGCGAAGTGCTCTTCATCGACGAGATTCACCGTCTGTCGCCGGCCATCGAGGAGATCCTGTACCCGGCGATGGAGGACTTCGAGCTCGACATCGTCATCGGCCAGGGGCCGGGGGCGCGGTCGGTGAAGGTGCCGGTGGAGCCGTTCACGCTGGTGGGGGCCACGACGCGGGCGGGGCTGCTGACCTCGCCCTTGCGCGCGCGGTTCGGGATCGTCCACCGGCTGGACTTCTACGGGGCGCGCGACATCGAGGAGATCGTGCGCCGGTCGGCGCGCATCCTGCAGGTGCCGATGGACGAGGCGGCGGCGGTGGAGATCGCGGGCCGGTCGCGGGGCACGCCGCGCATCGTCAACCGGCTGCTGCGGCGGGTGCGCGACTACGCGCAAGTGCGCGCCGACGGGCACATCACCCTGGAGGTGGCGCGCGCGGCGCTGGTCCTGCTCGACGTGGACGCCTGGGGCTTCGACGAGAGCGACCGGCGGCTGATGCTGACCATCATCGACAAGTTCGGCGGCGGCCCGGTGGGCCTCGGCAGCCTGGCGGCGGCCCTCAGCGAAGAGGCCGACGCCATCGAGGACATGTACGAGCCGTACCTGATGCAGATTGGGTTCCTGGAACGCACGCCGCGCGGCCGCCTGGCCACGGCACGCGCCTACGACTACTTCGGGCGCCCGGCGCCCGGGAGGGGGCTGTTTTGAACGTCCGTCAAGTGGAGATCAAGAGCCTGGCCACCTACGTGCCGCCGCGCCTGCTGACCAACGCCGACCTCGAGAAGATGGTCGACACCACCGATGAGTGGATCATGCAGCGCACCGGCATCCGGCAGCGCCACATCGTCGACCCCGGCGTGGCCACGAGCGACCTCGCCACCGAGGCGGCGCGGGAAGCCATCAAGCGGGCCGGGCTCACGCCCGACGACATCGATCTCATCATCGTCGGCACCGTGACACCCGACATGCTCTTTCCGAGCACGGCGTGCCTGGTGCAGCACAAGCTGGGTGCCGGCCGCGCGTGGGGGTTCGATCTGTCGGCGGCGTGCTCGGCGTTCACCTACGCGCTGACCGTGGGCAGCCAGATGGTGGCCGCCGGCCGCGTGAAGCACGCGCTGGTGATTGGCGCCGACGTGATGTCGAGCATCATCGACTACACCGACCGCGCGACGTGCGTGCTCTTCGGCGACGGCGCGGGCGCCGTGGTGCTGGGGCCATCCTCCGACCCGAACGTCGGCATCCTCGACTTCGAGCACAAGATCGACGGCGCCGGCGGCCCGGCGCTGTGCATGCCGGCCGGCGGCAGCCTGCATCCCGCGACCCGCGAGACCGTCGACCAGCGGCTGCACTTCGTGAAGCAGGAAGGCCAGACCGTGTTCAAGTTCGCGGTGAAGAACACCGGCGAGATCTGCGAGCGGCTGCTGAAGCGCAACAACCTCACCGGCCACGACCTCGACCTGTTCGTGTCGCACCAGGCCAACAAGCGCATCATCATGTCGGTGGCCGAGCGCATCGGGATGCCCGATGAGAAGGTGGTCATCAACATCGATCGCTTCGGCAATACCACCGCCGCGACGATCCCGCTCGCGCTCAACGACGCCGTCGAGAGCGGCCGGTTGAAGAAGGGGCATTTGGTGCTTCTCACGTCGGTCGGCGCAGGTTTCACGGTGGGCTCGGTGCTCCTGCGGTGGGGGATCTAATCTACTTTTTTGACCGACAGATTGGGCGTGATGTTTCTAAACGGAACAGCACGGCATCGATCACCGCGTTCAACCAGGCATTAAAATATTCCAAATAAAGCACTTGCATCCATAGTCCCTAAACAGAACACAAATCAAGGCATGTCCCTCATCAGTACACGCCATGTAAGTTCTTGTTTTGCAGAGTGTTACAGGCCGTTCCCTGTTAGTTTTGGTGTCCTGATCATCTTATTGAACATCACGCCAGTGCACGAAACCTAGGCGCGATTGCACCTCTTGTCCTATAGAGTGCTATACTCTCCTTTCCAATGGGCCGATCCACGTGTTGGCCCGGGCATTGCTGAGAGAAAAGCAGATGATTCAGGTTCCTCGCCGCGTCGTCGCATTCTTCGCGCTTGCGGCCATCGTGGGGTTCGCCGGCAACGCCTCTGCCCAGGACAAGTTCGATCGCGCGCTGCGCGAGGGCCGAGGCGCCGGAAAGACGCACCGCGTCATCATCACGACTGAAGCCGGCTACGAGCCTTGGGTGCGCGAGATGCTCACGCGCGCCGGCAAGAGCATCGAAGCCGAACTGCCAAGCGTGAACGGCCTGGCCGTCGAGCTGACCGACGCCGAGCTCGACACGGTTTGCCCGAGCGGCATCGTGCGCGGATGCCACAGCAACCCGACGGTTTCTCCCACCGCGTCGCGCCGCAAGCCGTCGAGCGGGTCGACCACGACCTCCGTGAACACGGTGCTCGGCACGCTCGGCCTCAAGCCGGTCGCCGCCGGGGGCTACGGGGTGACGGTGGCCCTCATCGACTCGGGCATCTACCCGTCGCCGTCGTTCGGCAGGCGCATCAAGGCGTTCTACGACTTCACCCGGGGCGGCATCCGCACGCGGCCCTATGATGACTATGGCCATGGCACCCACGTGGCCGGCCTCATCGGCGGTCTGCAGTCGTCCGCGGACGTGCAGTACCAGGGCGTCGCGCCGAGCGTGCAGTTCGTGGGCCTGAAGGTGCTGAACAGGAAGGGCCAGGGCAAGACGAGCGACGTGATCCGCGCGATCGAGTTCGCCATCGCCAACAAGGGCACCTTCGGCATCGACATCATCAACCTCTCGCTTGGCCACCCCATCTTCGAGCCGGCCTCCTCGGACCCGCTGGTGCAGGCGGTTGAGCGCGCCGTCAGGGCCGGCATCATCGTCGTGACGTCGGCGGGCAACTACGGCATGAACGCCGATGGCGAGCTCGGGTTCGCCGGCACCACGTCGCCCGGCAACGCCCCGTCGGCGCTTACCTCGGGCGCGGCCGATCACCAGGACAGCGTGACCCGCGCCGACGACCGCACCGCGCCCTATAGCTCGAGCGGCCCCACGTGGTACGACGCGTTCGTCAAGCCCGACTTCCTCGCGCCGGGGCACCTCTTGTCGTCCGAGGCGTCGCCATCGGGTTCGCTCTACAACTCGTATCCGGATCTCGTCCAGACGGGCCCGTCTGGCAAGAAGTTCCTGCAGTTGTCGGGCACCAGCATGGCCGCCGGCGTCACCACCGGCGTCGTGGCCCTGATGAAGCAGGCGATGCCGTACCTGACGCCGAACCTGGCCAAGGGCGTGCTGCAATACACCGCCATTGCGCTGCACGATGACGCCGGCGCGGCCTACAACCCGCTGCGCCAGGGCACCGGCGGCATCAACGCGGCCGGAGCGCTGCAGTTGCTCGGCCGGATCGATCCCGCCATCACCGACCTGGAGACCCCCTGGGCGTCTGGGCCGGAATCGACGTCCATTGGCGGCACGAAGTACTCGTGGGCGCAGAACATCGTCTGGGGCGACAACATCGTCTGGGGCGAGACCGTCTACTACAACCTCCCCTTGTGGGGCCTCAACATCGTCTGGGGCGAGAACATCGTCTGGGGCGACAACATCGTCT
>CAYJPQ010000048.1:21161-25156 GCA_964372085.1 uncultured Bifidobacteriaceae bacterium | reverse complement strand
AGGTGCTGACTTGGTGAAAGAAGCCCTGGCGGCGCGGCCCGAGCGGAAGGCGCTCACCTTCCGCATCGGCGGCGCCGAGGCTCGTGAGCGGGCCGTGCTGGCGACGAACAAGCCCACCGTGGCGGTGGGCAGTACCGTGGACTGGGGCCATCCCAACGCGAAGATCTTCCCGCGCCAGAGCGCCTGGTTGAACTCGTGGGAACTGGGCGTCAGCGTGGGGTGGGCGGTGTTCGACTGGGGCCGCACCAAGGCGCAGGCGTCCGAGGTCGCGGCGCTGGCCGAGGCCGCGCGCGAGCGGCTGGCCGAGTTCGACACGGTGGTGGCCGCCGACGTGCGGCAGCGCCTGCTCGACCTGGACTCGAGCCTCGCCCTGGTGCAGGCGGCGTCCGACGCCGTCAAGAGCGCGGCAGAGGCGCGGCGGGTGGTGGGCGACCGGTTCAACGCCGGCGTGGCCACGAGCACCGACGTGCTGGTGGCGCAGGTGGCGCTGCTCGAGAACGGCCTCGCGCGCACGCGCGCACTGGCCAGCGTGAAGCTGGCCGAGGCGCGGCTGCAGCGCGCAGTGGGGCGCCCGTGACGCCGGCCATCGAGGTGCGGGGGCTCACCCGGCGCTTCGGCGCCTTCGTGGCCGTGAACAACCTGTCGTTCACCGTCGCGCCCGGTGAGATCTTTGGCTTCCTGGGCGCCAACGGCGCCGGCAAATCCACGACCATCCGCATGCTGTGCGGGCTGCTCAGTCCCACCGCGGGCGCGGCGCTCGTCGGCGGCATCGACGTCGGCGCCGACCCCGAGGCGGTGAAGCGGCGCATCGGCTACATGTCGCAGAAGTTCTCGCTCTACGAGCTGCTCACCGTGGATCAGAACATCCGCTTCTTCGGGGGCATCTACGGCCTCAGCGGCGATCGCTTCGACGATCGCCGGCGTTTCGTGCTCGACATGGCCGGCCTCACGGGCCGCGAGGACACGCTCACGCGATCGCTGCCGGGCGGCTGGCGCCAGCGGCTGGCGCTCGGCTGCGCCATCCTGCACGAGCCGCCCATCGTGTTCCTCGACGAGCCCACCGGCGGCGTGGACCCGCTCTCGCGCCGCCGATTCTGGGCGCTCATCAGCGACCTGTCGCACGCCGGCGTCACCGTGCTGGTGACGACGCACTATCTGGACGAGGCCGAGCATTGCCACCGCCTGGCCATCATCCAGGCTGGGCAACTGGCCGCAATCGGGTCAGCGCGCGAGCTGAAGCAGGCCTTCGCCGACCGGCCCATCGTGGAGGTGAACGCCGCCCGGCCCGTCGACGCCATGACCGTGCTCGACGGCCTCGACGTGGTGGAGAAGACCAGTCTGTTCGGCACGGCGGTGCACGCCGTGCTGCGAAGCGCGGCCACCCCGCCCGAGGCGCTGGGCGCGGCGCTCCGGGCTGCGGGCGTGGAGGTGCGGTCGCTCGGCCCGGTGTCGCCGTCGCTCGAAGACGTGTTTCTCGATGTGGTGGAGCGGGTGGGGGCCGCCTCGTGATGCGCACCACCTGGGCCGTGTGCGTGAAGGAGCTCCGCCAGATCTCGCGGGACCGGCGCACGCTGCTCATCCTGTTGTTCGTGCCGGCCTTCTTCCTGCTGCTCTACGGCTACGCGCTCAACTTCGACATCCGCCACGTCCGCCTGGCCGTGCAGGACCGCGACCGCAGCACCGAGAGCCGAGAACTGGTGTCGGCCTTCATCAACTCGGACTACTTCGACCTGGTCGACTTCGTGGAAGGCGACGCTGAGATCGAGCGCCTGGTCGACCTGAACGACGTGCGTGCCGCGCTCACCATCCCGGCCGGCTTCGGCCGCGACCTGGCCGCCCTGCGCCCGGTGACGGTGCAGGTGGTGATCGATGGCGACAACACCAACACGGCATCCACGGTGGCGGGCTACGCGCGCCTGCTGGTGGGCGAGTTCAGCGCGTCCCGTCCTGTGTCCTCCCCCGTCGGCGTGTTGGGGTCTCCCGTCGGAGCCGTCGACCCCTCCCGGCTTCCCGTCATCCGGGTCGAACCCCGCATCTGGTACAACCCCGAGCTGCGGAGCACGCTCTTCCTGGTGCCGGGCCTCATCGCCTACATCTCGATGATCACGGCCGTCGTCTCCACCGCGCTGTCGGTGGTGCGCGAGAAGGAGCGCGGCACCATGGAGCAGGTGCGCATGGCGCCGGTGAACCCGCTGGCCTACATCCTGGGCAAGACCCTGCCCTACCTGGTGATCTCGTTCATCTCCGGCCTGCTCATCATCGTGAGCGCCATGGCGCTGTTCGACCTGCCCATGCGCGGCTCGTGGCTGCTGCTCTGCGCCGTGATTGCGCTGTTCCTGCTCGGCGCGCAGGCCCAGGGCCTCTTCATCTCCACCATCGTCCAGACGCAGCAGGTGGCGTTCCAGGTGGCGCTGCTGTCGTCGTTCCTGCCCACGTTCATCCTCTCGGGCTTCATCTTCCCCATCACCAGCATGCCCGTCATCGTGCAGGGCATCACCCACCTCGTCCCCGCCCGCTACTTCCTGGTGGCGCTGCGCGCCATCGTGCTCAAGGGCGCGGGCCTGCCGGCCTTCTGGGAGCAGATGGTGGCGCTGGCGGCATTTGGCACCGTGATGATGGCGTTCGCCGCGCTGAGGTTGAAACGCGAATGGGCCTGAGACGCGTGGCGCACCTGATGCGGAAGGAGCTGCTGGAGCTGCGGCAGGATCCGCGCCTGTTCGGCGTGGTGATTCTCGCGCCGATCCTCCAGTTGGGCGTACTGGGGTATGCCGCCACCACCGACGTGCAGGACATCCCGATCGTGATCGTGGACACCGACCGGTCGACCGCCAGCCGCGAGCTGGTGCACCGATTCGAGGCCTCGTCGAACTTCAAGATTGTCGGCATGCTGGGATCCACGAGCGAGGTGGATCGCTGGCTCGATTGGGGAGACGCCTGGATGGCCCTGGCGCTGCCGCCCGATTACGGGCAGCGCATCGCCTCGGGCCGGCCGGTGACGCTGCAGGTGGTGGCCGACGGCACCGACTCGAACTCCACGGGCCTGGCCCTGGGCTACGCGCAAACCCTCATCGCTGGCCACGGCCAGGAGCTGCGCGCGCGGGCCGGGGCGCCGCTGCCCGCGGGCCTGGTGACGCCCGAGATCCGCATCTGGTTCAACCCGCGGCTCGAGAGCCGCGACTTCATGATCCCCGGCATCGTCGCCCTGCTGCTGCTGGTGGTGACCACCAACCTGTCGGCCATGGCGATCGTGCGCGAGAAGGAGGTGGGCACGCTCGAGCAGCTCAACGTGACGCCCCTGGCCCGGTGGGAGCTCATCGCCGGGAAGCTGATCCCGTACGCGCTCATCGGCATGATCGACGTGGTGCTGGTGCTGATTGTGGCCATCAACTGGTTCGAGGTGCCGATGCGCGGCAGCCTGGCGCTGCTGTTCGCGATGAGCGCGGTGTACCTGATGAGCACGCTCGGCCTGGGCCTGTTCATCTCCACCGTGTCCGACACCCAGCAGCAGGCCATGATGACGGCCACGTTCTTCTTCCTCACGCCGATGATCTACCTGTCGGGGTTCATCTTCCCCATCGAGAACATGCCGGCGTGGATCCAGCCGCTGACCTATCTGGTTCCGCTCCGGTACTTCCTGGTGATCGTGCGGGGCATCTTCTTGAAGGGCCTGGGGCTCGAGGTGTTGTGGCCGCAGGCGCTGGCCTTGCTCACCTGGGGCCTGGTCGTGCTCGCCCTCTCGGTGGTGCGCTCCTCGAAACGGCTGTCCTAGGCCACGGAAGCACGGAATCACGGAATCTGCCTTAGTCCCGCAAGGCAATCGAGTTGCCGGCCCGACGGGGCTGCTATCCACAGATTCCGCAGATGACGCTGATTTGAGTCCAGCCGGCCGCCTTATCTGAGTGGGGCGTTCGCGGAGGCCGGCCATGGGCCGGCCTCACGACCGGCCGCCGGGCCCCCGGGCCCCGGGGCCCATGTCCACCACATGGTCGGCGGCA
>CAYJPQ010000048.1:17933-21151 GCA_964372085.1 uncultured Bifidobacteriaceae bacterium | reverse complement strand
GGTCCAGGAGTCCCGAAAGTCCGTCTCTGGTGGACTCCTGGCCCGGGTCTCGTCATCCGGTCACGGCGCTCCGCGCCGTCCGCGAACGCCGCGGCCCCTTCATCGGCGGCATCGGCGGCATCCCTGATGACTGCGGCCGGCGCGCGCCGCAGCGCGAATAGAAGCTTCCGAGCTTCCGTGCTTCGGTGGCCCGATCAACCCGCTTGGGCGGCGCGCATGCCCTCTTCTTCGTCCACCCGCGAGAGCAGGGCGGCGCCGCCTACGAAGAAGGCGAGGATCACCAGGATGGCGGTGCGGCTCGATCCGGTGAGCGTGACGCTGAGCGTGAAGACGGCCGGGCCCAGCACCGTGGCAAACCGCTCGGCCACGGCGAAGAAGCCAAAGAACTCGGACGTGCGATCCGCCGGCACCATGCGCGAGAACAGCGCGCGGCTGAGCGCCTGCGCGCCTCCCTGCACCGTGGCGATGAGGGCCGCCAGGACAAAGAAGTGCGTGACCGTGGTCATGAAGAAGGCCAGCACGGTGGCCGTTGCATACACGCCGATGGCGATGAAGATGGCGCGCTTGGTGCCGATGCGCGCGCCGAGCGCCCCGAACAGGAACGCAAACGGGATTCCCAGGAACTGCACCATCACGAACGCCGCCATCTGCGACGTCTGCGCGATGCCGATCTCGGCGCCGTAGACGGCGGCCATGCGGATGATGGTCTGGATGCCGTCCTGATAGAGCAGCATCGAGAGGAACAGGGTGAACGCCTGCCGGTAGCGCCGAATCTCGCGGAACGTGTGGCCGAGGCGGGAGAAGGCCGCGACGATGGCCACCGTGCTTTCGCCCACGTGGCTCGCTGCCCGAGGCGGCTCGGGCACGTGGCGGAACAGCGGGATGGCGAACAGCGCCCACCAGACCGCCACCGAGACGAACGAGGCCTTCACCGCGGAGGTGGCTGACGCGAAGCCGAACAGGGCGGGTTGCAGCACCCAGGCCAGGTTGAGCAGCAGCAGCAGCCCGCCCCCGAGATACCCCATCGCGTAGCCGGCCGCCGACACCCGGTCGGTGTCCCTGGCCTTGGCCACGGTGGGCAGCAGCGAGTCGTAGAACACCAGCGACCCCGACACTCCGAGGTTGCCGATGAAGAACAGCGTCGACGCCAGGCCGATGTCGCCCTCGCCGATGAAGACCATGGAGGCGCACGTGATGATCCCCACGGCCATGAAGGCGCCGAGCAGCCGCTTCTTGATGCCGCTGTGATCGGCCAGGGCGCCGAGGATGGGCGCGCTGATGGCGATGGCCGCCACCGACACGGTGGTGATGGCGCCGAACCGCGCCGTCGCCTGGGCCGGCTCGATGCCGGCTGCGGCGTAGGTGGCGTAGAAGGTGGGGAAGACCGCCGTGATGACGGTGGTGAAGTAGGCCGAGTTGGCCCAGTCGTACCACGCCCAGGCGCGCTGTTCGGGCGTGACCAGGCCCACGCGGGCCAAGAGCCGGGCGATCATGCGCCGTCAGGATATGGGACGGCGCACGAAGTGAGAAGAGAAAAGTGAGAAGTGAGAAGCGAGAAGTGAGAAGTGAGAAGTGAGAAGAGGGAGGTCGGAAGGCTGCCTTCTCACTTCTCACCTCCCACTTCTCACCTCCTAATGGAGACGCTGCCGCTGAAGGTCTTCAGCTTGAGGTCGGTGTGGCCCCCGCCGTTGAGCGATCCGCGGAAGTTGCGGCGCCTGCTCGTGGTGAGCGTCACCGGCAGGTCGCTCTGGAACTCGCCGCTGAAGCTGTCGAAGTCGATGTCGCCGCGCGCCGAGTCGGGCAGGCGCAGCGTGACGTCGCCGCTGAAGGTCTTGATATCGATGTCGTCGCCGTCGGTCCACTCCCGCGACTCGACGGTGATGCCCGAGCTGAAGCCGTCGATCCGGTGGCTGCCGCTCACGCCCACCACCGTCACCGGGGCGCTGAAGGTCTTGATGTCGAGCGTCGTGTGCGCGGGCACCTGGATCTCGAAGTCGGTCTCGACGACGTTGTCGTTGCGGCGCTCCACCACGCGGTGGTTGGCGTCAATCTCCACGGTGGTCCCGCTCTGCGTGATCTCGAGCGTGATGTCATCGAGCCGATCGCGCGTGGCGCGGCGCACAGCCTTCACCACGAGCTGGTTGCCCGCCGCGCCGGTGATGCGCACGCGGCCCGAAAAGGTCTTGAGCCGCAGCGTGCCGCCCGGCTGCATGGTCAGCGTGCGGTCCACGTTCTCCGTTTCCCTCTGGGCGGCGGCCGGGGCGGCCAGCACGAGGGCGAAGATCAGGGCGAAAGGAAGCGTCATCCAACGAGTCATGGTTACCTCGTTGTAGATAGACGGAACGGAGCCCGGAAAGGTTGATTGCGGCAGAGTCGAACCCGACTTCCTATTTCTTGCTTCCGACAAACGTCCCGTTCACCATGCCCGCGATATTCATCGTGCCCTTCATGGTGTCCTTCTCCACCGTGCCCGCGTAGGTGACCGGCGCCTGCTGGCCCTGCATGTCCAGCGTGAAGGCGAAGGTGATGGCCGTGCCCTTCACCGTGCCGGTGAGGTCGGCCGAGCCCAACTGCCCTTCGTACTTGCCCGTGAGCGTCTCGCCCTCCTGCTTGAAGGTCAGCGTGGGGTTGCCGCTTCCCTGGTCGGTGGTGACGGTAAACGCCCACGTGCCGGTGACATTGGTGCCCTGGGCAAACGCTGGCGCGGCCACGAGGGCCGCCAGGACGAAAAGGGACAGGACACGATTACAGACCTTCATGAGGAACCTCCGTGACTCAGTCGATTCTTAGCGACCCGGTGTAGATGGCCATGCCCACGACCGCGTCGATGCCCTCGGCGTGCAGGGCGTCGATCTCGGCGCGGGTGGTGATGCCGCCGGCTGCCGTCACCTTGCGGCCGGTGGCCTTTGCCACGGCGCGGATGGCCGCCATGTCGGTGCCCTGCATCAGCCCCTCCTTGTCCACGTGGGTGTAGAGGAACTCGCCGCAGTAGGGCTCCAGCAGGGCCACAGCCTGAGCCGGCGAGAGGGGGAGCGACGTCTTCCAGCCGTGAATCACGACGCGGCCGCCCTTGGCGTCGACGGCGGCAATGACGCGGTCGAGTCCGATCGTGCGGGCGAGCGCGTCGGCAAAGTCGAGATTGATGAGAGCGGAGGGGTCGGGGGGGGGGGGGGGGGCGCGCCGCCCCCCGGCGGGGCCCCCCGCCGCGGAGGGGGCCG
>CAYJPQ010000048.1:2629-17923 GCA_964372085.1 uncultured Bifidobacteriaceae bacterium | reverse complement strand
GGGCGGGGTGGGCAAATTTCTATTTTTTTTCGCGGGGGGGGGGGGGCGGGGAGTTATGCCGGGCCCCTCCCGGTGTCTGCCCTCCCGGCATTGAAGAGGCCCGAGCCGGCGATCACCGCCTGCGCGCCGGCGGCGATGAGCTCCTCGGCGCGGCGCACGCTGCGCACGCCGCCGCCGACGCGGCAGGGCAGCCTGGCCGCAATCTGCCGCACGAGCGCATCGTTGTTGCCGCGCGACATGGCGGCATCGAGGTCGATCAGCTGCACCTTGGGGAACGTGGCGAATTTCGCGATCCAGCCGTCGAGATCGTCGGTGGCGATGGCGAGCTTCTCGCCCTGCACGAGTTGGACGACGCGGCCGTTCTGGAGATCGATTGAGGGAATCAGCATGATTTCACGTGCGGGCCACCCCTCGACTGCGCTCGGGGCAAGCAGAGACACGGAGACACGGAGAAATTCACATTCTCACCGGAATGGCACGGGTGCTCAGGAATGCCTTCAACTCGGCCACGCTTCTTTCGTTGAAGTGGAAAATCGACGCGGCCAGGGCGGCGTCGGCGCGGCCGGCGGTGAACACCTCGGCGAAGTGCTCGAAGGTGCCGGCGCCGCCCGAGGCAATCACCGGGATGTTGACGGCGGTGGAGACGGCGGCGGTCAGCTCGCAGTCGAAGCCGCTCTTGGTGCCGTCGCGATCGATGGAGGTGAGCAGGATCTCGCCGGCGCCGCGGGCGGTGGCCTCGCGCGCCCATTCCACGGCGTCGCGCGCGGTCTCGGCCTGGCCCGATCGCGCGAACACCGTGTAATGCGCGGCCTGGTCCGCCGAAGAGGTGGCGAAGGCGGAGCGCTTGGCATCAATCGCCACCACCACCGCCTGGCTGCCGTACCGCTTCGCCAGTGTTGTCAGCAGGGTGGGATTGCTGAGCGCCGCCGTATTGAGGCTGACCTTGTCGGCGCCCGCTTCGATGGCCGCCGCCGCGTCTTCTTCGCTGCGGATGCCGCCGCCCACCGCGAGCGGCAGGAAGATCTCCCTCGCCACGGCCTGGATGGTGTGCGCGCGCGCCTGGCGCGCCTCCACGGTGGCGGTGACGTCGAGGATTACGATCTCGTCGATGCCCTCGACGTTGTACCGCCGGGCCAGCGCCGCCGGATCTCCGGCCTCACGCAGGCCCTCGAAGTTGATGCCCTTCACGACCCGGCCGTCGCGAACGTCGAGACACGCGATGATGCGCTTAGACAGCATGTGTCAACCAGTTGCCCAGGACGCGCAGGCCCGCATCGCCGGACTTCTCGGGGTGAAACTGCACGGCCGACACGTTGGCGCGCTCGGCCGCCGCGCTGAACGGCATGCTGTAGTCGCAGATGGCCACGGTGTCGTCAATCACGGGCGCGGCATACGAGTGGGTGAAGTACACCTGCGTGCCCTCGGCCAGCCCGTGCATCAACCGGGAGGGCCTGGGGAAGGTGAGGGAATTCCACCCCACATGCGGCACTTTCAGAAAAGGGGACTGTCCCCTTTTTCCCAGCAGCGAACACTCGCCGGCGAAGACGGCGAGGCCCGGCACGCCCGGCGCCTCGGTGCTGTCCTCGAATAGCCACTGCAGGCCCACGCAGATACCCAGCAGCGGCAGCCCGTGGTCGATCGACGCGCGAATGGCCGCGCGCCAGTCGCCGGTGAGCCCGCGCGTGGCGTCGAAGTGGCCGACGCCCGGAACGATGATGGCCGAGGCGCGGGCCAGCTCGCCGGGCACGGAGGGCGTCCAGACCGCGGCGCCGAGGTGCGATAGGGCCTTTCGCACCGACGCGAGGTTGCCGGCGCCGTAGTCGACCAGGGCAATCACAGCAGGCCCTTGGTGCTGGGCAGCATGCGCGCCAGGCGCTTGTCCTTGGCGCACGCCACGCGCAGCGCGCGCCCGAACGCCTTGAAGCACGCCTCTATCTTGTGGTGGTTCGAGCGCCCATACAGCACCTTGATGTGCACGTTGGCGCGGGCGGCCATGGCGAAGCCCTCGAAGAAGTCGTGCACCAGCTCGGCCTGCAGGTCGCCCACCAGGCGCACGGTGACCTTCGTGTCGATCACCGGGCTGGGGCGGCCGGAAAGGTCGATGGCGGCCACCGCCAGCGTCTCGTCCATCGGCATCACGAAGTAGCCCGCGCGATTGATGCCCTTTTTGTTGCCCAGGGCTTTCAGCACGGCCTCGCCAAGGGCGATGCCCACGTCCTCCACGGTGTGGTGCTGGTCCACGTCGAGATCGCCGGTGGCTCTTACCTTGAGATCGAAGCCGCCGTGCCGCGCCACCAGGTCCAGCATGTGATCCAGGAAGCGGATGCCGGTGTGGTTGTCGTAGCGGCCCTTGCCGTCAAGCGCCAGCGTCACCGTGATCTGCGTTTCGGCGGTGCGCCGGTCGATTACCGCGCGGCGCACACGGCCTCCAGCGCCTCGATGGCCTTGCGGGTGTGGTCCACCACGCCCGTGGTGAGGCGGAAGCAGTTGGGGCACGACGGGTCCTTCGTGCGGTCACGCACGAACACGCCCCTGGCAATCATGCCGTCCACCAACGCGCGCGCCCGCTCGCCGCCATCGATCAGCACGAAGTTGGCGGCGCTCCTCCAATAGCGGAGGCCCAGCCCGTCGAGCGCGGCGTAGAGCAGCGCCTTCGACTCGGTGGCCTGCGCCACGTACCAGGAGCGGAACTCCGTGTCCGCGAGCGCGGCACCTAACGCCGCGACGGCCACCACGTTGAGGTTGAAGAGCGGCATCGCGCGGCGAATGGGCTTCAGCACCGAGGGCGACGCGATCATCACGCCGACGCGCATGCCCGCCAGGCCAAACGCCTTCGAGAAGGTGCGGCCCACGATCACGTTGGGATAGTTGGCGGCCTCGTCGAGAAAGTTCTCGCCCAGGAAGTCGTGGTACGCCTCGTCCACGAACACCAGCGCGTGCCCGGCAGCCTCGGCCACCTTGCGGATGTCGGTCTTGGCAATGGGCTGGCCCGTGGGGTTGTTCGGGTTGTTCACGTAGACGATCCGCGTGTTCACGGTGACGGCCCGAATCACCTCGTCCACCGGATACGAAAAGTCCTTCCGGGCGGGCACCGAGATGATCCGCGCGCCCATGGCGTGCGCCGTGCTCAAGTAGGGCTCGAAGGCCGGCTGCGACACCACGATCTCGGGCGCGGCCGCGGTGAGCGGCGCGCCGAGCTCGGCCAGGGCCTCGGGCGTGCGCTGGCCCAGGTAGCCCACCGACGCCAGCAGGATGCCCTCGTCCAGGCCGTTGGTGAGGACCAGACGGTCGGGATCCACGCCGAGGTAGGCCGCCGTCTCGAGGATGGCGTCCTTGAAGTCGGGATAGGTCGCCAGCCCCTGCGCATCGAACGCGCGCACGGCGTCAACCACCCTGGGCGAGCAGCCGCCGGTGTTCTCGTTGAGGTGCAGTCGTAGGCCCGGGCCCAGATCAGGTACGCCTTGGATGGTCGTCATATGTTCACGTTGCCTGTGGAGGCAACCCTTCAGGGTTGCCTGACTTCAATCGATCGCGCATGTCCTTCGAGGCCCTCCGCCCGCGCGAGGGTGGTGATGGTCTTCGCGATGCGACCCAGGCCCGCGCGGGTGAGGCGTTGCACCGAGACCAGCTTCACGAAATCCGCGGCGTTGAGGCTGCCGTGGAAGCGCGCGGCGCCCGCGGTGGGCAGCACGTGGTTCGAGCCGATGGCGTAGTCGCCGGCCACTTGCGCCGTCCATCCTCCCACGAACACGGCGCCCGCGTTCCACACGCGCCTGGCCAGCGCCTCGGTGCCCACCACCAGGTGCTCAGCGGCGGCCTGATTGGCCAGGGCCATGGCCTCGTTCATGCCGCGGCACACGATGATGCCGCCGTGCGCGGCCAGCGACCGGCGCGCGGGTCCCGTCGCGGGTATCTGGCGCGCCACGTCGCGCGCCACGTGCTCCGCCAGGCGCCGGCTGGGCGTGACCAGCACGGCGCGCGCGTCGGGGTCGTGCTCGGCCTGCGCGATGAGGTCCGCGGCAATCCATGACGCGGGCCCGGTGGCGGTGACGATCAGGATCTCGGTGGGGCCGGCGTAGAAGTCGATGCCGCAGTCGGCCGACACCAGCGACTTGGCGGCCGCCACCCAGCGGTTGCCGGGCCCCACGATCTTGTCCACCCGCGGCACCGTGCGCGTGCCGTAGGCCATCGCCGCGATGGCGTGCGCGCCACCCACGCGGAAGAAGCGGTCCACGCCGGCCTCGAGCGCCGCGGCGAACACGGCGCCGTCGGGGCGCGGGCAGGCCACCACCACCTCGGGCACACCGGCGGCGCGGGCGGGAATGGCCGTCATCAGCAGCGACGAAGGCAACGGATAGCGGCCGGCGGGCACGTAGCAGCCGACGCGCGACAGCGGAATCACGCGCTGCTCCACCGAGGCGCCCGGCCCCACCTGCAGGCGCCAGCCCCTGGGGACCTGTTGCCGCGCCACCTTGCGGATGGCCGCGGCGGCCCGCTTGATGGCGGCGCGCACGGCCGGCGGCACGGCGCGGGCCTCGGCCTCCCAGGCGCGGCGCGGCACCTCGATGGCGCCCTTGAGGCCGTCGAGGTCCCGCGCGTAACGGCGGAGCGCGGCATCGCCGCCCGCGCGCACGCGGTCCACGATCTCGCCCGCGCGCGTGTCGGTGGCGCGGTCGCGAATGCGTGTGGCCGAGAGCAGCCGGTTGACGGCCCTGCCATTGGTAGACGGGACAATCTTGATCATGATCAAAATGCAACCACGAAGGTCACGAAGACCACGAAGGGGCACGAAGCATTTTGATCAAATGCCTTCGCGGGTCTTCGTGTTCTTCGTGTCTTCGTGGTTGACGTTCCTCAGACAACAATCTTGTTCAACGGGTACTCGACGATGCCCTGTCCCCCGGCCACCTTGAGCTTGGGGATCAGGTCGCGCGCCACTTTCTCTTCCAGGATCGTGTTGATGGCCACCCACTCGGGGTCGCTCAGCGACGACACGGTGGGGCGCTGCAGCGCGGGCAGCAGGGCGATCAGTGTGTCGACGTCGGTGCGCTTCGCATTCAGCATCAGGCCCACGCGGCCCTGCGCCTCGATGGCGGCCTTCAGCAGCAGCGCCAGGTTCTCGATCTTGGTCTTCTTCCAGGCGTCGGCCATGGCCGGCGCGTTGGCAATGAGCTCGGTGTTCGATTCCATCACCGTGTCGAGGATGCGCAGCCGGTTGGCGCGGAGCGTCGACCCGGTTTCGGTGGCTTCGACGATGGCGTCGGCGAGCACGGGGGGCTTCACCTCGGTGGCGCCCCATGAGAACTCCACGTCCACGGTGAGGCCCTTCTGCGTGAAGTAGTTCTTCGTCACCCGCACCAGCTCGGTGGCGATGCGCTTGCCGTTGAGGTCGGCCGCCGTCTTGAACGGCGAGTCCTCGGGCGCGGCCAGCACCCACTTCACCTTGCCGAAGCTGACCTTCGAGTAGATGAGGTCGGCGATGCGGGCCAGCCTGGGCTGCTCGGGGTGTCCCACCTCGTGCTCGAGGATCCAGTCGCTGCCCGTGAGGCCGGCGTCGAGCACGCCGTCGGCCACGTAGCGCGCCATCTCCTGCGCGCGGATGAGCATGCACTCGATTTCGGGATCGTCGATGGATGGGAAGTAGGAGCGCGAGCTCACGTTCATCTGGTACCCCGCGCGCTGGAACAACTGGACCGTCGCATCCTGCAACGACCCCTTCGGAATGCCCAACCTGAGCTTCATTTCGTGTCTCCCGACTCCCGTGTCCCGACCTTCGTGTGAAAACAGGTCCGCTCGCCCGTGTGGCAGACGTTGCCGTCCCCCTCGCGCCGGACCTTGATGAGCACGGTGTCCTCGTCGCAATCCACGAACATCTCGCGCACGGCGAGGCGGTTGCCCGAGGTTTCGCCCTTGGTCCACAGCGTGTTGCGCGTGCGGCTGAAGAAGGTGACGTAGCCGGTTTGCTGCGTCAGTTGCCAGGCTTCGTCGTTCATGAAGCCCACCATGAGCACCTCGTGGCTCGCCTCGTCCTGGACGACGGCCGGGATGAGCCCGTCGAGTTTCGTGAAATCCATGTCTCCCATCTCCCGTCCAAAAACAAAAGGCCCGCCGGTTTCCCAGCGGGCCTCGCGATAGTGCCGAATCGTTGTCGTGATTCGTCGTCTTCTACGCGCAGACTCCGGCCGGGCCGTTCGGGGAACGGTGATGGTGCACCCGGTGCGCATGATGGACGAACGGCATGACTGTCAAAAAGCGTAGCCGATCGAGCTTTCGAAACGCAACCACGACCGAATCGCCCGCCACCCCGGCACCCGTTTCGGCCTCGACGAGATGCCCTCCGGAGGTGCTTCAGTGACATCAGGCGGTAGTGTAAAAGTGGTATCGATAGACGCGTAATAGTGGTATTTTTGGCTGTGGCCACCTACGCACCGCGGGCGCTCGATACGGCTATTGGCAGCCTGCTCAAGCAGTTGCCAGCGCTGCTGCTCGTCGGTCCGCGGGCCTCAGGCAAGACCACGACGGCAGCCCGGCACTCGGCCTCAGTAGTCCGGCTGGACATCGACGCCGAAGCCCAGGCGTTCAGGGCCGATCCCGACGCCGCCCTGCGCGGGCTTCAGGAACCGGTGCTGATCGATGAGTGGCAGATGGTGCCCGGTGTGCTCGGCGCCGTCAAGCGAGCGGTGGATGCCCGGCCCGAGCCGGGCCGATTCATCATCACGGGTTCTGTCCGCGCGGAACTGGACGGCGAGTGGTGGCCCGGCACCGGTCGCGTGACGAGGCTGCCGATGTTCGGCATGACGGTCCGCGAGCAGGTGGGCGCCATCCGAGGTCCATCCTTCGTCGATCGCGTGGCCTCAGGTGCAACCCTCGAACCGGCGCCCCAGACGCCGGATCTTCGCGGCTACCTGGATCTTGTTTTCCAGAGCGGGTTCCCGGAGCCAGCGCTGCGCCTGAACGGTGCTGCTCGACAGCACTGGCTGGACAGCTACCTCGAGCACCTGCTCACGCGCGATGTTGAGCTCGTCGAGGCGGGCCGCGATCCTGTTCGCCTACGCCGGTACGTTGAAGCGTATGCCCTCAACACGGCCGGTGTCGTGGATGAACGCACCCTGTTTGATGCGGCCGGGATCAATCGAAAAACGGCTGCCGCATACGACCGACTTCTCAGCAATCTGTTTGTGACCGAGAGCCTCCCAGCCTGGACCTCGAACCGTCTCAAGCGCCTGGTGCTTGGTTCAAAACGCCACCTGGTGGACCCGGCCCTGGCCGGCGCGGCGCTCAGAATCGACACGACCGCCGCACTCCGGCAGGGCGACATCTTCGGCCGGCTGCTCGAGTCATTCGTTGTCGCGCAGATCCGCGCCGAGGTGCCGGTCAGCGAGACGCGACCCCGGTTGTTCCATGTGCGGCAGCAGGAAGGGCGACTCGAGGTGGACATCCTGGTCGAACTGGGTGGCGGCCGGCTCATTGCCATAGAGGTCAAGGCTGATGCGGCGCCGACCGCCTCCGCGGCGCGCCATCTGGTGACGCTGCGCGAGCGGTTCGACCAGGAGTTCGTGGCCGGCATCGTCCTGCACACCGGTCCACGCACGTTCTCAGTCTCCGACCGCATCGTGGCGGCCCCGATCTCGACGCTGTGGAGTTAACGGTTGCCGGCTTGATCGACGGCGTGAGCCAAACCGGTCAAGAAGCTACCCCGGGCCGAAGTGAACGGGCCGTGTCGTGTTAGTCTCCCTCGCGTGAACTTCACGAAGCGCGCCGCCCTCGCCCTCGCCTCGCTGC
The DNA here is from genome assembly GCA_964372085.1 of uncultured Bifidobacteriaceae bacterium. Taxonomy (GTDB): domain Bacteria; phylum Acidobacteriota; class Vicinamibacteria; order Vicinamibacterales; family UBA2999; genus 12-FULL-67-14b. Next base: position 10,141 of record CAYJPQ010000048.1, on the reverse strand, counting down.
CGCTTGCCGCGGCGATCCACGGGTGCGCCGCCGGAGGGCCTGACGCGGCGACCGGCACCGACAACTGGTGGAGGGACAGATGAATCGACGCGACCTCTTGAAGCTTGCCGCGCTGGCGCCGATCGCGCCGTTCTCCGCGGCACAGCCGGCATCGGCCCTGGCGCAACCGCCGCTGCGGCTGCGTCCCGGCGGCAGCGACGATGGCTTCGACCCGTGGGTGGAGATCATCGCGCCGGCGTTCCGCCACAACGCCTCCGAGGTGAGCCGCCTGGCCGGGGGCCGTCCGATTCTCGCCGTGGTCAAGAACAACGCGTATGGCCTCGGCGACCAGGTGGTCGGCCCCATTGTTGACGGCTGCGCGCAAGTCGTCGGCGTGGCCTGTGTGCGCCCCGCGGAGGCGCTCGCGATGCGGGCGAGGGGTGTGCGGAAGCCGCTTCTCACGATGGCGGAGCTCGGCGTCGAGGAATCGGTCGAACTGGTTCGGAAAGACGTCACGCTCTCGTGCTGGCTCGACGACGCCGGGGAGCGGCTGGCGCGGATCGCGAAAGCGGCGAAGCGCCCGGTCGGCGTCCATCCCTACCTCGACACGGGCATGAACCGCGAAGGCATGCCGATCGCGCGGGCCCTGCCGTGGCTGGAGGGGCTTGCCAAGCAGCCAGGCGTGCGCCTCGACGGGATCTACCAGATGTGTGTCCACGACGTGGCGTTTGACCGCGTGCAACTGGAGCGGTTCATCGCCTTCCTGGACCGGGCCGCGGCGGCCGGGATCCGTCCTCGCCTGCGTCACGCGGCCGCAACCTTCGAGCTGCATCGCGTTCCGGAGGCGCACCTCGATGCCGTGCGGGTGGGAAACGCCCTGTTCGGCTCGCCGGCCGGGCCCGACGTGACCCATGCCTTCGATCCCCGGCCCGTGTTTCGTCTCAAGGCTCGCGTCGTCCGCGTGGAGCGGGTCGAGGCCGGGGAAAGCGCCGGCTTCAATCGCGGCTTCCGACCTGCCGCTCCGACCTCGGTCGCGCTGCTGCCGATCGGACATACCGACGGCTATGCCAGCACGGCTGCCGGCGCGTGCGAGGTCTTGATCGGTGGACGCCCGTACCCCGTGGTGCCGGGCGGTGTGAACTCCGCGCATACCATCGTCGATGTCGGGGCCGAACCATCGGTGCGGGTCGGCGACGTGGCCACGCTGGTCGGTCCCGATCACCCCGCGATCCTGCCCGCCGAAGTGGGCGCGCGGGCGAAGATCGGAACGCTGCAGGTGATGACGCGGCTGAGCGCCCTATTGCCGCGGCGGGTCGTGGAGGCCTGACGCGCGCGGCGCGGCCAGGACGGCCAGGCTGCTACTTCTTCAGCTACTCGCGGCCGATCATCACCTCGGTCGACTTGATGATGGCCACCGCTTCGTCGCCGCGCTTCAGCTTGAGCTCGGCCACCGCGTCGCGCGTGATGACGGCGGTGAGGCGCTGGCCGCCGATGTTCAGGCGGATCTGCGCGAGCAAGCCGTCCTGGCGAACCTCCTCCACGACGCCTCGAAGCTGGTTCCTGCCACTGAGCGCCACGAAGACGCCGGAGTGCGGCCGCTTCTTTTTCCCCTGGGCGGCGGATGACGCAGGCCTGGAGCCCGGCGCCGGCTGCGACAGCAGCAGGCGATCCACCTCGAGCTCGGCGATCCGGTGGTGCCCGCCCGAGGTGCGCACGGTGCGCACCTTGCCGTCGTAGATCCACTGCTTCAACGTGGAATAGCCCACGCCCAACCGGTCGGCCGCCGCGCGCACGGTCAGCAGCGTCTTCATCGCCGCGCCTGCACAATTCTGCATGGGGTCATGGAATCGCTCCAAATCGTTATCAAAACAAGTCCAAATCATACTAAATTGATGGCTTAATGACGCGCATTCAGTTCAACCGACTCGAGTGGGCCGGCGCATTCGGCGATATCGGCACCGACCTGCCCCTGATTGTCGGCATCGTTCTCGCCTCCGGCCTGGATCCGGCGGGCGCGCTCATCACGTTCGGGTTGATGCAGGTGGCCACCGGCGTCGTGTACCGCATGCCGATGCCGGTGCAGCCGCTCAAGGCGATGGCCGCGATTGTCATTGCCCAGAAGGTGACGGCGCCCGTGCTGTTGGGCGGGGGCCTGGCGATCGGCGTGCTGATGCTGGTGGCGGCCTCCGCTGGATTGCTCGACTGGATCGGCCGCCTGGTGCCGAAGGCGGTGATCCGGGGCATTCAGTTCGGCCTGGGACTGCAATTGGGCCTGCTCGCCTGCAAGGAGTACATCCCTGCGGCCGGCGCCTCGGGCTTCGTGTTGGCAGCCGTCGGCATGGCCATCGTGCTGGCGCTCGGCTCGCACCGCCGATATCCGTCGGCCCTCGTGGTGATCGCGCTGGGCGTCGCGTACGCGGTGGGCACGGGCCTCGACCTGTCGGTGATCCAGGCAGGGTTCGGATTGTCGTGGCCGGTCATCCACGCGCCGGCCGCGTCGGACATCGGCGCCGGGCTGCTTCTGCTGGCCCTTCCGCAGATTCCGCTGTCACTCGGCAATTCCATCCTCGCGACCAAGCAGGTGGCCGCCGATCTCTTCCCCGATCGCCCGCTCACCTTGCGGCGCGTGGGCCTCACCTATGCGGCGATGAACCTCGTGAGCCCATTCCTCGGAGGCATCCCCAGTTGCCATGGCTCTGGCGGAATGGCCGGCCACTACGCCTTTGGCGGCCGGACGGGAGGCTCCGTGGTGATCTACGGCAGTATGTACCTCGTCGCCGGCCTGTTCTTTGCCGGCGCGTTCGCCGAAGCCATCCGCGTGTTTCCCTTGCCGGTGCTGGGAGTGCTGCTTCTCGGCGAGGCGGTCGCGCTATTGCGGTTGATTGCGGACGTCGATCGTGCCGGAGCCGAGCTGCCCATCGCGTTGCTGGTCGGCCTGACTGCCGTGGGGCTGCCCTATGGGTATCTCGTGGGACTCGTCGCGGGCACGGCCGTGGCCGCGCTCGCTGCCCGTGGCCACATCCGCTGGTTCGACGACCTAGGCGCGTGACGCCAGGGGCGATGCCGATGCCCGTGTCGGCGATGTGCCGGACATGGGCAGGTCAGTCGCCGGGGCCCATGAGCGCGGCGGACGCGCCCACCCACCGGAGCCCCTTGTTGTGATCGACGCCCATCATCTTGCCACGGCCCATGCGGATGAGGGGCAGCACGGGGCGGAAGGCATTCGTCTCGTCGGACCAGACGTACATCAGGCGGACCTCGGCCTGCGTTGGGCCGTCGGGCGTGTCGATCACCGGGGCAAACGCGATGCGCTCCTGCAGGATGTAGTGGGCGCGCTCCGCCACCGGGATGGCGGCCACGTCGGCGTCGGTGGGGGCAAAGGTGATGCCGCCGCCGGCGAACGAGAACAGGGGTTTCAGCAGGTAGTGCTCGCGGTCGTCCGGCAGGCGATCGAGCTCGTGCAGGAACCACGTGCGCGGTACCGACGGGTGGCGGAGGTAGGGGATGGAGAACTTGCTGATACGGAAGTACCACGACGGGTGGCCCGCCCACTCCACGTCGAGGTCGTCGCGGTAGTCGAAGGGCAGCGTCACGCCCTTGCGCACAAGTTCGTCGGGGATTACGCGGTTGTAGATGCGCCTGATCGGCACGCGCCGGCCGTCGCGCTGGTAGAAGAGCGTGCGGCCCTCGCGCTGCAGCTCGGCGGTATCCACCGCGCGCACGCCCCAGAGCGTCTCGGTGATCACGAAGTCGGGCCACGTCTTCTGGCGGCGCGGCTCGATTTCCATCAGCACCACCTCGTGCGGATCGTGGCCGCCCGTGATGGCCCGGCCCACCAGCGCGTGGTAGCCCTGGGCGTCGAGTCCGTCGAGGAAGAGGCCGAGCGACGCGGGCAGGCCGAAGGCATCGCGGTAGGCCTCGGCCATCGCGAGCTGGAACCCGTAGAGCGAGGCAAACGCCTGCAGCTCCACCAGCTTTGGCGCCACGCCGCCGCCGGGGGTGCGCACGAGCCCGAAATCCACCTGCAGGAACCGGGGGCGCGCCTCGGCGTTGGGGCCGCGGAACCGGTCGGGCACCACCGACTCGGCCGCGGCGGCGGCGGAGCCGTCGAGCGCCTGGGCGGCCAGCGCGCTGCCGGCCTCGCAAAGCTCGGTCATGAGGGAGGCGGGAAAGAAGCAGGGCGTTTCGCTGAGCGGAAACGCCACCGGCGTGCCGATGCGCGCCTCGAGGCGCGCGATGAGGCGCTGGTGTGTCGCCTCGGTCCACGAGGCGTTGAAGGCGCGCCGCAGGGAGGGGATCACGCTAGTCGATGAGGAAGCGCCCGTCGCGCATGATTTGCTGGTCGTCCACCCAGATGTCGAAGCGGGTGCCCACCACGTCGATGTGGGTCGAGGAGTACCAGTCGGCCCCGGTGTGGGCGCCGTAGGGGTTGCCGAAGGCGATGTGGATGCCGGGGAACTTCTCGTCCTGCAGGATGTGGCCGATCAGCTGCCGCAGCTCGATGTTGGTGCCGATGGCGAACTCGCCCACGCGGTCGGAGTTCTCGTCGGTGTGCGTGTACTTCCAGAACTCGTCCTCGAGCGTCTTGTTGTCGCTGTGGGCCTCCGTCAACCGGTTGCCCTTCACGAGGACGGTGAGGGGATGGTCGGTGAGCAGGCCGAAGTGGTCGCACAGGTAGTCGCCCACCACGCCGTCGATCACGAAGGTGCCGTTCACTTCGCCGGGGCTAGTGAAGATCTCGCCGCCGGGGAGGTTGCCCCACTTGTCGGGGCTGATGAGGCCGCTCGTCTTCACCCAGCGGTAATTGGGGTTGAGGTCGGCCACCAGGTCGGTGCCGGCGGCGGTCGTGGCCCGCACCTGCGTCGCCCTGCTCACGAGCGCCATCACCTTGGCGCTGAGCGCGTCCACCTTCTGGAAGTCGGCCCGCATGCCCTCGAGCATGATCTGGCGGTTGATGTTCACCATGTGCGCGTGCCGCATGCGCCGGCGGTTGACGATGTCGGTCATCTGCATGCGGGAGCGGAGCTCGTTGGTCTGCACCTTCGCGGCGAAGATGCTGACCTGGCTCTTCTCCATGTCGGCGGCGATCACGGCCGGCAGGTCGGTGAGCGGCCGCGGGGCCACCTCCTCGAGCACGAACGCCTGGCAGGCGGCGCCCACCTGCTCGATCTCGTGCACCAGGCTGGCGCCGATGTCCTCGCAGGCGCGGTCGGCGATGAGGGTCACCCGCTCGCGAGGTTGCACGTTGAGGCACACGCGAATGGCGTTGCGCGCCCCCGGCACCAGTTCCAGGTCGAATGTCGTGATCATTCCTTAACTCTAAACTCTGAACTCTAAACTCTGAACTCTTAGAGTCCCGCCTGGGTTTCCATCACCATGTACTCGACGACCTTCTTCAGGTCCTGCGTCTCGTCGAACACGCGCAGCTGCCGATCGGCCCCGCTGCCCCGGTCCATCATCGTCTGGATGTATTCCACCTCGCGGCGGCTGCCGAGCTCGTCGAGCACGTCGTCGACGAAGTCGAGGTACTCGAGCATGAGATCGCGCATCGGCACTTCTTTCTCCTGGCCGAAGTCGATGAGCTTGCCCTCGAGGCCGTAGCGCGAGGCGCGCCACTTGTTCTCCATGATGAGCGACCGGCTGTAGAGGCGGAAGCCCTGGTTGCGCGAGTGCAGCTTGTAGAGCTTGGCCACGGTGGCCTGGATGAGCGCGGCGATGGCCAACGACTCGTCGGCGCGCATCGGGATGTCGCAGATGCGCACCTCGATGGTGGAGAAGAAGGGGTGCGGGCGGACGTCCCACCAGATCTTCTTGGCGTTGTCGATGCAGTTGGTGCGGACGAGCAGGTTGACGAAACCCTCGAAGTCGGACCAACTGGTGAAGGTGTCGGGAATGTTGGTGCGGGGGAACTTGTCGAAGACCTTGCACCGGTACGACTTGAGCCCGGTGTTCATGCCCAGCCAGAACGGCGAGTTCGACGAGAGCGCCAGCAGGTGGGGCAGGAAGTACCGGATCTGGTTCATCAGGTGGATGGCGGTCTCGCGATCCTCGATGCCCACGTGCACGTGGAGCCCGAAGATCAGGTTCGACCGGGCCACCAGTTGCATGTCCTCCACCACCTGGTAATAGCGCTCGTCTGGGTAGATGTCCTGCTTGCGCCAGTCGGCGAAGGGGTGGGTGGCGCCGGCGCACAGCATCAGGCCGTTCTCGCCCGCGAGGGCCACCATGTGGCGCCGCAGGTTGAGGATGTCGGCGCGCGCCTCCTCCATGTTCCGGCACACGCCGGTGCCGACCTCGACCACCGACTGGTGCATCTCGGCCTTCACGTGCTCCTGGAGCTTGCGCTGGCCCTGGGCGATGAACTCGGCGTTGATGTGCGAGCGCAGGTCGAAGGTGACCGGGTCGATGGTCTGGTATTCCTCTTCGATGCCGATGGAGAAAGATGGCTTCATGAAGGGTTCAGAAGGGTTCAGAAGGGTTCAGAGAGGTTCTGAACGGTTCTGAAGGGTTCAGAGAGGTTCTCGGTGCCGCGGGATGATGGAACCATTCAGCGCCCTCCAGAACCTTTCAGAACCCTTCAGAACCTTTCAGAACCCTTCAGAACCCTTCAGAAACTCGTCCCAGCGGCAGGCGCCGCCGGCGGGCGGCTCGGCGGCCTTCTTCACGGCCAGGTCGGCGACGGCGTTGACGATCCAGTCGAAGTTCTCCTGGCCCACCGAGTGCAGATCGGCATCGGGGGCGGGATTCATGAAGTCGATGGCGTACGGCACGCCGTCCTCGACGGCGAACTCCACCGTGTTGAGGTCGTAGCCGAGGGCGCGGCACAGCGTCCTCGCGTCCCGCTCGACGCGGGCGATGAGCGTGGGATCGCAGGCCGGAGGGTTGCGGACGTAGCGCTCGTGAAACGGGGCGCGCGGGTCGTAGGGCATGATGCGCACCTGCTCCTGGCCCACCACGTAGCAGCGGAAGTACTCCTTGAAGTTCACGCCGCGCTGCAGCGTCATGCAGAGCGTCTTCGTCTGGTCGTAGGCGGCGAAGAACTCGTCGGCGTTCTCGATCTTGTAGACGTCGCGCCAGCCGCCGCCGTCGAACGGCTTGAGAAAGGCGGGGAAGCCCACGTACTCGAACACGGCCGGCCAGTCGAGCGGGTACTGCAGGTTGCGCATCGACCGCTCGGTGGTGCCGCTCGGGTGCTCCTTGTGCGGCAGCAGCACGGTGGGCGGGACGGCCACGCCCAGCTTGGTGGCGAGCGCGTAGTTGAAGAACTTGTCGTCGGCGCTCCACCAGAACGGGTTGTTGATGATGCGCGCGCCGCACAGGGCCGCGTTCTTGAGCCAGGCGCGATAGAACGGGATGTCGTGCGAGATGCGGTCGACGATCACGTCGTAGCCGGTAGGCTCGGCCATCCGCGCGCCGCCGATCTGCACGAACTCGGCCTCGACGCCGGGCGCCTGCATGGCGTTGATCCGCTCCACCAGCGCGCCGGGGAACGTGTTCTCCATGCCGAACAGCACGCCGATCTTCTTCATAGTG
>CAYJPQ010000048.1:0-2529 GCA_964372085.1 uncultured Bifidobacteriaceae bacterium | reverse complement strand
GTACGCCTGCGCCATCGGGCGCCAGTCGGGCCAGTCGTGCTTCGAGTTGGTCCACACGTGCAGGCTGTGGGGGATGCCCTTGGCGTGCAGGATGGCCGAGAACTGCTCGTTGGGCGCGCGGCAGATGTCGTGGTCGCCCGTGACGAGCACCCACTTGTTGCGCCGGAACTGGTCCAGGTAATACGGGTCGGAGAGCCCCGGCAGGAACGAGGGCGGATTCAGGAAGTAGCAGTCTTCGTCGAAGTAGCCGTCGAGGAACTGCGAGATGTCGAAGGCGCCGCCCATGGTGATGCACGAGGTGAACGTGTAGGGGTGGCGCAGGGCCAGGGCCATCGCGTGATAGGCGCCGAAGCTGCAGCCGGTGACGCCGATGCCGTCGGCCCACGTGAGGTGCTTCACAAGGGGCACCACCTCGTTCAGCAGGTGGTCCTCGTAGTGCAGGTGCCGCTCCACGCGGTGGCGCGGGTGGATCTTCTTGCAGTACCAGCTCTCGCCGTCGACCGACGACACGCAGAACAGGCGCAGGGCCCCCTGCTGGAGCTTGTCGGCGAGGGCGCCCACCATGCCGCGATCCTCGTACTCGAAGAACGCCCCCATCGAGGTGGGGATCACCACCACGGGCGGGCCCGCGTGCCCGAAGACGAGCAGGTCCATGTCGCGGTTGAGCGACCTGGAAAACCAGTGGTGATGGTCGCGGGTCATGGAGTCACGTACGGGCCACAGAGACACGGAGACACAGAGGAATCCTATACTGACAACGTGCTCCACCACCACGGAGAGTTCAAGTCGGAATTTCTCGCAGACGATCGAGACGTGATTATCTGGACGCCACCGGGGTACGACCAGGCGTCGCACGGGACGTATCCCGTGCTGTTCCTGCACGATGGCCAGAACCTGTTCGAACCCGACACCGCCTACCAGCCCGGCGAGCACTGGCGCGTGGGCGAGACCGCCGGGGCGCTGATTGCCGCCGGCCGCATCGAGCCGCTCATCATCGTGGGCATCTACAACACCGGCGAGTCGCGCATCCACGAGTACACCCCCACGCCCGACGATCGGCTGGGCGGCGGCCTGGCCGACGCCTACGGGCGGATGATCGTGGAGGAGCTCAAGCCCTTCGTGGACGCCGCGTACCGCACCCGGCCCGGGCGGGAGGACACGGGCATCGGCGGGTCGTCGCTCGGAGGCCTGGTCTCGCTGTACCTCGCGCTCGCCCACCCGCGGGTGTTCGGCCGCGCGGCCGCGCTCTCGCCGTCGGTGTGGTGGGACCGCCGCGTCATCCTCCGCACGGTGCGCCAGGCCCAGCCCGACCCGCCCCTGCGCCTGTGGGTGGACATGGGCACCGCCGAGGGCCGCCGCGGCCTGGACGATGCGCGCCTACTGAAGGCGGCGCTGGTGGGCGCCGGGTGGAAAGTGGGGCGCGACCTGCACTACGCGGAGTACGAGGGCGCCACGCACAGCGAGACGGCATGGGCCGAGCGGGTGGGGCCGATGCTCGAGTGGCTGTTTCCCGCCAGCCACGGGAGCACGGAAGCACGGACATGGTCCTCACAATCCGAGCCTGCCTGATCGCGGTCGCGGCGTTCCTGGTGGTGGGCCTCACCGTGGGCGAACTGTCGAGCCGCGTGCAGCGATCAGAAGAAGTCGGCTTTGCTCGACGCGGTGACGCACGACCTGCGCACGCCACTTACGGGCTGGCGCGTTAGCCTGCCAAGCCACGGAAGCACGGAAACCATTTCCTCAAAGGCAACCACGAAGGTCACGAAGGCCACGAAGACCTCAAATGCTCCGTGTCTCCGTGCTTCCGTGGCCAGGCTCAGGAGGCAGACTGGCGGCGGTGCCTGATCACCTCGACGACCATCGGCAGGAACGACACGATGATGATGCCGAGGGCCACCAGCGAGAAGTTGTCCTTCACCACCGGCACGTTGCCGAACGCGAAGCCCGCGCCCGCGCACACGCCCACCCACAGCAGCGCGCCCGTCACGTTGAAGAACACGAACTTCTGCGGCGTCATCTCGGCCGCGCCGGCCACGAACGGCACGAAGGTGCGGACGATGGGGACGAAGCGGCCGGAGACGACGGCCATGCCGCCGTGCTTCTCGAAGAAGGCGTGCGCCTTGGCGAGGTGATCGCGGTTCAGCAACCGGTGCACCAGGCTGGCCTGGTCGTGGGCCGTGAAGACACGCGGGCCCACGAAGCGCCCCATCGAGTAGTTCACCGCGTCCCCCAGGATGGCCGCGGCGACGAGCAGCACCGACACCACCCGGATGTCGAGCGCCCCGGCGGCCGCCAGGGCGCCGGTGGCAAACAGCAGCGAGTCCCCGGGCAGGAAGGGCGTCACGACGAGGCCCGTCTCGGCGAAGATCACGACAAACAGGACGCCGTACACCCACACGCCGTAGTCGGCGACGAACGTCGCCAGATGCACATCAAGGTGGAGAAACAGATCGATCAGGTATTCCATTCAACGGTGCCTAGGGTGCGTACTGTGCCTGGGTGCCTAAGGTGTCGGTGCCAGGGGTGCCA
>CAYJPQ010000047.1:0-26904 GCA_964372085.1 uncultured Bifidobacteriaceae bacterium | reverse complement strand
GAAGTATTTGGTATTTCCTCTGTGTCTCTGTGTCTCTGTGGCCCGTACGTGATCGGCCGTGACTCCTGCTAAGCGCATCGCCGAGCTCCGGCGCCAGGACACAGAGACACAGAGAAATGTCTGGTCTTTCACGGCGTCCGTGCACCCTGGCAGCCGCAGGCGTTGTGAAGTATTTGGTATTTCCTCTGTGTCTCTGTGTCTCTGTGGCCCGTACGTGATCGGCCGTGACTCCTGCTAAGCGCATCGCCGAGCTCCGGCGCCAGGACACAGAGACACAGAGAAATGTCTGGTCTTTCACGGCGTCCGTGCACCCTGGCAGCCGCAGGCGTTGTGAAGTATTTGGTATTTCCTCTGTGTCTCTGTGTCTCTGTGGCCCGTACGTGATCCCCCGTGACTCCTACTAAGCGCATCGCCGAGCTCCGGCGCCAGGACACAGAGACACAGAGAAATGTCTGGTCTTTCACGGCGTCCGTGCACCCTGGCAGCCGCAGGCGTTGTGAAGTATTTGGTATTTCCTCTGTGTCTCTGTGTCTCTGTGGCCCGTACGTGATCCCCCGTGACTCCTACTAAGCGCATCGCCGAGCTCCGGCGCGAGATTCGCCGCCACGAAGAGCTCTACTACGTCCACGCCGCGCCTGAAATCGCCGACGCCGAGTTCGACGCGCTCATGCGCGAGCTGCAGGCGCACGAGGCGGCGCATCCCGAGCTGGTGACCCCCGACTCCCCGACGCAACGCGTGGGCGGGCGGCCCTCCGAGGGCTTTGCCACCGTTGAGCACCTGGCGCCCATGCTCAGCCTCGACAACGCCTACACCGAGGAGGACCTGCGCGCGTTCGACGAGCGGGTGCGCAAGGGGCTTGGCGGCGACCTGCCCCCGCGCTACGTGGCCGAACTCAAGATCGACGGCCTCAGCATCGCGCTGATCTACGAGGAGGGGCGGCTGGTGCGGGGCGCCACGCGCGGCGACGGCGTGCGCGGCGAGGACGTGACGCAGAACGTGCGCACCATCCGCGCCCTGCCCCTGTCGCTGCACGGCGGCCCGCCAGGCCGCGTCGAGGTGCGCGGCGAGGTGTACCTCTCGAAGAAGGCCTTCGAGAAGATGAATCGCGAGCAGGAGGCCGCCGGCGAGCCGCTGTTTGCGAACCCGCGGAACACCGCGGCCGGCGCGATGCGGAACCTGGACCCGAAGCTGGTGGCCAGGCGGGGTCTGTCGGCCTGGATGTACCAGGTCGTGTATCCCGGCGAGCCCGGTGGGTCACCCACCCACGCGCAGATGCTGGACGGCCTGGAGAAGTGGGGCCTGCCGGTGGAGCCGCACTGGAAGCCGTGCGACGGCGTCGACGCCGTCATCGCCTTCTGCGACGAGTGGCGCGACAAGCGGCACACCCTGGGGTTCGAGACCGACGGCGTGGTGGTGAAGCTCGACGACCTGGCGCTGCGCGGGAAGCTGGGCACCACCTCGAAGTTCCCGCGGTGGGCCACCGCCTTCAAGTTTCCGGCGCAGCAGGCCACCACGCTCCTCAAGCAGATCGCCGTGAACATCGGGCGCACCGGCGCGGCCACGCCCTATGCCGTGCTCGAGCCCGCCTTCGTGGCGGGCTCCACCATCTCGATGGCCACGCTGCACAACCCCGACGACATCGCGCGCAAGGACATCCGCGAGCGCGACACCGTGATCATCGAGAAGGCGGGCGACGTCATTCCGCGCGTGGTGGGCCCCGTGCTGGCGAAGCGGCCAGCCGATTCGGCGCCGTGGGAGATGCCCGGCGCGTGCCCGGTGTGCGGCAGCCGGCTGCACAAGCCCGGGGACGAGGCGGTGTGGCGCTGCGAGAACAGCTCCTGCCCGGCGAAGCTGAAGCGCGGGCTCGAGCACTTCGCCTCGCGCGGCGCCATGAACATCGAGGGCATGGGCGAGTCGCTGATCGAGCAGCTCACGGCGAAGGGCCTGGTGTCGAGCCTCGCCGACCTCTACCGCCTCAACCAGGAGACGCTGGAGGGCCTGGAGCGGATGGGGAAGAAGTCCGCGGCCAACGTGCTGGGAGAGATCGAGAAGTCGAAGGCCAACGAGGTGTGGCGCCTCCTGTATGGCCTGGGCATCCGCCACGTGGGCGAGCGTGGGGCCCAGGTGCTGGCCGACCACTTCGGCTCGGTGGCCCACGTCGAGGCGGCCACGCGCGAGGAACTGGAGGCGGTGAACGAGATTGGCCCGGTGGTGGCCGACTCGGTGCGGTCGTGGTTTGACGAGCCCCGCAATTGCGACCTCGTGGCCCGCCTGCGCCAGGCCGGCGTGCGCACCGAGGGCGAGCGCAAGACGGCGCCCGTGGGCCCGCAGCCGCTGTCCGGCCAGACCTTCGTGATCACCGGCACGCTGGATTCGATGTCGCGCGACGAGGCGGCCGCCAGGATTGTGGCGCTTGGCGGCAAGGTGTCGGGGTCGGTGAGCAAGAAGACCCGATACGTGGTGGCGGGCGCCGACGCCGGGAGCAAACTCGAGAAGGCGCGCGCACTGGGCGTGGAGACGCTCGATGAGGCGGCGTTCCTCGGGCTTATAATGGGCGGGTCATGACGCGCACCTTCGCGTGGATCACGGCCGGGCTCACGGGCATCATCGGGCTGCTGGTCGGGATGATCGTCACCGGCACCGTGTCGGTGCGGCCGGCGTCGCGTCCCGCGGGTGGGGATGCCGGCCTGTCGGTGCCCGCGCAGGCGACGCCCGATCGCGGCGCCGCGACCCCGGTCCCGGCGTCGGGTCTCTCGAGCGCGGTGAATTTCGCCGACGTGGCGGCACGCCTCAATCCCGCGGTGGTGAACATCGACGCCACGGCGCGCGGCCGCCGCGCCCGGCGCCCGTCGACCGATGCCACCCGTCCCGACCTTCGCCAGGACCCCTTCGACCTGGGCCGCGAGCGGCTGGGCGACACGCCGCGGCGCGGCACGGGCACGGGCTTCGTCATCGACGCCGCCGGGCACATCCTCACCAATCACCACGTCATCGAGGGCGCCGAGCGCATCACGGTGAAGCTCGCCGACGGGCGCAGCCTGCGGGCCGAGGTCGTGGGGGCCGACCCCGACACCGACATCGCCCTCATCAAGGTGAACGCGCCCGCGCCGCTGGCCCATGCCGTGATGGGCAACTCCAACTCGGTGCGCGTGGGCGAGTGGGTGTGCGCCATCGGCAACCCCCTGGCCTACGAGCACACCGTCACCGTGGGCGTCATCAGCTTCGTGGGGCGCAAGCTCTTCGACTCGAGCCTCGATAACTACATCCAGACCGACGCCGCCATCAGCTTTGGCAACAGCGGCGGCCCCCTCATCAATGCGCGTGGGCAGGTGATTGGCATCAACTCGGCCATCAGCCGCCAGGCCAGCAACATCGGGTTTGCGGTGCCCATCAACCAGGCCAAGGCCATCCTGCCGCAGTTGAAGGCCGTGGGCCGCGTGATGCGCGGCTACATCGGCGTGGTGCTGCGCGACGTGGATCCCGACCTGCAGGTGTCGCTCAAGCTGCCGCGCGCCGACGGCGCCCTCGTGCAGGACGTGACCGCCGGGTCGCCCGGCGCGCGAGCCGGGCTCAAGCCTTACGACGTGATCGTGGCGGTGGACGGCGAGATCGTGCGCACCAACGACAGCCTGATCCGCGAGATTGCGGCGCGCCAGCCCGGCTCGATGGCGCGCCTCGAGTTCATCCGCGACGGCCGCGCGCGCGAGGTGAGCGTGAAGCTGGCCGAGCGGGCCAACAACCGCGAGGTGGAGGCCCCGGCCGCCCCGGCCGAACGCTCGCTGCGGCGCGTGGGGCCCGGCGAGCTTGGGCTCAGCCTCGTGGAAATCGACGACGGCAACTCGCACCGCTTCGACGTGCCGGCGGGCATGACGGGCCTGCTCGTGCAGCGGGTCGAGCCGCTCAGCCCCGCGTCGGATGCCGGCATCGAGCGCGGCGACGTGATCCTGGAGATCAACCGCCAGGCGGTGAACTCCGTGGCCGGCATGCGGCGCGTCATCGGCGCCGCCGCGCCGGGTGCGGTGCTCGCCGTCTACCTGTACGACCCCGACATCGACCAGCGCGCCATCCGCACCGTGCGGACGGAGACCCGTTGAAGCCACGGATCCTGGTGATCGACGACGAGGAGGCGATCCGCAAGGCGTTGCGGATGATCCTGGAATACGACGGCTACGAAGTGATCCAGGCGGCCACCGGCGAAGACGGGGTGCGCCTGGTGGAGCGCGAGGCGCCCGACCTGGTGTTCCTCGACATCAAGATGCCGGGCATGGACGGCCTCGAGGTGCTGCAGAAGCTCCGCCACCTCGTCGACACCACCCCCATCGTCGTCGTGTCTGGGCACGCCACCATCACCACCGCCGTGGAGGCCACGCGGCTCGGGGCGTTCGACTTCATCGAGAAGCCGCTGTCCGAGGAGCGCGTGCTGGTGACGGCGCGCAACGCGGTGGATTCGCGGCGGCTGCGCACCGAGAACAAGAGCTACCGGCGCGACGCGGAGAAGCGGTACCAGATTGTCGGCGACTCGCCCGCGCTGGGCGCCGTGCGCAGCGCCATCCAGAAGGCGGCGCCGACGACGGCCACCGTGCTTATCTGGGGCGAGAGCGGGGTGGGCAAGGAACTGGTGGCGCGGGCCATTCACCGCGAGAGCCTGCGGCGCGACGGTCCGTTCGTGCAGGTGAACTGCGCGGCTATCCCCGACGAGCTGATTGAGTCGGAGCTCTTCGGGCACGAGAAGGGCTCGTTCACCGGCGCCACCGACCGGCAGATCGGCAAGTTCGAGCAGGCCGACAAGGGCACCATCTTCCTCGACGAGATCGGGGACATGAGCCTGAAGACCCAGGCCAAGGTGTTGCGCGTGCTGCAGGAGCAGGAGCTGGAGCGGCTGGGCAGCAACCGCATCATCAAGGTGGACGTGCGCGTGATCGCCGCCACCAACAAGAACCTCGAGGAGGAGATCAACAAGGGCACCTTCCGCGAGGACCTCTTCTACCGCCTCAACGTGGTGCCCATCCACGTGCCGGCGCTGCGCGACCGGCGCGAGGACATCCCGGCGCTGGTGCGCCACTTTGCCGACAACCTGACCCGCGACAACAACTTTCGCCGCAAGACGTTCACCGCGGCCGCCATGGACCGCCTGAAGCAGCAGCACTGGCGCGGCAACATCCGGGAGCTGCGCAACTTCGTGGAGCGCCTGCTTATCATGTCGAGCGCCGACGCCGTCGACGCCAAGGACATCCCGGAGGCGGGCGGTGTGCGGATGGAGCCGACCGTGGCGTCGGCCGGGCCGGTGGCCGCGGCGGCCCCCGACTGGCTGCACGCGCCCTCCCTGCAGGAATTCAAGTCGGGATCGGAGCGCGCGTATTTGGTGGCCAAATTGCGCGACAATGGATGGAACATCTCCAAGACGGCCGAATTGATCGACACGCCGCGGAGCAACCTGTATAAGAAGCTCGAGCAGTACCAGATCTCTCAGGAAAAGGACGGTTCGGGGAGTTAAGAGTCAAGAGTTAAGAGTTCAGAGTTCAGAGTTAGGAACGCCGCAGTGAGCCGGATGATCGCTGCCAGGGGTAACCCCGCCGTAGCCCGCGCGGCCGAAAGGCTGTGAGGGCGAAGGCGGGAAGTGCCTCGGGGAGAGGAAAGTCCGAACTCCATAGGGCAGTGCGCCGGGTAATTCCCGGGCGGGGCGACCCGACGGACAGTGGCACAGAAAATATACCGCCCGCCTTCGCCTTCGGCTCTTCGAGCCTCAGGCTACGGCGGGGCAAGCCCACGAGGCCTGCTCCGCCGAAGCCCGGAGCCCGAAGGGCGGAGGGCGAAGGCGAGTAAGGGTGAAATGGTGCGGTAAGAGCGCACCGCGCTCCTGGTAACAGGAGTGGCAGGCCAAACCCCGCACGGAGCAAGACCAAATAGGGAGACAGGCACCCCGGCGCGACCGCCGCGCCGGGGATCCCGCCAGCGGGCGGCCCGCCCGTAGGTCTCCGGGTAGGTTGCTGGACCCGGTCAGTAATGACCGGGCTAGAGGAATGATCGTCTCCGCCGAAGCCCGCAAGGGCGGCGGTGGAACAGAATTCGGCTTACAGGCTCACTGCGGCACTTTTCACGCGATCGATAACGGCGAACAGCGAATGTCCTCATACCTGGTGACCGGCGGGGCGGGCTTCATCGGCTCACACCTCGCCGAAACCCTGCTCTCGCGCGGGCACGCCGTGCGGGTGGTCGACAACCTCTTCACGGGCCACCGGCGCAACGTGCCGGCCGGCGCCGAGTTCCTGGAAGGTGACCTCGCCGACCCGGCCGTGGCCGCGTGCGCGGCGCAGGGCATGGACTTCGTGCTGCACCAGGCGGCCATTCCCTCGGTGCCCCGCTCCGTGAAGAACCCCGTGGAGTCGAACCGTGCCAACGTCGATGCCACGCTCAACATGCTGGTGGCCGCGCGCGACGCCCGGGTGAAGCGCCTGGTGTTTGCCGGGTCTTCCTCGGAGTACGGCGACACGCCCGTGCTGCCCAAGCACGAGGACATGCCCACGAACCCGCTGTCGCCGTACGCGCTGCAGAAGGTGGTGGGGGAGCAGTACTGCCTGATGTTCACGCGGCTCTACGGGCTCGAGACCGTGTCGATTCGGTACTTCAACGTGTTTGGGCCGCGGCAGGATCCGGGCTCGCCCTACTCGGGCGTGATCTCGCTCTTCATCAAGACCCTGCTGGAAGGGCGCGCGCCCACGATCCACGGCGACGGCGGCCAGACTCGCGACTTCACCTACGTCGCCAACGTCGTCGACGGCGTGCTGCGCGCGGTGGAGGCGCCGGGCGTGGCCGGCGAGGCGTTCAACGTGGCCACCAACTCGCGGGTGTCGTTGAACGAGCTGTTTGCCATCCTGAAGGGAATCATCGGCGCCAGCGTGGAACCCGTGTACGGGCCGGCGCGCGTGGGCGACGTCCGCGACTCGCAGGCCGATATCACCAAGGCGACGCAGCGGCTCGGGTACTCGCCCAGCGTGTCGCTGGAAGAAGGGCTGCGCCGCACGGTGGACTGGTTCCGAGCGCAGCAGTAGGGCCGACCTTCAGTTCGGAGAGGGCAGCAGGAGGGCGGAACTTTAGTTCCGCCGAGCTGCCGCCGCCGCTTTCGCCACGGTCAGCGGCACGCGCCCGTCCTCGTAAATCGCCGTCAGGCGATCCCCGTCAATCTCCAGGGCCGACGCCCGGCCTTGGTAGGCCGTGCTGAGCATGCCCGTATCGATGAGCACCGCGCGGCCGCCGAAGCGCACGTTGATGCGCCGGTCGGCCGTGGGCGTGTGGCCGGTGACGAACCGCACGGCGTCGTACTTGGCCAGCAGCGGCGCCAGCGGCCCGCCAGTGGGATCGTCCGGAAGCGTCGCAAAACCCCGGTACCACAGCGCGCGCTCGCCGTTGAGCACCAGCCACTGATCGATCTTCAGGATCTCGGCTGCCTCGGTGAGCAGCGGCACGTCGAGCTTCGACCGGTCCACCTCCTCCCCCGACTGCGTGGCCTCGTCGATGAGCGCGTTGGCCGCGCGGATCTCGTTGGCGGACACCTGCAGGATCTCGGTCAGCGTAAAGAACGGGAGCGCCAGCTTCTTGTCCACCAGGCGCTGCACGTAGCGATCGAAGCGCTTCACCTCGTCTCGCACCTGCGCGTTGAGGTCGTTCACCTTCTCGGGCGCGGCCTCGGGAGCGATGCCGGCGTGCATGAAGACCGAGCCGCCGATGGTGGCGGCCATGTGCTTCCCGCGCAGCCACTTGCCGTACTTCCCGCCCGGGCCGAGGGCTTCCCGGTACTCGATGAAGCCCGGGGGGTGCGCCGCCATCCACTGCTCGCGTGCCTGCGAGTAGACGGCGGCCGCGGGGAGGGTCTTGGCGTGGGGCGAGGGGCCCACCTTCTGGTACTGCTCCCACGCGGCCTCGCGCCGGGCTTCCGACTTGTCGTCGGCGAACTTCGCGTAGATGGGCTCGTTGGCGTCGCGTGTCTCGGCCACCAGGTTCATCGCCTCGTGGTTGCCGAGCAGCGTGACCACGCGGCCGCCGCCCGCCTTTGCCTGGGCCTCGATCGCCATCAGGCGGTCCATCACCGCGCGGACGTTCTCGCCGCGATCGGTGAAGTCGCCCGTCTGCACGAATACGGACCGCCCGCCGGTCCAGTTGCCCGCCGTGTCGGTGAGGCCCGCGGTCCGCAGGATCCCGGTGAAGGCGTCGATGTCGCCGTGGATGTCGCCGATCGCGACGATGCGCGCGGATGGCGCGCCGCGGGCGAGGAGCGCCATCGACGAGTCGAATGGGACCGGCCCCCGCAGCGCCAGCAGCCCGAGGACGCCGGTGAGGGCGATGAGGGTGCGCCGCATTATGGGAAGAACACGCTGTCGCCGCGCTGCTTGACCATCTCGGCGATGTTCCTGGCAATCAGGTCGCGCCGCGTCAGCAGGGCGCGCAGATCGTTGTCGCTCACCCAGTTGCCCAGGGCGGCCTTCAACTGCTCGAACGTGAGGGCGGCCATCTTGCCCCAGAGGGCACGGTCAACCCGGCCGATCGGCTGGAAGCCCTTGAGGTCTTTCTTGCCGATGAAGGCGCGCGAGTGGTCGATCAGGAAGAGGTGCCAGTCGGCGTCGTAGATCAGGTTGCCCTGGTTGCGGTCGATGTTGGCGATGAGCATGTCGAACAGCTTCATGCGCGACAGCTGGTAGCTCCACTGGGGTTCGGGGCCGCTCGGCGGCGACTTGATGTCCCAGCCCCTGGTGTTCTCAATCCAGCAGCCCGCGGCGCCGGTGAGGCCGTGGATCTTGCGTTCCACCGTGGGCGGCACCATGCCCATGCCGAGCAGCTTGTCGAGCTCGTAGGCGGCGATCTCCGCCTTGTAGCTCTCCATGTAGCCGCCCTTCATGCCTGGCCGGAGCGGTTTCCATACGAAGCGCGACACGGGGACGGGCGATTCAAGGAAGCCTCGCTGCGGCTTGGTGACACCGATGGGGACGTCCTCGATCTTGGCGACCTTCCCGCTGCGGAGGGCCTCTTCGAACTCGGCCTCGTGTCCCACCCACGTGAGCGAGCACGCGGACGGCGCCGCCGCGGGGGCCGCCTGCGCCGAGGCGGGGGCGGGCGTGGACGCGTGGAGCGAGGCAGCCAGCACAGCCGCGAGGGAGATCAGTACCCGGCGCATGGATGAATTGTAGCCGCTTCAACTGCGGTTGCACCCGGCGCAACCGCGGTTTCCGCGGTTCCGGGCCGCCAGGCCTGGCGAATCTGGCCGCGTGACCCGACACCGGCAACGCCGGTTGTCATTTGAGCGGGCTTCGAGCGGCGCTGGCGCAGTGCGCACCGAGGCTAAGCGCATCGAGGCAAACAAGTTGCGGGTTCGGCTGGTGGCGGCGCTGCTCTTGCTGTGGCTGGGCGCGGCGCGCGCGGGCGGCAGCCGACGGCTCCCTGACCGCGGGTCTCCTTTCGCCGTTCGCGTGCGCTTCGGTTCGGCAACCCGTTGACCGGTCAGGGCTGGAGGAGTCCATGCGAATGCTCACCTTGTCAGTGCTCGCCATCTGCGGCGTGCTGTTTGCCACGCCCGTTGAGGCCCAGCAGGCCGAGCGGCCCGCCCAGGCGGCGGCCGCCAAGCCAACCATCAACCTGAACACCGCCAACATCGATCAGCTCGAAACCCTGCCTGGCGTGGGCCGGCGCACGGCGGAGCGCATCCTCGAGTACCGCCAGAAGAGCGGCGGCTTCAAGAAGGTCGAAGAGCTCATGAACATCAAGGGCATCGGGGAGAAGAGCTTCCTCAAGCTGAGGCCGCTGGTGAGCGTCCCGCCAAGGCTTGGCAAGGCCACGGGTGGCCACTAGCGCCCGCGGCGCTGCCCTCGTCGACGTCGTGGCCGCACTGGCCCTGGTGGTGATCGTGGCCGGCATCGCGGTGCCGGTGGTGGGCGGCACCCTCGAGCGCGAACGCACCATCGTGGGCGGCCAGTACCTGGCGGGCGTGGTGCGCCGTGCGCGGATGGAGTCGCTCAAGCGCTCGGTCGTGGTGGCCGTACGGGTGGAGGTGGTGGACGAGCGGGCCGGCTTCAGGCTCTATGCCGACGGCAACGGCAACGGCGTGTTGCAGCGCGACATCGACCGGCGCGTGGACTGGCCGATCACCCCGCCGGACTGGCTCGATCACCATGCGCGCGGCGTGTCGTTTCGCATCAACCAGCGCGTGCCCGACATCGGCGGAACGGGCTGGCTGGAACCAGGTGGCGATGCCGTGCGCCTCGGGCGCACGGCGCTGCTGGCCTTCAGTCCGCTCGGGTCGGCGACGAGCGGCACCATCTACGTGGCCGCGGCTCGCGGGCCACAGATGGCCGTTCGTGTCACGGGGGCCACGGGCCGGGTGCGCCTGCTCATCTTCGATGCGCAGAGCCGGCAATGGGCACCGTAGCGTCACCAGCCGCCGAGCGGCGGGACGCGCACCGGGTGCCGCCCGCGGGCATGGGATGGCGGCGAGAGGCCTTGCTGCGGCCGGGGCAGCCGGTGGTGCTGGTCAACATCAGCAGCGCCGGGGCGCTGGTGGAATGCGCCAACCGGCTTCGGCCGGGCGCGCTTGCGGAGCTGCAATTGGCCGGTGCCGAGCGCCGCCGCCGGGTCCGCGGACGCATCGACCGGTGCCGGGTAGCCGCGCTCAATCCCCTCCGCTACCACGGCGCCATCGTCTTTGAGGACGCGCTGGAGAGGGGCGATGCCGCGACGGCTGCCGAGTAGTTGGTGCCCACAAGCATCCGTTCGGCAGGCGGAGTGGGCACGAAGTTCCCAACGGAAGACGGGGCCAGGAGCTTGAGCATGCGGAATGTGGCCGAAACCAGACGACCCGGGCGGAACGGGGAGATGGCATTCCCTTTGTTAGCGAAACCCGAAGCGGGCATCGGGAGGTCACACATGGAGCGCGGCGTTGTTTTACGGTCACCCCATTCAGGCGGCGCGCGCCGCGCGGACCGCCGCGGCGGCCTGCACACGCTGGTGGGCGAGGTGGCGGCAAGCTTGCTGCTCTCCACCGAGCGGCGCAATCTGGGCGGCCTGGTCGCCGAGCCCCTGGCGCGGCTGGCGCGCGTGCGAAGCATTCGGCTCAACGAGATCTCGTGCAGCCTGTCGTCGCGCAGCCTGCAGCCCGTGCGCGCGCGCGACTACGTGGCCTACGCCGTGCCGGTGAGGGATGCGGGACGCCAGGTGGTGCTCGAGGCGGCCTTCGACCCGCAGGTGGGGCCCGACGAGTGGACGTGCCAACTGCTGGAGGCGTCGGCCAGCCTGGCGGCGGTGTTGCTGGAAGCGGAGCGCCTTGGGGCCACGCCCGCGCAAATCACGACCTCCGGGCGTGACGGCGCGGCGCCGCTCATCGGATCGAGCGACGCGATGTGCGCGCTGCGCGAGCGCGTCGAGCGGGTGGCCAACACCGATTTCACGGTGCTCATCGAAGGGGAAAGCGGCGTCGGCAAGGAACTGGTGGCCCGGCAGATTCACGAGCTGGGCCGGCGACGGGGCGGGCCGTTTGTGGCCATCAACTGCGCGGCGCTTGTCGAGACCCTGATTGAGGCCGAGTTGTTCGGTATCGAGGAGCGCACGGCCACCGGGGTGCGGGGGCGGCGCGGCAAGTTCGAGCACGCCGACGGCGGCACCTTGTTCCTGGACGAAGTGTCAGACCTGTCGATGGCCGCGCAGGCCAAGCTGCTGCGGGCCATCCAGGACCTCACCGTCGAGCGGGTCGGAGGCAACCTCGTCCGCCAGATCAACACACGCATTGTCGCCGCCACCAACCGCCCGCTGTCATCGCTGGTTGACCACGGGCTGTTCCGGACCGACCTCTTCTATCGGCTGAGCGGCGTGGAGATTCGCGTGCCCCCGCTCCGCCGCCGCAAGCAGGACATCCTCGAGCTGGCGCAGTACTTCCTGGCCCGCCACCATGGGCGGGGCCGCCTCAGCATGACGGCGGCCGCGGCCGACGCCCTGGTGGCGTACGACTGGCCGGGCAATGTCCGGGAGCTCGAGCGGATGATCGAGGGCGCCATCGCGACGGCCGAGTCGCGGCAGATTCGCGTGGACGACCTGCCGGTGAGCCTTCGCGGGATGTACGGCGAGGTGCTGGTGCCGGCGCTGCAGCTGGGCGACACCATGCGCGCGTGGGGCAGCCGGTATGCGCGTCTCGTGCTGGAGAAGAACGGCGGCAACAAGCGCCAGGCGTGCCGGGTGCTCGACATCACCTACCACACGCTCAATGCCTATTTGAACTACCAGCCGCCACCGGCGGCAGCGCCGGCGGGGGCCGTGGCCGTTCCGGCCGTGGCCGCCGACCGGTAGCAAGCGGGTGCCGGAGGCCTCCGGCGAACTGAGGTCGGCGAGGCAGGGCAGTCTCTGCGTGGTCATGCGCCGCCCTCCATGCAATCGCGGAGGAGAATCATGGCAAGAACGTCGATCATTGGGGTCGCCATCTTGGTTGGGGTCATCGGCGCCGGCGCGCAGCCGGCCGGCGCCCAGGCCCTTCGGGAGGTGAAGGACGGCGAGGTCACGTTCCGGGTGACCAGGGACACGGCCGGCCCGCAACTGGTGGTGTCGGGCCGGGGCGTGCGCGTCACCAAGCGCGTGACCCAGCAGATGGTCTCGATTCAGGTGGAGGCGCCGGGTGATACCGTGCAATTCGAGACCGACATGTCTGGCGAGGCAACGCTCAGGCGAAACGGCAAGGCGCGGCGGCTCCTTATGAGCACGCCCGACGGCGAGCGGGCGGCGCAGGCCCGGCAGATCACGACGGGATCGCGGGCCATGAGCGCGTTTGACACGCTGGCCCTGTCGCTCGTGCAGAGCGAGCGGCCCGAGGCCAGGTCGCTGCTCACGTCGTATGCGCTCTTGCACGCCGTGTCGGGTACGCTGGCCCCGGTCCCGCCGCTGTCGGGCGGCGCGCCGCCCCTGGCGCCCCGGGAGGGCGTGCAGCTGGTGAAGGCCATGGGCCGCGAGGGTCCCGAGGCCTGCTGGTCCGAGTATGCCTACACGGTGGAGCGGTACCTCACCGTGTTCGAGACGTGCATCCAGGACTGGTGGTGGAACCCCTACGTGAAGACCGCGTGCACGTTCGAGTGGGCGATCAAGTCCGAGCTGGCGTGGTTCTGGGTGATCACGTGTTCCGGAGGCATGCCGGTCTAGCCGGCATGGGTTGACCAGGAGGGAGGCCGTATGAGCAGGGCACTCTGGTTCGTGGGTGAGGTGCTGGCGGGCGTCATGCTGAGCGGAGTCGTGGCGGGCATCGTGGTCCCCTTGGGGATGCGTGCCGGATGGGCGCCGGGGCCGTGGTTCATCTGGCCCTGCGTGGCCGGGTCCGTCATCGTGTGCCTGGTGGCGGGCGAACGCCTCCGATCACGCGCGCGCAAGACCTGACGAGCCTTGACCCCTGCCGAGGCGGCATAGTACCTTTCGGGGGTTCGCTCTTCACGGGCGAACCCCCTCTTTCCATGACCTCATCCGACGCTCCACTCAAGAAGACCGCCCTTCACGCCACCCACGTCGCACTTGGCGCCCGCATGGTCCCCTTTGCCGGGTGGGATATGCCCGTGCAGTACTCGGGCCTCACCGACGAGCACATGGCCGTGCGCACTGCCGCCGGGCTGTTCGACGTGTCCCACATGGGCGAGATCGAGGTCGCCGGCAAGGGCGCGCTCGAAGCCGTGCAGCACATCAGCAGCAACGACGCCGCCAAGCTGCAGGTGGGCCAGATCCAGTACTCGGCGCTCACCACGCCCGACGGCACCTTTGTCGACGACCTGCTGGTGTATCGCTTCGGGCCGTCGCACTACCTGCTGGTGGTGAACGCCGGCAACATCGACAAGGACTGGGCGTGGATTGCCGCCCGGGCCAGGGAAGCGTCGCCCGAGGTGGCCACCGTCAACTCCAGCGACCGCTATGCCCTCATCGCCATCCAGGGGCCCAAGGCGCAGCAGATCCTGCAGACCCTCACCGCCATCAACCTGCCCGCCATCAAGTACTACTGGTTCGCCAACGGCGAGGTGGCCGGCGTGCGGGGCACCGTGTCGCGCACGGGCTACACCGGCGAGGATGGCTTCGAAATCATGGTGCCGCCCGCCATGGCCGCCAAGGTGTGGGACGCGCTGATGCAGGCCGGCAAGCCGCACGGCCTCATCCCCTGTGGCCTGGGCGCGCGCGACACCCTGCGCCTCGAGGCCGCCATGCGCCTCTACGGCAACGACATGGACGATGCGTCCACGGTGGTGGAGGCGGACCTGGGCTGGATCGTGGGCTGGAATAAGCCGGCGTTTCTGGGCCGCGACGTGCTGCACGCCCAGAAGGCCAAGGGCGCCTCCAAGACCATGGTGGGCTTCGAGATGACCACCGAGCGCGCGATCGGCCGGCACGGCCACCCGGTGTTCCACCGCGGCGAGCCCGTGGGTGTGGTCACCAGCGGCACCCTCACGCCGTTCCTGAAGAAGGCCATCGGCATGGCCTACGTGCCGCCCGCCCTCGCCAAGCCCGGCACCGAGATTGAAATCGACATCCGCGGCAAGATGGCCAAGGCCGTGATTGTGCCGCTCCCGTTCTACAAACGCCCGAAGGCCCCCAAGCCCTAAGCCCTAAGCCCCAAGCCGTAAGCCGTAAGCCCTAAGCCGAGAAAGAATCATGAGCTACCCAACTGATCTGAAGTACACGAAAGAGCACGAGTGGATTCGCCTCGACGGCGGCGCCGGCGCCGTGGGCATCACCGACTTCGCGCAGCAGCAGCTGGGTGACGTGGTGTACGTGGAGCTGCCCGAGGTGGGCGCCAAGGTCGCGCAGGGCCAGGTGTTCGGCACCATCGAGTCGGTGAAGGCCGTCTCTGAGCTGTTCGCGCCGGTCACCGGCGAGGTGGTGGAGGTCAACGCCGGCCTCAAGGACCGCCCCGAACACGTGAACAGCCAGCCCCACGACACGTGGATGGTGAAGGTGAAGCTCACCAACACCAGCGAGCTGGCGGAGCTGATGGACGCCGCCGCCTACGAATCGCTGATCGCGAAGTAGCACAGGACCCGCATGTTCGATCCGCTCGATACCTTTGCCCCTCGGCACCTCGGTCCCCGCGGCGACGATCTCGCCGCCATGCTCAAGGCCGTCGGCGCCCCGTCGCTCGATGTCCTGATGGACGAGGCGCTCCCCGCCAGCATCCGCCTCTCGTCGCCGCTGACGCTCCCGGCCCCCGAAAGCGAGTCGACCTACCTCGCGCGCCTCAAGACCATCGCCGCGAAGAACCAGGTGTTCCGCAGCTTCATCGGGCTGGGCTATCACGACACGCTCACGCCCAGCGTGATTCGGCGCTGCCTGTTCGAGAACCCCGGCTGGTACACGCCCTACACGCCCTACCAGGCCGAAATCGCGCAGGGACGCCTTGAATCGCTCCTGAACTTCCAGACCGTGGTGACCGACCTCACGGGAATGGCGGTGGCCAACGCGTCGCTGCTGGACGAGGGGACCGCCGCGGGCGAGGCCATGACGCTGCTGCACCGCGTGCAGGGCAAGAAGCTGGGCGACAAGGCCGGCGTGTTCCTGGTGTCGGACCGCTGCTTTCCGCAGACCATCGAGGTGCTGAGGAGCCGAGCCGAACCCCTGGGCATTGACCTCCGCGTCGGCCCCGCGGACCAGATGGTGTTTGACGCCGACGTGTTTGGCGCGCTCGTGCAGTATCCGGACGAGGCCGGCCGCCTCGACGACCTCGCGCCCTTCATCGACAAGGCGCACGCCGCGGGGGTGCTGGTGGCCGTGGCCACCGACCTGCTGGCGCTCACCCTGGCCACGCCGCCCGGCGAGATGGGCGCCGACGTGGTGCTGGGCAACTCGCAGCGCTTCGGCGTGCCCATGGGCTTTGGCGGCCCGCACGCGGCGTTTTTTGCCACCAGCCAGGAGCACGTGCGCCACATGCCCGGCCGCGTGATTGGCGTGTCGGTGGATGCGCACGGCCACCGCGCCTACCGCATGGCGCTGCAGACGCGCGAGCAGCACATCCGCCGCGAGAAGGCCACCTCCAACATCTGCACGGCGCAGGCGCTGCTGGCCAACATGGCGGCGATGTACGCCGTGTACCACGGCCCCGAGGGGCTGAAGGCCATCGCCCGGCGGGTGCACGGGCTGGCCCGCGCGCTCGAGGGCGCCCTCACGGCGCTCGGGTACGCGCAGGCCAATCCTCACTACTTCGACACCCTCCGCATCGTCACCGACGCGGCCACGGTGGCGGCGATCAAGGCGGCGGCGGAGTCGCACGGCGTGAACTTCCGCTACGTGGGCGACACCGGCGTGGGCATTGCGATCGACGAGACGGTGACGGCGCACGACCTGCTGGCCATCGTGGAGATCTTCGCCGCGGCGTCCGGCAAGACGGGCGTGGCGGTGCCGGTGGATGCGCGCGCGGGCGCGTCGCTCACCTGGCCGGCGAACCTCCAGCGGAAGAGCGCGTACCTGGCGCACCCCGTGTTCAACTCGCATCGGTCGGAAACCGACATGATGCGCTACATCAAGAGCCTCGAGCGCAAGGACCTGGGGCTCGACATCTCGATGATCTCGCTCGGCTCGTGCACCATGAAGCTGAACGCGGCCGCCGAGATGTACCCGGTGTCGTGGGAAGCGTTCTCGCGCATGCACCCGTTCGTGCCGGTGTCGCAGGCGGAGGGCTACCACCAGATCTGCGCCGAGCTGGAAGCGGCGTTGTGCGAGATCACCGGCTTTGCGGCCATGTCGCTGCAGCCCAACTCGGGCGCGCAAGGTGAGTTCGCGGGCCTGGCCGTGATCCGCGCGTATCACCTGTCGCGCGGCGATGCGCACAGGAACGTGGTGCTCATCCCGGCGTCGGCGCACGGCACCAACCCGGCGAGCGCCGTGATGGCGGGCTTCAAGGTGGTGGTGGTGGCCACGGCGCCGAACGGCAACGTGGACGTGGCCGACCTCAAGGCGAAGAGCGAGCAGCATTCGACGAGCCTCGCCGGCCTGATGATCACCTACCCGTCCACCCATGGCGTGTTCGAGGACGCCATCAAGGACATCTGCGCCGAAATCCACAGGCACGGCGGCCAGGTGTACATGGACGGCGCCAACATGAACGCCCAGGTGGGCCTCACGAGCCCGGCGGCGATCGGCGCCGACGTGTGCCACCTGAACCTGCACAAGACCTTCGCCATTCCGCACGGCGGCGGCGGCCCCGGTGTGGGGCCCATTGGCGTGGCCGCGCACCTGGTGCCCTTCCTGCCGGGCCATCCGCTGGTGTCCGTGCGTGGCGGCGGGCCTTCAGGCTCGCCCCAGGCCATTCCGCCGGTCTCGGCGGCGCCGTGGGGCAGCGCCAGCATCCTGCTGATCTCCTACGCGTACATCCGCATGCTCGGCGCGGCGGGTGTCACCGACGCCACGCGCTACGCCATCCTCAACGCCAACTACATCAAGAGCCGGCTCGAGAAGCATTACGACGTGCTCTACACGCGCGAGAACGGCCGCGTGGCGCACGAGATGATCTTCGACCTCCGGTCGTTCAAGGCCCGTGGGGTGGAGGAAGGCGACGTGGCTAAGCGCCTGATGGACTACGGCTTCCATGCGCCCACGGTGTCGTTCCCGGTGCCGGGCACGCTGATGATCGAGCCCACCGAGAGCGAGTCGAAGGTGGAGCTCGACCGCTTCTGCGACGCGCTCATTGCCATCCGCCACGAGATCGAGGACGTGGTCACGGGGAAGGTGGACGCGAAGGACAACGTCCTCAAGAACGCCCCGCACACGGCCGCGGCGGTGGCGGCCAGCGACTGGCCGCACGCCTACTCGCGCGAGCAGGCGGTGTATCCGCTGCCCTGGGTGCGCGCCAACAAGTTCTGGCCCAGCGTGGGCCGCATCGACAATCCATACGGCGATCGGAACCTCGTGTGCATCTGTCCGCCGGTGGAGGAGTACGCCTGATTCACGGGGGGCTCGACATGACTCGCAGACGTGTGCTGACGGCCGTGGCCATGGTGTTGGCGCTGGGCATCCGCCCGGCGGTGGCGCAGGACGCCGCCAGGATCGACGCCTACAAGAAGGAAGCCGCCAAGGGCGTGGACGAGATGGCGAAGCTCGCGCAGGAGATGGTGGATTCCGTCTTCAGCTTCGGCGAGCTCGGCATGCAGGAGGTGGAGACCTCGCGGTACCTCACCGCCCAGCTCGAGAAGTTTGGCTTCACGGTCACCCGCGGGCAGTCGGGCATGCCCACCGCCTGGGTGGCTACCTGGGGCTCGGGCAAGCCCGTGATTGCCCTAGGGTCCGACATCGACGGCATTCCGCAGTCGTCGCAGAAGCCCGGCGTGGCCTACCGCGACCCCATTGTCGAGGGTGCGCCCGGGCACGGCGAGGGCCACAACACCGGCATGCCGCTCAACATCATCGCCGCCATCGCGGTGAAGAAGATCATGGAGCGCGACAAGCTGCCCGGCACGCTGATGCTCTGGCCGGGCGTGGCCGAGGAGCTGGTGGCGTCGAAGGCGTGGTTCGTCCGCGACGGCGTGTTCAAGGACGTCGACGTCAACCTCTTCACGCACGTGGGTGGCAACCTCGGCGTGGGGTGGGGGCAGCAGGGCGGCACGGGCCTGGTCTCCATCGAGTACACTTTCGAGGGCGAGACGGCGCACAGCGCCGGCGCGCCGTGGCGCGGCCGCTCGGCGCTCGACGCCGTGGAGTTGATGAGCGTCGGCTGGCAATACCGCCGCGAGCACCTGCGCCTGTCGCACCGCTCGCACTCGGTGATCACCAACGGCGGCGACCAGCCCAACGTGGTGCCGCGCAACGCCAGCATCTGGTTCTACTTCCGCGAGATCGACCAGCCCCACATCAAGGCGCTGGTGGACATCGGCAACCAGATGGCCGAGGGCGCGGCGCTGATGACCAACACCAAGGTCACCTCGCGCATCCTGGGCACCGCCTATCCCAGGCACTTCAACAAGACCGTGGCCGAGACGATGTACGCCAACATCACGGCCGTCGGCCTGCCGGAGTGGACCGAGGCGGACCAGGCGCTGGCCAAGGGGCTGCAGAAGGAACTGGGCAACGCGACGCAGCCCGGGTTGTCGGTGAAGCTCGGCGAGATGGGCCAGCCCGTTCCGCTCGATCGGAACAACGGCGGTGGCTCCGACGACATCGGCGACATCTCGTGGAACATGCCCACGGTCACCCTCAGCTATCCCGCCAACATTCCCGGCCTGCCGGGGCACAACTGGTCGAGCGGCATCGCCAGCGCGACGCCCATCGCCCACAAGGGCGTGGTGGCCGGCGCCAAGGTGCAGGCCATGACGATCCTCGACCTGTTGACGAAGCCGGAACTGGTGACGCAGGCGTGGGAGTACTTCAACACCGTGCAGACCAAGGACGTGACCTACGTGCCCTTCATCACCAGGGACACGCCCGCGCCCACCCACCTGAACCAGGGCATCCTGGAGAAGTATCGCGAGAAGATGCGGCCGTTCTACTACGACCCCACGAAGTTCCCGACCTACCTGGATCAGCTGGGGATCACGTACCCGACGCTCCGCGCAACGCCGCAGTAAGCGCCGCCGCGCGGCGGCGATACTCCTCGAGCAGGCGCATCGTCACGGGACCGGGCCGGCCGGTCCCGATTGTCCGGTCGTCCACATGGACGATGGGGACGATGTCCTTGGTGGAGCTGGTGAGGAAGGCCTCGTCCGCGCCGAAGAGGTCGGCGTCCTTGAGGGCCACCTCCCGCGCGGGTACGTCGATGCCCGCCGCGCATTCCAGCACGAACCCTCGTGTGATGCCGGCCAGCAGCCCCGCGTCGAGCGGCGGCGTCTTCAGCACGCCCTTCGACACGATGAACAGGTTCGACTGGGCGCACTCGGCCAGCTCACCGCGGTAGTTGCGGAACACGCCCTCCACGGCGCCGGCCTTCACGGCCTGCTGCATGCCGAGGGCGTTGTTGAGCAAGTTGTTGCTCTTGATGAGCGGCGACACCGACTCGGGGTGGTTGCGAATCAGGTGCTCCACCATCACCACCTTCACGCCGCCGGTGTACCACGCCGCTGGCGTGGGCGGGATCGGCTTGGCGATGATCACCAGCGACGGGGTGGGGCAGGCCCTGGGGTCGTAGCTGAAGTCGCCCACGCCGCGGGTCAGCAGCACGCGCACGTAGGCGTCGCCGTCGGCGAGGCCGGCGGCCGCGGCGGTCTGCTGCGACCGGGCTTCCACCTCCGCGTCGGTGTGGGGCAGCTCCAACTGGATGCGCGCGGCCGAGGCCCGCAGGCGCGTCATGTGCCGGTCGAAGAGGAAGGGCACGCCACGATAGGTGCGGAACACTTCGTACACGCCCTCGCCGTAGAGGAAGCCGTGGTCGAAGACGGGGATGACGGCGTGCGCCGCATCGGAGATGACGCCGTTCACGTTGACGTAGGTGTTCGCCGGTGTGTCCATCACACGAGAGCGTACCTCATCCCGTCGGGTTGGTGCTACAGTGCGGGAAGATGCGAATCCTCAACGCCGACCAGATGCGCGAGGCCGACCGCCGCACGATCCAGGACATCGGCATCGCGTCGCTCGTCCTCATGGAGAACGCCGGCCGCCAGGTGGTGGCGGCCATCGAGGCGCTGTTTCCCGACCTGTCGGAGCGCCAGGTGGCCGTGGTGTGCGGCAAGGGCAGCAACGGCGGCGACGGCTTCGTCGTGGCCCGCACGCTGCAGCAGCGGGGCGTCGACGTGTCGGTGTTCGTGGTGAGCCGAGTCACCGAGATCGCGGGTGACGCCCGCATCAACCTCGAAATTCTGGGCCGCCTCGGCCTGCCCGTCGTGGAAGTGGCCGACGAGAGCGCGTGGGAGCTGCACGTCACCGAGATCGAGCAGCACGACCTGATCGTCGACGCCATGTTCGGCACGGGCCTGTCGGCGCCGCTCACCGGGTTCTACGAAACCGTGGTGGCCGACCTCAACGAGTCGGGCATCCCCATCGTGGCCATCGACATGCCATCGGGCATGTCGGCCGACACGTGCGACCTGATTGGCGACTGCATCGATGCCACGGTGACGGTGACCATCGGCGCGCCGAAGCTGCCGCTCATCCTGCCGCCCGCCGAGTCGAAGTCGGGCGAGGTGGTGGTTGCCGATATCGGCATTCCCGCCGACGTGATCGAGGGCCTCGAGGGGCCGCGCATCGAGATGCTCACACGCGAGCAGATGCGGCCGCTGGTGTCGCCACGGGCGCCTGACTCCCACAAGGGCGACTATGGCCGCGTGCTGGTGGTGGCCGGATCCATGGGCAAGACGGGTGCCGCGGTCCTGACCGCCAATGGCGCCCTGCGCGCGGGTGCGGGCCTGGTGACGGTGGCCACACCCCGCTCGTGCCAGGCCATCGTGGCCGCGCACGGCGTGGAGTACATGACCGAGGGCCTGGACGAGACGGCCGCGGGCACCGTGCATTTCTCGGCGGTCGAGGCCGTGCTGGGCACCAATGCCGACGTGCTCGTGGTGGGGCCGGGGCTGGGTCGCGGCGAAGGCGTCACCACCTTCGTGCGCGAGCTCGTGGACAAAAGCGACGGGCCGCTGGTGCTGGATGCCGACGCGCTCAACGCGTTTGCCGACGAGCCGGCGGCGCTGATGGGCCGCGACGGCCGCGACCTGATCATCACGCCGCACCCGGGGGAGATGGCCCGCCTCGTGGGCTGTTCGGTGGACGACCTGCAGGCCGACCGCCTGGGCATGGCGAGGGACTTCGCGAAGGCCCAGAAGCTGTTCGTGGTGCTCAAGGGGTACCGCACCCTCGTGGCCACGCCCGACGGCAAGATCTTCGTGAACCCCACGGGCTGTCCCGGCATGGCCACGGGCGGCACCGGCGACGTGCTGGCCGGGATGCTGGGCGCGTGGCTGGCGCAGTTGCTGGATGCCGAGGCGGCGTGCCGCCTGGCGGTGTACCTCCATGGCGCCGCGGGCGAACTGGCCGACGCCGACAACGGCGAGGTGTCGATGACCGCCGGCGACCTGGTGGAGCACATCGGCGATGCCGTGCTGGAACTCACCGCGCGGCGGCGCGTGGCCGCCAACAAGACCGAGTGACGGCCGAGACTTTCACGTCGCGGAGCGAGGAAGAGACGCGTGCCTTCGCCGCGCGTCTCGCCGCCACTCTGGCGCCCGGAACCGTGCTGCTGCTCTCCGGCGATCTGGGCGCAGGGAAGACGGCGTTCGTGAAAGGCCTCGCCGAGGGCCTGGGCCTCGATCCGGGCGAGGTGACCAGTCCCACGTTCACCCTCGTGCACGAATACCGGGGCGGCCGCCTGCCGGTGGTGCACGTGGATCTATACCGGCTCGACAAGGCTGACCTCGACGAGATCGGCATGGATACCGATGTGGCCGACAGGGGCGTGGTGGCGGTGGAGTGGGCGGAACGCCTGTCGCGCCCCATCAGGGGTGCCGTGCGCGTCCACATCGCCGACGAAGGCGGCGACTCGCGACTGATATCTGTCAGCCGGTGATTGACTTCGTGTCCTTCGTGACCTTCGTGGCTACGTGGCGGATCGCTTCCGCGCGGTAACCTCAATCTCGATCTTCATCCGCGCGTCCGACAACCCCGCCTGGATCATCGTGGCCGCCGGCCGCACGGCGCCGAGGTACTTCTTCAGCACCGGCCACGTGGCGGGGAAGTCGGCCGAATTGGGCAGGATGTAGCGCACCCGCACCACGTCACGCAGTCCGGCGCCCGCTTGCCGCAAGGCCGATTCGATGTTCGTGAAGGTCTGCTCGGTCTGCTCGACGATGTCGGCGGAGATGGTCATGGCCGAGTAGTCGAAGCCGGTGGTGCCGGAGACAAAGATCCAGTCCCCATCCACGACGGCGCGGGAGTAGCCGATTTCAGCTTCGAACGTGGACCCGGAAGAGATTAGCCGTCTAGGCATTCCTAAGCCTTAAGCCTTAAGCCCTAAGCCCTAAGCCGACACCCTATTCAACCCGGTAGTTCGGGGCTTCCTTCGTGATTGTCACGTCGTGCACGTGGCTCTCGCGGAAGCCGGCGTTGGTGATGCGGATGATCTCCGCGTCGCGCTGCAGGTCGGGAATGGTCGGCGCGCCGCAGTAGCCCATGCCGGCGCGCAGGCCGCCCATCAACTGGTGGATCACCATGGCCAGGCCGCCCTTGTGCTGCACGCGGCCCTCGATGCCCTCGGGCACCAGCTTGTCCATGCTGCCCTTGCCGGCCGCGCTCGATCCGCTCTCCAGCTCGAAGTCGTCCTGGAAGTAGCGGTCGCGACTGCCCCTGCGCATGGCGCCAATCGACCCCATGCCGCGGTATTCCTTGAACGTACGGCCCTGGTACAGGATGAGCTCGCCCGGGCTCTCGTCGGTGCCGGCCAGCAGGTTGCCAATCATGCAGCAGCTGGCGCCCACGGCCAGCGACTTCACCACGTCGCCCGACGTGCGGATGCCGCCGTCGGCAATCACCGGGATGTCGTGCTTCGCCGCCGCGGCCGCGCACGCCGCCACCGCGGTGATCATGGGCACGCCGATGCCGGCCACGACGCGCGTGGTGCAGATGGAGCCGGCGCCGATGCCCACCTTGACGGCGTTCACACCCGCCGCAATCAGCGCCTCGGTGGCCCCGGCCGTGGCCACGTTGCCGGCGATCAGGTCCACATCGGGGAACGCCGCGCGGATCTTCGTGACGATGTCGATGACGCCCTGCGAGTGGCCGTGGGCGGTGTCGACCACCAGCACGTCCACGTGCGCGGCCACGAGCGCGGTGGCGCGCTCCAGCGTGTCGCGCGCGATGCCCACCGCCGCGCCCGTGCGCAGGCGGCCCAGCGAGTCCTTGCACGCGTTGGGATACGTGATGGCCTTCTGGATGTCCTTGACGGTGATGAGGCCCTTGAGCCGGAACTCGTGGTCCACCACCAGGAGCTTCTCCACCTTGGCCTTGTGGAGAATCGCGCGCGCCTGGTCGAGCGTGGTGCCCACGGGCACGGTGATGAGCCGGTCCTTGGTCATCACCTCCGACACGGGCCGGTCGGTGTTGGTCTCGAAGCGCAGGTCGCGGTTGGTGAGGATGCCCACCAGCCGGCCTTCCTTGCTGCCGCCCTCGGTGATGGGGACGCCCGAGATGCGGTACTTCTGCATCAGCGCCAGCGCCTCGTAGATCCGCGCGGTGGGGGAAACCGTGATCGGGTTGACGATCATGCCGCTCTCCGACCGCTTCACCCGGTCTACCTCCGACGCCTGGTCTTCGATCGAGAGGTTCTTGTGGATCACGCCCATGGCGCCCTGCTGCGCCATGGCGATGGCCATCTCGCTCTCGGTCACCGTGTCCATGGCGGCCGAGAGCAGCGGCACGTTGAGCGTGATGTGCTTCGTGAGCCGCGTGCTCACGTCCACCTGCGCGGGCAGCACCGTGGAATGGCGCGGGACGAGGAGGATGTCGTCGAAGGTGAGGGCCGTTGTCAGGCCGGACTCGAGGGCGTGAAATAGCTTGGACATCAGGCTCCGTGGCACTTCTTGAACTTCTTGCCGCTGCCGCACCAGCACGGGTCGTTACGGCCCACGTTGGGGTGTTCCTTCTTCACGGTCTTGATCGGCGCATCGTCGCCTCCCACGCGGACGGGCTGGCGGTCGGGCGCCCCGTCGGCTCCCCCGTAGGGCGGAACTTGAGTTCCGCCTCCAGCGGCGGGCGGTCGCCGCGCGAACACCGACGGCGTCTGCGCGGCCGGGTTGTTGTAGTTGAGGGCCGGCTGGCGCTTGGGCGCGGGGCGGGCGGGCGCCGCCAGGCGGGCCTGTGCCTCGCCCTGGGCGTCCTGCTCGAGCACCGGCCTCAGCCACCACAGGTAGCGCACCACCTCCTCCTCGATGCGCCGCCGCATGTCCTGGAACAGCTGGAAGCTCTCCTTCTTGTACTCGACGAGCGGGTCGCGCTGGCCGTAGCCGCGCAGCCCGATGCCTTCCTTGAGGTGGTCGAGCGAGTAGAGATGGTCCTTCCACTGCTGGTCCACGATCTGCAGGATCAGGTCGCGCTCCACCCGCGTGAGGATCTCGCGAGGGACGATCTTCTCCTTGTCCTCGTACTTCGCCTTCACGCGGTCCCACAGGACGTCGTGCAGCCCGTCGTTGTCGACCTCGTCGAACTTGACCGGGGCGTAGTCGGCCTCGTCCAGCGAGAACATCTGCGTCAGCTCGCGCTGCATGGCCGGAACGTCCCACTCGTCAGGGTCCCGGTCCTTGCCGGCGAACTCGTCGATCTTGTCGTTGAGCAGGTCCTCGGCGGTGGCCATCACGTAGCCGCGCAGGTCGGTCACCTCGTCCGCGGCGACGTGCACCTGGCCATCGAGGATCTCGCGCCGCAGCGTGTAGACGCTCTCACGCTGCTTGTTCATCACGTCGTCGTACTCGAGCAGGTGCTTGCGGACGCCGAAGTTCTGGGCTTCCACCTGCCTCTGCGCGCGCTCGATGGCGCGCGACACCATGCCGTGCTCGATGGGGACGCCCTCCTCCATGCCCAGCTTCTGCATGAGGCCCGAGATGCGGTCCGACCCGAAAATGCGCATCAGGTCGTCTTCGAGCGACAGGTAGAAGCGCGACGAGCCCGGGTCGCCCTGCCGGCCTGCGCGGCCGCGCAACTGGTTGTCGATGCGGCGCGCCTCGTGTCGCTCGGTGCCGATGATGTGCAGGCCGCCGAGGTTGACCACTTCCTTGTGCTCGTCCTCGCACTGGCGCTTGAAGTGGGCGAAGATGCGGTCCCAGTCGGCTCGCTTCACGCGATAGAAGGCGTCGACGTGGAAGAAGTTCACGAACTCCTCGTCGTCGACGTACTTCTCCTCGCCCTTGGCCACCGCCTCGGCCACTTCCTCGTGCAGGCACTGCTGGCGCGCCATGTACTCGGGATTGCCGCCCAGCAGGATGTCGGTGCCGCGGCCGGCCATGTTGGTGGCGATGGTCACGGCGGCCCTGCGCCCCGCCTGGGCCACGATCTCGGCTTCCTGCGCGTGGAACTTCGCGTTGAGCACGATGTGCTGCGTGCCCTTGCGCTTCAGCATGTTCGAGAGCCGCTCCGACTTCTCGATGGAGATGGTGCCCACCAGGGCCGGGCGCCCCTCCTTCTGCCGCGTGATGATGTCGTCGACGATGGCGTTCCACTTCTCGGCCTCGGTGCGGTACACGAGGTCCGGCTCCTCGATGCGCTGCAGCGGCCGGTTGGTGGGGATCACCATCACGTCGAGGTTGTAGATCTTGGCGAACTCGGCGGCCTCGGTCTCGGCGGTGCCGGTCATGCCGGAGAGCTTCTTGTACTTGCGGAAGTAGTTCTGGAACGTGATGGTGGCGAGTGTCTGGTTCTCGCGCTCGATCTTCACGCCTTCCTTGGCCTCGACGGCCTGGTGCAGGCCGTCGCTCCAGCGGCGGCCCGGCATGAGGCGGCCGGTAAACTCGTCCACGATCACCACCTGGCCGTCCTTGATCATGTACTGGACGTCGAGCTTGTAGTGCACGTGGGCGCGCAACCCCTGCTGGATGTGGTGGAGCAGCGGCATATTGGCCGGGTCGTAGAGGCCGCCGGGCTGCAGTCGGTGGGCCAGCAACTGCTCGCACCTGGCCATGCCGCTCTCGGTGAGCGTGGCCGTCTTGTTCTTCTCGTCCACGACGAAGTCGCCCGACGCCTCGAGGCGGTCGCGGTCCTCGCCCTTCACCTGTCCCTGGTGCACCTCGCCCCGCTTCAGCTTGGGGATGATGCGGTCCACCTCGTAGTAGAGGTCGGTGGATTCCTCGGCCGGGCCCGAGATGATGAGCGGCGTGCGCGCCTCGTCGATGAGGATGCTGTCGACCTCGTCCACGATGGCGTAGTGATGGCCCCGCTGCACCATGGCGGCGAGGTCGAACTTCATGTTGTCGCGCAGGTAGTCGAAGCCGAACTCGTTGTTGGTGCCGTAGGTGATG
>CAYJPQ010000046.1:10629-27056 GCA_964372085.1 uncultured Bifidobacteriaceae bacterium | reverse complement strand
GGTAGTGGGACAGCGTGTCAAGCGGCGCGAGCGGGCCGTCCGTCGCGGACATCCTCAGGTCCTCATGCCAAGACCAGGTGGATCATTATCGCCCCTTCCGCGCTGGGGGGGGTACCGGGCCTTACTCCTTGGGACAAGGAGGGCGCGCTGTCGGGACCAGAACGCGGGCAAGGACATCTACGAGTTCTTCGTCTACGACTCGAAGACGCGAGAGTAGGCGATGTACGACACGAGGCCCAAGGCGGTCAAGTCAGGGCGTCGGCGCGCCACGCGCGGGGTGGTTGGCGGCCGAGGGGGTGGGCGGGCCGGTGGTTGTGATAACGTTCGCTCGACTGACACGGAGTCCGCAATCCTTCTCTTCCTCGCCAGGAGGTCCACGTGCAGATAGCAGACGGCGTTCCCCGGGTGTCCGGGTACATTCGCGACCTCATCTCCGAAGTCAAGGCCAAGAACCCCGCCGAGCCCGAGTTTCACCAGGCGGTGACCGAAGTGCTCGAGTCGCTCGATCCGGTGCTCGATCGCCGGCCCGAGTACCGCAGCGCCCGCATCCTCGAGCGCATCGTCGAGCCCGAGCGCGTCCTGATGTTTCGCGTGCCCTGGCAGGACGACGCGGGCACGATCCACGTGAACCGCGGCTTCCGGATCGAGATGAACAGCGCCATCGGCCCCTACAAGGGCGGGCTGCGGTTCCATCCGTCCGTCAACCTCGGCATCCTCAAGTTCCTGGCGTTCGAGCAGGTGCTCAAGAACTCCCTGACGACGCTGCCGATGGGCGGCGGCAAGGGCGGGGCCGACTTCGACCCGAAGGGCAAGAGCGACAACGAGGTGATGCGCTTCTGCCAGAGCTTCATGACCGAACTGGCGCGCCACATCGGGCCCGACACCGACGTGCCCGCGGGCGACATCGGCGTCGGCGGCCGGGAAATCGGCTACCTGTTCGGCCAGTACAAGCGGATCCGGAACGAGTTCACCGGCGTCCTGACCGGCAAGGGCCTGACTTGGGGGGGATCGCTGATCCGTCCCGAAGCCACCGGCTACGGCGCGGTGTACTTCGCGGCCGAGATGCTCGGCACGCGCGGCGAGACGCTGGAGGGGAAGACCTGCCTCGTCTCGGGCAGCGGCAACGTCTCGCAATACACCATCGAGAAGCTGCTGCAGCTCGGCGCGAAGCCCGTGACGGTGTCGGACTCGAGCGGCTACATCCACGACGAGGCG
Organism: uncultured Bifidobacteriaceae bacterium; assembly: GCA_964372085.1. Taxonomy (GTDB): domain Bacteria; phylum Acidobacteriota; class Vicinamibacteria; order Vicinamibacterales; family UBA2999; genus 12-FULL-67-14b. The sequence continues at coordinate 25,841 of CAYJPQ010000046.1, read as the reverse complement.
GGCATCGACCGCGAGAAGCTGGCCTTCCTGATGGACCTGAAGAACGTGCGGCGCGGGCGCATCCGGGAGTTCGCGGATCGGTTCAAGAGTGCGGTCTACACGCCGGTGGATCCGGCGCTCGATCACAACCCGCTCTGGACGCACAAGGCGCACTGCGCGTTCCCCAGCGCCACGCAGAACGAGATCGCCGGCCCCGACGCCGAGCACCTGCTCGCCGCGGGCGTCTACGTGGTCTCCGAGGGGGCGAACATGCCGACGACGCTGGACGGCGTCGAGCGGTTTCTGGCGGCGCGGATCCTCTACGCGCCCGGCAAGGCGGCCAACGCCGGGGGCGTTGCCACGTCGGGCCTCGAGATGTCGCAGAACAGCATGCGGCTGAGCTGGACGCGCGACGAGGTGGACGCGCGGCTCCACGCAATCATGAAGGCGATCCACAAAGCCTGCTGGGAGACGTCGGATCAGTTCGGCGCGAAGGGAAACTACGTGATGGGCGCCAACATCGCCGGGTTCCTGAAGGTCGCCGACGCGATGATGGACCAGGGACTCGTCTGAGGCGGTCTGACGAGGTTGGATACCGCGCATCCTCCATCCGGCGGGCGGCTGCCCACGCTGGGGGAGGTGGGCCGGTTCCACGTCCGCCACATCCTCCTCGTGTCCACGCTGTACGACTCGTTCATGCTGTCGGAAGACGGGCAGCTGAGCGAGGCGATCCTGCGTGAGTTCATCCGCCTCGATCCGCACGACGTGCCCGTGATCGCACGGGTGTCGACCGGCGCCGAGGCGCTGGGCGCCGTGCGCCACCCGCCGCCGCCCGATCTCGTCGTGATGTCGATGCAGATCGGCGACATGCAGGCGCCGGAGCTCGCGGCGCGGCTGCGCGCCGACGGCTGCGCGGCGCCGCTCGTCGGGCTGGCGCACGACCCCCACGACCTGCAGGGCCTCGACGTCGCGGGGCCCAAGCGGCTCGACCGCGTGTTCCTGTGGCAGGGGGACTTCCGCATCCTCCCCGCGATCGTGAAAGACGTCGAGGACCGGCGCAACGTGGAGGCCGACACCGGCGAGATGGGCGTGCAGGCGATCATCCTGATCGAGGACAGCCCGCGGTTCTATTCCTCGTTCCTGCCCGCCATCCACTCCGAGCTTGTGCGGCACTCGCAGGCGCTGGCCGAAGAGGGGCTCAACGCCTCGCAACGGCTGCTGCGGGTTCGGGCGCGGCCGAAGATCCTGCTGTGCCACACGTACGAGGAGGCCTGGCGCTGCTTCGAGCGCTACGAGGAGCACATCCTCGGTGTGATCTCCGACATGGAGTTCCCGCGGGACGGCCAGGTGCGGGCCGACGCGGGGATCGACTTCGCGCGGCGGATCCGCGCGCGTCAGCCGGACGTGCCCGTGATGCTGCAGTCGGGGACGTCCGACGCCGAGCCCCTCGCCGATGCCATCGGCGCCGCCTTCCTGCGCAAAGGGTCACCGACGCTGCTGCACGAGTTGCGGGCGTTCATGACGGAGAACTTCGGCTTCGGCGACTTCGTGTTTCGCCTGCCGGACGGCACCACGGTGGCGCGCGCCGCCACGTTGATGGCGCTCGAGGAGCACCTGCGGGTGGTGCCGGCCGAGAGCATCGCGTACCACGCGGCCCGCAATCACTTCTCCACGTGGCTGAAGGCGCGCACCGAGTTCGCGCTCGCCTACCGGCTGCGACCGCGGAAGGCGTCGGACTACCCGACCCTCGAAGCCCTCCGCGCGGATCTCATCCGCGAGATCCACCAGTACCGCCATCGCCTGAACCGGGGGACGGTGGCGGACTTCGTCCCCGAGTCGTTCGACCCCGCCGGGAGCTTCTGCCGCATCGGCGCCGGCTCGCTCGGCGGCAAGGGGCGGGGGCTCGCCCTCGTGAACCTGCTCGTGGGCGAGCACGAACTGGAGGCCGCGTTCCCGGGGGTCCGCCTCTCGGTGCCGTCCGCGGTCGTCCTGGGCACCGAGGTGTTCGATCGTTTCGTCGAGGACAACGCGCTCCGCGACGTCGCAATGCAGTGCGACAGCGACGAGGAGGTGACGCGGGCGTTCGCGGCGGCCGCACTGCCGCCGGACGTGACAAGCCGGCTGGCCGCGTACCTCGCGCTCGCGCGGTACCCGATCGCCGTGCGATCGTCGAGCCTGCTCGAAGACTCGCGGTACCAGCCGTTTGCCGGCGTGTACGACACGTGGATGCTGCCCAACGCGCACGCCCAGATCGGCGTGCGTCTCGCCGCGCTGGTCGACGCCATCACGAAGGTCTACGCCTCGACGTTCTCGCGCCGCGCCAGGGCCTACCTCGCCCAGTCGCCCTACCGGCTCGAGGAAGAGAAGATGGCGGTCGTCATCCAGCGGGTCGTCGGGACGCGTCACGGTCCGCGGTACTACCCGGACGTGGCAGGCGTGGCGCGGTCGCACAACTTCTACCCCGTGCCGCCGCTCGATCCGGAGGACGGGATTGCCGCCGTGGCGCTCGGGCTCGGAGCCACGGTCGTGGAAGGGGCGACGTGCTTCCGCTTCTGCCCGCGGCACCCGCGACGGCCGGCGCAGTCCCTGACGATCGACCAGATGGTGGGCGACTCGCAGCGCGAGTTCTATGCGCTGTCGTTCGATCCCGCGCCGCCGGGCGAGACGCCCACCGGGCTGGCGCGCTTTCCGCTGGAGGTCGCGGAACGCGACGGCACGCTGGCGGCGGTCGGATCGACGTACTCGCCCGAGAACCATGCGATCCACGACGGCGTGTCTCGCCCCGGGCTGCGGCTGGTGACGTTTGCGCCGATCCTGAAGCACGACGTGTTTCCGCTGGCCGCGATCGTCGCGAGGCTGCTCGACATCTGCACCTCGGCGACGAACACGCCGGTCGAGATCGAGTTCGCCGCCACGCTGTCGGCCGAACCGGGCGCGCCCCGGGAGTTCGGGTTCCTGCAGGTGCGGCCCGTCGCGCTGGCCCGCGAGCTGACCTCGCTCGAGCTCGACGACGTCCCGGCCGACCGGCTAATCTGCCGGAGCCCCGCCGTGCTCGGCCACGGCGTCGTGGACGATGTCCGCGACCTGATCGTCGTCGACTCGCAGGGGTTCGATCGCGCCCGCAGCAGCACGGTGGCGCGAGAGGTGGCGCGCCTGAACGCCGCGCTCACCGCCGCGGAGGTGCCCTACATCCTGGTGGGCGTCGGCCGCTGGGGGTCGACGGAACCCTTCCTCGGCATCCCGGTCACGTGGGACGAGATCTCGGGGGCGCGCGTGATCGTCGAGGCGGGCTTCGGGGACCTCGCCGTCACGCCGTCCCAGGGGAGCCACTTCTTCCAGAACCTGATCGCCCGCAGCATCGGCTACTTCACGGTGAATGCCGGCGACGCCGGCGGGTTCGTGGACTGGCCGTGGCTGGCAAGCCAGCCCGCCGTCGCTGAGTCACGCTACGTGCGTCACGTGCGGCTGGAGCGGCCGGTGCTCGTCAAGATGAACGGCCGCCGGCAGCAGGGCATCATCCGCAAGCCGTAGGGGGAGGCCGCCGCTCAGTGGTCCCCAACGCCGAGGCGTCGAGATCCAGCGCTGGACGCCCGCCGGACCTTACTCCTTGGGATCCAGCGCGTCCCGCAAACCATCTCCCGCTAACGAAAAGCTCAAGGCCACCAGCGTGATGGCAATCCCCGGCGCAAACGCGCCGAGCGGCGCCGTCCGAATCAGGTCGCGCCCGCGGCTCAGCATCGCGCCCCATTCGGCCTCGGGCGGCTGCACACCCAGGCCCAGGAACGACAGGCCTGACGCCAGCAGCACGGCCTTCCCCAGCATCACCGTGGCTTGGGCGACGATGGGTGAGAGGCACATGGGCAGGACGTGCCGGCGCAGCATCCACGCGCTGGAGGCCCCGGCCGCGCGCGAGGCCAGGATGAAATCCCGGGACACCGTCGAGAGCGCCGCGGCGCGGGCGATGCGCCCGAACGTGGGCAGCGCGTAGACCGCCACGGCCACGATGGTGCTGACGTGGCCGGGCCCGAGCATCGCGATCACGGCGATGGCCAGCAGGATGTCGGGAAACGACAACAGCACGTCGACAACGCGAACGAAGAGCGCGTCCACCCATCCGCGGTGCCATGCGGCCGCCAGGCCGGCGGCCACGCCGGCCACCAGGGCCGCGCCGACGCTCAGCAGGCTCAAGAGCAGCGACACCCGCGCGCCGAACAGCAGCCGGCTGAGCGTGTCGCGTCCCAGTTGATCGGTGCCGAGCGGATGCGTCCACGACGCGGCGGCGAAGTTGCGGCCCAGGTCCACCGCGAGCGGATCGTGCGGCGCCAGCCACGGCGCCAGCAGCGCAGCGCCGATTACCACAATCAGCACGCCCGCCCCGCCCACCGCCGCCCGGTTGGCCGCGAAGCGCGCGAAAAAGGGGACTGTCCCCTTTTTCATGCGCGCAGCCTCGGATCGGCCAGCGTCGCCAGCGTGTCGGTGGCCGCGTTCACCACCACGTAGAGCGTGGCCACCACCAGCACGCCGCCCTGGATCATCGGGAAGTCGCGCGCCACCACCGCGTCCACCATCATCCGGCCCACGCCGGGGATGGCGAATACGCTCTCCACCAGCACCGTGCCCGCCAGCAGCCCGCCAAAGCGCAGGCCGATGATGGCGGTCACGGGCACCAGGGCGTTCGCCAGCGCGTGGCGCACCAGCACGCGCGTCTCGGGCACGCCCTTGGCCCGCGCCGCCCGGAGGTACTCCTCACCCAGCACATCCAACAGGGCCGCGCGCGTCATGCGCGCCACCTCGCCAGCCGACTGGAGGCCCAGCGTCACCACCGGCAGCACATAGTGCAGCGGCGTCGTCGCGCCAATCGTCGGCAGCAGCCCCAGCCACAGCGAGAACGCCAGCATCAGCATCAGCGCCAGCCAGTACGACGGCGTCGACACGGCCACGAGCGTAGTGGACATCACCACGTGATCCACCAAGCCGTTGTGCCGCACGGCCGACACCAATCCAGCCGTCACGCCAATGAAGGCCGCCAACAGGACGCTCCAGAGCGCGAGTCGGGCCGTGTAGGGCAGCCGGTCGGCGATCTCCTCGGCCACCGGCGCGCCGGTGCGGATGGATGTGCCCAGCTCGCCTCGCACCGCGCGCGACACGAAGGTGACGAACTGCTCGGGCAGGGGACGGTCGAGCCCCAGGTTGCGGCGGATCTGCTCCACCGTCTCGGGGCTGGCCTCGAGCCCCGCGGCAATCACCGCCGGGTCGCCCGGGATGGCGTGGACGATCAGGAACACGAGCAGCGACACGCCAAAGAGCACCGGCAGCGTGCGCCCCAGCACGGCCCCGACGCCCCGGAGAATCAGTGGACCACCGCCCGCTCGAAGGTCACCACGCCGAGCGGCGACGGCGACACGCCCTCAACGCCCTTCCTTGCAGCCACGATGTAGAAGTTGTCGAACAGCCACACGGCGCCGGGGTCTTCGAGGTACACGATCTCCTGCGCGCGCTTGTAGAGCACCAGGCGCTTCGCTTCGTCAGTCTCGCGCATCGCGGCCTCGATGGCGCGGTCGAACTCGGCGTTGGAGTAGTAGCCGTAGTTGTTCTCGTTGGTGGAGGCGGTCTGGAAGATGGGCCGCAGGCCCCAGTCGGCGTCGGCGGTGGAGGCGCCGGCCCCCATGATGAAGATCTCCTGCGGGTTCTTCTCGGGCGGCAGCCCCGCCCAGAACTGCACCATCGTCCCCCAATCGAACACCTGGATGGCGGCCTCGATGCCCACCTCCTTCAACTGCGCCGCCAGCGCCTCGGCCAGCTCCACGCCCATCGGGTAGCGCGGCGTGGTGGCGATCTTCACCTTGAAGCCGTCGGGGTACCCGGCCTCACGCAGCAACGCCTTTGCCTTCTCGACGTCGTGCGGGATCTCGCCCAGGTTGGCGTAGCCGCGCATGATGGGCGTCAGCGCGCTGGTGGAGGGCGTGGCGAACCCGGTCACCAGTTGTTCGACGATGGCGCGGCGGTTGATGGCGTAGGAGATGGCCTGCCGCACGCGGCGATCGCTGAGCGGCTTCCTGGTGAGGTTAAAGCGGAACTGCTGCGCGCCGATGCTCACGGTCTTGAGGAGCTCGATGTCTAGTGAAGCGCCCAGGCGCTTCAATTCCGGCGGTGGCACGCGCGAGATCACATCCACGTCGCCGGCCTCCAGCGCCAGCACGCGTGAGGCGCCCTCCGGAATGGGCCGATAGACGATGCGCTTGGTCGGTGGGGTGCCGCGCCAGTGGTTGTCGACCCGCTCGAGCACGATCTCCTGGTCTTTCTTCCAGCTCACCACGCGGTAGGGACCGGTGCCAGACGTCGCCGCCGCGCTCTTGCCGAAATCGAGGCCGGCCTTCCCGGCCACCGTGGGGTTGATGATGGTCGACGAGATGTGCGCCATCGTGGGCTCGAAGGCCCCGAAGGGGTATTTCGTGATGATGCGCACCGTGTGCTCGCCCTCGGCCTCCACACGGTCGAGCATCACGAACAGCGGCAGGCGCTTGTGCTTCTGCGCCGGGTCGAGCACGCGCCCGAAGTTGCGGCGCACCGCCTCGGCGTTGAGGGGCGTGCCGTCGTGGAAGGTGACGCCGCGGCGCAGGTTGAACGTCCAGGTGACGCCGTCGGGGGCCACGGCCCACGACTCGGCCAACCGGCCCACGATCTTCATGTTCTCGTCGAAGCCCAGCAGGCCCTCGAACACCATCCCGATCACCTGGTCCGACTCGGTGTCGGTCGTGTTGTGAGGGTCGAGCGTCGTGGCGTCCGCGGGCGCGGAAAAAATCAGCGTGTCGCGCGCCGCCGCGCCGCCGGCCGGTGCGGCCGGCGCGCGACACCCCGTGAGGAACCCGGTGAGGAACCCCGTGAGAACCATCGTGAGGAACTCCGTGGTGAACCTCCGTGAGGCACCCCCGTGAGGAACCCTCGTGAGGAACCGCATCATTCCGTCACCCATTTCGTCCGCCCATCTTCCCGATTCGCCACCCCGAACGCCCACCCGCCCGGCCGCACCATGTGCGCGCGGCAGGCATAGAAGATGGTGCCGTGCCCCGGCGACCGCACCTCGTCCACCACGTCGAAGGTCTGGGGATCGACGACGCGGGCCAGCAGCTCGCCGGCCTGCACGTCGGTGAACTGCCGGTCGAGGCCCACCGTGGGCTCCATGTACCCACCCGCGCGCGGCCCCACGCGCCAGTAGTCGTGCACCTCGAGATACCGATCCAGCCGCGGCGGCGCGCCGTCGAGCATCCGCAGGTGCTGCATCACGCCCATCGTGCCGGTGACGTTCTTCTCCAGCCACGCACGTTCCAGCGCCTCGCCCCACCCGAGCCCGCCCACCTCGGCCACGATGCCGGGCACGCTGTATTGCTCGCCCGCGAAGCCGAGCGACGTGCGCGGACCGCGCAGCCCCGTGTGGATGGTGAGCGAGTGCACCACGGGGAAGCCGTAGCTGAGCGCCATCGCGCGGCTCTGCGCCGAGACGCTCTCGCTCATGTGATCGCTCACATAGCTCACATCCGCCATGGTCGCGCCCCAGTCGCCCACATGGTAATCGATGATGGCGTTGGCCTGGCTAATGAGGTGGTCGGCAATCGCGCGCGTCACCTGGTTGCTGAGCCACTGGTAGGGGCCGCCAAACGTGCGGTTGGCGTCGGGCTCGTCGGCATTGTCCTGGATGCAGCGCGTGGCGGTGAGAAACGCGGTGGGGTTGGCCACCGGCACGGCGAGCAGGTTGCCCCGCAGGGTGGCGGGATCGAGCCGCGCCACCAGTTCGCGAAGGATCAGCGCCGAGAACCACTCGTTGCCGTGCAGCATCGAGAGCAGCAGGAGCGTCGGTCCCTCGCGGCGGCCGGCCACCACGTGCGTGACGATCTCCACGGGACCGGTGAGGTCGTGCGCCACGGGGACGCGCACGACCTGGTGCGTGCCGGCGGCCACGCGGGTACCGGCAATGGTGATGTCTGGCATACGACGCGATTATATGTGGAGCCCGGGTGGTATGATGCCGCCGTGGATCGCCACGCCATCCTCGAGTTTGCGCGCCGGGACTGGTCGCAGGTCGCCGACGCGAAAGCCGCGTTCTGGCGCAGTCGCAAGCGCGGTCGTTCCCCGGCAGAGATCCTGGCCTCCGGCGATGATCTTCGACGCCACGCGCAGGCGATGAAGCTGGGGTGGCCGACCGAGGCCGATCGCCTGGCCGACCTCGCCGTACACCAGCGCGTCGCAGAGGCCCTGCGTGCCGTCCACGACGGGCCCCGCTGATCTTCTGGCGGACCTCTCCGCCGCCCTCACCACCCTCGGTGCGCCGTGGTATGTCTTTGGCGCACAAGCCGCGCTCGTCTGGGGCCGCCCCCGGTTGACGACGGACCTTGATGTAACGGTGAAGCTCGTCGAGGGCATCGACTCTACGGACCTTGTCCGGGCACTCGGGCGTCACGGCTTTACGCTTCGCGTGGAGGCCACCCCTGAATTCGTGCGTCAGACCCGTGTGCTCCCCATGCAGCACGAGCGGTCCGGCCTTGGACTTGACCTCGTCCTGGCGGGTCCTGGCCTCGAAGACGTGTTTCTCGATCGAGCCGTCCGTGTCGATGTCGCCGGCGTCACGGTCCCGTTCATCAGCCCCGAAGACCTGATCGTCACGAAAGTTCTGGCCGGCCGATCGAAGGACATCGAGGACATTCGAGGCGTGCTCGCCGAGCGGCTGGACCAGTTGCTCATCGATCAGATCCGGGAGACCCTCGCGATGATCGAAGGGGCACTGGGTCAGAGCGACCTTCGGCCGCTGTTCGAGGCCGAGCTGGCCCGCGCGCGCGCGTCGCACCGCTAGCCCGGACGGGCCAGGCGTTCAGCAATCGCCGCCGCGATGTGCCTGGACTCAATCGCCATCTCGCGAACGTCGGAATCTGTGTCATCGGCGTCATCTGTGGATCGGTGCTAGCATGCGACGCCATGGACACGCGCGCAATCGGACTGGTGATGGCGGTGATGGTGGCGTGGGGCGCAGCGGCGTCTGGCGGAACTGAAGTTCCACCCTACGGACCGCCCCTCCTCGACGCCGGAGCCGAGGTGGACAGGCTGTTTGCCAAGTGGAGCGCCTCCACGCCGGGGTGCACGGTGGGCGTGGCCGTGGACGGCAAGCCGGTGCTGACCAGGGCGTATGGCATGGCCGACCTGGAGCATGCCGTCCCCAACACGCCGGATACGATCTTCGAGGCCGGCTCGGTGTCGAAGCAATTCACGGCCGCGGCCATCCTCATCCTGGAGCAGGAAGGCAAGCTGTCGCTCGACGACCAGGCGCGACAGTATCTCCCCGAGCTGCCCGATTACGGCGTGCCGCTCACCATCCGCCACATGCTCACCCACACCAGCGGCCTGCGCGACTGGGGCAATGTGGCCGGCATCGCCGGCTGGCCGCGCACGACGCGCGCCCACACGCACGACCACGTGCTCGAGATCGTGTCGAGGCAGAAGGCGCTCAACTTCACCCCGGGCGACCACTACTCTTACAGCAACACCGGCTACAACCTCTCCGCCATCATCGTCTCGCGCGTGAGCGGGATGAGCTTTGCCGACTTCACCAGCCAGCGCCTGTTCGAGCCCCTGGGGATGACCCACACGTCGTGGCGCGACGACTACCGGCGCATCGTCAAGGGCCGTGCCATCGCCTACGCGGAGAACCAGGGAACCTTCCAGACCCTGATGCCGTTCGAGAACGTCCACGGCAACGGCGGGCTGCTGACCACCGTTGGCGACCTGCTGATCTGGAACGAGCACCTGGCGTCACCCGGGCCGGCCCAGGCCGCGCGCGTCCGCCGGCAACAGGAGCTGGGCCGCTTTCCCGATGGCCGCCCGCACGATTACGCCCTCGGGCTGAGCATCACCACCTATCGGGGGGTCAGAAACGTGTCGCACAGCGGCTCCACGGCCGGGTATGTCGCGCACCTGAACCGGTTCCCCGAGGCAAGCACCTCGGTGGCCGTGCTCTGCAACGTGACGAGCGGCAACGCGACGCGCCAGGCCTTCGCCGTTTCTGACGTGTACCTGGCCTCGCGCCTCACGCCCGCCCCGGCGCCAGCCAAGCCGGAGCCGCCGACGCCGCCGATGAACCCGGCGCCCACCAGTGATCAACTGCAGGCGCTGGTGGGCGCGTACGACTCGGACGAGGCGGACACCACCCTCACCGCCGCCGTCGAAGGCGGCGCGCTGGTGCTGAAGCGCCGACCGGCCACCACCATCACGCTCACGGCCATCGGCCCCGATACCTTCCGCGGATCGATCGGCGAAGTGCGATTCCACCGCGACACCTCCGGGCGCACCACCTCACTCAGCGTGAAGCAAGATCGCGTGTGGGACCTCAGATTCACCCGGAGATAGGCCACAGACGGGCCACAGATAGGCCACAGATAGGCCACAGATAAAACACAGATGGAATATCGCATGGGCTTATTCTGTGTTTCATCTGTGGCCTGTATTTTTCGGAGACCCCATGCGTATTGACCGTCGCTCTTTCCTCCACTCATCCGCGGCCGCGGCGGTGGGCGCCGCGGGCTGCGCTCCCGCTCCTCAACCGGTAGCTCCGGTGAACGCCGCGGCCGATGCGACGCCGCCATCCATCGCCGCTCTGCGGCCCATGACGGCCGGCATCCAGCCCATCTCCGCCGACGAGCGGAAGGCCCGCATCGGGAAGGCGCAGCGGCTGATGGCCGAGCACAAGATCGGCGCCATCTACCTGGAGGGCGGCTCCAGCATGTTCTATTTCACGGGCGTGCGCTGGGGCAACAGCGAGCGGCCGTTCGTGTGCGTCATTCCGGCCAGGGGCGACCTCGGCTGGGTGTGCCCGGCGTTCGAGGAAGAACGCGCCCGCGAGCTCGTGAAGGGCCAGGCCGACGTGCGCGTGTGGCAGGAAGACGAGAGCCCCTACAAGGTGATTGCCGGCATCCTGAAGGATCGCGGTGTGGGCGCCGGACAGGTCGGCGTGGAAGAGCGCCTGCGGTACTTTATCTACAGCGGCGTGAAGAAGGAGGCGCCTGGCGCCTATTTCGTGGACGCCGAGGTGGTCACCGCCGGCTGCCGCATGTTCAAGTCGCCGGCCGAGATCGCGCTGATGCAGCGCGCCAGCGACATCACCATCGCGGCCTACAAGGCGGCGTTCCAGACGTTCAAGGCCGGGATGACACAGGGCGAGCTGAGCGGCCACATTGCCGCCGCGCACCGCGCGCTTGGCGCCCCGGGCGGCGCCATGGTGAGCTTCGGCAAGTTCACGGCCTTCCCGCACGGCAGCATCGAGCCGCAGAAGCTGCAGGAGGGCGACGTCGTGCTGGTGGACGGCGGCTGCTCAGTGGAGGGCTACCAGTCGGACATCACGCGCACCACGGTGTTCGGCACCCCCACGGCACGGCAAACCGAAATCTGGAACCTGGAGAAGGCGGCGCAGGCGGCCGGCTTCGCGGCCGCCAAGCTGGGCGCGCCGTGCGAGGCGGTGGACGCCGCCGCGCGCCAGGTGATTACCGACGCCGGCTTCGGCCCCGACTACAAGACCCCGGGCCTGCCCCACCGCACCGGCCACGGCATCGGCCTCGACGGCCACGAGTGGACCAACTTCGTCCGCGGCAACACCACGCCGCTGGCCCCCGGCATGTGCTTCAGCGACGAACCCACCATCGTCATCTACGGCGAGTTCGGCGTGCGGCTGGAGGACTGCCTCTACATGACCGAGAGCGGCCCCAGATGGTTCTCGGAACCGAGTCCCGCGGTCGACAAGCCCTTTGCCTAGGCCACAGGCGGGCCACAGCGAAGAACAGCCACAGATGAAACACAGATAATTGATATCTGTGTTTTATCTGTGGCCGCATTTATCTGTGGCCTAGGTGAGGGACGCCTCGTATTCTTCGAAGGCGCCCTTGAAGTCCGTGATGGTTCCGTGGCCGAAGTGCCATACGCGGGTGCCGACTTCTTCCATCAGGTCCTGGTCGTGGGTCACGAGCAGCACCGTGCCCTCAAACTTCTGCAGCGCGATGTTGAGCGCGTTGATGGCCTCGAGGTCCAGGTGGTTCGTGGGCTCGTCGAGAATCAGCACGTTGGGCTTCCGCAGCATCATGCGGCAGAACAGCAGCCGTGCCGTTTCGCCGCCCGACAGCGCCTCGGTGGGCTTCAGCCCCTCTTCGCCGCTGAACAGCATCTGCCCCAACAGCCCGTGGATGTCCTGGCGCGAGGCATCGGGGTCGAACTGGTGCAGCCACTCGGCGGCCGTCATCCCCTTCTGGATCTCGCCGGTGTGGTCCTGGGGAAAGTAGCCGATCGACACCTCGTGGCCCCAGCGCAGCGTGCCCGCGTCGAGGTCGCCCTTGGCCGGCGGGAAGCCCGGGGCGTCCGACAGCAGCGCCTTCAGCATCGTCGTCTTGCCGGCGCCGTTGCGGCCCACGAGCACGATCTTCTCGCCTCGTGAGATGAGGCCGGAAAAGTCCTTGAACACCTGGTGGGCGCCGAAGGCCTTCGACAATCCCGCGTACTCGAGCGCGGTGCGGCCCGACGGCCGGTTCATCGTGAACTTGATGTAGGGCCGCTGGATATTCGACCGCGCCAGGTCGCCCGTCTGCAGGCGCTCCACTTCCTTGCGCCGCGACTGCACCTGGCTGGAGCGCGTGCCGGCCGAAAACCGCGCGATGAAATCGTTCAGTTGCGCGATTTTCTTCTCGCGCTGCGCGTTGTCGGCCTCGAGGCGCGAGCGAATCTGCGTCTTGGCCACCACCATGTCGTCGTAGCCGCCGGTGTAGGTGATGATGGTCTGGTAGTCGATGTCGGCCGTGTGCGTGCACACCGCGTTCAGGAAGTGGCGGTCGTGCGAGATCACGATCAGCGTGCCGTTGTAGCGGACGAGGAAGTCGCGCAGCCAGTGGATCGAGTCGAGGTCCAGGTGGTTGGTGGGCTCGTCCAGCAGCAGCGCCTGCGGGTGGCCGAACAGCGCCTGCGCCAGCAGCACGCGCACCTTCTGGCCGCCCTGCAGCTCGCCCATCAGGCGATGGTGCAGCTCGTCGGCGATGTCCAGGCCCTGCAGCAGGATGGCCGCGTTGGCTTCCGCCTCGTAGCCGTCCTCCTCGCCCACGATGCCCTCGAGCTCGCCGAGGCGCATGCCGTCGGCTTCGGTCATCTCGGGCTTGGCGTACAGGACCTCGCGCTGCTCGAGCGCACCCCACAGGCGATGGTTCCCCATGATCACCGTGTCGATCACGCGGAACTTGTCGAAGGCGAACTGGTCCTGGCGCAGCACGCCCAGCTTCTTGGGCCGCACGACGTCGCCCTTCTGGGGCGGGATCTCGCCGGTCAGCAGCTTCATGAAGGTGGACTTGCCCGCCCCGTTGGGGCCGGTGAGGCCGTAGCGGCGGCCGTCCAGGAACGCGGTGGTCACCTCGTCGAAGAGCACCTTCGAACCGAAGCGCATGGAGACGTTATCGACTGAAATCACAACCCTTCATTCTACCTCACCCATGACCCCGTAGGGCACCCCTTTAGGGGTGCCCCGTGTCTGGTGTGCCTCGCTGGATTAAGATGGGGCCTTCGGAGGAATGAACACCATCATGAAACGCTCGCTCGCCGCCTGCTTCGGGTTGCTCGTCACGTCACACATGGCCTTTGCGCAGGCCCCGCCCACCTCCGAGGTGCAGATCGCGCAGGCCGTGAAGGCCGCGCCCGAGGATCGCCGCGCCGGAGCGCAGGTGCTGGGGTGGGACGCGTCCGGCGCCCTCAATGTTATCCGCCCGGGCACTAACGAATTGGTGTGCCTCGCCGACAATCCCAGGGTGGAGGGCTTCAACGTGGCCTGCTACCACAAGGACCTCGACGCCTTCATGGCGCGCGGGCGCGAGCTCACCGCCAAGGGCATCACCGAGGAAAAGGTACGGGACGGCACGCGCTGGAAGGAAATCGAGGCCGGCGCGCTGAAGATGGCGCGCGAGCCACGCACCCTCTTCGTGCTCACGGGCAAGAGCTACGACGCCGCCACGGGCACGATCGAGGGCGAGTACCTGCGCTGGGTGATCTACGTGCCGTTCGCCACGGGGGCCTCCACCGGCCTTCCCCTCAAGGGCGGTCCCGGCGTGCCGTGGCTGATGGACCCGGGCACCGCCGGCGCCCACATCATGATCAGCCCGCCGAGGCCGTAGCGCGATGGCGAGGCGCGCCCAGGGCGCCGAGCGGTGGAAGACGCCGCTGCCGCTCCTGACGAAAAAGGGGACTGCCCCCATTTTCGTCGCCCTGCTGGCGGCAGCGCCGCTGCTGGCGCAGCGGCCCATCGACCTGCGCGACCGCGGCTTCCGGGGCGGATCGGAGCTGGTCACCACGGCGGTGACCGTGCGCGACACGAATGGCCGGCTGGTCACCACTCTCCAGCAGTCGGACTTCACCGTGGAGGAGGACGGCGTTCCGCAGCCCGTCACCCAGTTCACGCGCGAGCGCGTGCCGGTGAGCCTGGCGCTGGCGCTCGACACCAGCGACAGCATGCGCGGCCAGCGCATGGAGGACGCGCGCGGCGCGCTGGCGCGCTTCATCGGCGACCTGCTCGCCCCCGACGACCAGGCCGCCATCATCAGCTTCAACCACGACGCCCGCGTCGTCGCCTCGTGGTCCAGCGATCGCACGGGCCTGCTGGCCCGCCTCGGCGAGCTGCGCCCGTCCGGCGGCACCGCGATGTACGACGCCATCGCGCGGTCGCTGCCGCTCTTCGAATCGCGCGAGCACCCACGGGCCGCGCTCGTGCTGGTGTCGGACGGCGCCGACACGGCCAGCGACATGACGCCCACCGATCTCAAGCGCACGCTCGTGCGCAGCGACGTGTTCCTCTACGCCATCGGCATCGACTCGGCCGACGAGCGCGCGTCCACGCGCCTCAATCCCTACACCCTGGGCGAGCTGGCCGCGCAAGGCGGCGGCTACAGCGAGGTGATCCGCACGCCGGCCGACCTGGGACCCGCCACCCAGCGCATCGCCGAGGAACTGAACAACCAGTACGTGATCGGCTACGCGCCCACCAGGCTTGGCGACGGCCAGTACCACTCGGTACGCGTCAAAGTGAGCAACCCCGACTACAAGGTCCGCGCGCGGCGGGGGGTTGTTCGGTAGTTCCTCACGACGGTTCCTCACGGGGGGTCAATGCCGGGCGGGCGGACGGCTCGCAGACCCTGTGCGGCCGCACGGTGGGAGGCGTGCGGATCCGCACGGGC
>CAYJPQ010000046.1:0-10529 GCA_964372085.1 uncultured Bifidobacteriaceae bacterium | reverse complement strand
CGGCTCGCAGACCCTGTGCGGCCGCACGGTGGGAGGCGTGCGGATCCGCACGGGCGCCGCTCGACCGCCTGCCGAATCCTGAAGGGACGCCTTGTTCCCGAATGCCTGCGCTGGCACCGTTGTTGCACGATGCGCCGTCATGGCCCTCGCCTTTGCGCTCCTCAACCGCGCGTCCATCAGGTGGAAGCTGATCGATCTCAACATGTTCACCATGAACGTCGCGCTGGTGCTGGCCTGCGCGGCCTTTCTCACCTACGACTACACCAGCTTTCGCAGCCAACAGATCGCCGGATCAGAGACGCTCGCCGACATGCTGGGGGTAGGCAGCACCGAGGGTCTCGCGGCGTCAGACAAGCGCCCCGTCCAGTCGATTCTCGCCACCCTGGCGGCCCAAGGCAATGTCACCCGTGCCGAGGTGTACTCGGCCGACGGGAGCCTGTTCGCATCGTACGAGCATCCACACGCGCGCGGTACCGAACTCGTACCGCCCAACGAGGACGGCACGGCCGTCACCTGGAACCGCATCGCCGTGTTCCGCCCGATTCGAATGGCCGACACCACGGTCGGCGCTGTCTATCTGGAGTCCGATCGGGCAGCCCAGCGCCTCCGCCTGCAGCAATTCGCGGTGATCATTGGCCTGGTGCTGCTGGCGTCGACGCTCGTCGCCTTCGCCGTGTCATCGTCCCTGGAAAAAGTGATCTCGACTCCCATCGTCGAGCTGGCCCGGGCCGCGCGCCTCGTGTCGGTGGAAAACGACTACACGGTGCGTGTGGTGCCCAGGGGACAGGACGAGGTGAGCGACCTCGTCGCCAGCTTCAACCAGATGCTCGGAAAGATCCAGGCGAGCGACGACGACTTGCACCGTTACCAGTCCTCGCTGGAGGAAACGGTTGCCCGGCGAACCGGCGAGCTGCGAGGAGCCAACGACCAGCTGGCGTTGGCGAGGGACCGAGCCGAGGAAGCCAGCCGCGCAAAGAGCGAGTTCCTGGCCAACATGAGCCACGAGATTCGCACGCCGATGAACGGCGTGCTGGGCATGACCGACCTGGTTCTCGACACCAACCTGACCGACGAGCAACGCGAGCAGCTCGGCCTGGTCAAGGCATCGGCCGAGTCGCTGCTGCTCATCGTCAACGACATTCTCGACTTCTCGAAAATCGAAGCCGGCCGCCTTGATCTCGACCCGTGCGAGTTCTCGCTGCGCGACACCTTCGACGAAGCGCTGTCGGCGGTCGCCGTCCGAGCCCATCAGAAGGGCCTGGAACTGCTCTGCGAAGTGCCCGCCGACGTGCCCGACTCACTCGTGGCCGATCCCGGGCGGGTCCGACAGGTGCTGGTCAATCTCGTGGGTAACGCCATCAAGTTCACCGAACGCGGCGAGGTGCTGGTGCACGTCGCCAGCGAGCCGTGCGGAGAAGGCGAGGTCATGCTTCACGTGGCGATCACCGACACCGGCATCGGGATTCCCCTCGAGAAGCAGGCGCTCATCTTCGACCCCTTCAGCCAGGCCGACGGCTCGACCACGCGGAAGTTCGGCGGCACCGGCCTCGGGTTGACGATTTCCGCAAAGCTGGTGGCCCTCATGGGAGGTCGCATCTGGGTGGAGAGCCGTCCGGCCCAGGGCAGCACCTTCCACTTCACGGTCCTGGCGCGCGTGCAGTCGTCGCCGGCGCTAAAGCCGGCTCCCCCCGAACTGGCCGGGCGCACGGTGCTGGTCGTGGACGACAACGCCACCAACCGCAGGATTTTCGAGCGGACCCTCGCAAAGTGGCAGATGGTGCCGACCGTCGTCGACAGCGGCGAAGCGGCGCTGGCGGCCGTTCGCGAGGCACGGACGCGAGGCGCGGGGTTCGACCTCGTGCTGCTCGACGTCAACATGCCTGGCATGGACGGCTTCAGCACGGCCGAGCACCTGAAGGCCGAGTCGGCGAGCATTGCGCCGACGATCATGATGCTCACCTCGTCCGATCAGATGGGAGACGCCGCGCGGTGCAGGGCCATGGGGATGGCCAGCCACCTGGTGAAGCCCATCCGTCAGGCGGCCTTGCGGCAAGCCGTGGCGAGCGCCCTCCGCCCCATGGCCGCCATCGCTGCAGCTCCCAGCAAACCCACACAGGCTCCGCTCGCCGCGTCCGGCCTTCGCGTTCTTCTTGCCGAGGACAACGTCGTCAACCAGCGGGTCGCCACGGCCATCTTGAAGAAGGCGGGGCACCAGGTGACCTTGGCCAACACCGGCCTGGAAGCCCTGGCGGCGCTGGACGGCGCGTCGTTCAACCTGGTGCTGATGGACATGCAGATGCCCGAGATGGGCGGAGCCGAGGCCATTGCGGCCATCCGGGACGCGGAGCGCAGGCACGGCGGCCACCTGCCCATCGTCGCGCTCACGGCCCATGCGCTGAAGGGCGACCGCGAACGGTGTCTCGATGCCGGCGCCGACGGCTATGTAGCCAAACCCTTCTCGCCCCAGGGCCTGTTCACCGAGATGGAGTCGGTCATGAACATCGTCACCGCAATGGGGGCGGCGGCCTCACGGCCCGCCGCGTGCGCCCAGGCGTGACGCGGCGGCCGACGCAATATGGGAGTCGGTAGGGTCAAGACAGGGAACTAGCAGGTCGCTCGCAGGGCCGCCTGGACCTGCACGAACTCCTGCTCGACGGCGCTCGCGACCTCTCCCACGGCGGCCAGGTGGTGGGCCTCCTCAAGTTGGCGGCTCAGGGTGCTCATGCGGACGGCGCCAATGGCGCCGCACATGCCCTTCAAGCTGTGAGCCGCCCGGTGCACCACCCCGACGTCGCCCAGCGCCACCGCCGCACGGATCTCGGTAAGCCGCACCGTCGACTCCTCCAGGAAAGCCCTCACCAGGTCGGACACGGGATCGGGGTCGTCCGGTGAGCTCCACTCCCTGAAGGAAATCAGGGCGGATGGGTCCAGGGTGGGTTCGACGACATCTGGGTTGGTGTCCATGGTGATGGCTCAAGCAAAGAGCCCGCCAGCGACTTTGCCTGCAATCGACGAAACGCCGGTGTGCGAAGCGTGCTCACCGCTCACCTCCGCACACTTGTCCAAGGAAGCGGGCGCCCATGAAACCGGCCGAGGACGCGGGCACGCTTCGTGCAAGCTGGTGTGCCATGGCAGCAGCCCCCGGCTTCGCGGAGTTCCTCGGTGGCCGGCTCGCCCCGGCACAGGTTGAAACGGCCCTCCACGAAGCCGAGGCCGCTGGGCTCACGCTGGTCGACGCCGTGGCCACCCTGGGCCTGATGACGGAGATCCAGGCGTATTCGGCCTTCGCCGACTGGGCCGGTCGGCCCTTCGTCGATCTGCAGGTCGAGCTGCCAAGCCCGGCGGCCGCGCGCCTGGTTCCCGAACGCGTGGCCCGCGCGTACAACATCCTGGCCATCGGGCAGGACAACCGCCTGTTGACCTATGGGTCCGTGGCGGCCCCCTCCGACAACGTCGAACG
Organism: uncultured Bifidobacteriaceae bacterium; assembly: GCA_964372085.1. GTDB lineage: Bacteria > Acidobacteriota > Vicinamibacteria > Vicinamibacterales > UBA2999 > 12-FULL-67-14b. The sequence continues at coordinate 7,069 of CAYJPQ010000046.1, read as the reverse complement.
CGACATCGCGTTTGCGTCGGGTCGCCGCGCGCACCACGTCATCGTGCCGCGTTCCCAACTCACCCTGGCGCTCAACAAGGCCTATCGCCAGGGCAGCGAGATCGACCAGCTCATCGATCGAATCCGGCTCCTTGGTGTGGCTCATCCAATCGATGCCCACTCCGCCGCCACGCCAACGGAGTCGCCCATCATCGACCTGTGCAACCGCTTGCTCGGGGCGGCCATCTCGGCGGGGGCGAGCGACATCCACGTGGAGCCCGGGCCAAACGGCGCCGCCGTTCGGCATCGTGTGTGCGGCATTCTCGAGCCCCTGATTACCTTGCCGGCCGAATCGGTGACCCGCGTCACCAACCGGTTCAAGGTGATGGGCAAGGCCGATATCGCGACGCGGCTGAAACCGCAAGATGGCGCGTTCCGCGTGACGATTGACAACCAGACGGTTGACGTGCGCCTGTCGGTGCTGCCAACCATCCACGGCGAGAAGCTCGTCATGCGCGTCATCAACGACGCTTCCACAATGCAGACGCTCGACACGCTGGGCTACGATGCGCGGTCCAGCGACCTGCTGCGGGCCGCCCTCGCCAAGCCGGACGGGCTCGTCCTGCTCACCGGGCCCACCGGCTGCGGCAAGTCCACGGTGCTCTACGCGGCGCTGCGGCACGTGCGAACGGGCCACGTGAACATCGTCACGGTCGAAGATCCCGTGGAACGGCAGGTCGAGGGCGTGACCCAGATCGCCGTCAACTCCCGGTCGGGCACGGCATTCGCCAGCGTGATCCGATCGGTGCTGCGGCAGGATCCCAACGTGATTATGGTGGGCGAAATCCGTGACAACGAGGTGGCGGCCATCGTGGGGCAGGCGGCCTGCACCGGGCACCTCGTGCTGAGCACGCTGCACACCATCGATGCCGCCACCGCGGTTACGCGCCTGTTGAACCTCGGCCTGGAGCCGGGCAAGGTGGCCGAAAGCCTGAACGCGATCGTCGCCCAGCGGCTGCTGCGCAGGCTCTGCCCGCACTGCCGCGTGGTGAATGACGAGGCCACGGCTCGCCGCCTCGGGGCGCTCCACGGCATCGACACCGTCGGCGCATCGATCGGGGTCGGGTGCCCGCGATGCAAGCACAGCGGCTACATCGACCGGGTGGCGATTCCCGAGGTGCTGGTCCCTGACGATGCGCTGAGGTCGGCCATTCGCAACGGCGCCTCCGCCAGCGATATCCGTACGGCCATGCGCGCGGCCGGGTACCCGTCGATGCGTGACAACGCCATCGCGCTTGTGGCCGCTGGGGTCACGTCAATCGAAGAGGTCAGCCGGGTGCTGACCAACCACCAGGAGGACGTCCCGGCGGCGGCCACGCCGGAATCCCCGGTACGGGCCGTGGCGACAGGTCCGCGTCCCGTGCCGGGCCGCCGGATTCTGGTCACCGACGACGACCGCATGATCCGGATGCTCGTCCGCATGCTCCTGGAGAAGGATGGCTTCGAGGTGCTGGAGGCCGAAAACGGCGTCGTGGGCCTGGAGGTGGCGAGACGAGAGCGCCCCGACCTGATGCTGGTGGATCTCCAGATGCCCGACATGAACGGGTTCGAGACCATCGAGCGGGTGCGACGCGACCCGGCGCTGGCGATGATGCCCGTCCTGGTGCTGACGTCCGAAACCGGGTCGGGCGTGGAGACCCAGGTGCTCGAAATGGGTGCCGACGATTACCTGGTCAAGCCCTTCGAGGCCGACGTGCTGGTGTCGAGGGTGAGGGCCGCCTTCCGGCGGGCCGCGCGCGTGGCCGCCTGAGCGGCCGGCCTTCACTTCTGCCGGCTGGTGATGGCCGCAGCGACGGCGCGCACGAGGGCGGAGGGTGGCACCGGTTTCCACAGGATCTCGCTGGTGCGCGACGACAGGCCGTGTGTGTGATCGAAGTAGCCCGACGTCAGCAGCACCGGCACGCCGGGAATGACCCGGGCCGCGTACGCGGCCACGTCGTCGCCACTGCGGCCGGGCATCACCACGTCCGACACGATGGCCGCCAGCCTCGGGCCCAATTCGTCGATGCGCATGATGGCTTCGATGCCGTCGGCGGCCACATGCACCCGATACCCCGCCGCCTCCAGCGTCCGCGCCCCGACCCGCCTGAGGCCCGCCTCGTCCTCGCATAGCAGCACTTCGGCGTTGGCCGGCACGCTGACCGGCGGCCCGGGGGCGTCATCGGCGTGCGAGGGCGCCGTGGACAGGGGCAGGGCGATCAGGAAAGTGGATCCCCGTCCGACCGCGCTCTCCACCGCGATCGTGCCGCCGGCCTCTTCGATGATGCCGAAGCAGGTGGCAAGTCCAAGTCCCGTGCCGTGCCCCACCGGCTTGGTCGTGAAGAACGGGTCGAAGATCCGAAGCTGGGTCGCGGCGTCCATGCCCGAGCCGGTATCAGTCACGCGGACATACGCGCTCACATCGTCACGGTCAACCGAGAGGCGCAGCGTGCCGCCGCCGGGCATGGCGTCCCGGGCATTGCTGACGAGGTTCAGCACCACCTGGTCGAACCGGACGGAGTCGATCATTACCACCGCGGGCCTGGCGCTGGGCTCGATGCTCAGGTTGATGTGCTCGCCCACCGTGCGCGTGAGGAGCGGGCTGAAGCTGTCGAGCCGCTGGTTGAGATCGGTGGGCTTCGGGGCCGACGGTTTCTGCCGTGAGAACTCCAGCAGTTGCCGCGTCAACGCCGCCGCCCGGTCGGCGGCATCGAGCACGCAGAGGATGTCGGCCCGGCGCGGGTCGTCCTCGTCGAGGGCATTGCGAACGAACCCGGCGAATCCGATGATCTCCGACAGGATGTTGTTGAAGTCGTGGGCAATGCCGCCGGCCAGCCGCCCCACGCTCTGCATTTTCTGGTGCTGCCGCAATTCGGCCGATCGCTGCTCACGCTCGGTGACGTCGAGCACCGTGCCATGCCACTCAACCGCGTCACCGTGCTCGTCGGTCACCGTGTAGGCCTGGGCTTCGAGGACTCGTTCGTCCCCGATTTCCGGGTTGGTCCGATACAGAAACGTGACGTGCGGCGGCTTCTTCGACAGCAGCGTTCGCCCCGCCGCGCGCACGTGGTCGCGGTCGGCCGGATGAATCAGGTCAAGGAGGCGGCGCACGCTTGGCGCCGGCGGATCCGCGGAGGCCTCGGCGTCCAGGTCCAGGTGGTGCAGGCGGAACATCTCGTCCGACCAGTGCACGTCGCCGCGCGGCCGGATGCGCCAATCCCCAAGGTGAGCCGTCGCCTGGGCCAGCGCCAGCGCACCTTGGCTGTCGCGAAGCCGTACTTCCGCCGTCCGACTCGACGTGATGTCGCGCACGACCCCTCGAAGGCCAATCGCGCGGCCCTCGGGGTCGACCATCGGCAGCATCCGGTCTTCGATCCAACCGTAGGACCCATCCGGCCTGCGGACTCGGTAGGTACAACTGACGGGTTGGCGTTTCGACAGGCAGTGGACCACCGACCGCATCACGGCCGGCCGGTCGACCGTGTGCACGAGAGACGCCCACAGGCCGGGCTGCTCGATAAACGCTGACACCGGCAGGCCGGTCAGGCGTTGCACGCTTTGGCTCATAAACAGCACCTGCCCTCGACGAGACGCTGCGTCAAGGAGCACGCTATAGAACACCTCGTCGGCGTGTTCGACCAGCAGCTGGTACTTCTCTTCGTTCTCACGCTCGCGCAGCTCGGCCTCGCGCTCCGCCGTGACGTTGCGGTGCGCGACCACGGCGCCGGTGAACCCGCCGACCCGCACAGGCGTGGCGGTGCCGGCAAACCAACGCTGCTCGCTCGGCGAGTGGCAGGGGTACTCGAATTCGGCCGACTCGCACTGCCCGGCGATGACCCGCCGAATGCCAGCGGCCGCCTCGTGGGCCAGCGACGCATGGTTTCCGACCACCGCATCGCAGACGGCGAGGTAGTTGACCCCCTCGCCGGCCGTGCGCGCGTCGAGGCCGTTGGCCTCGCCGAACTGCCGCCAGCTCTGGTTGACGATCAGGATTGTGCCGTCTGAATCGAGCACGGCAATGTGGTCGGCAACCGAGTCGAGTACGGCGCGAAGAAAGGGCTCGGTGTCGGGCCTCACCATATATGCGCCACCCGGGTTGCCGTGAACCAACGACGCGCGGGGTTCTTGAATTCTACATCAGGGCGCCCCAGGCGCCCGGCCCGCAGGGGCCGCCCAGCCGTTCGTACAGCAGCAGGGACACGGCGTCCCGGAGGCCCCTGTCGGTAAAGGGCTTCTCGAGAAACGCCTCGCCTTCCCACAGCACGGGCCGGCCCTCGAAGAGCTGGTCCACGCAACCGGTCAGGAACAGGCAGTTCAAATCCGGCTGTTGAATGCGAAGGCGGCGGGCCAACTCGTCGCCCGTCATGGCCGGCATGTTGACGTCGGCCAGGAGCATCAACAGGTGGGTGTCCTCGCCGACCTTTGCCATGGCATCAACGCCGTCGCACGCTTCGATGACGGAGTACCCCTCCGCCTCGAGCATCCGGCGAACGACCTGCCGGACAATTGGCTCATCGTCCACCACCAGTATCGGGGGCGGAGGCGTCGGTGGCAGGGATCGAAACAAGGTCGACCGCACGCGGGTGGCAAGTTCTCGTACCATGCCCCGGGCAGTGCCAGATTCGTGCCAGCCACCGGCGCCGCAGACTGCACGATTTGGCCTGTCCGAACCGCCCGGTCGGGTGTGCACAGTGTGCGCGAGCGCACGGGCGCGCCCGTTCACCACGCAACTCAGCGCAAGCCAAACGCCTCGAGCCGGCGGTAGAAGGCACGCCGGCTGAGGCCGAGCGCCCGGGCCGCCTCGGCCTTGTTTCCCCCGGCCTGTGCCAGCGCCTGGCGCACCTGGTCGGCGTCCAGGGGCACGCCCAAGCGAGCGGCGGCGCCGGGCCGGGCCGGCTCGGCCGCCTCGGCCGGCTCGGCAATCACGATGTCACGCTCGCTCAGCATCGGCCCCTCGCCCAGCAGGCAGGCGCGCTCGATGGTGTTGCGCAACTCGCGGACGTTGCCCGGCCAGGCCGCATGCATCAGCAGCCGCTCGGCGCCGGGTGTCAGGCCCAGGATGGCCTTATTGAAGCGCTTTGAGAGCGCCTTCACGAACGCGGCCGTCAGGTAAGGGATGTCCTCACGACGATCGCGCAGGGGAACGAGGGCCAGCTCGACAACGTTGAGGCGATAGTACAGGTCCTGCCGGAACCGTCCCTCGCTGGCCTCTACTTTCAGGTTGCGGTTGGTGGCGGCGATCACCTGGACGTCGACCAGCCGCGCGTCGGGCGCGCCGATGCGGCGCACTTCACCGGACTCGACCACCCGAAGCAGCTTGGACTGCATCGCTATGGGCATTTCACCGATCTCATCGAGAAACAGCGTTCCGCCGTCGGCCGACTCGAACAGGCCGGGTTTGGCCTCGCCCGCGCCCGTGAAGGCGCCGCGCACATGTCCGAACAGCTCACTTTCGAAAAGCGTCTCGGCAATGGCCGAACAGTTCAGTGCCACGAAGCGCTTGTTGCGGCGCGGGCCCACCTTGTGCAGGGCCTCGGCCACCAGCTCCTTCCCCGTGCCGGTTTCGCCGGTGACCAGCGCCACTCGGACGTGAGGCGCCAGCCGGCGTATCAGGTCGAACAGATCCTGCATGGCCGGGCTGCGCCCGACCATGCCGAAAAACTCGAAGCGGTGGGCGAGATCCGTGTCGGCCGCCATCAGGCGTCGCCGCCGTTCGATTGTCTGCCGCACCGTGGTGAGGACGTCCGCGATGCGTTCCAGGTCGAGGGGCTTGGTCAGGTAGTCGAGGGCGCCAAGCTTGACGGCCTCCACCGCCGACTCGATGGACCCGTGGCCGGTCATCAGGATGACCTGGCAGGCGGGGTCGCGCTCGCGGATGGCGCGAAGCACCTCCATGCCGGTCGTCCCGGGAATGCGCAGGTCCACCAGGGCGGCGTCCGCGCGCAGGGTCTGGAGCTCCGCCAGCAGCGACTCGCCGCCCGCCCGGGTCACCACCTCAAAGCCCCCGGCACGCGCGGCGCGCTCGACAATCCTCACGATGCCCGGCTCGTCGTCCACTACCAACAGGACGGGACGATATCGCTCCATGAAACGGCCACCCTCCGCCGGGATTATCGCCGATATCACCTCCCTCGCACGGATCCGGTCCAGCCTCGCAGGCCCGGCGTTCGCGCCCGGGACGCTCCGACCGGTCATGCCGGGAATCAGGAGTGTGGCAACCCCTGGCTGGACTGGCCAGATTCAGGTCCAGATAAATGACATAATCTGGACATGAAACGGATCTCAGTGCAGGACCTCAAGGCCCGGCTATCCGGGGCCATCGCCGAGGCGGAGGCGGGCGGCAGGCTCCTGATCACGCGGCACAACGACCCGGTCGCCCAGTTGAGCCCGGCGACGCCGGCGGGCGTCCATCGCGGCGCCAAGGTGGGCGTGGGCCGCATCAGGCCGGCGCTCAGGCGCGGCACGAAGGGCCGTTACCTGGCCGTGCTGCTTGAAGACCGGGGCACGCGGTGAGCGCCGGGGCGCCCAGGCGTCCACGGCGCCTCTACCTCGACACCTCCGCGTACCTGTGCATCCTGCTGGCGGAGGACGGGGCAGACCGCCTGTCCCGGGACACGTCGGGAGCAGAACTGCTGGCAAGCACGCTTCTCGTCCTGGAGGCCCGGCGGAACCTGATTCGCCTGGCCCGGGAGGGCGCCATCGACTCCGCCCAGTATGAGACTTGCGTCGACCGCGTGTCGGCGGACCTGCCGCATTTCGTCCTGCGGGACCTCACGCCCGATCTGTGCGGCGTAAGCCCAATGCCTGCGGTGGCCACACCTCGCTCGCTCGATCTCGCCCACTTGCGCACCGCCCTGTGGTTCCACGCCGCAGAACCGATCGACGCGTTTGTCACGACGGACAGCTCACAGGCCCAAGCGGCACGAGAGCTCGGCCTCCCCGTTCCGTGAGGAACCTCCGTGTGGAACCCCCGTGTGGCACCCCCGTGTGGAACCCCCGTGTGGAACCTCCGTGTGGAACCCCCGTGTGGAACCTCCGTGTGGAACCCCCG
>CAYJPQ010000045.1:0-27456 GCA_964372085.1 uncultured Bifidobacteriaceae bacterium | reverse complement strand
CGGGGCTCAGGTCGATGACCGCCAATCGCGTATGCGCGAAGCTGGCCACGCCCGACGGGGAGTGCCACTGCCCCATGCCGTCCGGGCCACGGTGTCGAAGCGCCGCCTGCATCGCGTCCAGGGCCGGACGCACATCGAGCCGGCCGGCGCCCACGCTCACGATGCCGGCGATGCCACACATGGGGACGAACTGCGCTGGTCGACAAACCATCGGCGCTTGCCGGCCAGGCTGGTCTGCAGGTCTTCGGTGTACTGAAAGCGAACGTGGGCCAACGCCGGATGAACCTGCGCCAGGCGCGCGCGGATGCGGGCTTCCATCGCGGCCTTGTCACTCGCGGCCGACACGAGGCGGATGTCGATGCCTTCGTCGCGAAGCACCATCTGGATGTTGTAGACGGCGTCTTCCTGGTGGATGCAGTGAAAGATCGCCACGCTATGAATGGCATCGCCGGCGTCGAGACAGATCACGTCGTTGATGCGCCCGCCGACGGCATCGAAGGCGGCGACGTGGCCGTGGGCCAGGCGCACGGGCCCCGAGACCGAATCGCCGACGCGATATCTCACCAGGGGCACGTACCGCGGGTAGAGCGACGTGAGCAGCACCGGATGCCCGTCGGCGCCTCCGGGCTCCGGCGGTTCACACTCGACGTAGTTGAGGTCCGGATAGATCTCGAACAAAGCGGGCCCGGTCTTGAACGCGACCTGTCCAAACTCGGCGCCGCCATATTCCTGCACGACGGTGCAGCCGAACAGGTCCTCAAGGAGCGGCACCGTGTCGGGCCGCGGCGGCGCTTCGGCCGTAGCCAGCACGAAGCGGACGCCGAGGGCGCGATACCGGTCTCGAAACGCGGTCGTGTAGCGCGCGAAGAGGTCCAGGGCGGCCGAGTATCCGATGATCCCCATCGGGCGAAACCGCATCAGGGCTTCCGCGTAGGCTTCGCACGAGGCGCGATTCAATCGATAGGCGTCAACACGCCGGTAGCCGAGGACGCCGTCCGCCAGGCGACGCTTGAGGTGGTTGACGCGGCCTGTCCATCCTGTGCCAAGCAGGTGGGAATGCCCCCAGATCAGGAACAGCCGCGAACCAGGTGTGTAGCCGAACGCCTGCCATTCTCCGAGCTTGACCACTCGCATCAGGTCCCGCTCGGCCGCGTCCAGGCCCAGCCGAAGGGGCGTGCCCGTGGAGCCGGCCGTGCGCATCCACGATGCCGGTGGCCGCGATCGGCGCACGAAGTCCCGGGGCCGCCGCTGGAGGATCTCGCGAGTCAGGACGGGGAGGTTCCCGACATCCTCCCACGAACGAATCTCCCTCGGCGCAAGCCCGTCCGACACGAGCGACGCATAATACGGCAGGTCGCCCACCGCGTCGGCCCACACCCGGCCCACGTCCTCGAGTTGGCGGCGGGACCAGTCGGAGGCAGCCACCCCGGCCACTTTGCGGTGACGGACCGCGGCGGCCTGGAACTGGCTGCGCACCCTGCGACCGGTGAAGACACTTGACAGCATGGGGGCCGGTGCTGGAATCAACCGGCCAACACGGAGCGGCGGTCGCGCTCAATGTGGCCCAGCCAGCCGGGCGGGGGCGCAAAGTGGAAGTTGATCTCACTCTGCGTTAACCGGACGGGGTTCCCGTCCACTTGAATCGTCAGTTCGTCCACGTCGAAGCCCCCCCATCCGGTTCCCATGAACTGCCGGCGCTCGGCCAGCACCGGGATCGCAGCCGGGTCGAAGCCCATGAACCAGGCCAGCACGGTGTCGATGGCGAAGGGGTCGTCACCGCATACGAGCATGTCGGTGTCACGGGGCGTCGCCTTCAGCGGACCATCACCCTCGCCGCTGACCACGCCGTCGACGATGCAGAAGTAGTCGCGCTGTGGGACGGCCTGCAAGGTGCCGTTGCGATCAACGCGCTGAATGACCAGGTTCAGGTCATAAATCATGCGCCAGACGGTCTGGTTACCGTACCAACTGCCCCCAACCGAATAGAAGTCGGCTGGCGTCTCCCGGCGGCGATCGCGCCTGCGCAGGGCGCCATTCATCCGCCGCACCATCCGCCATCCCGGGCTGAGCAGGCCGCGAACCCTGGTGCCCCGCACCAACTCGGCGCCCGTGTTCTGCACCCACGACAACCATCGGCTCTCATCGCCGTATTCGTCACCACCCCACCGTGGAGATCCCCGTCGAAAATGCGGCAGGTACGACTTATCCCCGTTGATCCCGACGAGATTCTTCAGGGCCCCGGTGAGGCCCGACTTGGAGTGTGCTTTCCACTTGGGGAGATTGATCACCAATTCGGCGTCGAGCACGGTCTGGCTCACCAGGTAACGGTGATCGCCCGGGCGATGACGGGCCCGCGTCACCAACGCGTCGTGATCGTGAATCGAGAACCGGTCAGCCTGGTCGGCGATGGATTCGAGATGGCTTGCGGCGTGCAGCATGACCTCGCGATATCCGGCCGGGTCTCCGTGCGGGGCGTTCGGATCCGGTACGAGGGTGTCGCCAACAGGGCGGAACACGTCTTTCCTGAGGTCGCGGAACTCCACCAGCCCAGGAAACGCAGTTTCGATGGCGGTCGCCACCTCATCGAGGCCAGACTGCCGGCACATGAGCGGCCAGTCGGCGCGTTGCTCGAGGCAGTCACCCACGGTGATCCGCTCGACCGCCGGAAACACCCGGGCGCATGCCCGGATGGCGGCGTCGATCACGCGAGCATCAGTCACGAGCGCCGAGATCGGATAGGCCGGGTCCGCCTCGTGCATCACCCAATTGGGCTTGATGAGGATGCGGCGGGGCACCGCCCGGGATGCCAGGCGGCCGAGTTCCGACTGGACGATCTGCGGTAAGCGGCCTGACGCGTGACTATGGCATCTGACCATGCGGTGCCTCGTGCTGCGACCCCTTCACCTCTCGAACGATGTCCTGCATACGGGTCGCCCACGATTCGGCTGAAAACGGCGCGGCCAGACTGCGGCTGCGCAGCCCCATCGTCCTGAACGCGTCACGGTGATGGTGCATCCAGGCCATGGCGTCAGCCAGGGCCGCCGCGTCGCCTGCCGGCACGAGCAGCCCATTGTGATACTGGCGCAACAGGTCGTCGGCAGCGCCGCAGCGGTCGGAGCAGATCAGCGGGAGGCCGGTCGCGGCGGCCTCGGCGATGGCGACGCCCCACGGTTCCTCGAGGCTGGGCATGATGAACACGCCGTGGTTCACAAACACGTCGGGCAGCGCGCTCGGCTGGATGTACCCGAGGTCGCGCACGCCGGCCTCGCCGCGGAACCTGAAGGCCTCACGTCCGGTGCCGCAGCAGTCGAGCGGCCAGGGCTCGTTCACCATCGACCGGTACCGGCGGTAGGCGTCGACCAGAACACCGAGCCCCTTTTCGGGAACGTACCGACCCGCGAACAGGAATCGCTCGGGCCAGCCGGCGGGGTCGTCGAGCCGCCGAGTGCCTGCCGCGCCGAATGTGACGAAGTCGAACCCATAGAGACCCGGCAGGATCTTTTCGGGCGGCGTGCCGAGACGTCGAGCGAATTCCCTGGTGCGCGGCCCGGCCACGACCACCTTGTCCATGCGCCGGATGAGGGCGCCCAGCCGCATCAGGTTGATGCGCTGACGCCACCCACCGGTCCATGGCGTGTCCATGCCGAGCACGAAGCGGACGTGTTTCAGGTCGTCCCGCAGCAACAACTGGCGATACGGCGGGTAGAACCATCCGCACAAGAAGACGACCTCGGGCCGCGCATCAGCGACAAGTTGCGGAATGCCGGTATTGGGATCGCTCGCCCGAAAGCACTGGTTCGGGATGCCCTGGAGCAGCTCTTCCTGGAATGGCAGGTCGAGATAGTCAAGGTGTATGACGAACAGGTCAACTCCGCCCAGGCGTTTCCACGCCTGCAGGCAGGCCGCAAAATAACCCTGCATCCCCGACCAGCAGACCACGACCTTCATGACTTCGCCCTGACGTGAGCGACCGGCACCCCGGGCCGCTCGATGTGGCCGACCCAACCGGGCGGCGGCACGAATCCGTGATTGACCGCAAAGCTGGTCAATGCGCCGGCCATGCCGTCCACTGCGACCGGCAGCGCCTCCATGTCGAAGCGTCCCCACTCCGGGCCCAGGTAACGGTGGCGCTCGGCGATGATCGGCATCCGGTCACCGTCGAACCCCATGAACCATGCCAACGCCGCATCGATGGCGAACGGGTCGCAGCCGAACACCAGCCAGTCCAGCGGACGCGGCCGGGGAAAGAGCGGGCCGTCGCCATCGCCACACACCAGGCCGTCGACGATGCAGAAGTACTCGCGTTGCGGGGTGTCATGGAGCACGCCGTCCCGGTCGACACATTGGGCGATCAGGTTGAGGTCGTAGATCATCCGCCACACCGTCTGGTTGCCGTACCAACTGCCGCCCCCTGGGTAGAAGTCGGCCTGCGGGCCGTCCTGGCGCCCAAGCCAGGCCGACCGCGCGTGCTTGAGGGCGAGCCAGACGGGCCGCAGCAGCTTGTAGCCCCACCAGCAGTAGGTGCGGGTGAAGTCGCGCAGCGTATTCTGGGTCCAGTACAGCCACCGGCCACGGTCCCAGTACTCATCGCCGCCCCATCGGGGGGCGCCGTGGCGGAAGTGCGGCAGGTAGGCCTTGTCGCCGTTGATGCCGACGAGGTTCTTCAGCGCGCCGGTCAGGCCCGCCTTCGAGTGCGTCTTCCACTTCGGCAGGTTGATGATGAGGTCGGCGTCCAGGAAGGACTGGCTCACGAAGTAGCGGTGATCGCCCGGCCGGTGGTTGTCCCGGGCTTTCTGGCGATCGTGATCGTGAATGGAGAACCGTTCGGCGTCGCCAGAAATCTCCTCGAGGTGACTCGACGCGCCCAGGCGTACTTCCCGATAGCCGAGGGGGTCGCCGTGGGGACCACTTGCCAGTGGCACCAGGCGGCCGCCGGCATAGGTGTAGACGTCACGGCGCAGGTCGCGGAAAGCGATGCGGCCCGGGTACCGCACTTCCAGATCGGCCATGAGCGGCTCCAGGCCAGACTGCCGGAGCAGCAGCGGCCAATCGGCGCGCTGCAGCGGGCAGTCTCCCACCGTGATGCGCTCGGCCCCTGGAAACAGCTCTGCCGCCGCGCCGGCCGTCGCGGCTATCACCCGGGCATCAGTCACCAGGGCCGAGATGGGCTGGCCGGCCACGGCTTCGTGGAGCACCCAGTTGGGCTTGAGCATCACGTGCCTGGGCCGCAGGTGGCCGATGGCACCTGACATCTCCAGCCGAATGAGCTCGTCCAGCCGACCGCTGGCGCGCGACCAGCACGCGACCGCCCTCGTCACCACCGGCCTCGAGTCACCGGTTCCATCCCGCGCGACGGCGGTCGGCCACGAGCGTGAGCACCGCCTCGGTATCGTCGCCAAACAGCGGGGCGCCCTTCAGGAACTGGTGGGGCTCCACGCCCTGGCCGAACGTGTTCACTTCCACGAGGCACGGCCGGCCATCCTCAAGCAGCGCGATGTCGCACGACAGAATGTCGAAGTACGGCATCCTCTCGTGCACCCAGGCGGCAAGGCTCTTGACGGCCTCGAACGAGGGCACAGCCTGGTCGGCGAAGCGCGCACCGGAGATCGGATGGGCATCGTGGCGCCGGAACAACACGTCGCACGCAAACGGCGTGAGCCTCGCGTCGGCCAAGTCCACTCCACACAGCAGGCCGCCCGCGTGTCCGTTGTCAACATGGCTGCCGTTGCCCATGCGGAGCGTGGCGGCGATGGGCCGGATGGCGCCGTTCAGGCGCAGCGTGATCACGCGCAGGGTGTTCAGCGATCCGGGGTGAAAGCGCGCCGTCCACGAGTGCTGGCGGACGATGTCCTGCACGAGGAAGTCCTGCACGTAGATCCGTTCCACCTCCGCGAGGGACAACGCGATCCCGTCGATCCGGAATCCCTTGTCCGTGCGCTCCACGAGGGCGACGTTTCGCCCGCTCCCAGTGCCCGTGATGGACGGCTTGAGCACATACCGGCCGGGACCCAGCAGCGCGGCGGCGCCCTCGTGGGGGACCGGGCGATAGTCGTGGTCGTAGTAGTGGCCGTAGATGTTGCGAAGAACGGTGCGCGGCCTCGGCACATCGGGCAACAGCCGATCCAACTGGTTCTTGTCGTGATACCCGAGGGCGACATCCCGGCGGCAGAGCATCGGCTCCAGCAGGACGCGAAACACCTCCTCCGGAACGTAGCGCGGGTCGACGCGGCCGGTGAGGGCCTTGAACAGGCGGTACCAGGCCATGGCGACGCGCGGCATCCGGTGCCGCGCGTGGAATTCCCGGACGCGCTGCCGCTCGTGGCGCGTCACTCGAACGCGTCCGCCGGGATCCACCTGCGCGAGTACGAAGCGGAGCCGGCGCATGTACTCCCACCGGTAACGCAGGACCTCGGCCCAGTTGAGGCCCTGGCGCACCATGGTCACCTCCAGCGGGCTGGGGATCGCGGTCTTCACGGCCTCGCTCGTTCCCCTGGCGCCCGTGAGGCGACGGCTTCCACGAAGACGCTGTCCGCGACGCCCACCAGGGACGGCCATCGCCGGCTCGCCGCCTTCAGGCGCTCGGACACCCGCACGATGCGGCGCAGGGCTGGGGTCATCAACGGGGCGTCGGAGGGCTGCAGGCCGATGGCCAGGTAACAATCGGCGTCGATGCGGCACTCGCCAACGTGCGCGATGAACAGTCGGCGCAACTCCCCCCGTGTCCAGTACCGCACGTCGAACCCGGCGCCTCGGCGGAACCCCCGGCGCGCTTGGTGGTAGAGACATCGCACGCCGAAACGAGTGGGCCACTGGACCTTGACTGTGCCACCCTCGCGCACCACCCTCCCCATCTCGCACACGGCCCTGCCCGCATCGGCCTTCGACAGGTGCTGCAGCACGCTGTAGGAGTAGATGACGTCAAACAGGCCCGCCGCAAAGGGCAGGTATCGCGCGTCCGCGACGACATACCGGCTGGGCACGCCCAGGTCGCGGGCCACGCGCCGGGCGGCCATCACGGCTCCCAGCGACGGATCGATCCCGACCGCGGCGTAGCCCTTCGCCTGGGCGGCCAGCGACCAGCGGCCCCAACTGCACCCCACGTCGAGCAGCAGCCCGCCCCTGCCCTCCGGCAGGGGCAGCTCGGGAATGGGATAGCGCTGGAGGGCGCCAACGAGGTGGCGGTACATCAGGCCATTGGTCGCGGCAACCAGATACGCCACAACCGGGTCGACCGGGCCGCCCCGCCGCGCAAGTTCGGCCACTCCCCTCTTCTCGTCCTCGCTGATGCCCAGCGTGTCGAGGTACAGCTCGGGCGCGCGTGGGTCACCCGGCGGCGTCTTCGCTTGCGCCAGCGATGTGTCGCTGCCAATCATCGTGGGCGGGGCGTCCTCACGCAGCATCACCGGCACGCCGTCCACCACCGGGTAGGCATGGCCGGCCACGCAGGTGAGCGCGTCGCTCTCGTGCCGCAAGGCGCCGAGATCCACCGGGCACACCAGGTGTTCGAGCAACCAGGGATCGATCGCCGACTCCGTGCTCACGAGGGCTCCAGCGACAGCAGCGCGGCGCCCAGGTCGTCGACGCCGAACCCGCGAGTCGCCTCGGCATTCCTGGAAAACGTCGCCAGCAGGCCGGGCGCCGCCGCCAGTCGCCGCAGCGCGTCGGCGATGGCCTCCGTCGTCACCTCCGGCAGCAGCAGGCCGGTGACGCCATCGTGAATCACCTGCCCGCAGTGTGGCGACGCGACGACCGGCAGCCGCCACGCCTGCGCCTCGACCTGCGCCATCCCAAAGCCGTCGGAATGAGACGGAAACACCAGCACGTCGCATTCGCGGTAGTGACGCATCACCTCGTGGCGCGGAACAGGACCTACCCACCGGATGGCGGGTTGATCGATGAACCGGGGGGGCACGGTCATCGCGACTTCCCCGACGAGCCGCAGGTCGACCGGGCTCCCAGAGAGCCGCGCCATGGCCTCGAGCAGTTCCGGCACGCCCTTGGTCACCGAGGCGTGGCCCACGAACAACACGTGCAGGGGGCGATCGGGTGTGAACGTAACCGGGTATTCGCGCGCGACGGCCAGCCCGAGGCCTTCCGGTTCGTAGGCCAGCGGCACGATCTGCATCTTGCCGGCCGGGATGCCCGCGCGCACGAGCGCCTCGCGCGCCCATGGGGAGTTGACGACAATCCAATCGGCCAGCGCGCATTCTTCGCGCCAGGCCTCGAAATAGGCCGGCGGAGGCGCATCCGGGATGCCGCCGTATTCAGGCCGCCGCTCGCCGAGGCCACGCGCGATGCGAAAGTGCTCTTCGCCAGGGTCGATCTGGCCGAGCACGGTGGCCCAGCCGCGTGTCTTCGCGAACCGAAACACCTCGCGCGCCGAGTAGCTGTGTGCAAACACCACCGTGCCGGCCGCCGCGGCATCGTGCAACCCGCCGAGCGCGTGAACGGCCCGGCGCCCAAACCACGCGTTGCGGCGCATCACGGCCGGCCACGCCTGGCTTCGGCGCAGCCTCCACGCCACCTCGTGCGCCACCAACGGCGCCGTGAAATGCCGCACACGCGCGTCAGCGAGGTCGGGATGGAAGCGCTCGGTCAGTCGCCGCGCCCAGGGCCCTGGCACCCGCGACCATCCCCGCCCCGGCGCCACCCACGCGTCGGTCACGAACGCGGCCAGCCGGTGCCGGCGGTGAAGCGCCCGTGGGACTGCGTAGTGCTCGCGGGCGCCAAGGTGGCAGCAGACCCAGTGAGCCCCTGCGGAACGAGGGGGCGTCATTCAGTGATCAAGTCCACCGGGATCGGACGTCGCCGCAGTTGGAGGTATGACCACACGGCGGAAGCTGGGACGATACTTCGCGCTTTGGTGTGCGCTCGGAGCAGGGCAGGAATGCGCATTACGCCCCGCAGGATCCCACGCCACCGGCCGTGCCCGAGCAGCCACCAAATTCTCCGGAAGAATTGCGCAGCGCCCACGACCCAAAGCGTCGGGGGGTAGCGCAGGTACGTCAGCAAGGCGAGATTGGCTACGCTGGCCGAGGTCACCTCCGGCTCATTGTGGTGGCCCAGGTCGGTGTCATGACCCACGCGCAGCCATGGCGTCTGCAAGACGCGCCGCCCTCGCGCGTGCAGGCGAAGGGCCAGGTCGACCTCCTCCATGCCGTACGCTGTCTCAAGCGGGACATACCCGCCCGTTTCGAGAAAATGGTCACGTCTGTAGGCGCAGCCACAACCCGAAAAATCGGCGACCCATTGCGCGGCATTCTCGTCTGGTGCGAGCGATTCATGACGGTGATACACGTGCGCCCCCACCACGGACGCGTCTGGGAAGCGTGCGAACACCTGCACGACACGATCAAAATAGTCCCGATCTATCGGGTAGGAATCATCATCGAAGCTCGCCACAAGAGGCTGCGTGGCCGCGGCAACCATGGTGTTTCGACCGCCGCCCGGCCCGACAATCATCCTGCTGACGAAGACCCTGGCGCCCGGGTGCGCGCTACGGATAGCGTCGGCACAGGCGGTCTGGTTACCGTCGACGTGCACGAGAATCTCGGCCGGGCGTGGGTCGCAGGCCTCTAACGTCCGTAGCGTACACAGCGTCTGGTCGACGCGCCGGTAGGCCGATACCATGGCGGCGATTGGTATCACTCGCTCACGCATTGCGCCCACCCTGTGCGCCGGGCGAAGTCGTCGACGTCCCGTAGTGCAATCAGGTTTTCGTAGGACTCCGTGTCGAAATCGACCGTGACAGATCGGATGCCGCGCGCACCGCTAAGCCGAAATACGTTAAACCCGGTCCTTTCAAGCAGGGTCAGTACATCCTGGGTCGTGTACCCGAATCGTGCAAAATGGAGACTGCTGACCTCGAAGAGGACACAGCGCGTTCGCTTGAGGAGCTCGCGGGCCCCCTCAAAGACGAACTTCTCGTATCCCTCCACATCCACTTTCAGGAGGGCGACTGGCCGGTCGTCCTGTACCAGATCGTCCAACCGCGCCACGGGCACCTGCAGGCTGCCACCATCGATTCGGTTCATGTCATCGCAACGGTCGTCGGAGAATTTCGCTGTACCCGGATTCGCCCCAACGGCGACATTGATGAGCTGGACGTTGCGGACATGATTGAGCGCGACATTCTCTTTCAAGAATCCAAACGTCCTCGGATGC
Source organism: uncultured Bifidobacteriaceae bacterium (assembly GCA_964372085.1). GTDB lineage: Bacteria > Acidobacteriota > Vicinamibacteria > Vicinamibacterales > UBA2999 > 12-FULL-67-14b. Next base: position 17,292 of record CAYJPQ010000045.1, on the reverse strand, counting down.
GGCTCGATTCCAACCACTTTGCCAGATGGCCCCACCTGAACTGCCGCAGCCAGAACGGTGTCGCCAATATTTGCACCGACATCAACTACGTGGTCGCCCGACTTGAGATACCGGCGGAACAACTCAAGCGCATCGTCGCGCTCGTGCGGATCGATCCAGAGCTGGGACGAGAGGTTCGCAGGGTGAAAGCGCACCGCGAAGCCGGACTGCCTGATGGTGAACCATCGACACACCGAGGTCGCCATGAGCAAGCGGGCCATCACGAACCGGCCGGGCCGCTTGTGATTCATCACGAGCTTCCAGTAGTTCTTCAGGGCTCGCCCCTCGTGGGTCGACCGGAGAGGATGCGCCAGATCGCCAGGCATCGGCCGGCACACCGGGCTCCCAGGCCGTTGCCGCGGAGCCGCCGAATGTTACCCCCGAGGTTACTGACCGTTTCAACAGCGAAGTACAGCATCACCAGGCTGAACGCCGCTGTCGCTCGCAGCCCCTGGGTTCGCCGCAGGATGAGATAGCGGTTGTATAGGTCATCTTCGGCGGCCATCAGGGCGGACACGCGTCCCCCTGGGGCGTGCAAGTGCGCCATTCGCGCGCTGGGGTTCAGCAGGATACGGCCTTCACGCCCGAGCTTCAGGCCAAGGTCCACGTCTTCGTTGATAGTGCTTCGGTGCAGGAAGAAGTCGGAGAAGCCGCCTGCCCGGTCGTAGGCGGAGCGACGAACCAGGGTGTTGCAGGTGCCAAGCCACGCCATGGGCGCCGCATCGTTCGGGGGAGGGTCGTAGCCGAAACGCAGCAGCGGTCCGACGACCCCGCCTTGCCAAGAGCCCTCCGGCATGCCAAGGATGTATCTCATGTAGAAACGCCAAGCACGTGTGGGCATCGGCCACCGCTGGTTGTTGAAATCGGCCATCGCCCCCACGACGCCAGGGTCGGGCCCCAGAACGCCAAGCAGTTGTTCCACGCAATCTGGTTCAAGGATGACGTCATCGTCGAGAAACAACAGGAACTCGCCGCGCGACTCCGCGACCGCCGCCACCCGCTGGCCAACCGCGTTTGGTGGCTGAAGGGCAAGGCGACGGACGTTCAACCCGCGCGACGCCCAGATCGACCTGGCAACCACGGCACGCACGTCGTCACCGTCGCTGCCATCGGCGACGATGACCTCTTCTGGCCTGCGCGTCTGCTCCGCCAGCGACTCCAGTAGAAGCGCTAGCGATTCGGGACGCCCGATCGTTGGGACGATCACACTGATCCAACCGTGCGTCATCCTGCGCGCCCCAGCGCCGAGGGGCTGAGATACAGCGCGTTGGCAAATACCAGTTTCCGCCCCTCATCCTCGTGGTAGTAGTCGTAGACAGAGTAGAGTCTCAGTCCGGCCTTCGTGAGCAGATCGTGGACCGCCGGGAAGTAAGTGTGCCCGGAATCGTCTTCCTCGAACCCGACCTCGACAAAGACGAATGCGATCTGGCCCTGCTGCAACATCACCAGGCCGCCTTGCAGGACGCGCAGGTCAGCGCCTTCCGCATCAACCTTCAGGATATCGACAGTCCTGATTCCTCGGGTCGCGCAGAAATGGTCGATTGTCTCCGTGTCAATCGTCTCGGTATCCGATCGACCACGCGCCTCCGCTTCGGACACCAGGCGGTTGAGCTGTGAATTTCCTGCCATCGTCACTGCCGATTGCCCGATGCGCTCGCAGAAAGCCAGCCGATGGCACGTCACGCCCTCGAGGTCCCGAAGGTTGTGCGCCAGCGACCGATAGGTGGCGCTGACCGGCTCGAACGCATGCACAGCCGCACTGGCGAATCGCCCCTTGATCAGGCGCGTCGTCTGCCCAACGTTCGCTCCGACGTCGAAGACCGTCCTCATCGGCAGGTCACGACTGAGTCGGCGGACGTCCCAGAGCCAGTCGATGCCGCACGGCATGTACTGACGCTTGGCGTAGTAGATTCCAAGGCGACCAAGGGCGCCTTTGATCAGTCGCTTCATTGGCCGCCCTGGCTCGTCGCGGCTTCCGCTCGCCGTCCGGACAAGGCGCTCCGCAACTCCGCCACGAAGCGAGCGCCCGCAACGTGCCAGTTCAATCGACCTGCGTAATCTTGGTACGCCGCGGCACACATTGCCGCGTAGCGGCTGCGATCGTCGAGTAGTGGCTGCAAGGCTTGACAGTAGGCCTCTGCGCCGGCGTCCGCGGGTAACAACAGCCCGGTGCAGCCGTTTCGCACGGCGCTCGGAACCCCCCCCCACGCTCCGCGCGATCGAAGGCAAGGCAAACGCCGACGCCTCGGCGAAGACGAGCCCGAAACAGTCGGCAAGGGTTGGCACCAACAGGAAGTGCGAATGCAGAAGGACCTTTGCGAGCCGGTCCCTGTCACCAGCGGCCTTCTTCGACAGAAAACCGAGGCATTCGACAAAGGGGAGGCTACGAACGGGACCGGGAGGGGTGCATCCAATGACCGAGAGCATGCTCTTCCTTCCAAGCTCGTTCAATCGGCGCACAATGGCCACGGCTAGGTCCCCTCCCTTGCGCTGCCAATCGACCCCGACGAAGACGAAGCGCACCACCGACCAGGCGCGCTCCGCGACGCTCGACGCGGCGTCGGCTCCACCAGAGTACGGAGAGTCGCAATTCGCGCCGAAAGGAACAACGCGAATCTTCCGCCGGGAAATGCCGTAGTACGCGGCGGCGTCAGCGGCGGCCCAGTCCGACGCATAGCAGATCAGACTTGCGCGATTCAGCGCGGCCTGCTCGACAAGGTCCCCTTCGTCCAGGGACGCGCGAGAGAAGTTGGCGTAGTCAGGATACGTGGTACGGAGCGAGTGGAAGGTCGCATCCGCCCAGATCGCCAGCGGTTGAGCGCCCCCTAGGAACGCGACGGGCAGCGTTCCGGTTGACACGACGGCATCCACCTGCGGGAGCTGTGCCACCCGCTCCGTGGCAATCCGGGACCAGCGGCTGACGACCGACGGGCTCCGCTCCAAGGCATAGGCTTGGCCAAGGAGAGAGGCGTAAAGCCGCCTCCGGACTCGAAGAGCAATCGAATGCTCCGTGCCGAGTCTGTCTACGTCGTGAACATCGCATCCTTGTCGAAGAAGGGAGGAACGGATCGCGGCATTCAGCCCGGACCACTCATGGATGTCGTCCGCCTTGCCGACCGTTACGTAGGCGATGCGCAATGCAGTCGAATCACTCTCAGCCATTTGAGCCGCGACACGTCGAGAAGTCGGCCAAGCGGGCGCGCGCGGCGGCGTCGAGGAATGCGAACACCTCTGGAAACCTGGCCCGGGCCATGAACAGGCGAGCGAACCTTACCGGATGACGCAGTGCCCAGCTCGCGACCACAGCTACGTCTCCGATTCTGGCACCCTTCAGCACCCGGAAGAGCCGGCCCGTCAGGATTGCAGCCACCATGAGCGCCCGGTGCTTGTGACCGCGCGAACCACGACAGGCAGCCCACATGCGTTGGTAGAACACGTCAGGAAAGTCTGAGCGCGCCAGAAACGTCTGGGCCAGCAGAACCAGCACCCCCAGATTGTCATCGGCAGATTCGCTCCGCCACGTATTGCGAGTGATGGCGAAGTTGGCCAAGGGCTCCGTCAATAGAAGCATCGGGCCCGGATAGCTCCGCTCGCGAACAGGCTCGATGGCGAAGACGGGCAACGAAACCGGAACCGAAATCATGGTCACCGGGGACACGCGGACGAGCATGGCTCCTTGCGAGTGGAGCGCTGCGCAGGCTTGGCGCGGATCCGGGACCTCGAACTGTATGATGTCCAGGCCGGGCTCAACGGGCCATATGGTGCCACCCTTTTCCCAGCCACCATCCTCCGTTTCCATCCATTTCCGCATATTGACCCAAGCGAGGTGGACGCACGGATTGCCTGTCATCGTCGACAGCAATCGTGCGAGGCAGTCGGGCTCCCACCAGTTGTCGTCCTCCAGGATTGAGATGAACGGTTCTGAAACGGGCCTGAAGGCAAGGTTGAATGCCCCCGTCGGTCCAAGGTTGTGGTCGTGGCGCACATAGGTAACGCGAGGGTCGTTGATTTTCTCGACCAACTGACCTGGAAAGGGATCTCCGGGATCGTCGTTATGGAGTTCGCATACCCACCTGGTGTGCGTCTGGCCGAGCAGGCTCTCGAGGGCACGCGTCAGCAGGTTGTTGCGGCGATAGGTAAACAGGTAGACCCGGACATCGGCCGGCGGCGCGGGTGCCATGCAAATCAACCGGAAATTGCACCCATGGCCGACGCCTTGCCGCCCGGCACCCCGAGCGCAGCGTAGAACTTCTCGCGGGCCGCTGCCGGCGCGAAGCACGCAACGCCCACCTCAAGGGCTCTCTCCGCCAGCAGCAGGCGCCGACCCGCATCGCCCCTCAGCCGGCGAATGGCGAGGGCCAGCCCAGCTGGACCAGCGGCATCGACGACTTCCGCGACCGGAGCGTGCAATTGCGCCCACCGAACGGCCGAGCTGTAGGGCGGGCCATATACGAGCAGCGGCAGGCCCACCGCCGTGTAGTCTGCCAACTTGCTCGGAAAAGACACGACCATGTTGTCACGCAGAGCGGCGGCGAACGCCATCGGCACCACCAGCACATCCGCCTGGCAGCGAAGTTGGGCGATCATCTCTTGGTACGAGACGAGGCCGTGAAAGGTGAAGCTGGAGGAAATCGATAGCAGCTCCTGCCGGTCAGCGTCACCGAATGGGCCGAACACCACCACCCTCGCGCGGGCAGTAGCGAGTGCGCCGGCCAGATCCCTCAGGCACGCCACGATCCCGGGCTCGCTGTTGCCGCCGTAACCAACCACGATCTCGTCGGCCTCCGGGATGACCCTCGGTGGCTTTGCTTCAAGCACCGGACATGCGTCGGACCGCGATGGATACAGGACCGCCGCTGCGACCCCGTATCGGCGCCCGTATTCCTCGGCCATGAAAGAAGATACGCACAGGCAAGTGTGCGCGTCCCGGCAGACTTTCGCGAAACGCCGTTCCAGCCATCCCCTGAATACGGGAAGTATCCCCGACAGCCGCGGCCAATCATCGTGGACAACTACGTGAAGGGGCAGGCCAAGTTGCCTCGCCAGCTCTGCGGCCAACAGCCAGCCGTGCCCGTGGCCAACACTCACTACCGCTGTTGGCCGAAACTCCGAGATGATCATCCGCAAGCGTCCCCTGGCCTTTGGCGCCGTGAACGAGAGCCAAGCCGAATAGAGGCCATGCAGCCGTGTGTTTAGCCAACGACGACTACCGATCGGCACTGACGAGTAGCGGATTCCGGGCAGGCGGCGCTCCGTTCGCGACGGCTCTCCAGTCTCGACGATCCAGAGCCGATCGGCCGGATAGGCCTCCAAGAGCCGGTACAACAGCGCTGAACCGTGGTGCGATGCTTCGACCGGGACATCGCCCACGTAGAGCAGGTTTGGGAATCCGGCGTCAGGCATTCGAGCCAGCCCGACCGCCCCAGGCCTCCACGATCTCTCGGATCGTTTGGAGAAGAGATTTCGTGATGTCCCACTCGGGATAGTGCGCCCGCATCTTGCGCAGATCGGAGTAGTAGCAGATGTGATCCCCGGCGCGGTTCTGGCCGACGTAGGTGTAGACCTGCGCCTTGCCCGTACACCCTTCCGTGATCGCAAACGCCTCCAGGATGGAGCAGGCATTCGCCTTTCCTCCGCCGAGGTTGTACACCTCCCCGGCGCGCGGTGCGGTCACGAATGCCGCCATGAAGCGGGCCACGTCCAAGGCGTGAATGTTGTCCCTGACCTGCTTGCCCTTGTAGCCGAAGACCGTGTACGGCCGTCCCTCGAGGTTGCACTTCACGAGGTATGACAGGAATCCGTGCAGTTCGACGCCGGAGTGGTTGGGCCCGGTCAGGCAGCCACCGCGCAGGCAGCAGGTGGGCATGCCGAAGTACCGGCCGTACTCCTGCACCATCACGTCCGCGGCGACCTTCGACGCGCCAAACAGCGAGTGCTTCGACTGATCGATCGTGAAAGTCTCTGGAATGCCGTGTTCGTAGGCTGGGTCCGCGTAGTCCCACCGCGTCTCGAGTTCTTTGAGTGCGAGGCGGTTGGGCGCGTCACCGTACACCTTATTGGTCGACATGTGCACGAACGGCGCCTCGGGGCACACCTGACGCGCTGCCTCAAGCAGGTTCAGAGTCCCCACGGCGTTGGTGTCAAAGTCGTCGAAGGGAATCGCCGCCGCACGGTCGTGACTCGGCTGCGCCGCGGCGTGGACGATGGCCGTTGGCTTGACCTCGGCCATGAGTCGCGTCACGCCCTCCCGGTCGCGGATGTCGAGCTCATGGTGCACGAAGCCGCGCAACTCGCGTTGAAGACGCTGCTGGTTCCATCGCGTGTCGCCCTGGGGACCAAAGAACACGGCCCGCTGGTTATTGTCAATTCCGTGCACGGCGTAGCCGAGTTCCCGACCGAAGTAGAAACACACTTCCGAGCCGATCAGACCGGACGAGCCGGTCACCAAGAGGCGGTTCACCGCGGCACCTCCTGGGTGGGACCGAGGAAGAGGGCGTCGGCCTGCAGCAACTCACCGTCGACGCCCCGAAAGCCCTCGTGAAGCGAGTAGAGCCGAAATCCTTGGCTGCGCAGGAAGGCGTACACGTCCGAGAGCACGGCCGAACCCTCGTACAATGGGCGAAAGGACACTTCGATCCAGATCAGCCGCACGCGTTCCAAGCCGCGCATCCCACCCTTCAGGACCCGTAGTTCGGCACCCTGGGTGTCAATCTTGAGCAGATCTATGGCGCCGATCCATCCCGCCTCATCCAGAACATCGTCCAGCGTGCGCACTGGTACAACGATGCGTTCACGTACGCCGAGGTCCAGCAACTGGTCAGCCCCGCCAACCCCATGCAGCACCGGCAGGATTGAAGAACTGTAGTCGAAGTTCAGAATGTCCATCCGGTGGGACCCGTTTTCGTCCGATACGGCACATTCACGGATCGTGAAGTCACGGCCGGCAAACCGGACCTCGAGTTCCCGGCAACGGCTGGGCTGCGGTTCGACCAGTAACGCTCACCGGATTCCGCAGTGTGCCAACACCGTGGCCGCAAAGAACCCGCTGGAGGCCCCAACGTCGACAAATGTGATTGGCGTCTTTCTGGGCAGGAAGGGCACCAGCCCAGGTTCCAATCCCGACCGACTGGAGGGGATCAGGTAGTGCCCCAAGACCCACTCCCGAATCAGCGGCGACAGTGCGGATCGCCACAGGTTCACGGCCGGAGCCCCACATCGCCAAGAGGCGGCTCTTGCGACCGGGAATTTGCGCCCCGGCGCGGGTGCAACTTCAGCCTCAAGCGTTCTGGGCGACAGCCGGAAGGAGTAGAAAGTTTTGGCACTCGAACATCTGCACGCCGAGCGTGCACTCGTCATCCACGGGCACTCCCGACGGGACGGTGTAGATGCGGTAGCCGTGATCCCGCGCGAACCTAACAAGCCGCGCAGGCTCCACGGAATAGCGCTGGAGGTACGGCTCGTGCCATTCGAGAATCACAGCCGGCTTGCACGTGCGCAGGAGTCCCGCAGCCCCTTCGAGCACCATTGCCTCTGCGCCTTCGACATCAATCTTCACCACCGAGACGTCGGGATGTCCCACGCGACCCCATTCGAGGTCCAGCGTGGACACCGGCACGCGCACGACGCGCCCCCCGGACAAGCGCTCACTGCCCCCGAAGCCCTCGAAGAGTGCTTCGCTGGGTTCGCCGATGGCAAAGTCCAACTCGCCTTCCACGTCTGCGAGGCCCTTGCCGACGATGGTCCAGCGTTCGCGAAACTCGCCATTGGCAGCCGTCTGCCTTAGAAAAGGCAACGAGTTGGGCGACGGCTCGAACGAGACGACGCGGCACGTCGGGCACGAGCGCAAGACCGGGATGGCCATCAGGCCGATGTTGGCCCCGACGTCCATCACCGTGGTACCCGGGCGCACCAGCCGTGTTACACGAGCTGCGATCTCCGGCTCGTAAAGTCCCTGCTCACAAACGATCCGAAGCGCCAGGGAGTCGGGGGAAAGGTGCACCGTGGTCCCGTAGTAGCGGAGGCGGCCCGAAAAGCCTGGCACGAATCGATAGGTCCAATACTTGGCGCGCTTGCGCAGTGTCCACATGACGAGGTTCAGGACTCGACCGTGAAGTCGAGCTCCACGACGCCGCGGTGGACAGCGGGGTACGGCGCGTGGCCACCAGCACCCGCTCGGGCAGAGACGCTGAGCTCGGCCAGCCCAAACTGGTTGCCGACGAAGTTGCTGCTATTCACGTAGACACCCAGCCGGTAGTCACCTTCCACCAGCGGCAGGTTGGTGATCGAGCCGCGCGCAGTCCATGCCGCCCCGGCTGCGATCGACACGGGCAGGCCTGAGGACCTCAGGTCGACGATAGCCACCCGCATCTCTGTCGAAGTGTAGATGAGGAGCGCAAGGTCGCCAATCTTCACGGGTTCCTTCGCGCAAAACGTGAGGGCAAACGCCACGTGACCGCCGCTCTCCACCGGGTTCGGGGACACGTTGAATCGCCGGAGCTCCAGGCGAGACCCCATCTTCACGGTCTCGCCCAGATGTTCGTCAGCGCCTTTCAACGACTGAGACAGATACCGATTGATGCACTCACCCACTGGCCCTTCGTCGGCGACGGCGCCTTTGTCGAGCCAGACGGCGCGGCCGCACAGCGCCTGGACCGCCGCCATGTTGTGGCTCACGAACAACACCGTCCGCCCACCCTGGCTCACGTCCCGCATCTTGCCCAGGCAGCGCCTCTGGAACTCCGCGTCCCCCACGGCGAGTACCTCGTCCACGATCAACACGTCCGGCTCGAGGTGCGCGGCCACCGCAAACGCCAGCCTGACGTACATGCCCGACGAGTAGTGCTTCACCGGCGTGTCGAGAAACCGCTCGACCTCGGCAAACGCCACGATCTCGTCGAACTTCCGCGTGATCTCGGCCCGCTTCATCCCGAGGATGGCGCCGTTCAGGAAGATGTTCTCCCGGCCCGAGAGCTCCGGGTGAAATCCGGTGCCCACCTCGAGCAGGCTCGACACGCGGCCCTCGAGGGTCACCCGCCCGGCCGTGGGCTCGGTGATGCGGCTGAGGATCTTGAGGAGCGTGCTCTTGCCGGCCCCGTTGCGGCCGATGATGCCCACCACTTCACCCTGGGCAACCTCGAACGACACGTCCTTGAGCGCCCAGAAATCCTCCCGGGCGGGGGCGGCCGGACGGCGGCCGGCTCGGAGCCGGCGGAAAGGCGCGGCAGCCTTGGCCGCCAGCACGTCGCGCAGGGTTTCATACCGCCCGTCATTCTCGACATGGCGCAAGCGGTACCGCTTGCCGAGGGCTTCGACCTTGACGATGGGGCTGCTCATCGGCGGCTAAATCACGTCCGCGAAGCTCCGCTCGACACGGCGGAAGTACCAGATGCCCAGCAGCAGCGCCGACAGGGTCACCACCACCGACGCGGCCACTGCGGCAAGGTCCAGCGGAAATGCCGGGCCGAGAATGCTCCAGCGGAACCCGTCGATGATGCCCACAAGTGGATTCAACTGGTACAGCGGCCTCCATCGCTCGGGCACCTGGGCCGTGGTAAACGCAATCGGCGACACGAACAGCCCCACCTGCACCAGGAAGGGAACCACATACCGAAAATCGCGGTACTTCACGTTGAGTGCCGCCAGGAACAGCCCCAGTCCCAGCGCCAGGCCCGAGGCCAGCATCACAAAGACCAGCAGCGCCAGGATCGGCCAACCGGGGGCGACGCCGTACCACAGCATCAACAGCGCCAGCAGGCCGAGGGTGACCAGGAAGTCGGCAAATGCCGTGGCGACCGACGCCGCGGGAATGATGAGGCGGGGAAAGTAAATCTTCGAGACGAGGCTCGCGTTGCCCACGAGGCTCGACGAGGACTCCGACAGGGCCGTCGAGAAGAACTGCCACGGCAGCACCGCCGCGAACACCAGGATGGGTTCGGGCACGCCGGACGGTTGCGCGTCCATCAGCCGGCGGAACAGCACGAACACCAGCATCGTGAGGCCGGGGCGAATCAGCGCCCAGGCCACGCCGATCACCGTTTGCTTGTAGCGGACCGCGATGTCACGCCACGCGAGAAAGTACAGGAGCTCGCGGTAGTGCCACAGGTCGCGCCAGTAGTGCCTGGCGGCGAGGCCGGGCTCGATGACGAGTCGCATTGAAGGGGTGGCGCGACCGGCGCGCCGCGGCCGGCGGGTCAGATCAGCCGTTGCCGGACCTTGATGGTGTCGTTCGGCTGGACGACGTCGTTGAGCTTCGCGCTGATCTCAACTTCCTTGCCGTTGACCTTGCGGATGATCTTGATGCCGCGGGTGGACCCGCGCTCGGTGAAGCCGCCGGCCACCGCGATGGCCATCTGCACGGTCATGTTGGGCTGCAGCACGAACGACCCGGGCGTCTTCACGAATCCCGTCACGTAGAAGCGATCCGCCTGCGGGACGTAGATCGTGTCGCCGTCCTGCAGCAGCAGGTTGGCGCTGAACCGGCCCTCTCGCAGGTCTTCCACGGTGACCCGCAGGATCTCTGCCGCCTGCGCGTCGCCGGGCAGCGCCGGAGCGTCAACGGGCGCCAGCCGGTCCTGGTAGCGCTGCACGATGATGGTGTTGCCGGCCGCGCCGGTGAGAGACCCCGCCTGCGCGATGACCTCGAGCAGCGCCATCGGGCCGGCAATGGTGTACTTCCCCGGCGTGCGGACCTCGCCCAGGATATAGATCGAACGGCTCCGGTACTGCGCAATCTCCACCGACACCTGTGGCCGCCGCACGTAGCCATCAGCCAGCAGCTTCGTGAGCAGCTCCTCGATGTCGCGAACGGTCTGCTCGGCCACCGTCACGCGCCCCAGGAACGGAAACGTGATCGACCCATCGGCATCGACGTTGTAGTTGCCGCTCAGGGCGGGCTCGTCGAATACCTTGATGCCAAGCACGTCGCTCGAGCCCACCACGTAGGTCGTGGCCGACTGCGCGGCCGGCGTCGCCAGCGGCGGCACCGCCGGAGCCGGCGGAGCCGGCGCCGGCTGTTGGAGTGGAGCCAGGCCAACGAGACAGGCGATCAGGAAGTGCAGCATGCTAAAACGCGTAGGTCCAGGACAGGAACACCCGTTGCCGGTTGTAGTTGCGATCGGCAATCTCGGGCGACCGCCGCCTCGAGTATTCGTAGTTGAGCGCGATCCGCGTGCGGTTGCGCAGATTGTAACCCAGCCCCGTGGCGGCGGTCGACAGCTCGTCCACGTGAGGCGTCGACCCCTCGCGGTGGCCGTAGTTGAAGTTCGACCGGGTGCCCCGCACATGGGCGTCAACGTCACCCCACAGGCGCTGCGTATAGCCGAGGGTCACAGAGGTCTCGACGTAGTAGGCCTCCTGCACATCGAAGGAATAATCGAAGCCGTAGTTCAGGCCGAGACTGAAGCGGCCCTGCTCGAGCAAGGCGTAGTTGATCCCGGCCTGCGCGGTCAGGCCCCGGTAGGGTTCGACCAGGGGGTCCACGGCATCCATGTAGCGATAGCCGACGGTGGCGGCGCCGTTGACGACCGCCTGGGGCGCAAAGGTGAGCGTGGCCAGGGCCGAGCCCGTGTCGGAGTTGCGCAAGGGCTCGGAGACGAAGCGGTCCTGGCGCAGCGCGCCCTGGATCGTGAGCGACGTCAAAGGGGTCAAGTCCGTGCGAACGCCCAGGCTGTAGTCGTAGGCGTCCCGGTTAAGGGATTGATCGAGCGAAATGCCATCCTCGACAGCACCCACGAATGCCGTCGTGAGTCGGCTGGCCGCGCCGTAGATGACGCCGGTCGGCGACCAGTCGAACGCCACGCCACCCGACACCTCGTCTTCGCGCCGATCCGCGCGCACGTCGATTTCGCCGTTGGGCCGGGTCCGCGTCTTGAGCGAGGCCCCCGCGACGAAGGGGCGCAGCCGGCTCAGCAGAAGGTCCACGCGTCCGCGCCCGATATGGCCCCGCGATCGCTCCGATTCGTACGTGTCGTAGTACACGAACTCGATGCCGCCGTAGCCTGAGAGGCGTACGAACCTGAGCCGAAGATACGCCGCCACGTCGGGAGTGGCCGCCGCGACGAAGTCCTCCTTCGGGTTCTCGGCCTCATCGAACACGTTCCAGTCGTAGCCCATCTCGCGTACCTGGATGCCGGGCGCCAATTTCAGGAAGCCAACCTCCAGGACACCGACCGTGGGCTCCGCATCGGCCAACGCGCTCGTCAGCGGTCCTGAGCCCACCGCCGGCTGCGCCCAGGACGGGCTCGCGGCGGCCAACAACAGGACGACGGTGAGCGCCCAGGCGCGCAGGGCGTTACCGTTCATGGCCGCCCCCCGGGAGTGGTCGGCGAGGCCGCGCGCTCGAACCGGCCGTCCCCGTCAGGATCGATCTCCATGGCCTCGAACGCGCCTCGCGCGTCGTAGAGCAGCCGCCGGTTGGCGCGGTCCCGGCTGAATGTCGTGTCAAGCGCCACCTCGCGCAAGACCCCGCTGTCATAGCGGTCCCATCGGTCAATTCGGCCATCGGCGTTCGTGTCCTCTTCGGCGCGCACCAGGATCTCGCCGCGGTAGTACTCGCGGCGGTCCAGGTGCCCGTCCGACCTGCGAGACAGGTCCATTCTCCGCTCGCCGCCGCGCTCCGCCGTCCACACCCAGCGGTCTTCGACGCCGTTGTTCCGGCTCGACGAGCCCACCCTGACCATGGCGGCATTGGCGTCGAAGTACTCCCACCGGTCAATGCGGCCATCCCCGTCACCATCCGATTCTCCGCGAAGGGGGCGGTTTCCGTCCACGTACGTCCACTGATCGATGCGGCCGTCGCCGTTCATATCGGCGCCGAACTGCACCAGCTTGCCCGTGAACGGGTCGTAGCTCGGCGACACCCGGCGCCCAGGTGCCGCCGATTCGCACGCTGGCGCCGCCACCGCCAAGATAAGCGTCAGCAACGCGCCCATGAGATGTTTCGACTGGTTCGTCCGTCTCGACACAGCTTCGCCCTCTCAATTACACCGATAAATGTAATCGAGCGCTACCAATGATGACACTATATGACCATATTGACGTTTAACGTCGCCACATCTGGTGCCACTACTGGTTTCAGGCCCAGCTTATCGGTTCCGGAGGCGTTCTGGGACATGCGCTTGAGGACCGCGCTGAAAGGGGAGGCGGGGAGACGGCAGGGCGAGGACCGCGTCAGTCGGGCGGGAGCGCGGGAGGGTCCGACACGCTCGCCGCTGACCATGGACTGCCACCACCTCGACTCCCTGCTTGAGGCCCTGGCCGACGGCAGCGCCGCCACCGGCGCCGACGCGCAGGCCCATCTGGACGCGTGCCCCGCCTGCGCCGCGCAACTGGCTGGCGCACGCGCCATCGAGGGCGCCCTGCGCGCGCGAGAGGCGCCCGCCATGCCGGCAGGCTTCACCGCCGCGGTGCTGATGCGCGTGCGCCGCGAGCGGTGGAAGGTCGAGCAGGCATTCGACATCGGCTTCAACCTGACCCTGGCCGCCGGGCTGCTGTCTGTCCTGGTCGGTGGCATCGGCCCCGCGTGGAATGCCGGCTTCCTGGCGATCGACGTCGATCTCGGGGGCCTCGCGGCGACGGCCGCCACGTCGTGGATCAGCCGCGTGGCCGCCGAGGCCCGCACGGTGGCGATGGCGGCGGTGCTGCTCACGGTGGCCCTGGGAGCCTGGTGGTGGGCCGAGAGCGGGACTCCCTTCCGCCTATAATGCCAGGCAGGCCGCTTCATGCTGACCTTGGTCGTCCCGGTCTATCGGAATGAGCACTCGATTCCAGACCTGATCGAGATGGTGGCGAGCCTCGCCCGCCGCCTGCCGGGCGGCCTGGAGGCCGTGTTCGTCGACGACGGCAGCCCTGACCACAGCCGGCAATTGCTGGCCGACCGGTTGCCGGGCGCAGGCTTCCAGGCTCGGCTCATCACGCTCTCGCGCAACTACGGATCGTTCGCGGCGATTCGCGCGGGCCTCACCCATGGCACCGGCGAGTACTTCGCTGTGATGGCGGCCGACCTGCAAGAACCCCCGGAGTTGGTGGTCGAGTTCCACACGCTGCTTGAAGGCGGGACGTGCGACGTGGTGGTGGGTACCAGGGACCACCGCAGCGACCCGCTCCTGAACCGGATGGCTGCGGCCGCGTTCTGGCGGATGTACCGGCTCGTGGTGCAGCGGGAGGTGCCTCCGGGGGGCGTCGATGTGTTCGGCTGCACTCGAGGGTTCAGAGACCAGCTGCTCGATCTGCCCGAGCGCAACTCCACGCTGGTCGGGCTGATCTTCTGGCTGGGTTTTCGGCGCGCCGAGGTTCAGTACGCCAGGCGGCCGAGGCGTCACGGCCTGAGCGCATGGTCGTTCTCGCGCAAGGTTCGCTACCTGCTCGACAGCACGTTCGCGTTTTCTGACCTGCCTATCCGCCTGCTGAGCCTGGCCGGCCTCGGCGGCATGTCGTCCTCGGTGGTTCTCGGCGCCATCGTGCTGATGTCGAAGGTCACGGGCGGTATCAGCGTCCCCGGCTACACTGCGACTGTCCTCGCCGTGATGTTCTTCGGAGGCCTCAACTCATTCGGCATCGGCATGTTGGGCGAGTACCTGTGGAGGACCTTTGAGAACACCAAGCGCCGGCCCGAGTTCGTGGTGGCGCGAACCGAAGACTTCGGGGCGCCGTCATGACGCTCATTGAAGTGCCCGGTGGTTGGTTCCAGCATCCGGCCGCCATCGTTGAGTCAATCCGAATCGGCCAAGGGACCCGGGTGTGGGCCTTTGCGCACGTCCTCGGAGGGGCGCGCATCGGCCGCGACTGCAACATCTGCGACCACGTGTTTGTGGAGAACGACGTGGTGGTGGGTGACCGGGTCACGGTCAAGTGCGGCGTGCAGCTCTGGGACAGGGTCACAGTCGAAGACGACGTCTTCATCGGCCCTAACGCCACGTTTACGAACGACCCATTTCCTCGCAGCCGCGTCCGCCCCCCGACGTTCACACCGACCCGCGTACGTAAGGGCGCTTCGATCGGCGCGAATGCAACCATCGTCTGCGGCGTGACGATTGGGGTGAACGCGATGGTCGGGTCCGGCGCTGTCATCACGCACGATGTCCCGCCAAACGCCATCGTGGTGGGCAACCCAGCGTTCATCCAGGGCTACGTGGCGGCGACCGTCGCGCCCAAGGCAGCGCCGACGGCCGCCATTGACGAGCCGTCGCCGCGAGTCCTCAAGGTCAAGGGCGTCACCCTGTATCGCCTACCTGAATTCGCCGACCTTCGAGGGAGCCTCGTCGTCGCTGAGTTGGGGGCCCAGCTGCCGTTTGAGCCCAGGCGTTTCTTCGTGCTGCACTCCGTGCCGACGCGCCAGGTTCGGGGCGAGCATGCGCACCGCGAACAGCACCAGTTCCTGGTGTGCCTCAAGGGCGATTGCTCCGTTGTGGTCGATGATGGTCTCGCCCGGCAGGAAGTCCGCTTGTCCGAGAGGAGCCTTGGCATCCATGTGCCGCCGATGGTCTGGGCCACGCAATACCACTTCTCACCGGATGCCTTCGTGATGGTTCTGGCGTCTGGTCCGTATGACGCGGCGGAGTACATCCGCAGCTACGACGAATTCCTGGCACTCGCGGCTCGCGCACGCGAATAGAGCCGGTACTGGCGGGGTCTTGGGGCGCCACCAAAGAGTGCTCTCTGGGTGGACGGCAGCGTGATTCGACGGGCCAGACGCCAACCCATGGCCTCAAAGAACGCGTCCCGGCCGGACGGCCCCACCTCGCCGACCAAGGCGAAGTCGAGGCTGGACAACAACTCGGCCAGGGCGGGCTGCCCAATATCGCCGTACGGGCAGACCATCTTCCAGCCAAGGCGGCGGCCGGCGTAATAGAACTCCCACGACTCGAGGTAGACGCGCTGCGACCGTATCTCGGGCAGTTGCGCCGCAGCCTCGTCAATGCGACTGGGGCTGCGCGCGTGCCATTCCGAGAGCGCCACCGCCGGCCGTATTCCCAGCGAGAGGGTCGCTGCCCACAGGACGATCACCGCCATCGCCGGCGCACGCCAAGTGCGCTGGCTGGCCATGGCCGGCCCTCGCCACACCTCGCTGACGAGACCGACGGCGTACGGAAGCAGGTACACCGCGCGATGGACGTACATGTGGGTCGGGAGCATGCCGGCCACCGCCACAATGAGGGCGCCAGCCAAGACGCGGTTACCTCGCATCCCGGCGACGAGGGCTGCGGCAAGGGGAAGAAACGGACTGAGCTGGAAGGAATAGACCAGGTTCCACACCGCCTTCGGCAGGTAGTCCGACGGGCTCGAGGCGCTAGTGTTCGCGCTTTGGGAGACAAGAATGTCCCCGACCATTCCGGGGAGCAGGCCCGCGATGGGCAGCAGGCACAGTGAGAGCGCGACAAGGCCGCCCCCTGCCAGGGCCAGCCACGCGCGGAGCGAGAGACGACTCGGGGTCAACACCCCTGGATTGGATTGGATCAGTTCGGCCGCCAGGAGGGGCAGGAGATAGATGGCGGTGGGCCATACGAACAGGGCCGCGAGGGCCAAGCCGCCCACCAAGGCCAACCGCAGCGAGGAGGGGACGTCTCCGCCACGGCGCAGCAACGTGCACGCGCTCAACACGATGGCGATGGCCCAGCAATCCACGCGCGCGCCGCGATAGCCCTGAACAAAGACTGGGTCCAGTAGCAACGCCGACGCTAGCACGAGCGCAGGGCCGGCAGACACTCCGCGCGCACAGAGCCAGCGCCAGGCAAGGCAGGCCACCAACAGCGCCCCGAGTAGGGTTGACAGCCGCGGCCCGGCAACCGATGGAGCCAGTAGGCGATAGGCGGCCTCCTGCACGACCGGCCCCAAGTAGTTGATCGGCGCCACCGGTCGCTGCTGAGCAGTCCAGCTCATCGACCACGTTGGATCGGGTGTGAGAACACTGCGGCCGAGATCGACGATCTGGACTTCGTCCTGCCAGACAGGCGGCGAGATGGTGAGGGTCACCAGGTGGACGCCCGCGAAGCACGCCAGCACCAGAAATCCGGGGGCCGGTCGTCGATTGAGGGTATGGGTCGCGGCGCCGAGGAGTCGTTCGAACAGGGCCATGAATGGCGCCGCAAACAGCGGGGTAGCCGCATTCTATCCGATGCCCTCCCTCGCCACTCCTCGTCAGCAACCGTCGTCCACGGGGCACCGTGCTACCCTGATCGGGCCGTCGCCGATCCGCAACAGCGCCGCCCGGACGACGCTCGATTCATCAGCATGGCTCACTTCCAGCAATTGCACTTC
>CAYJPQ010000044.1:0-27750 GCA_964372085.1 uncultured Bifidobacteriaceae bacterium | reverse complement strand
CAAGCAGCGCCGGCTCCGCGTCGCGGGCGAAGGGCTGCGTGCCCGCCGTCCACGACACGGGACGTGAGATGCCCGCTAGCTGCAGCAGGGCCGTGGCCGAGGCCCGCGACAGCAGGCTGCTCGACTGGAACAGCAGCACACGGTCGATGGGCCGCAGTCCGCTGGCCACGCGCTCGCGCACCTCGCGCGGAATGCCCCAGTGCTGCACCGCGGCCTCGGAGGGGCGGGACGCATCGGAGGGGCGGGACTTCAGTCCCGCCCCATCGACCAGCAGCATATGGAACAGGCCCTTCGCCAGGTCCGCGTTCTCGGCCAGGTGCGTGAGGAATTCCCCGGTGGTGAGCGACAGCGTGATAGAGGCCTCGATGGCCGTGATGGTGGCGGGCATCGTCATGCCCTCGAGCACCTGTTCGAAGGCCAGCGGGGCCGGCGGCTCGAGGTCGGCCGCGCCCGACTCGCCGGTGCGGCGCAGGCGGCCGTCGAGCAGGAACTGCAGGCTCTGTGGCGCCTCGCCCGCGGTGTAGAGATCCCGGCCCTGGTCGTGGCGCACCTGGCGGCCGAGGCCGGCCAGGCGGAACAGCTCGTCCACGGAGGTGAACTCGAAGAGGGGGATGCGGCGCAGGCGGTCGGCCAGCTCCACGGCCGGCAGCGGCTCCTGCCACAGCGAGCGGCGGCGTTCGGCGGGCATGCGGTGGGCTGCCAGCGCCCACGACGCGGCCTCGAAGACGTGCCAGTCGCGGGCGTCGCGGTGGGCCAGCACGTGCTCGATGTCGTCGGCAAGCGTCCACTGCTTGCGGGCCTCCACCAGGTGGATGGCCGCGGCGGCCAGCGTCTGGTCGTCGTCGTGCAGCAGTTGCGCCAGCGTGTCTTCCACGTCGCGGGTGCGCGTGCGGTGGATGACGTTGCCCTTGCGGATGCGCTCGTCGAGCGGCATTTCCTCCACCAGGACCATCACCTTCTTGCGGACGTCGCCGGCCAGCAGGTTGTCGAGGTACTCGATGGCGCTCGAGCGCAGGCGCGCGTCGCCCTGCAGCAGCGTCTGCCGCACGGCGTCGACGTCGCCCGCCGGGTGGACCAGTCCCAGCATCTGGAACAGGCGGGCCATGGCGCGCCGGTGCTTCTCGTCGAGCGCGCGCGCCAGCAGGCACCCGCTGTCGATCTCGCCCGCCACCACCAGGTTGTAGTGCAGCGTGAGCGCGTCGAAGGCGCGGCCGGCCTCGGCCACCACGTGGCGCGTCACCGCCGCCTGGTCGATGGCCACCGACGGCGTGGTCCGCCGGATGTGCTCGATGGCGTCGAGGGCCTTGAAGCGCAGGAAGCCGTCGTGGCTGTCGAGCGCGGCCAGGAGCGCGGCCATCGAGGCCGGTCCCGGCAGTTGCGCCAGCGTGGCCGGCACGTGGCGGCGCACCCACACGTCTTCTTCAGGGTCCAGCATGAAGTGGGCGAGCGGGGCCACCACCTCATCCCCATAGCCCACCAGCACCTGCCGCGCGGCCGACTTGAGGGCGCGGTTCCGGAGCAGCGCCACGAGCGGCGCCACGAACAGGAAGTCGCCGCCGCCGAGCGTGCCGGCGCTGGCCACGGCCGCGCGCGCCACGTCGGTGTTGGCGTCGTACATCAGTGGCAGCAGCAACTGCCGGAACGCGGGGTCCTTCACGTGTCCCAGCGCCTGGGCCATCAAGCGCCGCACCGGCGCGCTCTGATCGCGCGTGTCGGCCGAGAAGCGCCGGAACGTCTCGTCGGCGCCGGCCTTGTCGGCGTCGGTGCCGCTATCCGCCAGCGCGGCGGCGGCGACGCTGGCCAGCGCGGGGTCGGGGCTGGCCAGGTAGGGCCGCATCACCTCGGCGGCGTTGCGCCCCCTGAGCGCGGCCAGCGCTGTGACGGCGGCTATGCGCACGGCGGCCTCGGGGTCGGCGAGCGCGCGCTGCACGCCGGGCAGCCAGCGGTCGGCCAGCGTGGCGCCCGCCGAGGCGGCCACCTTCAGCGCGCGTTCGCGCACCTCGGCCGAGTCGTGCGACAGCAGCAGCGGCGTGATGAGGTGCCGCTTGTTCATCGACTCCAGAAGATCGATGGCATACAGCACGTGGCGCGGCTCGGGGTGCGCCAGCTCGCTCACCAGCATCTCCACCGAGGCCGGGTCCACGGCGTTCAACGCGATCTCGGCCGGTTGCACGTCCTGCCGCTCGATGCTGCGGCGGAAGGTCATCATGTATTCCTTGCGGGCCCTGAGCGCCACCAGGATCCAGACGCCCATGATGGTGAGGCTGACGTAGCTCAGTTGCTGCCAGTCGAGGCCGAGGCCCCAGTCGTTGATCAGCACCAGGAGGAACAGCGCGCCCGCGCCCTTCGCGAGCCGGTCCATCGTCACGTCCACGAACGGCTTGGCCCGGTACTTCAGCTCCGCCGGCAGCGGCAGGAACAGCACCTCGCGCGAGGTCTTGTCCACCGTGTAGCGGAGGGCGGTGTCGGTGATGCGCGCCAGGCCCGGCGCCCACAGCGCGCGGTTGACAAGCATGATCGCCGCCGTGGTGCCGAAGCTGACCGGGAGGATGAGCAGCGCGAAGCCGATGCCGAGGATGCGGTGGATGCGGCTCGTGGCGCCGATCTGGATGGCGAACCCGATGAGCGACAGGTAGACCGTGACCTGCGCCAGGAACGCCGAGATGGCGTCGGCGTTGCCCGCGCCCTTGGCCTCGGCGGCGGCCATGTTCAACTGCTGCTCGATGATGGCCGCGGCGATGGCGCCGAAGGCGATGACAACCGAGATGATCTGGAGGTGCCGCGACGATGTCAGCAACTGGATGGCCTCGGCGCCGCTCACGCCCCCGTTCTCGCCGGTCGTGCCGGCGTCGCCCTGGCCGGCGCCCTTCTCGCGCCTCACGAGGATGATGACGATGAGCAGGCAGACGGCCATGATGCCCGCGCTCACCAGCAGCATGTTCTCGGTGCCGACGCGCTCCACCAGGTAGGCGGTGAGGCCCGCGCCGGTGGCGCCGCCCAGGCTCGCGCCGGCGCCGATGAAGCCGAAGATGCGCTTGGCCTGCCGCGGGTCGTACACGTCGTTGGCCAGCGTCCAGAACTGGCTGATGAACAGGATGCCGAAGATCGCGGCCAGCACGTAGAAGCCGGCCGACACCCACTGGGCGCGCGCCGTCGTGAAGAGGAGCCAGAAGAGCAGCAGCAGGCCCGCCATCCCCGCCTGCGTCACCGGGATGGTCCACCGCTTCGGCACCACCGAGACGGCCTTGCTGTAGCCCTGCATGATGAAGCCGATGAGGATGCCGGTGCCGAACTGCGCCCACGGCAGGTTGAGCACGCCCAGGCCCGCGATGAACTCGCCGCGTGTGAGCGGCTTGATGACGTTGTAGCTGGTCATCGCCAGGAACGAGTAGGCGAACATCAGCAACGCCGTGGTGGCCTCGCCCTCGCGGAGTTGCACCACGGGGCGGAGCAGGCGCGACAGCATGAGGGGCATCTTATCGCGGCGTCCCGGCGGAGAGCCGGGACTTCAGTCCCGGCCGGTCGGCCGAGGCTGAAGCCTCGGCCCTCCAGGCGACCGGCGCGCCTGGGCCGAGGCCCCCTAGATCGAGGATCGTATAATCCCGCCCACTCGATGCGCACCCTCGCCGAACGTGCCCTCGGCCTCAACGGCGGCGAACTCCGCCGCGCCTGGCCCCTGTTTGCCTACCTCTTTCTCACCACCATGGGCACGGTGGCCATCAAGGCCGCGCGGGACGCGCTGTTTCTCGACCGCTTCTCGCCCACGCAACTGCCCTACGTGGACATCGCGACGGCCTTCCTCGTGGGCATCTCCGCCGGGCTCTACATCCGCCTGGGGCAGCGCACGAACCTGCGCAACCTGCAGGTGGGAATCCTCCTCTTCTTCGCCGCCAACGCCCTGGCCTTCTGGTACTGGCAGGCCAGGGGCGAGGAGTCGGGGGTGGTCGTCGTCGTCATCTACATCTGGGTGGGCGTCTTCTCGGTGCTGGCGCCCTCGCAGGTGTGGACGCTCGCCAACTACGTGATGACCACGCGCGAGGCCAAGCGCTCGTTCGGCTTCGTGGGCAGCGGCGCCATCCTCGGGTGGATTGTCGGCGGCCTGGCCACCCGCACGGTGGTGCAGTGGTTCGGTACCGGGAACATGCTGGTGTTCGTGGCCGGATCGCTGACCCTGTCGTCGCTGCTGGTGATCGTGGTGTGGCGCGAGCGGCCCGCCGGCGCCGACGGCGACGCGCCGGCGAGCGGTGCGGGCGACAAGGGCGGCGGCCTGTGGACCAGCCTCCAGGCGGTGCGGGAGTCGACCTACCTGCGCGCCATCGCGTGGCTGGTGCTGTTCTCGGCGCTCGCCACCACGGTGGCCGGCTGGCAGTTCAAGGCCATCGCCAAGCTCTCCATCCCCGACACCGACGAGCTCACCATGTTCTTCGGCACCTTCAACACGGTGGCCGGCCTCATCTCGCTGGCGGTGCAGTTGCTGCTCACGGCACGGTTGTTGAAGACGCTGGGCGTGGGCACGGCCCTCTTCATCGTGCCCGCGGCGCTGGCCCTGGGGTCGACGGGCGTCCTGGTGCTCGGCACCCTCGCCGCCGTGGCCGTGCTCAAGGCCGGCGACCAGGTGCTGCGCTACTCGATCGACAAGTCCACCACCGAGCTGCTGTACCTGCCGGTGCCGCCCTCGCAGACCTTCCGCGCCAAGTCGTTCATCGACACGGTGGTCTACCGCCTGGGCGATGCCCTCGGCGGCCTGGCCATCCTCCTGTTTGCCGCCGCCCTCGGCGTGTCGCCGCACCACATGGCGTGGGTGTGCCTGGCGGCCATCGGCGGGTGGATGGCCGCGGCCATCGTGGCGCGGCGCCAGTATGTGGAGAACCTGCGCGAGAGCATCCACCAGCACCGCGTGGACGCGGAGAAGTCTGCCGCGTCCGTGATCTCGAAGGAGGCCGGCGAGGTGATCTCCTCGCGCCTCAAGGGCGACCCCGGCGAGATTGCCTATGCGCTCGGCCTGTTCGAGATGGCCAACGACCGCACGGTGCACCCGGCCGTGCGCGGCCTGCTGCGCCACGACGTGCCCGACATCCGCCGCCAGGCCGTGGTGCTGCTTACGCGGGCGCGCGATCTGTCGGTGAAGGCCGATGTGGAGAAGCTCCTGTCCGACCCGGCGCTCGAGGTGCGCACCGAGGCGCTGCTCTACGTGTCGCAGTACGACACGGCCGATCCGCTCGATCGCATCGAGCAGATGGGCCAGTTCGACGACTTCTCCGTGCGCGCCGCCCTCGTGGCGTTCCTGGCGCGGCCGGGAAGGGTGCAGAACCTCGACGCGGCGCGCGTGATCCTCGACGGGATGGTGGGCGACGACGGCCCCGAGGGGCAGCGCGCCCGCCTCGAAGCGGCGCGCCTGCTCGGGTCGCTGCCCGACGTGTTCGACCGGGAGCTCCGCAACCTGATTGAAGACGCCGACGACGAGGTGGCGAAGACGGCCATCGCCGCGGTGGGCCGCCTGAAGAAGCGCTCGTTCGTGGGCCGCATTCTCGAGCGCATGTCCAATCCCGCCCTCGTGCAGCCCGTCGTCGACACCCTCAGCCAACTGGGCGACCGCATCGTCGGCACGCTGCGCGACCACCTGATGGACGACGAGCTGCCCGTCGAGATTCGCCGGCAGATCCCGCAGGCGCTGCAGGCCATCGGCACCACCGCGGCGCAGGCGGCGCTGGCCGAGTGCGTGCTCGAGCGCGACGTGGTGTTGCGCTACAACGTGATTGCCGCGCTCAACAAGCTGGCGCAGACGCATCCCGAACGACTGCCCAACCGGGAGTTGATCGAGACGCTGGTCGATGCCGAGATCATGGGGCACTACCGATCGTACCAGGTGCTCGGCACCCTGGGCGCGGCGCTGGACGAGGCCACGTCCAACCCCGTGCTGGCCGGCTTGCGCAAGTCGATGGTGCGGGAGGGCGAGCGCATCTTCCGCCTGCTGAAGATCATCCACCCCGAGCGCGACATGCACAGCGCCTACGTGGGCCTGCGGTCGAGCGACCCCACGGTGCACGACAACGCGGTGGAATTTCTCGACACCATCCTCGGGCCCGAGATGCGCGCGCGGCTGCTGCCGCTGTTCGACCGCGACGTGAAGCCGGAACAGCGCGTGGAGGCGGCCAACAAGGTGCTGGGCGCCTCGCTCGGCGACCGCGAGGACGCCGTGGCCATCATGTCGCTCAGCGACGATCCGTGGCTGCAGTCGTGCGCGGCCTTTGCCATCGGCGAGATGCGCCTGACATCCTTCACCCCCACGCTGGAGAAGTGGACCGGCGCCGCCGACCCGCTGCTGCGCGCCACGGCGCTGGACGCGTTGGATCGGTTGAATCAGTGACGGGAGACGGGAGCCGGGAGCCGGAGATCGGTTAGAGTTGCGGGGTTCCCGGAGGTTGCATGAATCTGGCAGGTCCGACAATACGTGCCCTGGGCGCGGCCGTGATGCTGGCTGCGGCCGTGTCCGCCCAACAGCCGCCCCAGCCATCCACGCAGAAGCCGTTGCCCGGGTCTGGCGGGCTGTCGGTGCCCAACGGCGATCCCTTTCCCAGCACCTACGTGCCGAGGCCGGCGCCGCCCTATGTGATCCGCAACGTCACGATCATGACCGCCGCCGGGCCGACCATCCCGAACGGGTCTGTGCTCGTGCGCGATGGGAAGATTGCCGCCATCGGCGCGTCCGTGGAGCCGCCGGCCAACGCGACGGTCATCGACGGCCGCGGCAAGGTGCTCACGCCGGGGATCATCGACGTGCACTCGCACCTGGGCGTGTATCCGGCCCCCGGTGGGGCGGCGCTCAGCGATGGCAACGAGGCGACGGCCCCCGTCACGGCCCACGTGTGGGCCGAGCATTCGGTGTGGCCGCAGGACCCGCAGTTTCCGCGCAACCTCGCCGGCGGCGTCACCACCCTGCAGGCGCTGCCGGGCTCGGCCAACCTCATTGGGGGCCGCGGCGTCACGCTCAAGGTGGTGCCCTCCGCCACGGTGCAGGGCATGAAGTTCCCGGGCGCCAAGTACGGCCTCAAGATGGCGTGCGGCGAGAACCCGAAGCGCGTGTACCAGTCGCGAGGGCCCGCCACCCGCATGGGCAACGTGGCCGGCTATCGCGCGGCGTGGATCCAGGCCGAGCGCTACCGCCGGCGCTGGGACGCCTGGACCGCCGACCGCACGGGCGACGCGCCCGATCGCGATCTCGGCCTCGAGACGCTGGCCGAGGTGCTGCGCGGCAACATCCTGGTGCACAACCACTGCTACCGCGCCGACGAGATGGCCCAGATGGTGGACGTCGCCAACGAGTTCGGCTACGACATCCGCTCGTTCCACCATGGCGTGGAGGCGTACAAGCTGGCCCCACAGCTCGCGAAGGAGGACATCGCCGGTTCGGTGTGGGCCGACTGGGGCGGCTTCAAGATGGAGGCCATCGACGGCATCAAGGCCAACCTCGCCATTCTCCACGCCGCCGGCGCCCGCGCCATCGTCCACTCGGACGACCCGTCCGGATCGCAGCGCCTCAACCAGGAGGCGGCCAAGGGCATGGCGGCGGGCCTCGCCGCCGGGCTCACCATCACGCGAGACGACGCCATCAAGTGGATCACGATCAACGCGGCCTGGGCGCTCGGGCTCGACGACCGCATCGGGTCGATCGAGGTGGGCAAGAACGCCGACCTGGTGCTGTGGTCGGGCGACCCTTTCTCGGTGTACTCGCGCGCCGAGCGCGTGTGGGTGGACGGGGCGGTGATGTTCGACCGCGCCGATCCCGCCAACAAGTGGCGCACCGACTTCGAGCTGGGCTTCGTGCCGGCGGGCGGAGGTGCGCGATGACTCGTCCACTCGTCAGCGCCGTCCGTTTCATCGCCGTCGCGATGGCCGCCGCCATCGCCTCTACGGCATCGGCGCAGCCGGTGGCCATCGTGGGCGCCAAGGTGTACCCCGTGTCGGGGCCGCCCATCGAGAACGCCACCGTGCTCATCGACAACGGCGCCATCACGGCCGTCGGCGCAGCCGTCACCGTGCCGGCCAACGCCACGCGCATCAATGCAAAAGGCAAGTGGGTGACGCCGGGCCTCGTCCACGCCGTCAGCGGCCTGGGGCTCGTGGAGATCGGCGCCGTGCCCGACGCCAACGATGCGCAGGCCCGCGGCGAGCATGCCGTGGCGGCGTCGTTCCGGGCCTGGGACGGCCTCAACCCCGACACCGTGCTGTGGGTGCCGGCCCGCAACGAAGGCGTGACGAGCGTCGTCGTGGCGCCGGGCGGCCGTGGCCTTGTCACCGGCCAGGGCGCGTGGGTGGATCTGGCCGATGGCCCCCGCGCGGGCCTCGTGCGGCGGGCGCCCGTGGCGATGTTTAGCCAACTGGGATCGGCGGCCGGCGCCGGCACCACCGCGAGGGGCGAGCTGGTGCAGCGCTTCCGCGAGCTCGTGGCCGACGTGCGCGCCTTTGCCGGGCGCCGCGACGCCTACGACGCCGGCAACTCGCGCACCCTGTCGGCCCGTCGCATGGACCTCGAGGCGCTCGTGCCGGTGGTTGAAGGCAAGCTGCCGCTGGTGGTGAGCGTGGACCGGGCGAGCGACATCGAGACCCTCCTCGACCTGTCGAAGGAGCTCGGCATCCGGGTGATGGTGCTTGGCGGCGCCGAGGCGTGGAAGGCGGCCGGCCGGCTGGCCGCCGACAAGGTGACCGTGCTCACCGGCGGGCTCGACAACATCCCGTCCAGCTTTGCCACGCTTGGCGCCCGGCAGGAGAACGCCGGGCTGCTGGCGAAGGCGGGCGTGCCGCTGGTGATTGTCGGATCCTCGGGCGATGCGTTCAACGTGCGGAACATCCGCCAGGAGGCGGGCAACGCCGTGGCCTACGGGCTGGGATGGGACGCGGCCCTGCGGGCCGTCACGCTGACGGTGGCCGAGCAGTTCGGCGTGGCCGATCGCGTGGGCTCGCTCGAGCCGGGCCGGGACGCCAACCTCGTGGTGTGGAGCGGTGATCCCTTCGAGTTTGCCACCGTCGCCGAGCACGTGTTTATCAAGGGGCAATCCGTGAAGCGGCCGTCACGGCAGGACGAGCTGACCGACAAGTACAAACGCGTCGGCCCCAAGCCCTAGAGCCCCCGGATCGCCTCCGCCGCCGGCGAATCGGGCCACGTCGGCACCGGCCGCGCCACGTAGCCGGCGTGGGCGAGTCGCGACTGGAACAGCGACGTCTGCGACGCGGCGAACCTGAGGCGGACGATCACGCGCAGGACGATGTAGAGCTGGCCCACAGCGAAGGCCCAGAGTCCTGCGGAGGCCCCGGGGGAGACGGTCACGTAGATCGCCAGCACGCCCGCGAAGAGCGACGCGTTGAGCGCGTAGAGGCCGGCCACCTCGCCCGGGTGCCGGGCCACGAATCGCGCGCCGGCCACGAGCGCGCCGATCATGCTGCGCCGATCCTCCACCACCGCGCGGATCTTCGCGTAGTCGACGACCACGTTCACCGCCAGCACCGGCAGGGCGAACACCACGTAGAGCGCCACGCGGTAGGCAAACGCCGTGCGCTCCACCGTGAGGTCGCGGATGAGCGCGGGGTACACCGTGCCGAAGAGCCAGGGGTGCAGCGCGGCGAACAGCAGCCAGTAGCATGCGCCGGCGATCACGGCCAGCCGTGCGAAGCGGAAGAAGAAGACGCCGCACGCCGAGAAGAACGCGCCCGCCCCGATGGCCCGGTCGCGCGCGAGCCGGTCGAGCACGCCGCCCGCCAGGAACAGCGACACCGCCATCTGCACCACGATCACGCCGATCAGGGCGGCGGGCACGCCCTCGGCGTCGGCCACCGCGCCCAGGTTCTTCATCACCGCCGCGAAGCCGAGGATGGCGGGCACGAAGCTCTGGCCCACGCCGCCGGCCTGGGCCAGGAACTCGTTCCACCAGTCGAAGTTCACGCCGGTGGCCGCCGTCTCGGCGGCGAGGCTGTCGCCCAGGTGCGACGCGAGCATGGCGTGCAGCGCCACGGCCGACGGCAGGGCCACGGCCACCGTGGAGAGCCACACGCCCAGCACCACCCCCGGCGCCCGCCGCACCCGCGCCCACCCGTCGTTAAATGAAGAACGCATAAGTCATCAGCAAGTCTTGCAGCCACACCATCCACCGGAGCGACCACTTCGTGGCCGCCGCCTCGCCGGCTGGCTCCATCGTGCGGCTGTTGTTGGTGAAGTTCGTGTCGAGCAGCAGCACGCGTTCGGGGTCCACCTGCGCCGACACCGCCTTCACCGGCCGGTCGAGCACCACCTCGTGCCAGCGCGCGCGCCCATCCCAGGTGTGCCGCGACTGCTCGCCGTTGGCGAACGTCACCAGGATGTCGACGGGGAACTGCCCGGCCTCGAGCCGGCGGACGACGACGGTGGTGCGGAACGTGCCTTCGGCTTTGCGTTCTGCGAAGCCCAACGGCTTAGGGCTTGGGGCGTTGGGCTCTGGCGGGTCAACGAGGCCGCGCGTTTCGAGCGGGACGCTCTCGAATCGCTCCACCGCGTAGTCGAATCGGTTCGAGCTTCGGTACACCTGGTCGAAGAACCAGGTGTGGTCTTGCCCTGTCACCTCGTTGACCACGGCGAAGAAGTCGGCTGGCTTGGGGTGCTTGAACTTCCACCGATCGAAATAGGTGGCCATGGCCTTCTGCAGCAATTCCCAGCCCAGGCGGCGCTCGAGCGTGTGCAGCCACAGTGCGGTCTTGTGGTACGACATCGCCTGGTGCGTGCCGGGCCAGTACTGATAGGTGGGCGTCGCCAGCGAGTCGCGGTCGCCGTGCCGCCGGTAGGCGTCCATCCAGTTGGTGTCGGTGGCGCGCTTCAGCGGGATGTCGCGGTACTGCCATGGGATGAAGCCGCCGAAGAAGCGCTCCACCAGGTAGTTGGGCTGGAAGGCCACCGCCTGCACGTGCGAGTCGCTGAACTCGTTGAAGCCTTCGTCCATCCATCCGTCTTCGGTCTCGTTGTTGGCGACGATGCCGTACCAGAACTGGTGGCCGGCTTCGTGGATGGTGACGGATTCGGGATCGTTGCTGCCGCGCGGCGCCAGCCATCTCGTGCCCGCCGTAAAGAGCGTCGGGTACTCCATGCCGCCCGACTCGCTCTGGAATGGCGGGTCGACGATGGTGATGTGGGGGTAGGGATACGGCCCGAACCACTCGCCGTAGTAGCGCAGCGCCGCCGCCGTGGCGGCGAAGTGGCGATCGGCCTGGCCCAGGTGCTCGGGTTGCAGCAGCAGCCGCATCTGCACCTCCGGCAGGCCCGGATGCGAGAACCGCTCCTCCCGCTCGATGAAATCGGGGCTTGTCGTCCACGCGAAGTCGTGCACATCGTCCTGCACGTAGCGGTGGGTGGCGCGGCCGGCGCCGGCGCCGGAGAGTGAGGCGCGCGCGCCCGTGGCGCCCACCACCCAGCCGGCGGGCACGGTGATGCGCACGTCGTAGCGGCCGAAGTCGGCATAGAACTCGCTGTTGGCGAAGAACTGGTGTGCCGTCCAGCCCAGGGGATCGAACACGCCCAGCTTGGGAAACCACTGCGACACGAAGAAGTAGTTGCCGATCTGGCCGGTGCGATCGAAGTTGCGTGGGAACCTGCCGGCCCACTCCACGCGGAGGCGCAGCGTCTGCCCGGGCGGCACGGGCACGGGCAGGTCGGCGGCGGCGAGCGACGTGTCGTCGGGGTTCTGGTCGTCGGGCTGGATGTAGTGCAGCGCGGGCGTGAGGTCGGCGGCCGGCTGGCCCGCGTCGTTCAGCAATTGCAGCGAGGTGACCTGGGAGTAGCCAAAGTCGTCTGCCGGGCGGTCGGCAAACGGCGTGTCGCCGGCCAGCGCGCGCTGCTTCAGCCATGTGGAACCCGTGTTGCGGAAGGCGTTCCAATAGAGGTGCAGCCGGATGGAATAGGCCTCGACCTGGCCTGTGTTGGTCCAGGTGATCACCTCGGAGCCGGCCAACGTGCGCGTGGCCGGGTCGAGCGTCACATCGATGTCGTAGTTGGCGTTCCCGGGCGACAGGCCGGCCTGCCCCTGGAGGGCCGGGACTTCAGTCCCGGCCACGATCGCGGCCAGCACCACCAAGCCATGTCGCCCGAGTCGTGTTCTGCCCGTCACCACGGCCATCCTATCCCAAAGCCCTAAGCCCTAAGCCTTAAGCCCCAAGCCCTAAGCCTTAAGCTATAATCTGTAGCTCTTATGGCTATTCGAGTGCTCTTCTACGGTCTCGGCCCCATTGGTGCTGCTGTTGCGCGCCAGGTGGCCACGCGCAAGGGATTCACGATTGTCGGCGCTGTCGACATCGACCACAACAAAGTGGGGCTCGATCTGGGCGAGGTGATTGGCCTCGGCAAGAAGCTCCGCGTCCGCGTCACCAACGACGCGGTGGGCGCCATCAAGGCCGGCAAGCCCGACGTGGCGGTGCTCTGCACCAGCTCGTCGCTCAAGAAGGTGATGCCGCAAATCGAGACCGTACTCTCGAAGAAGGTGGCCATCGTCTCCACCACCGAGGAGCTGTCGTACCCGGTGGGCAAGAACCGGGCGCTGGCGAAGAAGATCGACGCCCTGGCCAAGAAGGCCAAGGTGGCGGTGCTCGGCACGGGCGTGAACCCCGGCTTCGCGATGGACGCGCTGCCCATCACGCTCACGGGCATCTGCGAGCGCGTGGACAGCATTCGCGTGGACCGCATCCAGGACGCGCGCACGCGCCGTCTGCCCTTCCAGCAGAAGATTGGATCGGGCCTCACCAAGGAGCAGTTCGCGCAGAAGGTGAAGGACGGCAGCGTCCGCCACGTGGGGCTGGCCGAGAGCGTGACGATGATTGCCGACGCCATGGGCTGGAAGCTCGACAAGGTGACC
This sequence comes from uncultured Bifidobacteriaceae bacterium, assembly GCA_964372085.1. Taxonomy (GTDB): domain Bacteria; phylum Acidobacteriota; class Vicinamibacteria; order Vicinamibacterales; family UBA2999; genus 12-FULL-67-14b. The sequence goes on along the minus strand of CAYJPQ010000044.1, from coordinate 14,884 downwards.
GACGAGATTCACCCGAAGATTGCCGAGCAGGCCGTGGAGAGCGAGCTCATCGCGGTGGACGCCGGCTACGTGTGCGGCCTCATCCAGGACGGCATTGGCTACAGCAAGGGCAAGCCGGTGGTGACGCTCCACATGGAGGCGTACCTGGGCGCGCCCGAGTCGTACGACGCGGTGACCGTTGAGGGCAATCCGCGCATCACGCAGAAGATCAGCGGCGGCCTGCACGGCGACATCGCCACGGCGTCGATCACCGTGAACTCCATCCCCAAGATCCTGCGCGTCACGCCGGGCTTGCGAACGATGGCCGACATGCCCATTCCGAGCTGCTTCGGGGGCAAGTAACGGCCGGGCCGCGACCTAACCTGGACGGCCGCGACCTGACCCGGACGGCCGCGACCTAACCTGGAGGGCCGGGACTTCAGTCCCGGCCGTACTCTCAACTCTGCCGCCGTGAACGCTGGGTGGCCCAGCAATTGCGCGGGATGGCCCAGATGAACTCGGCCTCGCCGTCGCGCACGTGCTGTTCCGTGATGGTGGCGCCCAGCTTGCGCATGGCGCCCAGGCCGCGGTGGTTGCGGGCCTGGGTGCGGCCAATGAGGCGGGTCAGGGTCCAGCGGTCGAAGAGCGAATCAATGAAGAGGTGTGCAGCGGGCGCGAACACCCCGGTGCCCCAGAGGTGGGGCGCCAGGGCAAAGCCCAGCTCGGCCTCTGGCTCGTCTGGCGACGCGCGATAGCACATGTACAGCCCGGCCACCCGGTCTGCCTCGTCGCGCACGCTGTAGCAGGCCGCGCGGTGTTCCAGGCGGCGGCTGCGCGACAGATCGATCCACTCCGCAAAGGCCTCGGGGGAGGCGGGGGGCGGCGACAGGAACGCCGACACCTCGGGCCTCGCAAACAGCTCGGTGAGCGCCGCGGCATCCTGGCGTTCCACTTCGCGCAGGCGAATGCGGCCCAGCGCGAGCACGGGCAGTTCTCCGTCGGTGGGGATTTCGGTCGGTTCTGACACAACGACAGCAGCATGGGGATTCTGGAAGGGGGCCAGAATCGGCAGCAGATCGACGTTACCGATAGTCCCGGCGATCGTCAAGATGACGACCGCGATTAGCGTGCAGGCTCGAATCCCCCGCCCGATGGTCCCGGTGACGGTAGTGGCGACCCTTTAGGGTCGCCCCTGGTCAATCACACCGCCACGCCCACCTGCATCGCCACCGTGTAGCCGCTGCTGATGTTCAGGCCCTTGCTCGGGTCGACCCCGGTGCGGTTCACTTAATCATGATTAACTGAACCGCCGGTTCCGATTATCACGGCGTCGGTAGGGACTCGTCCGCCACGCTCTCCACCTCCACCTCCGGCAGCCTCGTGCGCAGGTCGTCTACCGTGCACGCCTCCGCCGTGTAGTGAATGCGGTCGCCCGGCCGGCACTTGCGCCGGTTGGGCACGGGCGTGGCCTTGGCCAGGACGGGCGCGTTCGGGTCGATGGCCGTCTCGGGCGGCACGCGCGCCTCGTCTATCGGCAGGCCGCAGGCCCGGGCCTTGAGCAGCATCCACCGCAGCGTGATGTCGTTGCGCGCGGGGTTCTGGTTGCCGCCGCCCACGTCGCCGTGCCCGCCGCGGAACCACACCTCGTGCGCGCGGGCGATGCGCGTGATCGGGAAGGTGCGCCGCCGCTCGTCGAGCGCCATCGCGTGGCAGCAGTGCGCCACGTTATCAGGGAGCGAGAGCGAGTGCCCCAGGTTGATGGGGTTGCCGGGCACGCCGAACGACCCCACCGTGTCGAACAGCCCCACGAACTGGATGGGCGGCCGCGGCGCGATCACCGCGTGCGTGTCGGGATGGCGAATGCCCTCGCGGTGCAGCTTGTGCGCCAGGTCCAGCGATAGCGCCGCGCCGCGGCTGAAGCCGACGATGGCGATATGGGGATCGCCGGCGTGCCAGGTGCGGCAGATATCCCAGTAGGCGTCGCCCACGCGGTCGCGGCCGCCGGCGCCGAACACGCCGCCCACGAACTTGCCGAGCCAGCCGAGCCGGGTGCCCACGCCGCGCGTGTAGAAGATGCCGATGCCCGCGTAGGCCTTGGCGAAGTCGAGCACGTTGGTGTGCGCGGCCACCTCGCCGCTTCTCTCGTCGTTCCAGGTGCCGTCGATGGCGTAAAGGGACACGGCAATCCTCCGTGCAAGGGGTGTGATGGGGCGCGCGTATGATAGCGCGCAACAACGCATGACATTCGCGCGCTTGCACACTCGTGAGCGCCACCTGCTGGGCGCCCGGCCCGGGGCCACCGGCGTGGCCGTGTCGGGCGGCGGCATCAGGAGCGCCACCTTCGCGCTGGGCGTGTTCCAGGCGTGGGCCGAGGCCGGCCAGCTCCCGCGCATCGATTACCTCTCAACCGTATCGGGCGGCGGGTACTTCGGCACCTTCCTGGGGCGGCTGTTCGCGCGCGACTACGTGGCGAGCGTGGACGAGGTGGCGTGGGTGCTGGGCGAGGGCAAGGGACCCATGCCGCCGCGAGAGGGGCGCACCGAGGAGCAGGCGCGCGAGCTGAAGGGCGCGGCCGCCAACGCGGTGAGCTGGCTGCGCGAGCACGGCCGCTACCTGGCGCCGCGGGGATCGGGCGACCTGCTCACGCTGGGCGCCGCGCTGTTTCGCAACTGGCTCTCCATCCAGGTGCTGCTGGCGCTGGCGGGCGTGTGCCTGTTCGTGGGGCTGCGGCTGGCCGGCGCGGTGGTGCGGTGGTTCGACGTGCCCGACTGGGCGCCGCTCTCGCGCGGCGTGCTGCCGGTGGTGGCGCTCGTGCTCACGCTTGGGCTGGTGTGGGCCTACTGGCTGGCGTGGGCCAGGAGCGGCCGGCGATGGATTGCGGTGGGCCTGGCCATGGGCGCCGGCGTGCTGGCGGTGGCGTGGCCGGGCGACGCGCCGCTGCCGGTGGCGATGAGGATGGCGTTTGCGGGCGCGGGGGCGGTGGCCCTGGTCACCGCATCGGCCCGCGTCATCGTCCGCCTGATCGCCAGGACGCGTGAGGGCGACGCCGACCGGTACCGCATGATGCGCAACCAGTTGGCGGGCGGGCTGCGCAACGCCATGGTGGCCTTTGCGGTGGTGGCCCTGGTGATGGCCATCGACACCCTGTCGCTGTGGCTCTACGGGGTGCTGCGGGACGGCGAGCGGTTGCGCGCCGCGCTGCTGGCGCTGCCGGCGCTGCTGGCGGGGCTGGGGTCGGTGGCGCGGCAGGTGACGGTGCTCTTCTCGCAGCCGTCGCAGAAGCGCGCGCGGCCGGGGTGGGTGATGGCCGTGGCGGCCTATGCCGGGGCCGCGCTGGTGGTGCTGCTGTTGCTGGTGAGCTACTCGCTGTTGTCATATGTGCTGGTGCAGCAGATGGGCGCCGCGCCGTCGCCCGGCGTGATGCAGGTGCTGCCGTGGTTTGGCGCCCTGGGCGTGATGGTGCTGGCCTTTGGCAACAGCCCGGTGTTTGTGAACCAGTCGTCGCACATGCCGCTCTATTCCGCGCGGCTCACGCGCGCGTACCTGGGCGCGTCGAATCCCGCCCGCTGGATGGGGACGCCCACCTCGCCGCTCGATCCCGAGCCGGGCGACGACCTGTCGATGGACGACTACTGGGGCGGCGCCGCCCGCGCGGTGGCGAAGGGCGCGCCGCTGCACCTGGTGAACCTCACGGTGAACGAGACTTTCGAGGGCAAGTCGCAGGTGCAGCAGCAGGACCGGCAGGGGATGGGCATGGCGGTGGGGCCGGGCGGCATGAGCCTGGGGCGGCGGCACCACGTGGCGTTTGCCGACCCGCCGGGCCGGGCGCACGAGCCGGGGGATCGCCTGTGCCTGGCGGAGCCCGCCGGGCCCGCGCGCGGCTTCGAGGTGTTTGCCTACGACACCACGCGCCGGGTGTTCCGGCACGGCGAGGCGCAGGTGCCGGCGCAGGCCTTCCTGGGCGAGCGGCTGTTGCTGTCGCAGTGGGTGGCGCTCTCGGGCGCGGCGTTCTCCACGGGCCTGGGCTCGCGCACCAACATCGGGCTGAGCCTGCTCGCGGGCCTCTTCAACATCCGGCTGGGGCACTGGTGGGATTCGGGGGTAGACCCGGCCAAGCGGACGGGCGTGGCGCGCGGCCCCGCGCTGTCAAGGTGGATGGGCGGCGCGCTGCACGGGGTGTTGCCGCTCTACTACTACCTGCTCTCGGAGCTGGTGGCGCGCTTCCCCGGCGTGGCCAGGCGGCGCTGGTACCTCACCGATGGCGGGCACTTCGAGAACCTGGGTGGCTACGAGCTCGTCCGCCGGCGGCTGCCGCGTATCGTCATTCTCGACGCCGAGGCCGACCCGGCCTTCAGCTTCGGCGGCCTGGCCAACCTGGTGCGCAAGGCGCGTCTCGACTTCGGCGCGCACATCGACTTCAAGAAGGGGCTGGAGGCGTTATGCCCGTCACACACGCCGTGCGGGTTCGCCACCAAGATGTCGGCCGCGCACGTGGCCGTGGCCGAGGTCACCTATCCGGCCACCGACGACGAGCCGGCGCTCGTGGGGACGCTCGTCTACGTGAAGGCGTCGCTCACGGGCGACGAAGACGCGGACGTGCTGGAGTACGCGCGCTCGCACCCGGCCTTCCCGCATGAGACGACGGCGGATCAGTTCTTCGATGAGGCGCAGTGGGAGAGTTACCGGCGGCTGGGGTATCACGTGGGGCGGGAGGTGGGCCTCACGTAGGGCTCGGCCGGCGCGCGACCGCACTCGAGTCCTTGTGCACCTCCAATCCGAGGAACAGCGGAGTAGACTTAGCCATGGCCGCCCTCCGGAGCACATCGCGGCGGCTCGGCAGCGCTCCGGCGTTTGGCCGACAGGCTAACCCGCGAGACAACCAGAGGTTAGGGAAGTAGACTTGGGCGGTGAGCGCAGCCGGAGACGACCTGCTCTTCGTCGCACAGACGCCGTTGGGCTTCACCGTCCGGGTGACTCGGGAGCGCTGGCGCATCATCTCGACGCTGAAACACCCGGTGATGGCCGGTCGGGAATCGACCGTGCGGGCCACGCTGGAACAGCCTGAGCAAGTGCGTCGCAGTCGATCGGATCCTGAGGTGTTACTGTTTTATCGGCAGGACGGGCCGAGGCGCTGGGTCTGTGGTGTGACGAGGCGAACAACCGAATCGGGGTTCCTCATCACCGCGTATCCAACCGACGCCATCAAGGAAGGAACGAAGATATGGCCGGCATGAAGGTCTTCTACGACCGCGAAGGGCGCACCCTCACGGTGTGGTTCGCAGAGCGACCGGCAGAATATGTGTGCGAGGAGACCGGCGATGAGGTCATCCTGATCAAGGACGCCGCCGGGCAGGTCCTGGGCTTCGAGAAACTCAACTTCTCCATTCCCAGCTCCGATTCCCTGCACGTCGAACTCGAGACCATTCCGGCATAAGTGTCGGCCGACCCGCCGCGTGAGCACCCGAGCCGCGGGGCCTCGAGGCAACCCCTCGCCCGAGGGCTGATCCGCCGGCGCCTTCCGCGCATCGTCATCCTCGACGCCGAGGCCGACCCGGCCTTCAGCTTTGGCGGCCTGGCCAACCTGGTGCGCAAGGCGCGCCTCGATTTCGACGCGCACATCGACTTCAAGAAGGGTCTGGACCAGTTGCGCCCGTCACACACGCCGTGCGGGTTCGCCACAAGATGTCGGGCGCGCACGTGTGGAGTACGCGCGGTCCCACCCCTCCTTCCCGCGCGAAGACGAGGGCGGACCAGTTCTTTGACGAGGCGCAGTGGGAGAGTTACCGGCGGCTGGGGTATCACGTGGGGCGGGAGGTTGGCGATCTGGTGAACACCCGTGGCGTTGTGGCTTGAAGGAGTCGCGCCCGGTCGAGCCCCTGGATTGCGTTTGAGCAAGGTATCACCTATGATACCTAAGTGCCTCCACGGATCGTCCTCGACACGAACGTGGTCGTCGCCGGCCTGCGGTCAGGCCGTGGGGCCTCCAATCGGGTGCTCTCGCTCGTGGGTTCGGGCCGGTTTACCCACGCCGTGTCGGTGGCGCTGGCGTTCGAGTACGAAGCGGCGGTGCTGCGCTCCGAGGCCAGGGTGCGTCTGCCGCGGCCGGTGATCGATGACATCCTGGACTACTTGTGCAGTTCGGCCGACCGACAGCGTATTCACTTCCTCTGGCGGCCGGCCTTGCCTGACCCCAATGATGATCTCGTGTTGGAGGTGGCCGTTCACGCGCGGTGCAGCCAGATCGTGACCTTTAACGCGCGAGACTTCCGTGGCGCCGAGCGATTCGGTATTCGCGTCCTGACGCCGGGCGCATTCCTTCGGTTCCTCAAGGTGGCCCTATGAGCGCATTGAGTCTTCGGCTTCCCAATTCCCTTCATGAGCGCGCGCGTGATCTCGCTCGTCGAGAAGGCGTGTCGATCAATCAACTCGTGGCGTCGGCGCTCGCTGAGAAGATGTCGGCCTTGCTCACGGAGGAGTATCTGGAGGCCCGTGCCCGTCGGGGCACTCGCGCCAAATTCCTTGCGGCACTGGCGCACGTGCCCGACATCGAGCCGGATCCTGAAGATAGACTGCCCTTGGCGCCCAAGCAGCGGGTGCAGTCGGCGAAGGCGCGGGCGAAGCGGTCCCGCAAGGCGCAACCGGGGGGTCGCCTTCGCGGCTGAGGCGCAGGCACTGGGCTGGACCGACCTGCCCGAGTCGACGCGGGCAAGCCGTGCCCGGATCTCTGCAGACCAGGCAGCTTCGGCCTCGGGGGCAACGTCGTGCTCGAGGCTCTGAATCAATTCGCCGGCGAGCGCCGCCCGCTCCTCGTCCGAAAGGCGGAGCGCCTCTCCGGCCACTGACACCGAACCGGCGCTGGTGGGGACGCTCGTCTACGTGAAGGCGTCGCTCACGGGCGACGAGCGACGCGGACGTGCTGGAGTACGCGCGGTCGCACCCGGCGTTCCCGCACGAAGACGAGGGCGGACCAGTTCTTCGATGAGGCGCAGTGGGAGAGTTACCGGCGGCTGGGGTATCACGTGGGGCGGGATGTGAGGGATCAGTTGAACCCGTAGCGAACAGCCTGACACAGTTGCCGGACTCTCCTAACGTCCGACCACGCGGCCAGCGAGCCAGGTCGTCAGGGCCTCTCGGGTCATGTCGCCCGCCGCCAAGTCGAGCATGACTCGCTCTTGCTCGTCGACCGTCGCTTCGATCGCCAGGCCGTTCAAGTCGAGAAACACTGCCATTGCCGCGTGCGCGACGCGCTTGTTGCCGTCCACAAAGGGGTGGTTCATCGCCAGACCGAAGGCCAAAACCGTGGCCTTATCAATGGCGGTCGGGTACAAGTCCACCGCGTCGAACGTGGCTTTGGGTTGGGCGATCGCGGACTCCAATCCGGAGAGGTCGCGAATGCCTTCCGCGCCACCGGTGGCCACGACCACGGCGCGGTGGAGCGTCACCACCTCGCCCAAGGTCAGATAACGCATCAGGCCAGCCGGCGGTACAGCTCGTGGTTTTTCGCGAGAATTCGAGCCGCCGCATCCTTGAACGCGGCGTCCGGGGCCGCCAGAAGGTCCGTCACCGCCGCGCGCGCCAGTTCCTCGGTCGGGACCCCCAACCGCTTGGCTTCAGCCTCGAGCTGCGCCGCCTGGGCCGGCGGCAATTCGATCGCGACCTTCATGTGGCTACTCTAACGCGACACCGGCCGGCTAACAAGCGCGTGGAGCCGACGGCAGGGCGACAGTTGTGGCACAATCCGCGACAACAGGCCGCCGCGGCTCACGCGCCAGCTCGTTGGCGGGCCAGGGCGCGAGGTGCGATTGCCCAAAGTCACACTCGAGCCGTTCGATCTGATCCGCGACTCCGACACGCTGCTCTGGTGGCTCTCGCAGCCACACGTGGCGAAGTGGTGGGGCGACGCAGGTCGCGCGATCCGGCACGCCCGCACGTGCGCGCCCGAGTCGCATGCACTCATCGTCTCGGAGGGCAGGCCGGTTGGGTATCTGTGTTGGCAGCCGCCGCCCAAGGAGGAGCTGGAGGCCGCGGACCTGTCCGGCCTTCCGACCGGCCTCGTGGACATCGACATCCTCATTGGTGATCCAGCCGTGCTTGGTCAAGGCCTTGGGTCGCGGGCGCTTGAGTTGCTGCTGGCGCGGCTGCGCTGCGAGCCGTCCGTTGCGTTTGCGGGGTTGGGTACATCCGCGTTAAACACGAATGCCATCCGCTGCTTCGAGAAGGCTGGGTTTCGTCTGCATCGGGAGTTCCAGGACCCAGAGTGGGGGCCATGCAAGTACCTGATAGCGGAAGTGCAAGTGAGCCGGTGTTGACGTTCTGTGTGGATTTCCCGCCTCGGAATCAGTGGACAGGTCGCATCCGCGCCGGAGGCGGATGACGATGTCCAGAACACCAACGCCAGCCGAGTGCGACCGACCCACGCGTTTACGACGAGGACGCGGACGTGCTGGAATACGCGCGGTCGCACCCCTCCTTCCCGCACGAAGACGAGGGCGGACCAGTTTTTCGATGAGGCGCAGTGGGAGAGTTACCGGCGGCTGGGGTATCACGCTGGGGAGGGAAGTGAGGGACTAGACCGACCTGCCGCCGCTCACGCGCGTCACGATGACGTCCAGGGCGACCGCGAGCGCGATGCCCGCTGTGTTCGCGGCAAGGTCAAGGGGGTCGTACACGTTCGTCATCAGGCCAAAGCCGTCCCACACCTCGAACAGTTGAACGGCCACCAACGTGAGCGCCACCGCCGCTGCGAGCGGGAAGGGCAACCGGACCGTCACACGCTTCGCCAAGAAGTACACCGCGAACGACGCGGCCACGTTGCCGCCGTAGCTGTGAACCAGCACATCAGCGGGGCCTGCGTACTGGCCCTTGAGCACGAGCACGCCGACGCCGAGCAATACAAAGAGGACGTCTCGGGCGCGGCTCGACATTCGCGAAGTCTAGCGTAACTTACCGGAGGCTGCGGTATCGCGTGGGGCGGACGGTGGGCGCTCAGTTGAACCCGTAGCGCATCCGCTTCTGGTACAGCCCCCGCCGCGAGAGGCCGAGCGCCCGGGCGGCGTCTTGCTGGTTGCCATCGCTTTCGCGCATGGCCTTGTGGATGAACGCGCGCTCCACGTGCTCGATGGCGGCGGCCAGCGGCTGGTCGGTGCGGACAATCATCTCGGTGGGCGCCAGCGCACGCTCCGACGCGGGAACCGACCGCCGGCTGCCGAAGATCTCCGGCGACAGGTGCTCGGGCATCAGCACGGCGTCGGGTTCCGACATGGCTACCACGCGCCTCAACTCGTTCGCCAACTGGCGCACGTTGCCGGGCCATCGATACAGCACCAGGTACTCCAGCGCATCGTCCGACACGCGCACCATGGGCTTGTCCATCTCTCGCGCGTGGCGCTCCAGGAAGTGCTCCACCAGCAGGGGAATCTCCTCGCGCCGTTCCCGCAGCGGCGGGATGCGCAGGTGAATCACGTTGAGGCGGTAATAAAGGTCCTGCCGGAAGGCGCCCTGGTCCACCAGGTGGTCGAGGTCGGCGTTGGTGGCGGCGACGATGCGGACGTCCACGGTGTGGGGGCGGGAATCGCCGAGCGGGAGGATCTCGCCCGACTCGAGGAATCGCAGCAACTTCGGTTGCGCGTCGGGACTGAGCTCGCCGATCTCGTCGAGGAAGAGCGTGCCGCCGGCGGCGGTGCGGATGACGCCGGCGAAGTCGGCGTGGGCGCCGGTGAAGGCGCCGCGGCGATAGCCGAACAACTGGCTGTCGAGCATGTCGCGCGGCACAGCGGTGCAGTTGAAGGGGATGAAGGCCTGGTCCCGGCGCGCGGAGGCCTGGTGCAGGGCGCGGGCGAACAGCTCCTTGCCGGTGCCGGTTTCGCCGCTGATGAGCACGGTGACATTGGTCGCGGCCACGCGCCGGGTGGTCTTGACGAGATCGAGCATGCTTTCGGCGGCGCAGATGAGGCCCAGTTGCTGCTCGGGGGTGGGCTCGGGCCACAGGGCGGTGCGCTCGCGCTCTTGCTGGCGCCAGTCGGCGAGGGCGAGCGCGGTTTGCACCAGGCGTTCCACGGCCAGGACGGTGGCGCGCGCGCTGGGCGACTCCCTGGGGATGACCACCACCTCGTAATCACGGCCACGGTGGGCGCCGATCGCCATGCGCACGGCGCCGGGCCGGTCGTGCGCCGCGTCGCCGAAGCCCTGCACGTGCTGGCGGCGGCCCTCGCCGTGGATCTCCACCACGGCGCCCCCGAGGGCGGCGCCGGTATCGGCGAGCAGGCCGAGTGTTTCAGAGGCGAGGAGCGGCGGATGGGCGGCGAGGTCGAGCAGGGCGGCGATGCGTTCGGCGAGAGGCGCGGCGGGCGGGCGCGGGTCGGGCGGATGGCGATCCGCGGCCTCATCCGCCGGCCGGCGCATCGTCTCGGCGGCGTCGCGGGCGATCTCGGTGACGGCGGTAAGGTTGCCGATGGCCTGGACGATGCGGCCGGCGCGGCCGAAGTGGGCGTGGGCGGCCTCGTGGCTGTCGGCGGCGGCCAGGCGTCCGGCGATGCGCTCGGCCTCGGCGAGCATCTCGAGGGGCGGGTCGGGATTGGCGCGGACAGCGTGGGCCATGAGGGCGGCGCCCTCGGCGTGGCGCCCCACGCGCCCGAGGCCCTCGGCGGCGAGCAGCATCATGCGTTCGAGGAGGTTGCGATCGGCCATTCGCTCGATGCGCGGCAGGGCGTCGAGCGCCAGCGCCACGCCGGCGTCGGCTTCGCCCGTGCGGTAAAGCCACTTGACGCGGGTGAGGAGGTGCCAGAGGCCGTAGTAAGAGCCTCCGTCTTCAAGCTTTGACGACATCGCAAAGATGTCTCGCGCGAGTCTGGCAGCCGAGTCAAGGTCATCGCTAGCCAGTGCCGCCTGCATCAACGTGTCGTTTACCCCGATCTCTAACGACCCACCCTTCCGTATGACAGACAGGAGTGTAGTCAACGTAGCGATGCATTCGCCGATGCAACACTGCGCAAGCTCTATATGGGCCAGATTCGCGAGCGCTGGCACCTTGATCTCTCGGGATCCCGATTCCTCAGAGAAATTCAAGGCCCGTCGTGTTTGCTCCAACGCACGTTGATAGTCAGACCGGATCATCGCCACCGCAGCGGAGGTAACGGCAAGCCGACCCTCGTGCCAGACGCTTGGGTACTTATTGAGAATTGCTCGACCCGTAGCGAGGTCTGATTCAGCCTTGGCAAAAGAACGTCTCTTTGCGTGAATCTCGGCCGAAATGTAATGGGTCGCCACCAGAGAGTGCGCGTCCCCCGCTCTGACTGCAGAGCGTCTGAGAGCCGCTATCTCTGCTGATGCTGACTCGATTCCGACCCAGTGCAGCAGTGCTTCCGTCAAGCGAACCCGTAGGCGCGCCTCGATACGCGGCTGCTTAGATTCCAGTGCGTGCTGCAGGGCTCTCCGGAGTACGGCAACCCCTCCGACTATGTCGCCAGATCCTAATTGGACTCGGCCGATGACCTCCCAGCATGCCGCCTTTTCGATTGGCGACAGGCGATCTCCGAGGTGAGCCTCCGCGAGTTGCCGTGCCGTTGCTGGATTACCGATGTGAGACTCAATCTGAGTGCGTAGGATTCGCAGCACCAGAGACCGGTCGGTTCGACTATCGATGACCGATGCAGCCGTTCTGAACAGACCCTGATCGACGAGTTCAAGGATCTTGGCCTCGGGGATCACTTGGTCCCTCTTTCAGTGGATCAGCGGGTTTCCTACACGCTGCGGGCTCGACGTCAGGGTGAGACCCAGTACCTCTCTCAACTCCAGCGAATTCTGTATCTCTGTGACGCGATAACCAACTCTCTTTGAGTCAGTGGTCCGTGCGCCGTCAAACTCGATTCCGAGATGGCCGAAATCTCTGGAAGTTGAAATCAGGAGTAAATCCGTTGCGGAGATCCGGATGGCGTGGCCAAAATCATTAGCGGTTTTAATCAGTTCCACTGCGCAGTCTGGCCAATACTGTCGGCTCGAACTCGATGCGCGAGTAACCAGTGCCACGCGGACGGCATCCGGACTAGTTCTGTCACTGTGCGACAGGAATGCATCCAAAACTGCGTAGAGCGCCTCGCGGGCCGCTGAGTCTGTGGCATCGAACGAAGCCATTTGGTCGCGCCCCAGCGATGCGCTCAGCGCCTTGGCAAACATGGGCGCAACCGACTGCAGGAGAAGCCGACTCTCCATTGTGATCTCGCGGCCGGCGGAAGAGTAGATGGTCAGGACTCCGACGAGAGACTCCCCGTCTAAGACTGGAACGCTTGAGCCCGATACCATCCCCGAGTCCTTCGCGACGGTCGAGCCCAGGTCTAGAGCCGCGTCGGAATTCCAAATAGGAGTCCGATGAGCCGCAACCCATCCAGAGAGTCTTTCACCCAGAGGAATTTCCGGCCCTCCCTTAAGAACGCTCAAGGTGCCATCAGCAAACGCGCACTTGATTGCCTGTTCGTTTGGGGTGACGCAGTAGATCGCAACCGAAACAGCACCAGTCAACTCTCTGACGTGCCGTGAGACGATCACTCCCAAGTCCTCCAGCCGCAGGGAGGTTGAGGAGCTAACTGAACGCAGGAGTGACAGAATACCCAACGGGACAGGCTGCTTAGCGGTCGAAGACAGTTGAGCCGGTTGTTCAGCGGGAACCTTGAGCCTAGTGGCAATCGTGTCAATGGCGTCCTTGCTCGAGTCGTCGTCTGCGGCCTGCCGGGACAACCCATCTTGGACTTCAATAAACCTGTCCACGATCAGCGGGTCATACATCGATCCCCTTCGCTCGATGAGCACGTTGATCGCGTCGGCTATCGACAAGCGGGGTCGATAGGGCCGGTCCGAAGTGAGTGCGTCAAAACAATCGACGACCGAGAGGACTCTGGCGCCTAAGGGTATTGTCACTCCCTTTAGGCCATCCGGATACCCTGAGCCGTCCCAGTTCTCATGATGGTGTCGAACGATCGGCACGACCGGATATGGAAATTCGATTGAAGATAGAATGTCAGCACCAATGTTTGTGTGCTGTTTCATTACTTCGAATTCGTTGGTCGTCAGCTTGCCTGGCTTGTTCAAAATGAACTCTGGAATGGCAAGTTTTCCCATGTCGTGGAGGAGAGCTGCTGCTTCAATGGCTCTGATCTGGCTTTTCTCACGGACGCCTACGCACCGAGCCAAGCCTATTGCGTAGCGCTGAACTCTCCGGATATGTCCGTGAGTAATCTGGTCCTTTGCGTCAATTGCCATCGCAAGAGTCTCGATGGTCGAGAGATAGTGTCTATTCACCTCAAGTAAGTGCTTGTTCGCGTCCTCAATGCGTCCCATCGACGTCTTGAAAGTTAGGTAGGAAATCAGGAGCAGGGGGACGATGATGCCCAGCGTCGTTAGGTCGATGGCTCTCGTATAGGCGACGAGCAGGCCCGCAACGGAAGCGCCGCCAAAGTAGTTCACCGACAGCCAGAGGAAATTGTCTCGCCAAATGGGGTATGGGGACGTGTCTTGCTCTAGCGCTAGTGCAAAGGTAACCAGCCAGCTATTGATCAGGAAGTAGGCGAGTGTGAATAAGAAGAGGGGGAAGAGAATCTGCCCCAGTGGTGTCTGCTGTATTGAATAAGGGGGAATTCCGGCAACAACAAAGAAGACCTCAGCTGCGATCCATGTGGACAAGGCAGCCAATGACACATTGAAGATGACTCTAAAGGGTTCCCTGGCGTGGTGACCCAGCCGGAGTGAAATGATCAGTGCATCCAATAGGACTGTGATCGTCCCCGCCTCGGGGCCGAACAGGAGAACTGAGGCGAAGACGAATGTGTCGGAGACAGAGAGCCGCGCAGGAATGCCCGGAATCCTGACGGTGAATGAGCCGGTCAGTAGAGTCAGCGCGGCGAGAATCAACCACTGAAGATTGACCTGCTGCACGAACAACTGCGCCAATGAATAGGTGGCGATCGCCAAGCCGATCGCCGACACAGTCATTACGTACGCCCGGCACCGCGACGACAGGGTCTTGAACTGCTGCGGCATAAACTCCGTCGCCTAGATTCTAGCTAGCTACTCACCCCAGATGATCAGCTTTGACATTTTGCTCTCCTTCGCAGAAATGTGCAGTTGGAAGACTCTAGAGTTGATTCTCACTCGCCCCAGACGATAATGTCCTGAGCAGATGTCGAATCGCCCCAGACAATGATGTCCTGCGCGTTCGTGGAGTCACCCCATACGATGATGTCGGCGTCTACGGAGTCGCCCCAGACGATGATGTCGCCCCAGACGATGATGTCGCCCCAGACGATGATGTCGCCCCAGACGATGATGTCGCCCCAGACGATGATCAGGGCATTGGGGTCGGTCGTGCTTGGGACCGTCACTGCATAGCCAGTCGAAGCCGAACCTGGTCTCGTCGCTTGGACGATGTCTAGCCCCTCCAAATCCACCGCCCCCGCACCACCCGCCAATAACCCCGCCGCCGGCAGGAAGTGCGCGCTCGCCTGCAGCGACAGCTTCACCTGCAACGGCGTCAGCCCCGGCTCCGCGTCCAGCAGCAACGCCGCGGCCCCGCTCACCACCGCCGCCGACATGCTCGTCCCGCTCATCGCGATGTAGTCACGCGCCCCAGGGCCGTCGATCACCCGCTCCGGGAACTGGCGCACCAGCGTGCTCCCCACCGCCGCCGCGCTCACCACCTTCGACCCCGGCGCCACCAGGTCGGGCTTCACGAAGTGGTCCACCAGCGTCGGGCCCTTCGAGCTCCACGGCGCCACTTCCCAATCAGACGGGCTCGCCGACCCATGCGTGCGCAGCGCGCCCACGGTGATGGCATAGGGAGAGATACCAGGGGAGGTGACGCTGCCAAACACCAGCTTGCCCTCCGGCGTCTGCCCGAAGTTGCCCGCCGACGCCACCA
>CAYJPQ010000043.1:0-27970 GCA_964372085.1 uncultured Bifidobacteriaceae bacterium | reverse complement strand
CCCCTGCACCCTGCACCCCTGCACCCCTGCACCCCTGCACCCTGCACCCTTGCACCCGCGCACCGGTGCACCCTAGAATGAATGAACATTCATTCACAGGGATCCGCCCATGCCTGCCTCCACTGCACGACGGCTGACAGCCGTCAAGCCAACCGTCGCCGAGCCTTCGACAGGCTCAGGCTCGTCCCGGGCGCGGGACGACAAGCGCGACGCCATCCTGCGCGCCGCCACGCGGGTGTTTGCGCAGAACGGCTTCCACCAGTCGCAAGTGGCCGACATTGCGCGCGTGGCCGGCGTGGCCGCCGGCACCGTGTACCTGTACTTCCGCAGCAAGGACGACCTGCTGGTGTCGATCTTCGAGAAGTCGATGGCCGAAGTGCTGGCCGAGGGCCGGTCGGCGCTCGAGGGCGTCGCCGATCCGGTGGAGCGGCTCCGCATCATCGCGCGCCTGCACCTGGAGCGGCTCGGGCGCGACCGCCACCTTGCGGTGGTCTTCCAGGTGGAGCTGCGCCAGTCGGTGAAGTTCATGGAGCGCTTCTCGGCGACGTTCCTGCAGGACTACCTCAAGTTGATTCGCCAGGCCATCGCCGACGGCCAGCAGGGCGGCGCGTTCCGCAAGACGGTGAGCGCCACGACAGCCGCCAAGATCTTCTTCGGCGCCCTCGACGAGATGGCCACCAACTGGGTGCTCAGCCAGCGCAAGTACGCGCTGGCCGCCGATGCCGATGCCGTCGTCGATCTCTTCCTGAACGGAGTCGGCCGCAGATGACGCAGATGACACAGATCGTGGGATGGCCAACATGACGATCAACTCGGTTACCGTTCTCGGCGCGGGGACCATGGGCGCGCAGATTGCGCTGCACTGCGCCAACGCCGGCATCCCGTCGCTGCTGCTGGACGTCACCGCCGACCAGGCGAAGAAGGGTCTCGAGAACGCGCGGCGGCTCAAGCCCGATCCGCAGTTCACGCCCGAGGCGTGGCGGCTGGTCACCACCGGCGGCTTCGACACCGACCTCGATCGCATCAGCGCCTCCGACTGGATTGTCGAGGCCATCGTCGAACGGCTCGACATCAAGCAGCAACTGCTGGCCAGGGTCGACCAGAAGCGGCGCGCCGGCTCGATTGTGAGCTCCAACACGTCGGGCATTCCCATTGCGGCGCTCGCCGAGGGCCGGTCCGACGACTTCCGGAAGCACTGGCTCGGCACGCACTTCTTCAACCCGCCGCGCTACCTGCGGCTGCTCGAGATCGTGCCGACGGCCGAGACCGATCCGGCGGTGGTGGCGGCCATCACGCACCTCGGCGACCACCTGCTGGGCAAGGGCGTGGTGGTGGCCAGGGACACGCCCAACTTCATCGGCAACCACATCGCGCTCTACGGCGTGGCGCGCACGCTCGAGGCTCTCGCCGCCGGCGGCTTCACCATCGAGGAGGTGGATGCGATCACCGGCCCGGCCCTGGGCCGGCCGGGCAGCGCGACGTTTCGCACCATGGACATCGCGGGCATCGACGTGTTGGCCCACGTCATGCGCAACCTCAACGAGCGCCTGCCCGACGAGGCCGACCGCGCCGCCTTTGCGGTGCCGCCGCTAGTGGAGGCCATGCTCAAGGCAGGCCAACTTGGCGAGAAGGCGGGCAAGGGCTTCTACCAGCGCCGCAAGAACGCGGCCGGCGAGTCGGAGATCTGGACGCTCGACCCGGCCACCGGAGATTACCGCCAGAAGCAGTCGGCGCGCATCGGCTCCATCGAGGCCGGCAAGTCGATGGACGATCTGGCCGAGCGCGTGCGGATGCTGTTTGCCGCCAAGGACAAGGCCGGCGCCTTCCTGCGCGCCACGCTGGCGCCGACGCTGGTGTACGCCGCGCGGGTCGCGCCCGAGATCGCCCATTCCATCGACGATGTGGACCGGGTGATGCGGTGGGGGTTTGGCTGGGACCTTGGGCCGTTCGAGCTGTTCGACGTCATCGGCGTGCGCGAGGTGATGGCCGCGGCCGAGGCAGTGGGCGGCCACGCCATGCGCGGCGGCACGCCGCCGCTGGTGCAGGCGGTGCTCGACGGCGGGCGCAACCGGTTCCGCGAGGGCCTGGTGCCCGCGGCGGCCCCCGACCTGCAGATTCTGCGCGCCGCCAAGGAACGCAGCCGCGTGGTGAAGAAGAACGCGGGCGCCAGCCTGGTGGACCTCGGCGACGGCGTGCTGGCCGTGGAGTTCCACTCGAAGATGAACGCCATCGGCGGCGACACGGTGGCCATGCTTCAAGCCGGCGTGAAGGAGGCCGCGAAGAACTTCCAGGCGCTGGTGGTGGGCAACGACGCGCCCAACTTCTCGGCGGGCGCCAACCTCATGCTGGTGCTGCTCGAGGCGCAAGAGGGCAACTGGGACGAGCTCGACATGATGGTGCGGGCGTTCCAGCAGGGCACGATGGCCCTGCGGTGCAGCCCGGTGCCCGTGGTGATTGCACCGGCCGGGCTCGCGCTGGGCGGCGGCGCCGAAATTGCGCTGCACGGCGACCGGGTGCAGGCGGCGGCGGAAACCTACATGGGCCTGGTCGAAGCCGGCGTGGGGCTCATCCCGGCCGGGGGCGGCACCAAGGAGATGACGGCGCGGGCCATGGCGCAACTGCCGACGCCGCAAAGCGATCCGCTCCCCTATATCCAGAAGGCCTTTGAGACCGTGGCGCTGGCCAAGGTGTCGGCCAGCGGCCCCGACGCGGTGCGGCTCGGCTACCTCTCGGTGACCGACGCCTTCACCATGAACCGCGATCGGCTGATGGCCGACGCGAAGGCACGGGCGCTCGGCCGCGTGCGCGAGGGCTATCACAGGCCGGCGCCGCGCACGGCCATCCCGGTGGGTGGCGAGTCGGTGACCGCCGCGCTCAACCTGGGCGTGCACCTGATGTGGCGGGCCGGCCGCGCCAGCGATCACGACGCGCTCATCGCCCGCAAGCTCGCGCACATCTTCGGCGGCGGCGCGCTGCCGCACGCGACCACCGTGCCCGAGCAGTACCTGCTGGACCTGGAGCGCGAGGCCTTTATGAGCCTGCTGGGCGAGCGCAAGACGCTGGAGCGCATCCAGTACACGTTGAAGACCGGCAAACCGTTACGAAACTGACGGGAGTTTGGATGCGGACGGGAGCTTGATCCTTGACGAGAGCTTGATCCTTGACGGGAGCGTTTGAACCTGTAGAACCCGTAGAACCCGTAGAACCGGTAGAACCTGTAGAACCCGTAATGATTGATATCGGGAAAGAAACGCCCATCGTGCTCATCCCCGGCCTGCAGGGCCGCTGGGAGTGGATGCGCCCTGCCGTGGAGGCGCTGGCGCGGACGCACCGCGTGATTTCGTTCTCGCTATGCGACGAGCGCACGAGCGGGTTTCCGTGCCATCCGGCGCGCGCGTTCGAGAACTACGTGGAGCAGGTGAACGAGGCGCTGGACCGGGCGCACCTCACGAGGGCGATCATCGCCGGCGTGTCGTATGGCGGCCTCATCGCCTCCGAGTTTGCGGCGCGGTATCCCGATCGGGTGCAGGCGCTGGTGCTCGTCTCGGCGCTGCACGCCGGATGGCAGCCCAACGCCCGGGCACGGCTCTACATGAAGGCGCCCCGGTTGCTGAGCCCGTTGTTCGTGGTGACGGCGCCTGGCCGGCTCGGGTCGGAAGTGACCGCGGCGCTGCCGCGCCTTGGCGAGCGGCTGCGTTTCATCGTCCGCCAGACGGCGCGCGTGGCCGGGTCGCCCATGTCGCCGTCGAAGATGGCGCGCCGCGTCCAGTGGGCGCAGACCCATGCCTTCGCCGATCCGGGCGCCATCACCGCACCGGTGCTGGTCGTCACCGGCGAGCCCGGCCTCGACAAGGTGGTGCCGATGGACGAATGCCAGCGCTACCTGAATCAACTACGGTCCGCGACCCACGTGGTGCTGGAGCGCACCGGTCACATCGGCATCGTGACGAGACCCGATGCCTTTGCCGACGTCCTGGGAAGGTTTGTGGATGCCGACCGAATTCCTGCGTGAGATACCCGGGCCCGAAGGCCCGCTCGAGGCGCTGCTGGACCTGCCCGAGGGCGAGCCCAGGGCCGTGGCCGTGTTCGGCCATCCCCACCCGCTGCACGGCGGCACGCTGCACACCAAGGCGGTCTACCAGGCGGCCAAGGCCATGCCCCGCATCGGCGTGGCCGCGCTCCGCTTCAACTTCCGCGGCGTCGGCCGCAGCGCCGGCACCTTCGACGCGGGCCCGGGCGAAATGGCCGACTTCACCGCCGCCATCGACTTCGCGGCCGCCCGCTTTCCGGGCCTGCCCATTTGGGCCGCCGGCATGTCGTTCGGGTCGTGGATTGCCATGACCACAGGCGCCGCCGACCCGCGCGTGTCGCTGCTGCTGGGCATCGCACCGCCCGTGGACCGGTACGAGTTCGATCCGCTCCTCACCTGCACGCTGCCCAAGTTCATTATCCACGGCGAGAGCGACGAGCTGATTTCCATCAAGGGCGTCCGCAAGTTCTACGCGCAGCTCCCCGAGCCGAAGGAGCTGGCGGTGATCGAGGACGCCAATCATCTGTTCGAGGGAAAGGCGAGCCTCGTCGGCGAAGCCGTCGAGGACCTCCTGGGAGACTTCCATGCATGACGCAGTGATCGTCTCGGCCGTCCGCACCGCGGTGGGCAAGGCCCCGAAGGGCACGCTGAGCGTGATGCGGCCCGACGAACTGGGAGCGGCGGCCATCAGCGCCGCGCTGTCGCGCGCGCCCGGCTTCGACCCGGCCCTGGTAGACGACGTGATCCTGGGGTGCGCGATGCCCGAGGCCGAGCAGGGCCTGAACGTGGCGCGCATCGCCAGCCTGCGGGCCGGCATCCCCGTGGAGGCCTCGGCCGTCACGGTGAATCGCTTCTGCTCGTCGGGGCTGCAGGCCATTGCCTATGGCGCCGAGCGCATCATGCTGGGACAGGCGCAGGCCGTGGTGGCCGGCGGCGCCGAGTCGATGAGCCTGGTGCCGATGGGCGGCAACAAGGTGTCGCCCAACCCGGTGCTCGTGGCCACCTACCCCGACGTGTACCTCAGCACGGGCCTGGTGGCCGAGAACCATGCTCGGCTGTCGGCCATCTCGCGCGAAGACCAGGACGCCTTCGCGCTCGGCAGCCACCAGCGCGCGCTGGCCGCCATCGAGGCCGGCCGCTTCAAGGACGAGATCGTGCCCGTCACGGTCCGCGTCGCCGAAAAAGGGGACAGTCCCCTTTTCCAGAGGCGTCGAGGTAAAGGGGACAGTCCCCTTTTTCGGGAGATCGTCTTCGACACCGACGAGGGGCCGCGCCGCGAGACCTCGCTCGAGGCCCTGGCCAAGCTCAAGGCCGCCTTCCACGTGTCGGGTACCGTGACTGCAGGCAACTCGTCGCAGATGAGCGACGGCGCGGCGGCCGTGGTGGTGACCTCGGCCGGGCTCGCCAAGGAGCGGGGCCTCACGCCGCTCGCCCGCTTCGTGGGCTACGCCACCGCAGGGGTCAAGCCAGAGCTGTTCGGCATCGGGCCGGTGCCCGCCATTCACAAGGTGCTGAAGCTCACGGGCCTCACGCTGGACCAGATCGATCTCGTGGAGCTCAACGAGGCGTTTGCGTCGCAGGCGCTGGCCTGCCTCAAGGAGCTCCCCATCGACCCCGGCCGGGTGAACGTCAACGGCGGCGCCATCGCGCTCGGTCACCCGCTGGGCTGCACCGGCGCCAAGCTCACCGCCACGCTCATCTACGAGATGCACCGGCGCAAGGCGCGGTACGGGATGGTCACCATGTGCGTGGGGGGCGGGATGGGCGCCGCGGGGATATTTGAACGGATGTAGGTTCAGGGGTTCAGGGGTTCAGGGGTTCAGGGGTTCAGAGGTTCAGGGGTTCAGGGGTTCAGGGGTTCAGGGGTTCAGGAGACTGTTATGGCGACGATGACCGGCAAGACGATGAAGGGTGGGGCGTGGCTGATCGAGGAGACCGATCCCGCGGCGGTGATGACGCCCGAGAAGATCACCGAGGAGCACGAGCTCATCCGGCAGACGGCCGGCGAGTTCATCGTCGGCGAGGTGATGCCGGCCAACGAGCGCCTGGAGCAGAAAGACTGGGCGCTGCAGCGCGAGCTCGTCAAGAAGTGCGGCGCGCTGGGCCTGTTCGGCACCAACATCCCCGAGGTCTACGGCGGCGTGGATCTCGACAAGATCGCCACGCTCGTGGTGTCGGAGCAGATTGCCCAGCACGCCTCATTCGCCGCCACGTTCGGCGCGCAGGCCAACCTCACCATCCTGCCGATCTACATGTTCGGCACCGAGGCGCAGAAGCAGAAGTACCTGCCGAAGCTCGTCGCCGGCGAGACGGTGGGCGCGTACTGCCTCAGCGAATCGGGCGCCGGCTCCGACGCCCTGGGCGCCAAGACGCGAGCCATGAAGCAGGCCGACGGCAGCTTCGTCCTCTCGGGCGAGAAGATGTGGATCACCAACGGCGGCTTCGCCGACATCTACATCGTCTTTGCCAAGGTCGACGGTGAACACTTCACCGCGTTCATCGTGGAAAAGGCGTGGCCGGGCGTGTCGAGCGGCAAGGAAGAACACAAGCTGGGCCTGCACGCCTCGTCCACCACGCCCGTCATCCTGCAAGAGGTGAAGGTGCCGGCCGACGCGGTACTGGGCGAGATCGGCAAGGGCCACAAGGTGGCCTTCAACGTGCTCAACTTCGGGCGCTTCAAGCTGGGCGCCATGTGCTCGGGCGGCGCCAAGCGCGCCACGGGAGAGGCCGCGAAGTACGCCGCCAGCCGCAAGCAGTTCGGCGTGGCCATTGCCACTTTCGGCGCCATCAAGCACAAGCTCGGTGAGATGACCGCTCGCGAGTACGCGCTCGAGGCCATGATGTACCGCACGGCCGGCCTCATCGACCAACGCATCGCCGCGACGCCTGACAAGAAGGCCGACGATCCCCGCCCGATGCTGCAGGCCCTGGAGGAGTTCGCCGTCGAGGCGTCGATCGCCAAGGTGCTGGGCAGCGAGACCGCGGACTTCGTGGTCGACGAGAACCTGCAAATCCACGGGGGCAATGGCTTCGTGCACGACTACCCCGCCGAGGGCCACTACCGCGACGCCCGCGTGAACCGCATCTTCGAGGGCACCAACGAGATCAACCGCCTGCTCATCCCGGGCATGCTGATGAAGAAGGCGCTCAAGGGCGACCTCCCGCTGCTCGCCGCCGCCAAGCAGCTGCAGGACGAGATCATGAGCCCGTCGATGAGCGTGCCCGACGACACCGAGGGCGTGCTGGTGGGCGAGCTGCGCGCCTGCGGCGCCTTCAAGAAGGTGGTGCTGATGGTGGCCGGCACGGCCATGCAGCGCTACGGCGCCAAGCTCGAACAGGAGCAGGAGGTGTTGAGCTACCTGGCCGACATCCTGATCGACACCTACGCGGCCGAAAGCGCCGTGCTGCGCGCGCAGGACGCCTCCGCGCGCGCCCTCGCCAACCTCGAGGCGCACCTCGATGCCACCCGCATCTCGGTGAACGAGGCCGCCGGCCGCATTGAGCTGGCCGCGCGGAGCTGCCTGGCCGCCATGGCCGACGGCGACGTGCTGCGCACGCAGCTGGCCGCGCTCCGGCGCCTGCTCAAGGTGACGCCCGCCAACACGGTGGCGATGCGGCGCCGGCTGGCCGACGCCACGGTGGCGAAGGGCGGGTATGTCTTCGGAGGATAGGTTCAGAGGTTCACGGGTTCAGAGGTTCACGGGTTCAGAGGTTCTCGCCCGGCCGTGTCACGGATGACAGGGCCGGGCGAGAACCTCCCATCCCGACGAATCCCACTCGTGATTGCGGTCAACGCGCCGTAGCCTTGGCGAAGGCGGTTGGCGGACTCAGCACGGCCCGCCGAGAGGGATTGTCGGTCTGGGAGGCCGCTTCCGGGAGCGGGTGCCCGCGACTCGATATGCTGGAAACCGCCGCAAGCCGGATAGTCAAGAACCCCGTCAATTCAGTGAGTTCCCTGGCTAACGGCGAACGAACCCTCTCGTGGTACCTTGCAAGCATTGCAGGATTGGCCTTTGTTATGCGTCTAAATTCAAAGCAGCCAGCCGATGGGCAGTGCCACACAGACGCCGCGAACACCTGTCCGGCCGTTCGGGGCTTGGGCGTCAACGCAACCTGTCGCTTTCCCGTCTAACCTGTCGAGAATTCATCTGCAACCCGGTAAGGGAACACCAGTCAGGCCAGCTGCGGAGACCAGCCATGACAGCGCTGCTGCCGGATGTCCGGTACGGGATCAGGGTGCTCGTCCGGAGCCCGGCCTTTACGA
The DNA here is from genome assembly GCA_964372085.1 of uncultured Bifidobacteriaceae bacterium. Lineage (GTDB taxonomy): Bacteria > Acidobacteriota > Vicinamibacteria > Vicinamibacterales > UBA2999 > 12-FULL-67-14b. The sequence continues at coordinate 19,676 of CAYJPQ010000043.1, read as the reverse complement.
TCGTCGCCGTCCTGGCGCTTGCGCTCGGGATCGGCGCGAACACCGCCATCTTCACCGTGGTGGACGCCGTGCTGCTTCGTCCGCTGCCCTTCGAGAATCCAGATCGCCTGCTCGTGCTCAACGAAACACATCCACGGATCGGGCGCTTCAGCGTCTCACCAGGGAATTTCGTGAGCTGGCAGCAGGAGAACACGGTCTTCAGTCAGATAGGTGTTCACCAGTCGACATCCCTCACCCTGACCGGCCGCGGCGAGCCCGAGGATCTGCGTTGCGCCGGGGTCTCGGCCGGCCTCTTTACGATGCTTGGCATGCGGCCGCTCCTCGGCCGTGAGTTCCTGCCCGAAGAAGACCAGCCGGGGCGCGACGATGTCGTCATCCTGAGCCAGGAACTCTGGCAGCGGCGGTTCGGCGGCGCGCCGGACATCCTGGGCCAGTCGCTCACGCTCGCTGGACGCCGTTACACCGTCATCGGAGTCATGCCGCACGGCTTCGAGTTCCTCGCTTCCGAGATCGCGCTGTGGGTGCCCGTTGCGCTCACGACCGAGAACCGCCAGAATCACGGCTCACACTACCTCCGAGCGGTCGCCCGCCTGAAGGACGGGGCGACCGTCGAGCGGGCGCGCACCGAGCTGAACACGATCGCCGAACGGCTCGACCAGGAATTCCCCGGGAGCAACAAAGACTGGCGCGTGGTCGTCACACCCATTGTCGAGACGGTGATCGGCGACACGAGGTCTGCCTTGCTCGTGCTGCTGGGTGCCGTCGGCTTCGTGCTGCTCATCGCCTGCGCGAACGTCGCCAACATGCTACTCGCGCGGGCGACCGGACGGCAGAAGGAAATCGCGATCCGGATCGCCCTGGGCGCCGGTCGCTGGCGGATCGTCCGCCAGCTCCTTACCGAAGCCGTGCTCCTCGGTGTCGCGGGCGGTGTGGCCGGCCTGCTCGTCGGTAGCTGGGGGGTGAGTCTTCTCCCGGTGCTCGCACCCGGTTTGCCACGCATCGACGACGTGGCGCTCGACCTTCGAGCGCTCGCCTTTACGGGCGGCCTGGCGCTCCTCGCCAGCGTGCTGTTCGGCCTTGCGCCGGCCGTCCAGATCGCCCGGCCGGAGCTGACCGGATCGCTGAAGGAAGGCGGACACGGGGCGAGCGGCGGTCGCGCCCGTCAGCGGCTGCGCCAGCTGCTTGCGGTGTCGGAAATCGCCCTCGCGACAGTGCTCCTCATCGGCGCGGGACTGCTGATTCGGAGTTTCTGGAACTTGCAGCAGGTGGATCCGGGTTTCCAGCAGGACCATGTCATCGTCGCTAGCATCAACCTTCCGAGATCCAGCTACTGCACTGAGAGGCGAGTAGCGGGGCGCCTTGCTCCCGCGCCCGCTCAGTCCCGAGCGCCGCGCGAAAGTCGTCCTCCAGGTAGACGCGGACATCGCAGGCTGGCAGGTGCTCGTTGACCTCGCACTCGATCGGGCGGCGGCCTTCCAGACGGCCCACAGTGTCCGCGGCGTTGGCCGGTTGCCGAGACCCGGTCGATTTCCAAAAGGCGATGCTCGTTCTGCTTGCCCGAAACCAAATTGGCGCAGTTCTTTTTCTCGTGACGCTATAAGAGCACGCAATTCCGAGACGCCACTGCTTCTCCGATCCAACAGCCCTTCTCTCCGGACAGGTCCGATAATCGACGCTCTCGGCTTTGCTGTTGAGCTAAATTCCCTCATCGAGGCTCAATCTTTCCGGCAAGTGTGGGTCCAACCTGACACATTCAAGATGACAGCTGCATAGAACTGCGACACGAATCCAGAGATCGGGTGACGCGTTCATGGATGCGAGGACATATCGACTCACGGTGACGCTTCGGGGATCGCGGCCGGCCATCTGGCGGCGCGTGGAGGTTGATGCTGACGTAACCCTGTTGCAACTACACGAGATTCTGCAAGTCGTGATGGGCTGGACGGATAGCCACCTCCATCAGTTCAGGCGAGGGTCAACGCTTTACGGGCAGTCTGACCCAGAACTCGGGATGCATCGGGAGAATGAGCGGCGGATCCGTCTTCGCGAGGTTCTGCGCAAACCGAAAGACCGAATGATCCACGAGTACGACTTTGGAGACGGATGGGAACATGACATCGTGGTGGAGGCGAGCGACTCGACTACGGGAAGCCCGCCGGTCGTGCTGCCGATCGTGTGGTTCTCGCGCCGATCGATTCAGTGGCACTGGTCGGAGCTGGCAATCTTCGTGCTGCCGTTTGCGGCGTGGTTCGCACTCTTCTACGCGGGCACCATGCCGAAGACACCGGCGAATCTTGGCGAAGCCTTCTACCTGAGTGCGATCATCGTCGTCGCCGTGGCGCTTCGAGCCTAGGCTGCCCGCGTGGCCGACAATCGCCTGGTGCCGGCTCTGCTCATCGCAGGCGCCGTGGCGTTGGCGGCGGGCGTTTACTACTCGACGCCCATGTGGCCGGAAGTGTAGCGGCCTAACCTGCGCATGAACCCGACGGGTGCCGTCCGTTAGCCGGACTACCTACTGGCGATCCTTCCAGTATCCAGGCCGTCGGCTTGTGTGTGCGATCGCAACGATATACAAGTCGTGCGCACGCACCCGATACACAATCTTGTAGGGAAAGCGCTGAAGAACCAGCTGGCGAGTTGGCAACGGGTCTGGCCGCAAGCCCCCGATCTCGGGATGTGTGGCGATCAATTCGAGCCCGGCGACCGTTGCGTCGTAGAGTTCCGCACCGAGCCCTTCGCACCGCTCCTCGTACCAGCGAATCGCGGCCTCGAGTTCCTGTGAGGCCGGTGTTGCGAACAGAATCGGTGTCACCGACCGAGGATGTCCTTCTCGATTCGGCGGCGGACGCTATCCCATGGTTCGAGGGGCATGGCCCCCGACTCAATCGCCTCGATGCGGCGCGAAATCTCGGTATCCCAGGCGTGTTCCGCCTCTGGGTCGGCAGGGCCGTCCAGGCTCGCCAGCAACTCGGCGGCCAAAGTGGCGCGTGCGTCATCATCGAGACGAAGCGCATCAGCCAGCACCGTCGCCATGGGCTTGGTCATGGGCCAATCCTACGCCCAAGACCGCCGGCTAACAAGCGTGCCCGCCGCGCGGGCGAGGGGCCCCTAGAACCTGACGTTCAACAACGCATAGATGTTGCGTCCGGGTTCATACACTCGGACGCCCGACCGGTAGGGGTCGCGCTGGTACGACAGGTGCTCCACGTAGGCCCGGTCGAGCAGGTTCGCGATCCCCACCGTCACTTGCGCCGCCCCCATCTGCACGCCGGCGCGGGCGTTGGCCACGAAGTAGCCGGGCGTGGCCAGCTCCAGCACGTCGGCGTTCACGTGGTCCTGGGCCGCCGAGTACACGCCCTCCGCCTCCATGAAGTAGCCGCCCCTGGGCTTCCGCGCGTCGTAGCGCAGCGACAGGCGCGACCGCATCGGCGGGATTTCCGCCAGGTTCGCGCTGGTGATCCCGCTCGCGGCGAAAGGCGCCTGGCGGCCCCGCACCCCCGACACGTCGCCCGCCAGGAACACGCGCTCGGTGAGCGACACCACGCCCTCCACCTCGGCGCCGGTCATCGTGGCGTCGACGTTGGCGAACGACCGCGCCAGCGTGTTCACCGCCGGCATCGCCATGCCCATGCCCGGCATCGTCATGGCCGGCATGTGGACGCGCTTCTGTGAGTAGACGGTGACGAAGTCGCGCAGGTCGTCGCGATACGCCGACGCGTTCAGCGACAGGCGCGGCCGCTTGTAGGTGACGGTGGCGTCGAGGCCCACGTTGCTCGTGGTGGCCAGCGTGGGGTTGCCCACCCAGTCGGTACCCATGCTGGCCACCGCATAGAAGCGCTCCTGCGCGTCGGGCACGCGGGCCGACAGGCCGACGCCGCCGCTCAGCGTGAGGTCGGCCGTGGGCTGCCACGTCAGGCGCGCCTTCGCCGACGGCGCATCGTCGGTGGCCTCGATGGCACGCGTGTCGTGGTACGCGTAGTAGAGGTCCGTGTTCGCCTTGGCCAGGTCCGCGGCGCTGGAGGCGTGGTCGTAGCGGGCGCCCAGGTCGAGCCGCCAGGCGGCGGACGGCTGCACCGCGTGTTCCACGTACACGCCCACGGCATTGATGGTGACGTCGGGCAGCGCATACGCGGGCCGGTACTGGCTCATCATCGCGTAGCCCTCGGTGCCCCAGAAGCGCGAATAGGCCTCGACGCCGGCGAAGCCGTTGGACCACGTGGCCTCCACCTTGCCGCCCGTAGTTTCGGTGCTGGCCAGCGTGCCCATGCTGTAGGGGCGCTCGGCCGACGGGGGGGCCGACGTGCGGAACTGGTCGGTCATGAAGTGCTTCACCCGGCTGTAGTACCCCTGCGCCCGGATGCCCGCGACCTTCCCCACGCCCTTCGTGAAGTCGTAGCCCGTGTTCACGCGGTCGGCGTTGTCGTAGATGGCGTCCATCCGCAGGTAGGGGTAGAGGATGAGATCCGCACGCTGCGCGGTGTACGACACCTGCGCGGCATGCCCGTCGGCCGGGGCCACATCCACGCGGGCCCACCCGGTGTTGATCGAGAACGCCTTCTCGTCGTACGCCGCGTCGCGGTAGTTGGCGACCGCCAGCATCGACTCGCCGCGGCCGTCGGTATAGGCGTCGGACGACCGGAACGAGTAACCGCCGAGCGCCGCGATGCGCCTGTTGCCCGCCGAGGCCGTCACCGACGGGTTCAGGTACCCATACGACCCTATCGTGACGCCCGGCGTGGCGTGCAGGCCCTCGTCGGGCCGCTTGGTGACGATGTTGACGGCGCCGCCGAGGCTGCCCTGGTTGCGGAGGTCGAAGGGGCCCTTGGCCACGTCCACGCGCTCCACCTCGGCGAAGTCCACGTGAAACGCCGTGCGGTCCATGTGCCCCGGGCACGCGCCGTAGAGCCGCATGCCGTCGATGAGCACGCTCACGTTGTCGCCCTGGTAGCCTCGCAGCACGAGGTCGTTGGCAATGGCGGCCTTACGGATCTTCCAGATGCCGGCCACGCCGGTGAGGGCATCGCCCACGTCGCGCGCTCCGCTCTCGTTGATGCGCGGCGCCTCGAGGCTGTCGGCCGGCGCGCTGCCCGTCACCTTCACCGCGTCCTGCAGCGCGGCCAGGGCGAGGGCGAGATCCACCGTGACCGTTTCCGCGCCCGTGAACTGAACGGCGCGGATCTCGGAACCGCGAAAGCCCGGCAACTCCGCACGGACGTTGTAGGCGCCCGGCAGCAGGCCCGTGACCAGGTATCCGCCGTGATTGCCGGTTATCACCCTGGTTTCACCAGACGGCCCTGCCACGACCACGGTCACGCCCGGCAGGCGCGCGCCGTCCGGTCCCGTAATGGTGCCGGCCAGCGTGCCCACCGCCTGCGCGGTCACGAGCGACGGCATGATGAGGAAACTGGCAAGGACGGGGACGATGAAGCCGGGGATACGGGACATGGCGCTCCTTGTGACACACGATGACCAGGGGGAGGGGACGCCCGGGTGTCAAAAGTATGAAATGAAGCGCTCGAAACAGGCGTGCGGCTTATCGTCGCACCCCGGGGCCCCGGGCTGCACCGCAGGGCCATCGTCCCCTGCTGGACCGCCCGCGCGAGGGGCGAATGCCGGGCCGAATCAGGCCAGCCGCAGCCGCATCGCGGCCGCCGACGCGCAGCACGCGCCGGTAAACTCCACGGATGCCATCACCGCGTCTGGAACCGCGGCGCGCGTGATGGTTTCGAATCCGAACCTCGGGAAGTAGGCGGGCGCGGTCTCGGTGAGGAGGATGACCTCGCGCACGCCCTCGGCCCGCGCGTGATCGAGCACGCGCGACACCAGTTCCGCGCCCAGGCCCTTGCCGCGCGCGCTGGATGCCACGGCGACCGACCGCAGCAGACCGTAGGACCCGTACACCTCGAGGCCGGCGCACCCCACCAGCGCCCCGTTCGAGAACGCCAGCACGAAGTGTGGCAGGTGGTCGGCCGCGCCGGCGTCGGGCAGCTTCGACTCGCTCAGGAGGCCGGCCACGCGTGGCCAATCGGCGCTGGACGCTTCGCGAAACAGGAGGTCAGCCATGCGAGCGAGTCTACACCGGCTATGCTCTGACCTGGTCCACGTACCCTTCTGCCGCCCATGTCACAACTGATTCGCTACGACACCCGCAACCGCGTCGCCATCATCACCGTCGACAACCCGCCCGTCAACGCGCTCGGCGCCGGCTGGTACAAGTACGAAGCCGGCAGCCGCGCGCGCATTCACGACCCGCTCGCTCGTCGGCGAGGGATGCGGCTTCCAGCAAAGCTGGCGCCCTACCGGCACGCCTCGAACAGCGCCGCCGCCCCCTGGCCGCCGCCCACGCACATGGTGACGACGCCGTAGCGGACCTTGCGGCGGAGCATCTCGTTGGCGATCGTGCCGACGAGCCGCGACCCGGTCATGCCGAACGGGTGGCCGATGGCGATGGACCCGCCGTTCACGTTCAACCGGTCCATCGACAGGCCCAGGCGGTCGCGGCAGTAGACCACCTGCGACGCAAACGCCTCGTTCAGTTCCCAGAGGCCGATGTCGTCCACCGCCAGGCCGTGTTTCTTCAGCAGCCTGGGCACGGCAAACACCGGCCCGATGCCCATCTCGTCGGGCTCACAGCCCGCCACGGCGTAGCCCCGATACACGAGCAGGGGCGTCACACCCAGGGCCTTCGCCCGGTCCATCGACATCACCAGCGTGGCCGACGCGCCGTCGGAAAGCTGCGACGAGTTGCCCGCGGTCACGCTGCCCTGCCCGCTCGTGGTGTCGAACACGGGCGCCAGTTTCCGCAGCCCCTCGATCGTGGTGTCGGGCCGGTTGCACTCGTCGCGTTCAACCCGCACCACCTCCTCACCCACCTTCTCTCCCGTCTTCTTGTCGAGCACCGCCCGCGTCACGTCGATGGGCGCGATCTCGCCGTCGAGCAGGCCCATCTGCTGCGCCCGCGCCACGCGCTGCTGGCTGACCAGCGACACCTCATCCTGCGCAAGCCGGCTGATGCCGTAGCGATTGGCCACCACTTCCGCCGTCTCGCCCATCACCATGTAGAGGCCGGGATAGTGCTGCTGCACCCAGGGGTTGGGCGACTGGTCGCGCTGCAGCATGGTGATCGACTCCACGCCGCCGCCGATGGCGGCGTCCACGCCCTCGTGCAGCACCATGTGCGCCGCGTTCACGATGGCCTGCAGGCCCGAGTTGCAGAAGCGGTTCACCGTTACGCCCGGGGTGCTGACGGGCAGGCCGGCGCGAAGGGCCGCCACGCGCGCGATGTTGTGCCCCTGCGGTCCGTGCGGCTGGCCGCACCCGAGGATCACCTCCTCGATCTCGCCAGCCCCCAGTTGGGGCGTCTTCCGCAGCACGTCGGCGATGCAGTGGGCGGCCAGGTCGTCGGGGCGCGTCATGTTGAAGGATCCCCGGTGCGACTTGGCCAGGGGTGTGCGGCTGCTGGCCACGATGACGGCTTCTCTCATATGGCCAGCAATTCTACACGGGCGCTGCATTCCACACGGCGTTCCGCCCGTTCGGTCAGGCGATTCCGCCCGCCCGATTCGCGGGTGTATGATCCCTTCTGCCTCGTCGTTCACAGGAGGTGACAGATGCGGATGCGGATTCTCGTAATCGGCGCCGTCGTCATGGGCAGCCTGCTGCCCGCTTCCCATTCCACCGGCCAATCGGCCGACCCGTGGGTTGGCACCTGGAAGCTCAACGCCGCCAAGTCGAAGTACAGCCCGTCGATGGTCCCCAGGAGCTCGACGGTCACCGTCGTCGCGGTCGAGGGCGGCTTCAAGCAGGTCGTCGAGACGGTGCCGAGCACGTTTGGCCTGCCCACCCGATCCGAGGTGGTGGCAAGATTCGACGGCAAGGACGCACGAGTCAGGGGTAACCCCAACGCAGACACGTTGACGTTCCGGCGGATCGATGGCCGCAGTTACGAGGCCATCTCAAAGAAGAATGGCAAGGTCACGATCACGTCGGTTGTCTCCGTTTCACCTGACGGCAAGACGCGGACGGTGGTCCAAACGGGCACGGATGCGGAAGGACGACCGGTGAAGAACACGATCGTGTACGACCGGCAGTAGCCACGGTCCGGGTCGACGCCGGTGACCTCTTCGGCGTCGACGCGGTGGTTGGCCGCCCCGCCCGGGCGCAGGCGACCGTTCGGCTCGTCGAACCGCTCTCCCGCTGGGGGTATGACGATGGTCATACCGCCCGGGGCCGCTCGGCGTAGAATGCTCGGAGATCATCGTGCCGATCGGCGTGCTATACAAAGAGCGCATCGTCGCTGGGGCAGGTTTCAGCCGTTGGTGGAACATACCCGCCGCCCTCTGCATCAACCTGAGCATCGGTCAGGCGTACGCGTTTAGTGTCTTCAACCTGCCCCTCACCAGGGTGATGGGCGTGTCTTCGTCCGCGCCCGACGACTGGAAGCTCACCACGCTTGGCTGGATCTTCACGCTCGCCTACGTGTTCCTGGGCCTGTCGGCCGGCGTGGCCGGGCGGTGGCAAGACCGTGTGGGGCCGCGCACGAGCGGTGTCGTCGCGGCCCTGTGCTTCAGCGGAGGGTTCTTCCTCTCGGCCCTCGGCGTGTGGACCCACCAGATCTGGCTGCTCTACCTCGGGTACGGCGTCATCGGCGGCTGCGGGCTCGGCATCGGCTTCAACACCCCCATCCCCGTGTTGCTGAAGTGGTTTCCCGACCGGCCCGGGCTGGCCACGGGCTTCGCCGTGATGGGCTTCGGCGGCGGGGCCATCGTGGCGGCGCCGCTGTCGCAGGCCTTGATGGCGCGGTTCGCCAGCCCCACGTCGGTGGGCGTGGCTGAGTCGTTCGTGGTGATGGGGTCGGTGTACCTCGTGCTGATGCTCATCGGCGCCTTCCTGTTCCGCCTCCCGGCGCCGGGCTGGCGTCCGCCCGGGTGGGTGAGCACGCCGGGCACCTTCCACGCCCCGGCCACGGCGGGGCTCACGGTGGAAGCGGCGGTGCGCACGCGCGAGTTCTACCTGCTCTGGAGCGTGCTGCTCGTCAACGTCACGGCCGGCCTGGGCGTGCTCGGCCAGGCGGCCGCCATGATCCAGGAAGTGTTCGGCGATTTCTCAAGCTCGGCGGCGGCCGTGTTCGTGGCGATGCTCAGCTTCTTCAACATGACGGGACGGCTGTTGTGGGCGTGGCTATCCGACGCGATCGGCCGCCGTCGCACGTTTGCCGTGTTCTTCGTCGTGGGCCCGTTGCTGTACGCGGCGGTGCCCTTTGCGGGACAGCAAGGCAGCCTCGTGCTGTTCGTGGCGTGCTTCGCGGTGATTCTCTCGATGTACGGCGCCGGGTTCGCGTTGATGCCGCCCTATATCGCCGAGGTGTTCGGGCCGGCCCACGTCGGCGCCATCAACGGCCGGGTGCTCACCGCGCTGTCGCTGGCGGGCGTCTGCGGCCCGGTGGCCGTGAACTACCTGCGCCAGGCGCAGATCTCGAGGGGCATCAGCGTCGGCCGGGCCTACGACGTGACGCTGTTCATCATGGCCGCCTTGCTGGTGGTGGGCTTCTTCTGTAACCTCGCCATCAAGCCCGTGTACCGTTCCGGCTCCGACCCTGTGGAGACTCCGCCATGAGCGCCAACCAACCGCTCCGCTTCGACGCGCGCGCCGCGCTTTTCGTGGGCGGCGCGCTGGCCCTGGTGTTCTCGACGGGCCTTGGCGCGGGACTGCTGCTGGAGCGCTACGACTCCGGCATCGGCTTCTCGCGGGAGGCCGACCGCATCGCCGAGGTGCTGGAGCTCGCGCCGGGCAAGTCGGTGGGCGACATCCGCGCCGGCAGCGGACGCTGGACAGTGGACATGGCGCGGCGCATCGGCGCCGAGGGCCAGGCCTTTGCCACCGCGGGGCCGACCCCCGCGCACCTGCTGATGGCCACCGTGGCCGCCTCGGGCCTCGACAACGTGACGGTGATCACGCGCACGCCTGGCGACGCTCCGCGGCTGCCGCTCTCGTGCTGCGACGCGGTGCTGCTGCGACGCGTCTACAGCGACCTGGAACGGGAACGACCGGGCTTCTTACGGAACCTGCGGCGCGTCACCAAGCCTGGCGCCCTGGTGGCCATCATCGAGTTCCACCCCGATGCGCCCACGGGCCCGCCCCGCGACACGCTGCCCCGCCGCGAGGTGATCGCCGAGTTCACGGCCGCCGGCTTCACGCTCGTCACCGACCACGAACGGTGGTTCGGCAACTCGTACTGCGTGGTGTTCCGCCGCGACGCCAACCCTGCCTGAGCCGCGCGACGACGCCCGCGATGGCGGCGGTTTGGGTGGCGCCTACCGCTGCAGCAGGTAGGTCATCTTCACCACGAGCTGGCGGTCCTTCCGCCCGAAGATGTCGGCGGGCAGCCCGGTTTGCGACAGGTCGTTGTAGACGATGTAGAGGTCGCTGCCGGGGCGGTAGATGAAGTTGTACCGGATGTTGTTGGTGATCTCGTGGGTCGACGTGTTGTACTGCGTGAGGCTGCGGATGGTCATTCGCGGCGAGAACGTGTAGTCGACGCGCAGGGTCGACAGGTTCACCAGGAAGTCGCCCCAGGGCATCTTCACGTCATTGCGGTTGTACTGCAGCTCCGTGGAGAAGCGGCTCGACGCGCGAACGCCCGCCGCCGCGGTGATCGACAGCCGCGTGCCGTCGTAGAACCGGTTGGGCGACACCGTGAGGCGCTCGTAGAGGCGCCGGCCCGGGCTGGTGTTGTAGGTGAATATCCACTCGTTCATCTGGTAGCTCCCCACCGGAATGACGACGGTGGGGCGGATGCGGAACGGCTGGTCGAGCACGTCCAGCGTCTGCTGGAAGATCACGTTGATGAACGAATCGTCTCGGAGCGTGGTGCCCAGCATGTAGTGATGCTGGCGGCCGATCATCCGGTTGGCCTGGTCGGTGATGTAGGTGAGCACATACATCGGCTCGAACAGCTTGACGTTGCCGGCCTTGGGCCGTGGCGTGGGGCCGAAGTAGGCCTTGGTGGTGCGGATGCCGGTGCGCTGGACAAAGCCGGCCTCGGCGCTGAAGTTCTCCTGCACGTCGAGGTAGTTGAGCCAGAGGTTCCACTTCGGATCGCGATAGGCGATGCGCCCGTAGAACGCCATGTCGTTGCCGTCCTTGCCGGGGGTCACCGTCTTGGCGAGGTATGAATTGACCTGCAGGTTGGCGGTGGGCGCCAGGTTCGCGTCGACGCCCATGGTGCGGTTGTAGTGGGCGCTGCCGTCGAGCGTGTCCTTGTTGATGAAAAGGGCGCCCACCCGTGAGCGCTTGAACACGTCGCGGCTGTAGCGGCTCACGAAGAAGTTGTCGCCGGGCCTGCCGAACTGCGAGTCGGTCTGGATGTCGAGCACGCCGATGTTGTTCTTGCCCGACTTGCCGGCCAGCCGCGCGCCGCCCAGGATGGGAATGGGCGTGCCGGCCTCAGACAAGCCAATGCGCCGGCTGAAGAACAGGTCGGTCTGCACCTGCGTGGAGGTGAACGAGCTGCCCGTCCCCATGGTGAAGAAGTTGGAGTTCTCCAGGAAGAAGTCGCGCTTCTCCGGGAAGAACAGGCCGAAGCGCGTGAGGTTGACCTGCTGCTCGTCCACCTCCACCTGCGCGAAGTCGGTGTTGAGCGTGAGATCCATGTTCAGGCCGGCGGTGACGCCGTAGCGCGCGTCGAGGCCCACGTCGTGGATCGCATCGGTGGTGCTCAGCGTGGGCGACGTCTTGAGGTTGCGTCCACCGCCCACGAAGAAAGGTTTCAGGCGGAGGTCGAGGCCCCGGCTGATGCCCGACAGGCCCTGCAGTTCGCCCGCCAGGCTCACCTTCGTGAGCGTGTAGGCCCTGGGGATGGGCGCCCACATCACGCTCTCGTTCTTGCGGCGGATGTGGCGCTGGAAGTTGAGGCCCCACACCTGCGCGTCCTTCGGGACGAAGCGCACGGTGCTGAACGGGATCGCGATCTCGGCCGTCCACCCGTCGGGCAGGATCTTCGCGGCCGCGCCCCAGATGCCGTCCCAGTTGCGGTTGACGTTGGACGTGGTGCCGCGCCCGCCGCCCTCCCCTTCGTCGAATACCTGCTGCTCGAGCTTGGCGCCGAGCGGCGTCGTGAGGAACATGTAGCCGTTGCGCGAGTCGTGGAAGGTGTCGACGATAACCTGAAAGTTGTCCTCGTCGAAGAGACGGTCGGCATCGCGTCGCATCTCGGTGGCCGTCACCGGCAGCGACGCCCACGCGCGGACGCCGATGAAGAGGCGCCCCTTGTCGTAGAGAATGCGCACCTCGGTGCGATCGGACGCGGGCTGGCCCTCCTCCGGCTCCTGCTGGACGAACTCATCCACGAGATTGGCGGAGGCCCACACCGATTCATCGAGGACGCCGTCGATCCTGGGCGCCTCGGTGGCCAACACGGCCACGACCGAGGGGCGCTCACCCCGGGCCACCGATGCCTGGGTGGCGGGCTTGGCGGGCGGCGCCGGTTCGTGGACGTGTTCCTGGGCGGCGGCCACCGATGGCAAGGCAGAGAGGGCAACGAGAAAGAGACAACTGAAGACGAGTGCAGGCTTCATGGGGTGATGGATCAGTCTAACCGGGGGCCACAGATGAAACACAGATAGGCTTGGACCCGCAGCCCGCGCCAGTTACCCAGGCCTTCGCGTCGTTCCAAGCGAGACGAGGACATGATGAGCGTCAAGGTAGCCCGTGAATCTGATGGCCGGGTGTCGATCGCTGTGACCGTCGGCACTCAGTCCAACGTCGTGACACTCTCGCCGGCTGAAGCGCGCCTGATCGCCATCAAGCTGTTGCTAGCCGCGGAAGACGCATCAAGCCGAAGGGCGGCGGCCGTGGGCCACAGATGAAACACAGAGAATGGCTATCTACGCATTGTCCTCGCTGAAGTAGTCGAAGTCGATCTTCCTGACCTCGTAGGTCGTGGCGGTCGAGACACCAACGCCGCGGGTGATCATCAGTTGGCCCAGCTCATTGCCATCGATCAGCACGATCCGTGTGTCGATCTGGGCCGCATACTGCCGGGCCTCGGCACTGAACGACGAAGTGGTAAGAAACACGCCCTTGCGGGCTCGCTGCCCCTGGAGCGCACCGGCGAACTGCTGTATGTCGGGTCGGCCCACGGTGCCTTCCCATCTCTTGGCCCGAATCGCCATTCGACGGGCGACCTGATCCAGCCCGGCGATGTGCGAGTGGGTGATACATCTGACTGCAGATGCGCGCACGAAAGCCGCCCCCATCATCGACTCACCTGCCTCATCACCATCCGCGGCCCGCCTTGAACCGGCGCACTCCGTGTCCGCGTTGATTCGTCCAGAGTCGGAGATCCGTTTGTATCTGTGTTTTATCTGTGGCCCACGGCGCCCTTGATCCGCCGCAGCAGATTCTCGTGGCGTGCGGCGTCGAAGGCCTCTGCGGCGGCCCAGTTGTGCAGCCACACGGGCTTCGTGCGAAGGTCTGTGGCCTCGGTGGCGTAGCGCGGGAGCACGTGCGCGTGGAGCGCCGGCTCCACGTTGCCCAGGATTTCGTAGTTGATGCGTTCGGCGCCGGTGACGGCCAGCACGGCATCGCCCAGGCGCGCCATGTCGTCGAGGAATTGGCGTCGCGCTTCGGCGGTGAGCGAGTTGAGGTGGGGCACCACCGGATCGGGCAGCAGCAGGCAGTAGCCCGGCAGGATCTGCGGGTCGCCCATCACGGCCCATCCCGAGTCGAGGCGTGCCACCACCCGGACCAGCCGGCCCTCCCGGGCCTCGGCCACCTGGCGGTGGATGGCCGTGCTCATGGCACCGGGAGCTTCAGCTCCGCGGCCGCCGCGCCCGCGTCGCTGGCCGTGTGCAGCACCATGGCCAGCATCGAGTAGTAGCCGCACAGGCCCACGGCGTCGATCACCTTCTGTTCGCCCAACACGGCCACGGAGCGCTCGTAGACCGACGCCGACACCGGCCGCCGCTCGTGCACCTCGCGGCACAGGTCGTAGAGCACGGCCTCCTCCTCGGGCAGCCCGGCGGGCCGCCCGAGGTCGGCGATGGCCTTGATCGTGGTGAGGTCGAGGCCCGCCTTCATCGCGATGCGGGCATGCAGGTCCCACTCGAACGACTCGCGCCAATGCGCGGCCGTCACGAGGATGACAAACTCGCTCAGCCGTGGCGGCAGGGCGCTGTTGAAGCGCAGGTACTGCCCCAGAGCGCTGACGCGCGTCATCAGCTCGGGGCTGCGCAGTAGCGGCACGAAGGGACCGAACGGCTCCGACCCGCGCGAGGCCTTGAACGCAGCCACCGCCTCCCGTTGCTCGGCCGTGAGGGCCTCGGCCGGGATGGCGGGCATCCTCGAAAACATGGCCCTACGCCATCCCCTTCGGCAACCCGTTCTTCAGCAGATCCTCCATCGCGGCGGTGAAGGCGTCGATCTCCTCGAGCGGGGTGTAGATGTTGGGCGTCACGCGGATGCCGTTGTATTCCGGCCGCGTGATGGGCGTGGTGATGATGCGGTACTTCTCCCACATGAACTGGTTGATCTTCACGGCCGGGATGTCCTTGATGCCCACGCAGCACACGCCGTACACCTGGTCGAGCGGCGTGTGAATGACGATGCGCGGGTCGGCCTTGAGCTTGTTGGCCCACCGGAGCGTGAGGTACTTCAGCCGCGCCGCCACGCGCTCGGTTCCGATGGCCTGGTGGAACGCCAGTGCCTCGTTGAGCGCAGCCTTCGTGGCCGCCGGCGCCGTGCCGATCTCCTCGAACTTGCGGATGTCGGTGTCGCGGCGCTCGGGCGCGGCCTGCAGCGGCCACGTCGTCGCAATCCGCTCCCGCCGCACGTAGAGGAACCCCGTGCCCGTGGGCGCCAGCAGCCACTTATGCAGGCTGGTGCCGTAGTAGTCCATCTCCAGGTCGCGCAACTTGAACGGGAAGTGCGCCACCGCGTGGGCGCCGTCGACAATGGTGATGATGCCGCGGGCGCGGGCCATGCGGCTGATGTTCTGCACGGGGAAGATCTGCCCGGTGAGGTTGGTGATGTGGCAGAAGTGCAGCACCTTGGTGCGCGGCGTGATGGCGCCCTCGAGCCGCGCGAACAGGTCCTCGCCCGTGGTGGGCACCGGGAAGTTGATCTTGACGATCTTGATCTTGTCGCGGCGCGCGCGCTGATCCCACGTGGTGAGCATGCGCCCGTAGTCCTGCTCGGTGGTGAGCACCTCGTCGCCCGGCTCCAGGTCGAGGCCGTTCTGCGCGATCTGCAGCGACTCGCTGGAGTTGCGCGTGATGGCCATCTCCTCGGGGTCGCAGCCGAACTGCTCGGCCAGCCGCCGGCGCGCCACCTCGATGTTCCGCTCGATCATGCCCCGGTGGTAGACCGGCGCCTGGTTCGACCAGTCGAGATAGCGCTTGTAGGCCTCGTGCACCACGGTGGGGCTCGGGCAGCTGTTGCCGTTGTTGAGGTTGATGACCGACCGGTCGAGCGAGAAGGCGCTCTGGATCTCGCGCCAGTACCACTCGTCCTGCGCCGTGTCCTCGGGCGACCGCCCGGCCACGGCCCGGCCCGCCTGCGCCGCCACTTCAATGCCGTTGAGCCTCGTGGCCATCGCGGCCGCACCAATCCCCCCGGTCGTGCGCAAGAAATTCCTTCGGCTCAACATGGCAGCATCCCTCCGGGGGAATTATAGGCGGGTTCTACGGGTTCTACGGGTTCTACAGGTTCTACGGGTTCTACGGGTTCTACGGGTTCTACGGGTTCTACAGGTTCTACGGGTTCTACGGGACGCAGAATCTGCGACACAGAAATGACCTCGGTGTTGGAAATCCTGCGATGCCCGGCCGGGCGTTCGGCCGGGCCGGGACTGTTGACCCATTTGATTCAATCAGATACGGAAACCCTCGCAGCTCCACGCACCCGGAATGCGGTGTGCAGGCATCCGGTCCATGGCCAAGCACTACCGGGATCTCCTTGTGTGGCAACTCGCTCGCGAGTTGCGTCTCCAAGTCATCCACATGACGGGACGATCGTGGACGACCGGCGATCGCGACCTGATCAGGGACATTCGCAGGTCGGTCAGGTCTGTTGCGGCCAATACGGCCGAGGGCCACACGCGGTTCAGGCCCGCCGATTTCCACCGGTTCCTGGAAATCGCCAAGGCCTCACTCGACGAGACCGAGAACCATCTGGCCGACGGCCTCGAGAGCGGACAGTTCGCGAGCGCCGACTACGAAGTCGCGCAATCCCTCGTCCGGCGAATCACCGTGGCCATGACCAGGCTGATGAGCTATCTGCGCACCGAAGCGGCCAAACAGAATGCCGAGCGTGCCAAGCAAGGCCGATCAAGACGATAGCCTGTAGAACCCGTAGAACCCGTAGAACCCGTATCTGATTGTGGCGCAGCGCCCGAGCGGGATCGGATAGGATCAAACCCTTTCAAGGCGGACCCGTGCACCCTGACCTCCAAGATGCGATTGCCTTTCACGAAGCCATCCTTGCCGAGGGTGGCAAGGCCCTGGTGGGGTACCAGACCCCGAAGATTCTCGCCAACATCGTGCTGCTGTCGGAGATTCCGACGACCTACGACAAGAAGGAGCAGCGCCAGGTCAACTCGGGCAATCTCCTGCTGCGGGGGGTGCCGGGCGTGGGCAAGACCTTCTTCGGGGTGATCCTGGCGGCCATCAGCAACGCGAAGTTCGCCCGCATCCAGGGCCGCGCCGACCTGCAGCCCACCGAGGTGGTGGGCTTCCAGATGATCAACCCGGCCACGGGCGTGCTCACCACCGAGATGGGCCCGCTCGCCGAGGCCGAGGTGATCCTGCTCGACGAAATCAACCGCATCCCGCTCAAGTCGCAGAGCGCGTTTCTCGAAGGCCTGCAGGACCGCACCGTCACCGTGGGCAAGACCACCTACGAGCTGCCGGCCTTCAACTTCGCCATCGCCACGATGAACCCGGTGGAGCTGGGGCAGGGCACCTTCCCGCTCTCTGAGGCCGCCACCGATCGCTTTGCCATCATGGTGAACATCGGGTACCTGCCGCCCGAGGAAGAGCGCAAGCTGGTGCACTTCGACTTCAAGCAGGTGCGCCTCAACCCGCTGATGGCGAAGGAGCGCATCATCCAGCTGCGCGCCGCCATCACCGAGCACGTGTACCTCCACGAGCGCCTCGGCGACTACATCCAGCGGCTCGTGGCGAACACGCGGCCGCACAACCCCGACACCGACTGGCTGCGGTACTCGCCGTCGGAGCTGGTGGAGACGGGCGTCGACCTGGGCGCCTCACCGCGCGCGATCATCGTGTGGGGCCGGCTGGCCAAGGTGTGGGCGCTGCTCGTGCGGCGGCGCGACGAGGTCTACCCCGAGGACATCCAGGACCTGGCGCAGTACGTGCTCGGGCACCGGCTCTGGCTCGGCCCGCACGCCGCCAGCCACGGGCTCACCACCGAGGCGGTGGTCAAGGACGTCATCGAGCGCACGCCTATCCCATGAGGACGCGGGAGCAGGAGGTTGAGCCGCTCATCAACCTCTCGGAGATCACGGAGGTCGAGCTCCTCATCCTCAAGCGGATGCGCGAGTTCACCATCGGCGAGCACGCCAGCCTGTTCCACGGCACGGGGTTCGACTACGTCGGCCTGCGCGACTGGCAGGCGGGCGATCGCTTCGAGGCCATCGACTGGCCCCAGTCGTCGCTCAACAACTTCAGCCCGCTCATCGTCCGCGAGTTCGAGCAGCCCACGACGTCGGGCGTGGTGATCGTCGCCGACCGATCGGCGTCCACGCGCTGCGGCGTCGACGCGACGGGCGCGTCCGGGCAGGGGCTGCAAATCGCCACGCTCATCGCGCGGTCGATTGCCACCATCGGCATGTCGGCGGTGTTCTTCCAGGACTCGATCGGCCTCATCACCTTCGAAGAGGGCTTCCGGCACCTGGGCGCCGTGCGCCCGCGCATCGGCAAGGGCCAGGTGATCCACGTCCTCGACGCCTACCAGGACGGCCACGGCCTGCAGGAGATGCGCAACATCGGCAGCCTCAGCGCCACGCTCACCGGCTTCTCGCGCAAGACGTCGATGATGCCCGTGGTGTCGGACTTCCTGTTCGACGACGTGGAGGGGTTCCTGCGGGAGCTGTCGCAGGTGAACAACGTGCACGACGTGTTCGTGATGATGGTGGACGCCTCGTTCGCGTTCAACCTGCCGCGGGTGTCGGCCGGCTGGGTCGAGGTGTACGACGTGGAGACGGGCCGCACGCGCATGCTGTCGCGGCGCGAGCTGGGCCGGCAGGCCGACCGCATCCGCGCGTGGCAGGACTCGGTGGAGGCGAAGGCGAAGGCCCACGACCTCGACGTGGTGCGCCTCAGCCTCGACCAGGTGAAGTTCGACGTGGCGCTCATCGAGTGGGTGGCGGAACGCCGACTCCGTCGGCGGAAGTGAGAAGTGAGAAGTGAGAAGTGAGAAGTGAGAAGGCAAATGCGAATCGCGACTGGTAAGTCCCTCGTCCTCTCGGGGCTGCTGGCCCTGGCCACTGCCGCGTACGCCCAACAGCCCGCAACCGCCGACGTGGAAGTGGACCCCATCAACTGCTGGTGGCGCACGTCGACGAGCGCCATCCGGATGGGCGAGCCGTTCGGGCTCACGCTCACCTGCTCGGTGGTGGACGCCGAGTCGATGACGGTGGTGCCCGACCTGTCGCGCCTCGACCCCACGGTGGTGCAGCTGCCGCCCTTCGAGATCCTGGGCGGCACCCACCCGGGCGACCTCGTGACGCCGGGGCGCCGGTTCTTCCAGTACGACTACCGCCTGCGCCTCATCGGCGAGGACCTGTTCGGCGCCGACGCCGTGGTGCCGCCGCTGGAGATTTCGTACCGCGTGGAGACCACGGTGGAGGGCGGCGACACCGTCCAGGGCCGCGACCTCACCTACGCCCTGCCGCGCGCGTCGATCAAGGTGATCTCGCTCGTGCCGGGCGACGCCACCGACATCCGTGAATCGCCGGCCACGCCGTTCTCGGCCATCGAGGGCCGGCTGTCGCGCGCCAACCTCCTGCAGACCGTGGCCATGCTGCTCGTGGCGCTGGCCGGCCTCATCCTCCTGGTGCTGCTGGTGGGCCTGATCCGCCGCCGCGCGTCGCTGGTGAAAGTGGTGCGCACGCACGTGCACGCCCGCACCATCTTGGGCGTCGTCTCGTCGGAGCTGGCCGACGTGCAGCGCCAGAGCCGCGGCGGCTGGTCGCCCGAGCTGGTGGGCCGCGCCCTGGCCGCGCTGCGCATCGCCGGCAGCTACGCCGCGGGCCGCGCCGTGGGCCAGGCGCCCGCCGGCACGGACTCGGTGCCGCTCGACGGCCAACTGCGCGCGGGCGCGGGGTTCGGCCGCGCCGGCGCGTGGGTGTCGGGCTCGGTCACCGCCGAATCGGCCGGCGACGTGCCCGGCCTGGCCGACGCGCTCCGCACCCTCACCGTGATGCGCTACGGCCGGCCCGCCGACGGTGGCGCCGGGCCGTCAGGCTCGGCGGCCGACGAGGCCGTCGACACCGCCATCCGCATTTCGAAGCAGCAGGCGTCGCGACACTCGCACGTGGCCGAGTGGCTGGGGCATGTCGTCGGATCTGTCGTCGATCTTAGAAGGAAGATCTGGGCGTAACGGGTTCAGGGGTTCAGGGGTTCAGGGGTTCAGGGGTTCAGGGGTTCAGGGGTTCA
>CAYJPQ010000042.1:0-28098 GCA_964372085.1 uncultured Bifidobacteriaceae bacterium | reverse complement strand
GGGGTTCAGGGGTTCAGGGGTTCAGGGGTTCAGAGGTTCAGAGGTTCAGAGGTTCGATGCGGGACGGTGCGATGCCGCTCACCAGATATTCTTCAATATCCGCCACCGGTCCGTCGAGGCGGACGGCAATCATGGCGGCCCGCTTGCCGGGGGTGAGGCTGCCGAGATCCTGCTCGATCCCGAGCGCGCGGGCGCCCACAAGCGTGGCGCTCTTCAGCAGCTCGCGGGGCGGCACGCCTGGGGCCAGCCACCGCATGGCCTTGAGCTCGCTGAACAGGTTCAAGTCGTCCACGCTCGCCAGGCTGTCGGTGCCCACCGCCACCGCCACGCCCGATCGATAGAAGCGCTCGATGGGCGGCGCCCCCACGCCCACCCACTGGTTGCTGCGGGGGCAGGTGACGAGCGTGGCGCCCCGCTCCGCCAGCAGGGCCAGGCTCGCCTCCCCAAACTGCACGCCGTGCACTACAAGCGTACGCGCGTCGATCATCCCCAGGCGATCCAGGTACTCGACGGGGCCGGCGGCCGGCGGCGTCCAGTCGTCGCGCCAGGCGCCCACGGCCTTCAATATGGCGGGCCAGGGACCCGTGCCGCGCGCCAGCATCTCCACCTCCTCCGGCGACTCGCCCAGGTGCACGCTGGTGATGGGCAGGTCCGAGGCGTCCACGCTCTGCCGAATGGCCTGGAACAGCTCGGCCGACACCGAATATGGCGCGTGCGGCGCGATGGTAACGCCCGTGCCAGCCCCGCGGGCCGTATCGCGCGCGGGCCGCGACTGGTCAATCAACCGGCCGTCCCGTTCCTTGAACCCGATCAACTCATGGAACACCAGGCCGCCCAGGCCGGAGTTGGCGAGCGCCTGCACCGGGGCCAGCGAGTTGCTGATGTCACCCACGGCGACGGTGCCCGAGGCGCGCAGTTCGATGATGGCCGCGTCCACCGCGGCGAGCACCCCCGGGTCATCGACGCGCTCCGGCGTGCGCCGCTGCGCGAACAGCTGCGCGATCCAATGAATGAACGTGGCGGCCGGCGGCACGCGACCGCGCAGCCACGACAGCTCGAGGTGGATGTGCGCGTTGACGAGCCCGGGCATCAGGACCACGGACCCGAGGTTGCGGAATTGAAGGCTCTGGGCTTTGGGCTCTGGGATCTCCGGGCCGCCGAGGGCGACGATGCGGCCGGCCTCCACCGCCACCCATCCGTTGGCGATGGGCGCAGCGTCGATCGGGCAGATCCACGCCGCCCGGAAGACGGTCATGCGACCGGCGAGGCCGGGGGCCGCGACCGCTGCTTCTTGCCGGCGGCACTGCGGGCGGGATAGTTGGAGAGCTCGGCGGGCACCGACGTGTCGCCGGCCTTGCGCGCGGTGGCCAGTTCCAGCGTGCGGGGCACGGCGCGCTCGCGGAAGACGGGGCCGCCAACGATGTCGTAGTGCATGTTGCGGCGCTTGGCCACGAACCCGGCATCTTCGATGTTGCGGACGATCTCCACTTCGTCCATGCAGTGGGACGCACCCGCCGCCCGCACGACGTTTTCCTCGATCATCACGCTGCCCATGTCGTTGGCGCCGAAGGCCAGGCTCAACTGCCCCACCTTGCCGCCCTGCGTCACCCACGACGCCTGGAGGTTGTCGAAGTTGTCGAGCACCAGGCGCGAAAGGGCCAGCGTGCGCAGGTACTCCACTCCCGTGGCCTCGTTGCCGCCCCGCTCGGTGTGCTCCGGCTGGTAGCTCCACGCGATGAAGGCGGTGAAACCGCCCGTCTCGTCCTGCAGGGCCCGCAGGCGCAGCAGGTGCTCCAGGCGCTCCTCGTCGGTCTCCACCGTCCCGTACATCATCGTCGCCGTCGTCCGCAGGCCGGCCCGGTGGGCGTGGCGCATCACGTCGAGCCACTCGTCGGCGCTGGCCTTGTTGAAGCAGTTCAGCAGCTTGCGCACGCGGTCGACGAGGATCTCGGCGCCGCCGCCGGGGATGCTGTCGAGCCCGGCCGCAATCAGCCGATCGATAACGATAGGCACCGGCAGCTTCGAGGTCCGCGAAAGGTGCAGTACCTCGGGCGACGACAGGGCGTGGAGCTTGAAGTCGGGATACCGCTGCTTGACCGCGCGGAACAGGTCCTCGTACCAGGCCATCGGCAGGTCGGGGTTGTGCCCGCCCTGCAGCAACAGCTGGCCGCCGCCCAGCGCGCGGGTCTCGTCGATCTTACGGAAGATCTCCTCGAAGCCGAGCACGTAGCCTTCGCCGTCGCCCACGGGCCGGTAGAAGGCGCAGAAGTTGCACCGCGCCACGCACACGTTGGTGTAGTTGACGTTGCGGTCGATGATGTAGCTGACCACGCCGCCGGGATGCTTGCGGCGGCGCACGAGGTCGGCCATGCGGCCCAGCCAGTAGGTGGAGGCCTGGCGGTACAGCAGCAGCGCTTCGTCGGCCGACAGGCGTCCCCCGCCCTCGATCCGGCCTTGCAACTCCCGCTGCGTCTCGTTATTCATAGAATCGCAGGGGCTGGAGGGCCGGCATCGCACCGACCTCGACCACCAACCTGTGAAACTGGCTGAGGCCCGCCCGCTCGGCCTCGCCCAGGCCGTACTTGACATTATCGCTTAGGTACCGCCGCACGCGGGTTTCCCGCGCCGCGTCGCCCCCGCCCTCGAGGCGGGCAATGACGTCGAGGTTCGCAAGGCCCCGATCGCGCGCCTCGTTCAACGCCTGGCAGTGCACTCTCGACGCCACGCCGGGCCTGCCCGCCCACACGGCGTACACGAACGGGAGCCCCGTGAGGGCCTTCCACTCGTCGCCGAGGTCGTACTTCCTGACGCCCAGCGCCGCCGGATCGATGGCCAGCGCCGGATCGCCGATCACCAGGGCCGCATCGGCGCGGTCGAGCATGGCGCGGATGTCGGGGTCGGCGTGCACGAACTCCGGCCGGATGCCCCAGCGCCTGGCGCACATCACCCGGGTGAGCGCCACCGAGGTGCGTGAACTCACGTCGAGGGCGATGGTGCGCGCCTGCTCGATGGGTACACGACTGAAGACGGCCACTGACGCAACGGTGCCGTCCGAAGCGATCGACACGCCTGGGACGATGGCGTAGGTGCCGCGCAGGTACTCCACCACGGGTATGAGGCCGAGGTCGACCACGCCTTCGTGCAGGAGCGCCGCGCACTGGGCCGGCACGTCGAAGCGCACGTCGAACAGGTCGGGCCGCTGATCCAGGCCGTATACGAGGGGCTTGGTGTTGAGGTACGACACCGCGCCGAGTACGAGGGGCTTCATCTGGGCTTGCCCTGAGCGGAGTCGAAGGGCTTGAACCCGGCAGCCTGGATGTGGCGCTTCACTTCCTCGGCGGCGGCGCGCCGGTGGCCGAGGGCGGGATCGTCGACGGTCGAGACGCGGTCGATATCGTTGGCGCCAAAGGTGAGCGCCACCTGCGCGAGCTTGGGGCCGTACACGGCCCAGTCCACCTGGATATCGGGCACGCTGGGCAGCGCCAGCCGCGCCAGCGCCACGGTGCGCACATCGTCGTAGCCCGTGGTGGGTACGGTGATCGACTGTTCGCGCGGCAGCGGCGCCACGGTGGTGATGGAGGGAAAGCGGGCCGCCAGGTCGCGCATCGCCAGCAACACGCTCGTGCGCCGCTCGCCGAGGGGCTTCTGCACCGACAGGCAACCGACCGCCAGCCCCGTGTCGGCGCAGGCCTGCAGGGCCGCACCGGGGTCTGCGAGCTCGTCGACGGGCGCCTCGGCAACGGCATCGAGCCCGGCCGACCTCAGATCGAGCAGCACCGTCGCAAGCGATCCCCACCCCGCGGCGGCCAGGTCGGCCAGCGAGAACCCGGTGAGCCGGCCCGCCGCACCGACAGCCGCCCGGCACTCGCGGACGAGCGCAATGGCCGCGCCGAGCGACTCGGGCACGCCAACAATCCGCACCTCCGCACCCGATGCACCCGCTGCACCCGCTGCACCCGATGCACCCGATGCACCTGATGCACCTGATGCACCCGATGCACCCGATGCACCTGATGCACCTGATGCACCCGTGATCTCGATCACCCTCCGATACGTCACGTTCGCGCCCACCCGCGCGCGTCGCACCTCGTCGGCGAGCATGCCGAGCGAGAGCACGTCGGCGGCGGCCAGCTCGTCGAGTTCGGCCGCGCCAAGCGGCGCGCCTTCGCGTGCACGACCGGCGATGGCGAGATTGATATCCATGGCTATCCCATTAACTCCACAATCCGCGCGGCCAGGGCCAGGGCGGCCCGGCCCTGCTGGCCGGTCACGGCGGGCGGCCGGCGGTCCCTCACGGCCGAGATAAAATCCTCGAGCTCGCTGCGAAGGGACTCGTTGCCGGGCACCTCCATCTTGCCGCCGCCAATCTTCGGCGGTCCGCTCGGCTGCGGCACCAAGTGCCACATCTCCACTTCCTTGGCGCCCGTGTCGATCGACACGTAGGAATCGCGCTGGAAGAAGCGGACCTTGCGCACCCTCTCCCGGCTGATGCGGCTGGCGGTGAGGTTGGCGATGCAGCCGTTGGCGAACCGCAGTCGCGCATTGGCGATGTCCACGCGGGGCGTCAGCACCGGCACGCCGACGGCCTCGACCCCGACCACCTCGGAATGCACCACGTCCAGGATCAGGTCGAGGTCGTGAATCATCAGGTCGAACACGACGTCGATGTCGAGGCTGCGCTCCGGGAACGTGCCCAGGCGATGCACCTCGATGAAGCGGGGATCCGTGATGTGCGGTCGCGCGGCGGCCACGGCGGGATTGAACCGCTCGCTGTGCCCGACGGCCAGCACCACGCCGGCGCGCTCGGCGGCGGCAATCAACCGGTCGGCCTCGTCCACCGTGCGCGTGAGGGGCTTCTCCACCAGCACGTGCACCCCCGCCTCCACCAGCGGCAGGGCCACCTCGGCGTGCGACTCGGTGGGGACGGCCACCACGGCGGCATCGATGCGGCCCGCCAGCGCGCGCCAGTCGGCCACGGCCTCGGCGCCATGGACGGCGCCAATGTCCCGGGCCCGCTCGAGGTTGGTGTCGACGACGCCCGCGAGCGTCACGCCCGGCATCGAGGCCAGGATGCGCGCGTGGTGCTTGCCGAGGTGCCCGACGCCGATCACCACTGTCCTCACCTGGCCCTCCCCACCACGGCTATGCCCGCCTCGTTGGCCGAGGCGAAGAACGCCTCGCGATCGAAAATCAACGTCTTGCCCGCATCCAGCGACAGGGCCGTGGCGCCGGCCACGCGCATGGCCTGGATCGTGGCCAACCCCACCACCGGCACGTCGAAGCGCATGTCCTGGTTCGGCTTGGCCACCTTCACGATGGTCACGCCGGGACCCGCCAGGTGGCCGGCACGGCCGATGGTCTCGTCGGTGCCCTCCATGGCCTCGACCGCCACCACGGCCTGGTGCTTCACGGCCACCGTCTGGCCGATGTCCAGTCCGGCAATGCCGTCGGCCATGCGGCGGCCGAACTCGATGTCCTTCTGCTCGTCGGGGCTGGGTGCCCGCGCGCTCAACTGGCCGGCGCCGGCCAGGAGCGGCTCCAGCAGCTCGGTGGAGTTGATCAACTCCACGCCGCGTTCGCGCATCACGTCGGCCACCGCGGAGATCAGCGCATCGGTGTTGCGCGCCTTGAGCCGCGTCAGCACCGACAGCGCCGTCAAGTCGGGGACGATGCCCCCGAAGATCTTGACGTGCTTCACCTGGCCCGCCATCACCGCGCGGGTGATGCCCGCATCGCCGAGGATCTGCAGGAGCGTTCCCAGTTGCCCAATCGACACCCAGTGCAGGGCGGCGCGGGGCTCGCGCGCCGCGGCGGCCTCGATGCCGGTGTCCGCCTCTTCCTCGATGGCGATCACCGTCACGTCGTGCCCGAGCAGTCGCGCGGCATCGAGCACCAGGAACGGGAACCGTCCGTTGCCGGCGATGAGCCCCAGTTTCATCAGTCCTCGGCCGCCTCGTCGCCGCGCTTGCCGGCGCGGCGGAGGATGGCGCCCCGTTCCGCTGCGCGGATGAACTGCACGAGGTAGTCCACCTCGGGGCACCGCAGGGCCGCCTCGGTCTCGATCTTCGTCAGCGCCTGGGTGGTGTTGAGCTTCGACTGCAGCAGGTACCGGTACGCCGCGCGCAGCTTCTTGAGCGTGTCGTCGGAGAAGCCGCGGCGTCGCAGACCGATGATGTTGAGGCCAAACACGCGCGCCGGCCGGCCGCCCACCGTGCGGGCATACGGCAGGGCGTCCTTGGTGATCACCGAGTAGCCGCCGATGAACGCGTAGGGCCCCAC
The DNA here is from genome assembly GCA_964372085.1 of uncultured Bifidobacteriaceae bacterium. Lineage (GTDB taxonomy): Bacteria > Acidobacteriota > Vicinamibacteria > Vicinamibacterales > UBA2999 > 12-FULL-67-14b. The sequence continues at coordinate 21,819 of CAYJPQ010000042.1, read as the reverse complement.
GCGGCAGAACTGGTGCACGGCCGACCCGGCGCTGATGTTAGCGTAGTCTTCCACCGTCACGTGGCCGCCCAGGGTGGCGTGCGGGCCGAAGATGGTCTCGTGGCCCACGTGGCAGTCGTGCGCCACGTGCACGTAGCCCATGAAGAGGTTGCGGTCGCCGATGGTGGTGACACCGCCGCCGCCGACCGTGCCCCGATGGATGGTCACGCACTCGCGGAAGATGTTGCCCGCGCCGATCACCAGGCGGGTGTCCTCGCCCTTGTACTTGAGGTCCTGCGGCGGGAGCCCGATCGAGGCGAACGGGAACACCTCGGTGCCGTCGCCGATCGTGGTGTTGCCGTCAATCATGGCCGAGGCGCCGATGCGGCAGTTCCTGCCGAGGCGCACCTTGGGGCCCACCACGGCGAACGGGCCGATGCTCGTGCCCTCACCCACCACCGCGCCGGTGTGCACGCGCGCCAGCGGGTCGATGTCGGTGCCGGCCGCGGCCACCGTGAGCACCAGCGCGGCCTCGGCGACGGTCGGGCCGCCCCCGGCGGCGACGGCCGTGGCCCGCACGAGCGGGCCCACGCGCTTGCCGAGCGTCACCTCGAGGTGAAGGCGATCGCCGGGCACCACTTGCTTGCGGAACTTGGCGCGGTCCACGCCGCGCAGGGTCACGCGGGTGGTGGGGCGGCCCGGGCCGCGCTCCACCAGCAGCAGGGTGGCCACCTGGGTGAGCGCCTCGATCATGAGGACACCCGGCATCAGGGGCGTGCCGGGAAAGTGGCCCTGGAAGAACGCTTCGTTGACGGTGACGTTCTTCACCGCCACCATCCGCTTCCCCGGCTCGTGCTCGGCGACGGCGTCGACCAGGAGCGAGGGAAAGCGGTAGCAGAGGCGATCGAGAACGCTGGGAATGCCGGCGTTCACCGGCCCGGGGGCTTCGTGGCCGGAGGCACCGGATTAGCGGACGCCGGCTTGGCCGAGTCGAGCGCGCGGATCACGTCGGCCGAGATGTCGAGGGCCGCGTCGGCCCACACCAGGCCGGCGTCGGGCCCGTTGAACACGAACTGGAGGCCCATCTCCCCGGCCACCTTCTGCAGCACGGGCGCCAGGCGTTCCTGGAACTCCTGCTGCAGGTTCTGCTGCAGTTCCTGCACTTCGGCTTGCGCGTCCTGCGTGAAGCGCTGCACGTCGACGTTCAGCTTCTCCACCTGCTTCTGCAGGTCGGCCTGGGCAGCCACGCTCATCACGGAGCCTTCCTTTTCGAGCTTCTGCTGCAGGGCCTGGACCTGCTTGTTCTTCTCGTTGAGCTCGGCGGCCTTCTTCTGCTGCAGGGCCTGGATGCGGGTGGTCGCCACGCGGCCATCGGCCGACTCGTTGGCAATGCGCTGCAACACCACGTAGGCCACCTTGGCGCCGGCCGGGAACGGTTTGGGCGCCGCCGGGGCGGCCTGCGCGGCCGGAGCGGGCGCGGCCGGAGCGGGCGCGGCCGGGGCGGGCGGGGCGGGCGCCTGGGCGAACACGGGAGACGCGCCCAGCGCGAGGCTGCACGCGGCGACGAGGGCAAGACCGTTCATTTACCTCAATCCTTTCGTTGGCTATGCGCCAAGCTCTTGATTTTATACCGGAATCAGGGGTGGAACACCGAGACCTCGTACGAGGTGGCTTCGGTCATTTGTCCCACGTCGTAGACCCGCACGCACAGCTGGCCGCCGATCGTCGTCACCGTGCCGGTGACCACGGTGGTCCGCACCGCGGCGTCGTTGGCGATGATGACGTTGCAGGCGGCGCCGTTCCACGTACCCAGGCTGAGGCCGACCGTCGTCGTGCTCTCGGGCGACATCGAGACGAGCGTGGCCGTGACGGTACCCGTGCCGGTGGACACGAACGGGTGCGTCGCCGCGCCATTGACCGTGATGGATCCCGAAAACACTTCCGTGATCGGGTCAGGCAGGGTCGGGGTGGTCGGAAACTCGATTGGGTCGGAGCACCCGACGGCAAACACGGCAAGCGGCAACACGAGCAAGGCGCGGGCACAGAACACGCGACACTCTCCCATTAGAAGGTAGACCCGACGGCAAACTTGAAGGTGTAGTCCTTGGCCCGTTGCCCGTTGTTGTCGAACACCCCCGCGCGCTGCGGGTTGGCGGCAAAGATCAGGCGGAACGGCACGTTCAAAACGGGCATGAAGAAGCGAATCTCGGCGCCGGTCGAGACCTTGAATGCGCTGACCTCGCCGATCGACACCCGGGTCGGGGGCGGCGCGTTGGGGTTGACCAGCGTCGACACGGCGAACGGGTCGACGATCGGCGGCAGGTTGAAGTCGGTGCGCATCAGGTCTTCCTGCATCGAGAACGGCTCGCCGCGCGGCCGCACCTGGCCGGCGTCGTAGAACAGCACCAGGCGGACGGGGCCCGCAATGGAGATGAGGTATTCGGCGTTGAACAACAGGCTCTTGTTGCCGCCGAGGACCAGGCCGGTGCGCGTGTCGCGCGGGCCGATCGACCGGATGTCGAAGCCGCGGACGCTGTACTCGCCGCCCAGGTACAGCGTCTCGGTGATGGGCAGCACCTCGGTGCCGGCGTACGGCCGGATGTACTCCACCTGCGCCCGGAGGCCCACCGACGTCCGGCGCGTGTGCTGGAAGAACCGGGAGAACTCCGCGCGCGGCTTGAGGAAGGCGGTGTTGCCGCCCAGGCCCGCGAAGTCCATCGACCCGGTGATCCGCGTGCCGGTGTTGGGGAAGATGGGGTTGTCCACCGTGTTGTACACGAAGCTGGGCGTGACCTTGCTCACCGTCCGCTGCCCCCCCTCGCCGAGCAGCAGCGAGTCGGCCAGGAACGGGTTGTTGGCCAGCGTCTCGGGCGTGTAGTAGAACGGGTTGAGGTCGGTGACGCGCACGGCCTCGTAGCTATAGGTGAAGAACATGCGCGCAAAGCCGGCCAGCGGGAACCCGGTGGTGATGTTGCCGCCGGTGGCCTGCTGCGTGAACTGGTCGATGTACCGGATCGTGCGACGGTAGACGTCGGCGCCGCCCGTGATGTTGCGGTCGAACAGGAAGGGCTCGGTGAAGGCCAGCTGGTACTGCTCGGCGCGCGAGCCGACCTGCAGCGACAGCGTCAGCGACTCGCCGCGGCCCATGAAGTTGGACGTGGCAAACGAGAGCTGACCGAAGAAGCCCTCGAACTGCGAGACGCCGGCGCCGAACGTGAGCTGGTTGCGGTTCTGCTCTTCCAGCTTCAGCGTCACGTCCACTTCGTTCTTCGAGTTCGGCGTCTTCTGGACGTCGATGCCCTGGCCGTTCTCGAGCGGCTTGAAGTAGCCGAGCTGATTGAGGCGCTTCACGCTGAACTTCAGCGCCTCGGTGTTGAACACGCCGCCCTCCACCAGGCGCAGCTCGCGCCGCACCACGTTGTCGCGCGTCGTCGTGTTGCCGACGAAGGTGATGCGGTTGACGAAATACTGCTCGCCTTCCTGCATCCGCATGGTGACGTTGACCGTGGGCACGGCCGGCCCCGCGATGGGCCCCGACGCCGCCTCGATGGGCGCCAGGTCGGGATAGCCGGTGAACTCGAAATAGCCGCCGCCGCCGTACACCTCGCGGGCCTTCTCCAGCCCCTTGCGGATGTTCTTCTCCGCGTACCAGTCGCCGGCCTTCATCTTGAAGAGCGGCCGCAGGAACTCGGACTTGATCACGGTGTTGCCGTCGAAGGTGAACTCGCCCACCCGGTAGCGCGGGCCTTCATCCACGGGGATGTCGAGCTGCACCCAGCGTGTCTGCTTGTCGTCGCTGTCCTCGAGGGTCTTGATCTCGGGGCGGCCGACGCGGGCCTGGATGTGGCCCTTGTTGCGGTAGTACTCGACGATCTTGTCGGCGTCTTCCTCGAACTTGGCCTCGTTATAGGTGCCCTTGCCAGTAATCCAGGAGAGCCAGCCGTGCTGCTTGGTCTCCTTCATCTGCCGGGCCAGGGCGCGGTCGCCCACCGCGGTGTTGCCCTCGAAGTTGATCCTCCGCACCCGGACCTTGGGGCCCTCCTCGACGTGGAACACCACCTTCACGAGCTTAGGGCCCGTCGGCAGCGGCTCCACCGTCGGCGTGACCTCGGCGAACTCGTAGCCCTTCTCGGCCATGAAGCTCTTCACGATGCCCTGCACCCGCCGGACCACCGCCTGGTCGAGAAACGAATCGAGGCGCAGCGAGACGCCCAGCTCCTTCATCTTCTCGTCGATCTTCGTGCGCTCGACCTTCGACGACCCCGTGTAGTCCACGATCTTCACCCGGGGGCGCTCTTCCATGTGGTAGATGATGCGCTTGCCCACGACGCCGTTCTCGTACGCGTCGTCCAGCGTCTCGATCCAGAGGTTGTCAAGGAAGCTGGTGGCCCAGAGCCGCTTGAAGTCCTCGATCAGCGTCTTCTCGGTGGACTCGTCGTAAGTCACCCACACGCCGTCGCGCGGGCGGCTGGCCTGGGCCTGGATGTAATAGAGATAGGTCTGCGGCTCGATCAACGACTCGTTGACCGGGTGGAACCGCAGCTCCATCGACCGGACGACCGGACCCGACGAGGCCGGTGGCTGGATCACGGCCGGCTGGGCCGGGGTCGCCTGTGCCGCCATGGCGCCGTTCGGCGAGGCAGGGTCCTGCGCGCCGGCTATGGTCGCGGCAAGAAGCGTGAAGACGACAGTAAATGCTGAAATCACAACGTACACACCCGTGGGGCGCTGGCTAGACAACCCTTAATACTACCGTAGAATCAGACGCTCGAACTCAAGCGGCGGCCTGCGACCACTGGCTGCCCGGCCGGCCGGTAGGCCAGCTGGCCGGCTTCCAGGTAGACCTCGATCTCGCCCCCCTGGAGGTGCCCGCGAATGAGTTCCTCGGCCAGCGGGTCCTCGATGTAGCGCTGGATGGCCCGGCGCAACGGGCGCGCGCCGTAGGAACGGTCCTTGCACGTGATGTCGATGATCCAGTCGGCCACGTCGGGCGACAGGATGACCTTCATCCGGCGGTCGAGGAGGTTCAGGTTCACCTGGTCCACCAGCAACCGCAGGATCTTGCGCAGGTCGTCGTCGCCGAGCGCCTCGAAGACGATGAGCTCGTCGACCCGGTTGATGAACTCGGGATTGAAGGTGCGCTTCACCTCGCCGAGCACCATCTCCCGCACGCCCTTTTGCACGTCGCCCGCCTCCGACTGGAAGCCCATCGACGCCTTCTTCTGGATGAAGCGCGCGCCGATGTTCGACGTCATGATGAGGATCGCGTTCTTGAAGTTCACCCGGTTGCCGAGGCCGTCGGTGAGATGCCCGTCCTCGAACACCTGCAGCAGGATGTTGAAGATGTCGGGGTGCGCCTTCTCGATTTCGTCGAGCAGCACCACCGAGTACGGGTTGCGCTTCACCTTCTCGGTGAGCTGGCCGCCTTCTTCGTGCCCCACGTAGCCGGGCGGCGACCCGATCAGCTTCGACACCGAGTGCTTCTCCATGTATTCCGACATGTCGAAACGGATGAGCGCGTGCTCGCTGCCGAAGAGGAACCCCGCCAGCGCGCGCGCCAGCTCGGTCTTGCCGACGCCCGTGGGTCCGAGGAACATGAAGCTGCCCACCGGGCGGTTGGGGCTCTTGAGGCCCGCGCGCGAGCGGCGGATGGCGCGCGACACCGCGGAGATGGCGCGCTCCTGGCTCACCACGCGGCGGTGCAGCTCGTCTTCCATCCGGAGGAGCTTGTCGCTCTCGTCCTGGTTGATCGAGGAGAGCGGCACGCCCGTCCACTTGGAGACCACCTCGTCGATCTCCGCGCGCGACACCACCACCTTGCGGGCGCTGGAGCGCACGTCGAACTTCTCGCGCACGAACTGCAGGTTCTCGCGGGCCACCTGCTCCTGCTCGCGGTAGAACTGCGCCTTGTCGAAGTCCTTCGCCGACACGGCGCTCTCCATCTGCTCCACGGCCACGCGGATGCTCTTGTTGATCTCGCCGAACTCCCCGCTGTAGCCGGCCTCGCGCAGCTTGGCGCGGGCGCCGGCCTCGTCCACGAGGTCGATGGCCTTGTCGGGCAGGAAGCGATCGGTGATGTAGCGGCTCGACTGGTACACCGCGGCCTCGAGCGCCTCGCGCGTGTACTCGACGTGGTGGAACTGCTCGTAGCGGTCCTTGATGCCGAGCAGGATCGAGATCGTCTCCGCCTCGGACGGCGGGTCGACCTTGATGGCCTGGAAGCGCCGCTCGAGCGACCGGTCCTTCTCGATGTATTTGCGGTACTCCGCGGGCGTGGTGGCGCCGATGCAGCGGATCTCGCCGCGGCTGAGCGCCGGCTTCAGGATGTTGGCCGCGTCGAGCGAGCCCTCGGCCGACCCGGCCCCCACCAGCGTGTGCAGCTCGTCGATGAACACGATGATGTTCGGGTTGTCGACGAGCTCCTTCATGATCGCCTTGAGGCGCTCCTCGAACTGCCCGCGGTACTTCGTGCCCGCCACGATCAGCGAGATGTCGAGCGCGAGCAGGCGCTTGTCGGCCAGGAAGTGCGGCACGTCGCCGTACACGATCTTCTGCGCCAGGCCCTCGACGATGGCGGTCTTGCCCACGCCGGGCTCGCCGATCAGGACGGCGTTGTTCTTGGTGCGGCGGCACAGCACCTGCTGCACGCGCTCGAGCTCGTAGTCGCGGCCCACCAGCGGATCGAGCTGGTTCTTCATGGCCGCCTCGGTGAGGTCGCGGCTGAATTCGGCCAGCAGCGGCGTCTCCTTCACGCGCGTGAGCGACGTCTTCTCGTTCAGCAGCTGGACGATGTCCTCGCGCACCTGGTGCAGCCGCATCCCCTTTTCCATGAGGATGGTGGCGGCCACCGACCGCTCCTCGCGGAGGATGCCCAGCAGCAGGTGCTCGGTGCCAATGTAGTTGTGGAGGAGGCGATCGGCCTCTTCGGCGGCGTACTGCAGCACCCGCTTGGTTTCGGCGCTGAAGGGGATTTCGACCGAGGTGGACACCTTCTCGCGAAACACGGTGCGCCCCTCGATGTCCTTGCGGATGTTTTCGAGGGACAGGTGGGATCGGGCAAAGATCCGGCTCGTGAGGCCCTTGCCCTCACGAATCAGCCCCAACAGCAGGTGCTCGGTCTCGATGGAAATGCTACCGAGCTGGCTCGCCTCGTACCTGGCGAAGAAGAGCACCCGTCTGGCTCGTTCGGTATAGCGCTCGAACATCCGCCTCCGCTGCTGCTACGGCGGGACCAAGTCCGCCGAGGCAGCCCCCTTTGAGGTCTCATTATACGGCAGGCGGGCCCCTGAACCGACGCCCGTCACGCTAAGTTGCTGGCGTGGGGCAACTTCGGAGTATTGGATCGCAAGGGCTTGCATGAGCGACGGAACAGATATATGGTTGACATATATGGCAGACAACATCCAGAAGACCACCCTCTATCTCGACGCGGAGGTGTATCGCCGGCTCAAGGCCCTGGCACGCGCCAGGGGAGTGGCCCCGGCTGTGCTCGTGCGCGAAGCGGTCGCCGCTTACACGGCCCAGCATGCGCCGCGCCGGGTGCCCCGGAGTCTCGGCGCCGGTTCGAGCGGGATCCCAGACCTGGGCTCGCGCGTGGACGAACTGCTGGCCCACGGTTTTGGCGGGGCCTGAGTGGTCGTCGCAGACACCGGTGCGATCCTGGCGCTCATTGACCGGGACGAAACTCACCACCAGGTAGTGCGGACCCTCTTCGAAGGGGCCGCCTCGCCGTGGGTCGTGCCCTGGGCCGTGCTGCCGGAAGTGGACTACCTGGTCGCCTCGCACCTCGGCGCCCGCGCGCACACGGCCTGGATGGACGACCTGGCTGACGGCATCTACCAGGTGCACTGGGGCCAGGAGGACGAGATCGAGCGCGCCCGGCAGATTCAACGCAAGTACAAGGCCCTCAAGATCGGCCTGGTCGATGCCATCGTCATGGCGGTCGCCGAGCGGACCGGCGCGACGGCCATCGCGACGCTGGACCTTCGGCATTTCGGCGCCGTGGAATTGCGCGGGACGCCCAAGCTGCTCCCACGCGATCTATGATGCCGCCATGCCTGAGATGATCGGCTTTATCGGACTGGGCCTCATGGGCAAGCCCATGGCCCTCAACCTCCTCAAGAAGGGTCTCCCGGTGACCGTGCACAGCCGCAGCCGCGGACCGGTGGACGAATTGGCGGCGGCCGGCGCCACCGCCGTCCACTCCCCCGCCGAGGTGGCCCGCGCGGCGCGGCACATCGTGACCATGCTGCCCGACAGCCCCGACGTGTCGCTGGTGCTCGAAGGCGAGGCGGGCATCCTCTCCGCGATGCAGAAGGGCACGGTGATCGTGGACTCGAGCACTATCGCGCCGGCCACCGCCAAGCGGCTGGCGAAAGCCACGGCCGAGCGCGGCGGGCAGTTTCTGGATGCGCCGGTGAGCGGCGGCGAGATCGGCGCGATCGCGGGCACCCTCACCTTCATGGTGGGCGGGGATGCGGCAGCCCTCGCGGCGGTCACGCCGATGCTCTCCGCCATGGGCTCGCCGGAGAAGATCGTGCATGTGGGCGAATCCGGCGCGGGCCAGATCTGCAAGGCCTGCAACCAGATCGTGCTCGGCGGCACGATGGCGGTTGTCGCGGAAGCCATCGCGCTGTCGCGCAAGGCCGGCGTGGACCCCATGAAGGTGCGCGCCGCGCTGATGGGCGGCTTCGCGCAGAGCCGCGTGCTCGAGGTGCACGGCGAGCGCATGATCACCGCCAACTGGAAGCCGGGCTTCAAGGCGAAGTTCTTCAAGAAGGACCTGGGCATCGCGCTCAACACCCTCGGCGAGAACGGCGTGTCGGCGCCCACGAGCGCGGTGGTGCAGCAGTTGGTGCACTCCCAGGTGGGCAAGAGCGGTGGCGACGAGGACTATTCGGCCATCGCGACGGTCATCTTCGATCTCGCGAACCTGCGCTCGTCGTAGTGGCCAGAAGCATTTCCCCGAGAACGTACGGGGCGCACCGTGCGCACTGTACTCACCTTCACGCCTCGCGCAGCTTGCCGCCTTCCAGCCGCAATGTCCGATCGCATTGCGCCGCCAGGCGGGGATTGTGCGTGGCGATGACGGCCGTCAGGCCGAACTCCCGGTGCATGTCGCGGAGCAGGGCATGCAGGGCGTCGGCCGTGGCCTCGTCGAGGTCGCCGGTCGGCTCGTCGGCCAGCAGCAGCGACGGCTGCATCACCAGCGCGCGCGACACGGCCACGCGTTGCTGCTCGCCGCCGGAGAGCATGCCGGGCCGGTGGTCGAGGCGCTCGCCCAGGCCCACGCGCCGCAGCAGCGCCTCGGCGTTCGGCCGGGCCTTGGCCGTCGGCACCCGCGCGATGCGGAGCGGCATCTCGGCGTTCTCGACGGCCGAGAACTCGGGCAGCAGGTGATGGAACTGGAACACGAAGCCCACGTGCCGGTTGCGAAACGCCACGCGCGCCTCGTCGGTCATCGCCGTGATGTCGTGCTCCCCCACCAACACGCGCCCGCTGTCGATGGTATCGAGGCCGCCCAGCACGTGCAGCAGCGTGCTCTTGCCCACGCCAGACGCGCCCATGATGGCCAGCATCTCGCCCTTCTCCACCGTCAGGCCGAGGTCCCGCAGGACGTGCAACCGCTGCCCGGCCACCGGGTATGACTTGTTGAGGCCCTCGACGGTCACGAATGCCATCCTGATCCCCGATCCCTACTCGTACCGCAGGGCCTGCGCGGGGTCGAGCCGCGCCGCCTGCCGCGAGGGATACAGCGTGGCCACGAAGCAGACGACAATCGCGCCCACCACCACCACCGCCAGGTCGAACGGCATCAGCTTGAACGGCAGGTAGCTCACCTGGTACACGTCGCTCGGAATCGTGATGAGGCGGTAGCGGTCGAACACCCACGACACGAGTGTCCCGGCCGTGGCGCCCACCAGCGTGCCCAGCACCCCGATGATCGTGCCCTGCAGCAGGAACACCAGCGTGATGCTCCGCGACGAGGCGCCCATCGTCTTGAGGATGGCGATGTCGCGCGTCTTCTCCATCACGAGCAGGATGAGCGACGCGACGATGTTGAGGGCGGCCACGGCCACGATGAGCCCGATGCCGATGCCCATGGCGATCTTCTCGAGCAGCAGCGCCGAGTAGAGCGACTGGTTCATGTCGGCCCAGTCCTGGGTCACGTAGTCGCCGCCGAAGCCGTTCATGATGCCATCGGCCACGCGCGGGGCATCGTAGATATCGGCCACGCGCAACTCGAGATGGTCCACGCGGTCGAGGCCGGCCAGGCGCATGCCCGCCTCGAGGTCCACGAACCCGTAGGTCTGGTCGAACTCGAACAGGCCCAGGCTGAAGGTGCCGGCCACACGGAAGCGCCGCTGGCGGGGCATCACGCCCATGGGCGTCAGCGACCCCTCGGGGGTCACCAGCGTCACCAGGTCGCCGTCGCGCACGCCGAGGGTGCCGGCTAACTCGCGGCCAATCACGATGCCGGGAAAGTCGTCCTCGGTCGCCGGCGCGAGCCCGTCGAGCGAGCCCGACACCATCGAGCCGCCGAGGTCCGTGACGCCGGGCTCCAGCGCCGGGTCGATACCCTTCACCGTGATGAAGCTCTTGTCGCGCCCGGTGATGAGCGCCTTGCCCAGCACCGCCGGGGCGCCGGCCACCACGCCGGGCTCGGCCGTGATCCGCTCCAGCTCGGCGTGATAGTCGGTGATGCCGGCCGGCTTCCACACGTAGACGTGCGCGGACGACCCGACGATGCGGTCGCGCAGTTCCTGCTGGAGGCCGGTCATGAGGGCCAGCGCAATCACCAGGGCCATCACGCCCACGGTGACGCCCAGCGTGGACACGAGCGAGATCACCGAGATGAACACCTGCCGCCGCTTGGCCAGGAGATAGCGAAGCGCGATCTGGAGCTCAAAGGGCACGGGTGGCTACTCGCGGGGGCGCATGAGGGGGAACAGGATGACGTCGCGAATCGACGGCGAGTTGGAGAGGATCATCACCAGGCGATCGATGCCGATGCCCTCGCCGCCCGCCGGCGGCATCCCGTACTCCAGGGCGCGCACGTAGTCCTCGTCCATCGCGTGCGCCTCCTGGTCGCCGGCCGCGCGGCCGGCCAGCTGCTGCTCGAAGCGCCGGCGCTGCTCCACCGGGTCGTTCAGCTCGCTGAAGGCGTTGGCCACCTCGAAGCCGCCGATGTACAGCTCGAACCGCTCCACCGTGTCGGGATCGTCCGGCTTCTGCTTGGAGAGCGGCGACACCTCCGTCGGGAAGTCGTAGACGAAGGTGGGCTGCACGAGGTGCTGCTCCCAGAGCGCCTCGAAGATCTCGCTGGCGATCTTGCCGGCGCCGGCGCCCTTGGGCACCTCGATGCCGAGGCGCGACGCGAGGGCCGCCGCCGAGTCGAGCGCGCGGAGTTCGTCCACCGTCACGGTGACGCCCAGGCGCTTGCCGGCTTCCTCGGCCGCCGCGTGGCGGAGCGACAGGCGGCGGAAGGGCGCCGACATGCTGATGGTGTGCTCCCCGAAGCGGCACTGGTCGCTGCCGGTCACCTGCCGCGCCACCGTCGAGAGCATCTCCTCGGTGAACGTCATCAGGCGCTGGTAGTCCACGTAGGCCCAGTAGAACTCGAGCATCGTGAACTCGGGGTTGTGCTGGGTGGAGACGCCCTCGTTGCGGAAGTTGCGGTTGATCTCGAACACGCGCTCGATGCCGCCCACGGTGAGCCGCTTCAGGTACAGCTCGGGCGCGATGCGCAGGTACAGCTTCATGTCGAGCGCGTTGTGGTGGGTCACGAACGGCCGCGCCAGGGCCCCGCCCGCCAGCGGCTGCATCATCGGGGTCTCCACCTCGAGGAAGCCGCGGCTGGTGAGGAAGTCGCGCATCGACGTGACCGTGCGGCTGCGCACCTCGAACACGGCGCGCACCTCGGGGTTCACCGCCAGGTCGAGGTACCGCTGGCGATAGCGCACCTCCACGTCCTGCAGGCCGTGCCACTTCTCGGGCAGCGGCAGGAAGCACTTGGCCAGGAACTCGAGCCGGCTGGCCCAGACCGACAGCTCGTTGGTCTTGGTGCGGAACAGGTGCCCCGCCACGCCCACCTGGTCGCCAAAGTCGAGCAGCTTCGACACCTGGTAGTCGCGGGCGTTGAGTGCGTCCTGCCGCAGGTACACCTGGATGCGGCGGCGCCCGTCCGAGAGCACCAGGAAGCTGGCCTTGCCGAAGCTGCGGATGCTGAGCACGCGGCCCGCGACGGCCGTGTCGAAGCGGGCGGCCTCGAGGTCGGCCGCGGCGGTGTCGCCGTAGCCGTCGGCCAGGTCGCTCACGGTGTGGGTGGTGTCGAAGCGATGGGGGTACGCGGGCACGCCAAGGCGGGTGATCGCCTCGAGATTCGCCTTGCGCTGCTCGACCTGCGCGTCCTCGCTGCTGCTACTCACCCACCACTCCTTCGTCCTTCAACTTGCGGTACACGCCGTCCAGCACGCCGTTGACGAACTTCGCCGCCTCCTCGCCGCTGTACTCGCGCGCCAGCTCGATGGCCTCGCTGATCACCACGCGGGGCGGGCTCTCGCGGTGCGCCAGCATCTCCTGCACCGCCAGGCGCATCACCAGCCGATCCAGCACCGCCATGCGCTCCACGCGCCAGTGCCGCGCCGCCTCGCCCAGCCGCTCGTCGATGGCATCGCGCGACTGGATGGCGCCCTTCACCAGCGCGATCACGAACGCGTGCTCCCCCTCGCCGGGGTCGTCCACCTCGGGCGGGCCCGCGAGCGCGAGCACGCCCAGCGCCTGCTGCACCGACAGGCCGCCGACCTCGCACTCGTACAGGGCCTGCAGCGCGGCGGCGCGGGCCCGGTGGCGGGCGGCCCAGCGCGAGCCGCCGTCAGCGGGCTCCGCGCTCATCGGCCGTCCCCAAGCCGCTCGAACAGCCGCGCCATCTCGAGCGCCGCATCCGCCGCCTCGCGGCCCTTGTTGGCCGGCCCCGGCACCGCGCGCTCGAGGGCCTCTTCCGCCGAGTTGGTGGTGAGCACCCCAAACGCCATGGGCACGCCCGTGCTCGCGGCCGCCGCGGTGATGCCATTCGCGCACGCCGACGCGATGTACTCGAAGTGCGGCGTCGCGCCGCGGATCAGGCAGCCCAGGCAGATCACGGCCGCCACGCGGCCCGACTCGGCCACGCGCTGCGCCGCCATGGGGATCTCAAACGCCCCGGGCACGCGCACCACGTCAACCGCGTCGCCGCCCAGCCCGGCTTCTGACAATGCCGCCGTGGCGCCCTCGAGCAGGCGCTCGGTGACGAAGTCGTTGAACCGGGAGACCACGATGGCGATGCGCATGGCTGCCCGCGGCCGTCGCTATTTCCCGGTCCAGACGGCCTTGCGCTTCTCGAGAAACGCCGTGGTCCCTTCGCGCATGTCCGCGGACGAGGCGATGGTCCCAAACAGCGTGGTCTCGAGGAACTCGCCGTGGGCGAATGGCATCTCCAGGCCATGGTTCACCGCCTCGAGGATGTAGCGCGCCGCGATGGGTGCCTTCGAGGCCAGCGCCTGCGCCAGCTTCGTCGCCTCGGCCAGCAGGTCGGCGGCGGGCACCACGCGGTTGACGAGGCCGATCTCGAAGGCTCGCTGCGCCGGCACCATGTCCCCGGTGAGGAGAATCTCCAGGGCAATGCCCTTACCCACCAGCCGCGGCAGCCGCTGGCTGCCCGCATAGCCCGGGATGAGCCCCAGGTTGATCTCGGGCTGGCCGAACCGCGCGGTGTCGGCGGCCAGCCGCAGGGTGCAGGCCATGGCCAGCTCGCACCCGCCGCCGAGCGCGAAGCCGTTCACCGCGGCAATCACGGGCTTGCCCAGGTGCTCGATCGCGTCAAACAGCAGCTGCCCGCGGCGCGCGTGGGCCTGCCCTTCCACCGGCGAGAGCTTCGCCAGTTCGTTGATGTCGGCGCCGGCGACAAACGCCTTGTCGCCCGCCCCGGTGAGGACGACGGCGCGCACGGCATCGTCGGCCTTGAGGGCGGTGACCGCCCGCTCGAGATCGGCCAGGGTCTGGCCGTTCAGGGCGTTCAGGACCTTGGGGCGGTTGAAGGTGATGATGGCGACGGCGCCATCGAGTTCGAGGAGGAGGTTGTCAAAGGTCATGAGGAAAACCGTCTATTGATGATACCCCACGCCCCGGTGGCGCCGAGGGCCAAGAGGGCCCCGGCCGCGTCGTTGCGCAGATCCCGCAACTCGGCGGCGCGCCCGGGCACGTGCATCTGGTGCCACTCGTCGGTGACCCCGTATCCGGTGCTGATGGCCCACGCCATCGCGAGCGTGGTCAGGGTTACGCCGGCCCACCGTCCGCCCGCCACGGCCCTGAGCGCCACCAGGGCCAGCCCGCCGTAGCCGATGCCGTGGAGCACGGTGTCCGGAATCGCCTCTACGCCGCCGGGCAGCGACGACTGGCCGTTGAAGTAGAAGATGGCCCCCATGTAGGCGGCCAGCGGCAGCCACAGCGAGGCGAGCCGCGTCACAGGGGCAGGGCGAGCATGAGCCAGCCCATCACGAGGCCGGCGCCCACGAACCCGCCAAGCAACTGCAGGCCGAGCCGCGCCTGCTCGGCCGGGCGGTCCTTGGCGATCACCGCGAAGACCAGCGAGACGAAGAAGGCAAACACCACCATCAGGCCGAAGTGACTGGTCATTTCCGTCCCAGCCTCACGTCGTAGGCATCGATCACCACGAGCATGTTGAGCAGGCCCGCGACGATCAGGAAGGCGTTGCCGTATTCGTACGACGTTGCCGTCACGACGCCCTGGCCCATCTGCAGGGCCGATGCGGCGAGATACACCCCGCCCATGCCCAGGTTGGCCACGGCCGCCAGGCCCACCAGCGGCTCGGAGAATTGGAACGGGAACAATCGCCCCTCGAGCCAGAGCCCGATGGCAAACATCACGGGGAGGGCCACCAGGAAGACCAGGCCCTTCTGCCGCCTCCCCTGCACGAGGTGGCCGGCGCCGGGCACCAGCCACGAGAGGACGCAGACAACGGCGGGAGGCACAAACTCCAGTCTAGCTCAGGTCTTTTGCGGCCACGGCCGCCACGATGGCGCCCGCCGCCAGTCCCAATGGAAGCGCGAACGCCGCACGCAGGGCGTTGCCCGGGTCCCAGGCGCCCACCGCGGCGGTGGTCAGCGTCAGCAACGTCGGCGCCGCCGCGGCCGCGGCCAGCGTCAGCGCCCGCCGCCCCGTGCCCACGGCCGCCCGGACGAGGGGCCGCCGGGTGGCCCACACAGCCATCCCGGCCACGCCGCCGAGGTATAGCGCCGTGCATCGGGCACAGACCGGCAGTTGCACGCCCCCGATGTAGAACGACCGCTCCGGCAACTGATGGCACACGACGCTGCCGGCAGCGTAGGCAAAACCCAGAAATACAGCCCAAATTGCGTCCACTTGCTCACGTTTTATCACTTCTTCCGGCGCGGTTGTGAAATTTTGAACTTGCCAAACCTGCCTTGCGTCTAACACCATTTAGAGACTGAACACTGTTCACTTTGTTATGGGAATCAGAGAACGCCAAGACCGAGAGCGCCAGGCCGTCACCGCGTCCATCCTCGATGCGGCGCGCGATTTGTTCGTGAACGAGGGGTATCGAAACGTCTCCATCCGCAAGATCGCGGAGCGTATCGAGTACAGCCCGGCGGCCATCTACAGCTACTTCCCCAGCAAGGACGACATCTTCCTGGCCTTGGCCGAGGAGGGGTTCGACCGCCTGGGCGCACGGGTACTGGCGGCGCAAGTGCATGACGGCCCGCTCGAGAACATCCGCGCGGGCTGGTATGCGTTCTACGAGTTCTCAAAGGAGCAGCCCGAGTACTTCGAGCTGATGTTCGTGGATCGATCCGTCCCCCTCATCACGGCCCACTGGGAGCGCTTCGAGTTTCTGCACCAGATGCTGGCTGAGGCCGCCCAGGGCATCCAGTTGGCCATCGACGCGGGGCACTTCCCGGCCACGCTCAACCCATGGGCCGCCATGCACGCCTTGTGGGCCGCCCTGCTTGGGCCGGCGGTGATCGGCATCCGCCATCGCGCGACGGGCCTGGACGACTACGACGCGCTCGCGCGCGACGTGCTCGACACCGTAATCGGCGGCTTCCAGGCCGGCGTCACCCCTAAGTTTGTCCCCACCGTCTGTATTGATACCCGTCATGCGGCCGCCCCGGCGTCCGCCGGAGATCGCAGTCATGAATCGTAAGGTTGTGGCCGTTTCGGCCCTCGTCGTGCTCTCCACTTGCGTCGCCACGGGCTGCTCCGCGCCGTCGACCATGGCCCAGGCCGCGCGTGAGCCTGCGGCACCCGTCGCAGTGGACGTGACCGTCGTCACGGCCCGCCTGGGCGGCGTCGAGACGTCGCTGGAGATCTCGGGCGCCCTGGCGCCGCGCAGCCGCGTGGCCATCAAGCCCAGGCTGCCGGGCACCCTCGAGCGGGTCCTCGTCGACATCGGCGACGCGGTGACCCAGGGCCAGGCCGTGGCCACCATGGACCGGCGCGAGATCGACGCGCAGGCCGACGCCGCCGTGGCCGCCGTGTCGGTGGCCAAGGCCGCGCTCGAGTCGGCCGAGGCGTCGCTCGCCAGCGCGGTGCTCGAGCTCGACCGCGCGAAGAACCTCTTCGACAAGGGCGCCCTGCCCCGCCAGCGTCTCGACGCGGCCCAGACGGCCAACCGGGCCGGCGCGGCCCAGCGCGATCTTGCGGCCGCGAACCTGGCGCAGGCCGAAGCCGCGCTCCGGCGCGTGCGCGAGATCCAGCGCGACACCACCATCACGTCGCCCGTCACCGGCTTCGTGGTGGAGCGCAACTACGACGCGGGCGCCATCCCCGGCGACCGCCCCGTGCTCGTGGTGGCCGACTTGCGGCAGATGAAGCTCGAGGCCGGCGTGTCGGAGCTCGAGGCCGGCCGCCTGCGCGTGGGCCTCAAGGCCATCGTGTCGGTGCAGGCCAAGCCCGGGCGGACCTTTGCCGGCGAGCTCGTGGCGATTGCACCCGAGGTGGACGAGCGCAACCGCCACTTCAAGATCGACGTCCGCGTGCCCAACGACGGGCACACGCTGCTTTCCGGCATGTACGCCAGCGCGCGCATTGTCGAGGCCTCCGAGGCCAGCGCCCTGCTGGTGCCCCGCGACGCCGTGACCACCCTCGACGGCAGGCGCGTGGTGCTGAAGCTGCAGGGCGACACCGTGTCGCCGGTGACCGTCACGGAAGGCCTCGCCAGCGCCACGCACGTGCAGATCGTCACGGGCCTGGCGGCGGGTGACAAGGTGGTGGCCGACGCCCGGCGCCCGCTCCCGGGCGGCACCAAGGTCCGCGCGGTCGAGTAGCGCCGCGCCCAGAGCCCAGAGTCCAGAGCCCTTCATCATGTGGATTTCCGACACCTCCATCAAACGACCCGTCTTCGCGACGATGGTCATCATGAGCTTCATGGTGCTGGGCGCCGTCTCCATGACCCGCGTGGGCATCGACCTCTTCCCCGAGGTGAACCTGCCGTTCGTCAACGTGTCGGTGATCTATCCCGGCGCGGCGCCCGAGGAAGTGGAAACCCTGGTCACCCGGCCCATCGAGGATGCGGTGGCCGGCATCAACGGCGTCAAGCGCGTCATCTCCACCTCCACGGAGGGTTTCTCGCGCGTGGGCATCGAGCTGCGGCTCGAGGTCGATCCGCAGGACGCCGCCGCCGAGGTGCGCGAGAAGGTGGCGGCCATCCGCGGACGGCTGCCCGAACAGATCAAGGACCCCACCATCCAGCGATTCGACGTCTCGGCGCTGCCCATTGCCACCTACGCGGTGGGATCGGGCCAGCCGTCCGACGTGACACGCCGGATGGTGGAAGACGATCTCCGGCCGCTGCTCGGCCAGATCGACGGCGTCGCGTCGGTGGAGGTGAACGGCGGCCAGGTGCGCGAGCTGCAGGTGAACCTCGACCCGCGGCGGCTCGAGGCGCTCAACCTGCCGGTGACCGAGGTGGCGATGCGGCTGCAGGCCGACAACCTCGACGTGCCCGGGGGCCAGGTGCGCCGCGACGGCAAGGCGGTGTCGCTGCGGACGCAGGGCGAATTCCAGTCGGCCGCGGAGATCGAGCACACCATCCTCCGCTCACTGGGCGGATCCACGGTGCGTGTGCGTGACGTGGGAACGGTGGTGGACGGCTTCGAGGATCGCTCCTCCACCACGCGGCTCGACGGCGCGGATGCCGTCTCGTTCTCGGTGCGCAAGCAGTCGGGCGCCAACACGGTGGACGTGCAGAACCGCATCGACGCCGCACTGGCCAAGGCCGCGCCGGCGTTTCCCCATCTGCAGATCAAGGCGGTGCACATCGACGCCGAGATGATCCGCGAGAACGTCAGCGACGTGCGCGGCCACATCATCTTCGGCGGCATCATGGCCGTGCTGGTGATCTTCGTGTTCATGCGCGACTGGCGGTCGACGCTCATCTCGGCGCTGGCGCTGCCCACCTCCGTGATCGCCACCTTCTTCTTCATGTACGTGGTGGGCTTCACCATCAACATGATGACGCTCATGGCCCTCTCGCTGGTCATCGGCATCCTGATCGACGACGCGGTGGTGGTGCGCGAGAACATCTACCGCCATATGGAGCACGGCGAGGATCCGGTGACGGCGGCGCAGAAGGGCACGTCGGAGATCGGCCTGGCCGTGATGGCCACCACCTTCACCATCCTCGCGGTGTTCCTCCCCGTGGGCTTCATGACGGGCATGGTCGGGCAGTTCTTCAAGTCGTTCGCGCTGACCATCGCGTTTGCCGTCACGATGTCGCTGCTGGTGGCGTTCACGCTCGATCCGATGCTGTCATCGCGGTTCGTCCGCTACATCCCGGTTGAAGAGCGGACGCGCACGGCGCTCGGCCGCTTCCTGGAGCGCGTGGGCGGCTACTACGACCGCCTCGACCGCCGGTATCACCGGCTGCTGGAGTGGGCGATCACGCGCCCGTGGTTGGTGCTGGCCACCGCCACGCTGGTGTTCCTGGCCAGCCTCTTCACCCTCTCCGTGATGGGCACCGAGTTCGTGCCGCAGGAGGACCGCGGCGAGTTCGTGGTGAACGTCGAGATGCCGCCCGGCACGGCCTTCGAGCGGGCCGTCGCGCACGTGGCCGACGTCGAGCGAAAAGTGCAGGAGCTGCCCGAGGTCGTGCAGGTCTTCTCCACGGTGGGCTTCGAGGGCAGTCCGCTGAAGGCGCAATTGCGCGTGAAGACCACCAAGCGGGCGGAGCGGCCGCGCACGCGCAGCCTCGGCGTGATCAAGGACGCTGCGCGCGCGCTGCTGCAGGAGGTGCCGCTGCTCAAGATGACGGTGGCCGACCCCGAGTTCATGCAGGGCGCCCCGAGCGAGGCCCCCATCATTGTGTACCTGCGGGGCGACGACCTGGCCGCCCTGCAGCGCCTCAACGAGGACGCGCTGGCCCGGATCAAGCAGGTGCCCGGGGCGATCGACGTGGACAGCTCGCTCGAGACCGGCCAGCCCGAGATGGTGGCGACGATCAACCGCGAGCTGGCCGCCGACATGGGCTTCGACGTGGGCGGCGTCGCCATGCAGCTGCGGGGCCTGGTGGAAGGCGTCGTGCCCACCAAGCTGCGGGAGGCCGACAAGGAGTACGACATCCGCGTGCGGCTGGCGCCCGAGTTCCGCAACGACTTCGACATCCTGTCGCGCACCCCGCTCTACTCGCCCACCGGCGCCGTGGTGCGCGCGCGGGACATCGTGCGGCTGGAGCCCGCGGTGGGCCCCACGAACATCGATCGCGAGGGGCGACGGCGCCAGGCCAAGATCGGCGTGGAACTGGCGGGGCGATCCCTGGGCGAGGTGACCAACGACGTGGCCGCCGCGATGGCGCAAGTGTCGATGCCGCCGAACTTCGAGTGGGGCTTCGCCGGCGACGTGGAGCTGATGCAGGACGCCGCGTCGGCGATGGGCCTGGCGCTGGTGCTGGCCGTGGCCTTCATCTACATCGTGCTGGCCTCGCAGTTCGAGTCGTTCCTCGAGCCGCTGCTGATCATGCTCTCGCTGCCGTTGGCGCTGGTCGGCGCGCTGCTGGCCATCCTGCTGACGGGCAAGAACCTCGGCATGCCGGCCATGATCGGCATCGTGATGCTGATGGGTCTGGTGACGAAGAACGCCATCCTGCTGGTCGACCTCACCAACCAGTACGTCCGCGAGGGCCTGTCGGTGGAGGGGGCCATCCTCAAGGCCGGCCCCATCCGCCTGCGGCCCATCCTGATGACCACCATCGCCATGATCCTGGGCATGCTCCCGTCGGCCATGGGCCGCGGTGAAGGCAGCGACTTCCGATCGCCCATCTCCATTGCCACCATCGGCGGCCTCATCACCTCGACGCTCCTGACGCTGGTGGTGGTCCCGGTCTCGTACCTGGTCCTCGCGCGGTTCGTCGCGCGCATGAAGGCCCGGCGCGCGGAGCCTGGCGCGCGGCTGCATCCGGCCGCGCGCGTGGCGGCCATCGCGGTCATCCTGGCGCTGGTGGGCTGGATCCTCTCGGCGACCAGCGCCTTCGCGCAGTCCTCAGGGCCGCTCGCGGCGGCCAGTCAGGGCCGCCCCGGGGTGATGACCCTGTCCTTTAACCAGGCCCTGGAGCGGGCGCTCTCGGCCAACGAGTGGCTCAAGGTCCAGCAGGAGCGGGTGCGCGAGTCGCAGGCGCGGGTCACCGAGGCCAGGACGAGCTTCTACCCTCAGGCCAACTTGAGCTTTGCCTACACGCCGGCGCAGCGCTTCCCCACCATCGTGATTCCGCCGGGCATCTTCGGCCCCGAGGAGCAGACGTTTCCGGCGGCATTCGGGCGGGAGAACACCATGGCCCTCCAGGTGAGCCAGCCAATCTACACGGGCGGCCGCCTCAGCGCCGCCTACGGAATCTCCACCTCCACGCGGGACGCCACCGAGCTCGAGCTCGACCGGACGCGCCAGGAGCTCGAATACCGTGTCATCGAGACGTTTTACGGGGCCCTCATGAACGAGCGCGGCGTGGCCGTGGCCGACGAGCAGGTGCGCCTGGGCGAACGGCAACTGGAGCTGGCCCGCGCGCGCTTCGAGGCCGGCACCGTGGCGCGGCTCGACGTGCTGCAGGCCGAAGTGGAGCTGGCCAACGCCAGGGCCCGCCGCATCCAGCAGAGGGCTGCCGTGGATCTGTCCCTGCAGGCCCTCCGCACGGTGCTCTCGATTCCGCAGGCACAGGTCCTGAAGCTGGAAGGCACGCTCGACGAGCCCGTGGTGGCCAAGCCGCGGGACGAGCTGGACCAGTCGCTGCCGGCCCGGCCCGACCTGCAGGCCTTCACGGCCCGCCGCGCCGCCGCCGAGTTCGGCGCCAAGCTCGCAAGCGGCGAGTGGAAGCCCAGCCTGGCCTTCACCGGCAACGTGCAGTACCAGGAGGACGCGCTGCGCCGCCTCTGGTCGGCGGACAACCAGAGCTACTCGTTCGGCCTCGCGTTGAGCGTGCCGCTGCTGGCCGCCCCCGGTTCGGCCGCCCGCCGGGGCGTCGCCGAGTCGCGCATGCGCCAGGCCGAGCACGGCCTGCGATACGCCACCGACAACGCCCGGCTGGAACTGGAATCGGCGTGGACGGCCCTCGAGGCGTCGGCCGAGGTCCTGGTCACGCAGGAGAAGGCCCTGGAGCTGGCGCGCGAGAGCGTGGCCATCGCGCAGGTCTCCTACGAAAACGGCGTCATCACCTCCGCCGAGTTGAACGACGCGCAGGTGCGGCTGCTGCAGACGGAGTGGCTGTTGATGCAGGCCAAGTACGCCCGCATCACCGCCGCGGCCCGGGCCCGCGTGGCCGCGGGCCTGTCGTCGTAG
>CAYJPQ010000041.1:21491-28219 GCA_964372085.1 uncultured Bifidobacteriaceae bacterium | reverse complement strand
CGCCAGCACTGCCCGCCCGCGGAGGAACTACATGGTGACCACCCTCGCTCGTCGTCGTACCTCTGTGGCTGGACGCTCGTTCCTCAGCGTGGTCGTCGCGATTGTCGCGATTCCGGTGCTGCTTGCGGCCGCGCCGGCGATGCAGACGCCGCAGCTGCCGGACCTGCTCCCCCTGGTGGCGAGCTACCACGCTGACTACGTGACCCGCGTCTCGGGCGCCTCGCTGGAAGAGCAGTACCAACTCATCGACGTGACCGGTGGGAGGATGCAGGCCGTGACGCGCATCAGCTCGGACATGGTCTTTGTGAGTCTGAACGGTGGGGTCACCGCCCTGCGTGACGCCTACGCCATCGACACCAAGCCCCTCCGCCCGCGCGCGCCCCGCAATCGCGCGCGCGCTCGCGCCGGGGGGGGGGGGGGGCGGGGCGCCGGGGGCCCCGCCCCGGCTGGCCGACGTCGCCGCCGGGCCGCCGCCCGAGCCGTAGTACTTGTCGATGGAATCGAGGACCGCCGTCTCCGACGCCACCACCGGCTCCACGTTGTAGCCGGTCATGAACTTCAGGTCGTCCATGGCGAACACGTTGGTCGGGTCCGTCATGGCGATGGTGAGCGTGGCGCCCGCGCGGCTGAGCGGGACGATCTGGTACTTGCGGGCCGTCTCGGCGGGCACGAGCTTGATCACGGCCGGGTCGATCTCGAACTCGGCCAGGGCGATCGAGGGCACGCCGTACTGCTTCGAGAGCAGGGCGGTGATCTCCTCGTCCTTCACGTACCCCAGCTTCACGAGGTTCGCACCGAGCTTGCCCCCGTTCTGCCGCTGGTAGTTCAGGGCTTCCTGGAGCTGCTGCGCCGTGATGCGCTTCTCCTTGAGAAGCAGTTCGCCAATCCTGACCGCCATAACTCGCTACCGGATGCCCTCCACAGTATTCGTCTCCTTAGAACGTGAAGCGAGCCCCGACGCTCCAGCCGCGCGACTCGTCGTGGCCGTAGGCCACGTGCGCCTCGATGAAGGCGGCCGGCGTGACCCCAGCCGACACGCCGCCGGTCACCACGGGCCGGGCCTCCCCCAGGGTGCTGGTCCGGACGCCGCCACGCGCGCCAAACCGCTGCCCCAGCCACCAGGTCTCCACGCCCGCCGCCAGGTCGCGCCGGTCGCCGCTCACTGATTCCCGTGTCAACACATCGCCGTCCACCGCCACGATCACCCGGGAGATGCCGGGCCAGCCCGAGGCCCAGGCGCCGCCCACCCGCACTTCGCGCTCGAGCTCCACCACCTCGCCGGCATCGCCCGCCTCGAAGGCCGGGGTGGTGAGGTTGCGGGCCACGACGCCGATCCGGAACCGATCGAGCGCCGCCATCACCCCCAGGTCCACGTCCCCCGTCGTGCTGCTCCGCCGGTCCATCGCGCCTGCGGCGTCGAGCGCCTGGGCCGCCGATACGGCGTCAGACAAACCGCTCCCCACTTCGCCGCGCATCAGCTTCAGGGTGGCGCCCACCACGAAATAGTCCCCTATCGACTGCAGCACCGCCGTGCCGAGCGTAGAGGTCACCAGCGCCTGCACACTCCGCACCACTTCTTCTCGGCCGCTTGGCCCAGGTGCTGCAGCCTCTCGTGGCCCGGCCACGAGCAACCCCTGCCGGTAGTAGGCGATGCCCGCCGGGGAGAGCGTCAGGCTCACCATGCCACCGGTCTGGCGGTCGCCCCCCAGGGGGTCGCGATCCAACCCGGGGACCGTGTCGGTCCGGCCGTAGTCCAAGACAAAGCTCACAAACGCGCCAGTGGCCAGCCCGGCCGGGTTCCAATACACTGCTGAGGCGTCGTCTGCCACACCGACAAACGCGCCAGCCATGCCCTGGGCACGCACCCCCAGGGGCGCCTGCGCCTCGGCCATCTGGCAGGTCAACAGGACCAGGACACCGGCCAAGGAGAGCTTGCTAATGTTCTTGAACATGAAATATATTTTTTGAGACTTCAAAACGACGAAGCGGCACGGCGGGTTTGCGTAAAAGTCCATCGTATTCAGCGGTTTGAAAGCCTGTCAAGGAAACCCCCGGCTGCCAGCCGTCGTATTTAACCACTAAGGAACCTGTCGTCGATGCACCGCGTAGCGGGCGTGCTGTGGCACCCGCGCTCTACCATGGCCGAGGTCGCGCGTCACCCGGCCTTCATTTCGACTTGGATTGCACTGCTCGCGGCCGTCGCCGTATGCGGCTGGGCGCTGTTGTCGACCCCTGTTGGCCGCCAGGCGCTCGTCGACGAGCGTGTGCGCGTCGTCGAGGCCCTGGGGGGCCGCGTCGATGATGGCGCCTACGCGGCCTTGCAGGCGCACCCGCCGCTGCTGGCCTACCCCACGAGCGGCGGCCGCCTGCTGGTGAACCCGGGGGTCACGCTGCTGGTGGCGCTGGGCCTGGTGGTGCTCGGCGCGCTCGATGGCGCCCGGGTGCGCTACGTGGTGGCGCTGGCCGTGGCCGTGCATGCCACCGTGGTGCTGGCGGTGCAGCAGGTGCTGGTCACGCCGCTGCACTACGTGCGGGAGTCGCTGACCAGCCCCTCCACGCTGGCGGGGCTGCTGCCCATGCTTGAAGAGGGCACCTGGGCGGCGCGCCTGCTGGGGTCGGTGGACGTGTTCGGGCTGTGGTGGGTATGGCTGCTGGCGGTCGGCCTTGCCGCCGCCACCGGCCGGCCGGTCCACCGTTATCTGTGGCGCCTCGGGCTGGCGTATGTCGCCGTGGCGGCGCTGGTGGCCGCGGCCATGGTGCTGCTCGGTCGTGATGGACTGTAGGACCACCCGCGCGCGGCTGCCGCGCCCGGGTCCGGTTGCAACGGAGGGGGGCTGACGTGTTTCGCAGGAAGTGGGTTCTTGTTCTCATCGCGCTCATCGTGGTCGGCGGCGGCGCCGCGACATATTTCGCACGCCAGGGCGACCAGGGGGTGACGGTCACGGCGGAGACCATCCAGCTCCGCGACCTCGAGGCCATCGTCTCGGCCTCCGGCAAGATCGACCCGAAGAAGACGGTGAACATCAGCGCGCAGACGATGGGCCGCGTCACCCGGCTGGCCGTGAACGAAGGCGACCGCGTGAAGGCGGGCCAGTTCCTGCTGCAGATCGATCCGGTCTCCGCCCAGGCTGCCGTGCGGCGCGACGTGGCCGCGGTGGCCGGCGCGCGCACCGCGCTCGAGCAGTCGAAGGTGTCGCTGCAAAGCGCCCGGGCCAACCTCGACATGGCACGCCAGTCCTTGAGGCGCCAGCAGGAGCTCTGGAAGGCCGGGCTCACCACCCGCGAAACGCTGGAGCGGGCCGAGGCGGAGGTGGAGGTGCGCGAAAGCGACCTCAAGGCGCGCGAGCAGGAGATCAAGAACCGCGAGACGCAGCTCAACCAGCAGGAGGCGGGCCTCACGAGCAGCCAGCACACGCTGGCGCAGGTGCGCTTCGAGGCGCCCTTCGACGGCATCGTCACCCGCCGCAACATCGAGGAGGGCGAGAACGTGATGGTGGGCACCATGAACAACGCCGGCACGGTGCTGCTCACGGTGGCTGACATGTCGGTGATCGAGGCCGAGATCGAAGTGGACGAGACCGACATCCCGTTCGTGCAGCTGGGCCAGAAGGCGAAGATCACGATCGACGCCCTCCCCGACCGGACCTTCACGGGCACGGTGACCGAGATCGGCAACAGCCCCATCCAGACCGCCGGCACGGGCACCACGCGCACGGCCACCAACTTCAAGGTGGTGGTCACCGTGGACGATCAGATCCCCGACGTGCGCCCGGGCTTCACGTGCACGGCGGAAATCACCACCGCCACGCGGCAGAAGGCGCTGTCGGCGCCCATCCAGGCGCTTACCGTGCGCGAGTTGCTGTTCGACGAGCAGGGCAACGTCGTGAACGAGCCGCGCCCGCCCAGGACGGGTTTCCAGTTCGGGCCCGCGGCCTCCGCTGCCACTCCGCCCGTCCAGGCGGAGCTCAAGCCGGGCCAGAAGCGGGAAGAAGTGGAGGGGGTGTTTCTGATCCGCGACGGCAAGGCCGCCTTCGTGCGGGTGAAGCTGGGCATCGCGGGCGAACGCTACCTCGAAGTCACCGACGGCCTGAAGGAAGGCGACCGCGTGATTACCGGTCCCTTCGACTCGGTGCGCGGCCTGTATGAAGGCGATGCCGTGAAGGAAGCGGCCCGTCCGGGCGCGGCCGGCGCGGGTGGCTCCTAGACCGCATGGCGCAACTCCTCGAATCGATCTGGCTGGCGCTGGCGTCGATCTGGGCCAACAAGCTCCGGTCGCTGCTCACGCTGCTCGGCAACATCGTGGCGGTCTCGTCGATCATCACGGTGGTGGCGCTCATCACGGGCGTCAACGAGGCCGTGTCCGACGCGATCGTGTCGGACCTCGGCGCCGACTCGTTCACCGTGCAGCGGATGGGCATCACGCAGAACGAGGACGACTTCGAGCGGATGCGAAACAACCCGCTGGTCACGCTGGAGGACGCCGAGGCCGTGAAGGCGTTCGCCGAGTCGGTGCAGGCCGTGATGGCGCAGGCGCAAACCCAGACCCGCGTCGCCTATCGCGACGAGGAGCTCGAGACCGTCCAGGTGCAGGGCGTGAGCGAGGAATACCTCGAGTTCACCACCTTCGACGCCGAGCGGGGCCGGCTCATCACGCCGATGGAGATCTCACGCAAGCGCGCCGTGGCGCTGCTCGGCTGGCAGACCGCCGACCGGCTGTTCGGCTCGCAGGACCCGCTCGACAAGATCGTGCGGGTGGCCGGCGTGCCCTTCCGGGTGGTCGGCGTCAGCAAGAAGAAGGGCGCGGCCTTCGGCCAGTCGCTGGATGAGTTCGTGGTGATTCCGCTCGGGTCGTTCCAGAAGCTGTTCGGCGCGCGGCAGTCGCTGCAGATCATGGTGAAGCCGCGAGACGCCACCCTGGTGAACGTGGCCAAGGACGAGGCCCGCGTGGCGCTGCGGGTGGAACGGCGGCTCAAGCCGTCGGAGCCCGACAACTTCGGCATCATCGCCTCCGACTCGGTCCTCGGGATCTTCCAGCAGGCCACCGCCGGCATCGCCGTGGTGCTGGTGGGCATCGTCGGGCTGTCGCTGCTCGTCGGCGGCATCGTGATCATGAACATCATGCTGATGGTGGTGAGCGAGCGCACGCGCGAGATCGGCCTGCGCAAGGCGCTGGGCGCCAAGCGGCGCGACATCATGTCGCAGGTGCTCACCGAGTCGATCACCCTGTCGCTCGTCGGCGGCATCGTGGGTATCGCGCTCGGCGCGCTGTTCTCCACCATCATTTCCAGCCTCACGCCGGTGCCATCGGCGGTGGAAGTGTGGTCGGTGTTCCTCGGCGTGACCATCACCGCCCTGGTGGGGCTGGTGTTCGGGTACTACCCCGCGCGACGCGCCGCGGCGCTCGACCCGATCGAAGCGCTGCGGCGGGAATAAGCCATGTCTGCCTTCACCAAACAGCTTGCATTGCTTCGCGAGACGGCCGACATGGCCCTGGGCACCCTGCGCGCCAACAAGATGCGGTCGGCCCTCACGGTGCTCGGCGTCGTCATCGGGGTGACCTCCATCGTCGGCATGACGTCGCTGATTCGCGGGTTCGACACGTCGCTGCGGACGTCGATCAACTCGCTGGGCCCCAGCACGATCTACGTCCAGCGCTTCGGCGCGGTCAGCTTCTCGGCGGGCGCGTCCTTCCAGACGCTGATGCGGCGGCCGTCGCTGACCGTGGCCGACATGGAGGCGGTCCAGAAGCTGGCGACCACGGCGGACATGGTGGACATCTGGCTCGGGGCGGGCCCCGGCCAGCCGTCGATCGAGCGTATCTTCTATCGTGGTGAGCGCACGCGGCCCATTCCGATCGTCGGCACCACCGAGCGGTACGTCGACGTGAACTTCGCCACGATGTTCGCCGGCCGATCGTTCACGGCGCAGGAAGTCCTGCGCAAGCGCCCGGTCGCCGTGATCGGGTTCGGCCCCTACGAGGCCCTCTTCGAGAAGCGCGGCATCGACCCCATCGGCAAGTCGGTGCGGATCGGCGCCATCGAGTACACCGTGCTGGGCGTCGTCGGCAAGCGGCCCTCGCCCGGGTTCGGCAACCCGGACGACTTCGCGATCGTCCCCTACACCGCGTATCGCAAGCAGTTCGGCAGCGAGCGCGCCCGTCGCGGGCCGTTCGGCGGCATGCCCGCGATGATTGTGGTGGTGCCGCGCGACGGCGTGCCCCGCGCCGACGCGATGCGGGAGGTCGAGGCGATCATGCGCATCCGGCATGGCCTCACGCTCGATCAGCCCAACGACTTCGACCTCGTCACGGCGGACGCCATCCTGGCCGTCTGGGACCAGATCTCCGCGGCCATCCTGCTGTCGCTGGTCGTTATCTCGTCGATTGCCCTCATGGTGGGCGGTATCGGCGTGATGGCCATCATGACGATTTCGGTGACCGAGCGCACGCGCGAGATCGGCGTCCGCAAGGCCATCGGCGCCCGCCGCCGCGAGATCCTGGTGCAGTTCCTCATCGAGGCCGCCGTGCTCACCAGCGTGGGCGGTTTGCTCGGCGTGCTGATGGGCAGCGCCATCGGCTTGCTGGTGAACCTGGTGTCGGGCTTCCCGGTGTCGCTCCCCTGGTGGTCGTTCGCACTCGGCCTGGGCTTCTCGGCCTCCATCGGCATCTTCTTCGGCATGCTCCCCGCCTGGCGCGCCTCACGGCTGGATCCGATTGAGGCGCTCAGGTA
>CAYJPQ010000041.1:0-21391 GCA_964372085.1 uncultured Bifidobacteriaceae bacterium | reverse complement strand
GAACCCTTCTGAACCTTTCTGAACCTTCGGTTATATGATCCCCTAATCGGGTGTTTCTGCGCCCGGGAGGGTTCCTGCCTATGAAGGTCTACGACGCCGGCAGCATCCGGAACGTCGCCGTGGTGGGCCACGGCGGTTCCGGCAAGACGCAGCTGGTCTCCGCCCTGCTTCTCGACGCCGGCATGGTCAATCGCCTCGGCAAGGTCGACGACGGCACGACGGTGACCGACTACGACGACGAAGAGATGGCCCGCAAGCACACGCTCTCGGCCAGCCTGGCCTACGCCGAGTGGAACAAGGTCAAGATCAACCTCATCGATACTCCGGGTTTTGGCAATTTCTTCGCGGATACCCGCGCCGCGATGCGCGTGGCCGACGCGGCCATCGTCGTGGTGGACGGCGTGGCCGGCGTGGAAGTGCAGACGGAAAAGGCTTGGGAGGCCGCCGAGGAACTCGGCCTGCCCCGCCTGGTGGTGGTGAACCGGCTCGACCGCGAGCGCGCCTCCCTCGACCGCACGCTCGAATCGATCCGGCAGGCCTGCGGACGGGCCATCGTGCCCGTGCAGCTACCCATCGGCGAGGAGAGGAATTTTACGGGGGTGGTCGACCTCGTGCGCCTGAAGGCCTACACCTTTGCGGCCGATGCGTCGGGCAAGATGACCGAGGGCGACGTGCCCGCGAACCTGGCCGGCGCCGCTCAATCGGCGCGCGAGGCGCTCATCGAGATGGTGGCCGAGGCCGACGAGGGCCTCATGGAGAAGTTCTTCGAGGCGGGCACGCTCACCCAGGACGAGCTCGCGCAAGGCCTGGCCACGGCCACGCGGGCCGCCAAGATCTTCCCCCTGCTGTGCACGGCCGGCCTGCCGAACATGGGCGCGCAGCCCCTGATGGACGCCGCCATCGCCTATCTGCCCTCCCCGGCCGAGCGCGCATATCCGGCCTTGGCCAACGGTGAACCGGTCACCCGTCAGGCGGACGACGCGGCACCGCATGCCGCCTTCGTGTGGAAGACGGTGGCCGACCAGTTCGCGGGCCGCATCACGATGTTTCGCGTGGTGCAGGGCACCCTCAAGGCCGACTCCACGGTGCAGAACGCCACGCGCAACGCGCCCGAGCGGCTGGGCCACCTCATGGTGATGCAGGGCAAGACGCCCACGAACGTGGCCGAGATCCACGCGGGCGACCTCGGCGCCGTGGCGAAACTGAAGGACACGCGCACCAACGACACGCTCGCCGACAAGGCGGCCGGCGTCACCTTCGCGCCCATCGCCTTCCCCGAGCCCGTCCTGGCCTACGCCATCGAGCCCAAGAGCCGCGGCGACGAGGACAAGATCAGCACGGCCATGCACCGGCTGGAAGAGGAAGACGGCTCCATTCACTACCAGCGCGACCCGCAGACCCACGAGCTGCAGCTGGCGGGACAGGGCCAGCTGCACATCGAAGTCACGGTGGCCAAGCTGAAGCGGCGCTTCGGCGTGGAGGTACTCCTCAAGCCGCCCCGCATCCCGTACCGGGAGACCATCACGACACGCGTCGAGGCCCACGGTCGCCACAAGAAGCAGACGGGCGGCCACGGCCAGTTCGGCGACTGCAAGATCCGCATGGAGCCGCTGCCCCGCGGCAGCGACTTCGAGTTCGTCGACGACATCTTCGGCGGCGCCATCCCGCGCGGGTTCATCCCGGCGGTGGAAAAAGGCATCCAGGAGTCGCGCCTGCGCGGCTACCTCGCCGGCTACCCCGTGGTGGACTTCCGCGTGGTGCTGTTCGACGGGTCGTACCACGACGTGGACTCGAACGAGCTGTCGTTCAAGACCGCCGGCTGGCTGGCCTTCAAGGACGGCATGTCGCGCGCCCACCCGACGCTGCTCGAGCCCATCGTGAACGTGGAGGTGTCCGCGCCGGCCGAGTACGCCGGCGACCTGATGGGCGATCTGAATGGCCGGCGCGGCCGCATCTCGGGGATGGAATCGCGCGGCCAGAGCACGGTGATCAAGGCACAGGTGCCGATGGCCGAAATGCTCACCTACGAGCAGCACCTCACCTCGGTCACCGGCGGCCGGGGTGCGTACCAGATGGCCTACTCGCACTACGACGAGGTGCCCGCCCACCTGCAGCAGAAGATCGTGGCGGCGGCCAAGGTCGAGCGCGGGCAGGTGGCCGAGGAGCCGGCCTAGCCAGCAGCCTGCTAGGGTTCAGCGAGCGGGGCGTTCACGGTGACGCCGAGGTCGCGCAACAGGCCGTCCTTGAGGCTGTAGATCCACCCGTGCAGGTCCACCGCCTGGCCCCGCCGCCAGGCGTCCTGCACGATGGTGGTGCGCGCGACGTTGCGCACTTGCTCGGCCACGTTCAGCTCGCAGAGCCGGTCGACCTGGCCGTGGATGTCGCCGAGGGCCGCCAGTTCCATCCGGTACGGGCGCGCCGTGTCCTGCACGTGCCGCAGCCAGTTCTCGATGAGGCCGTGGGCCGATCCGTCGAGCGCCGCGCGCACGCCGCCGCAGCCGTAATGCCCGCAGACGATGACGTGCCGCACCTGGAGCACGTCCACCGCATACTGGAGCACCGACAGGCAGTTGACGTCGGTGTGCACCACGAGGTTGGCGACGTTGCGGTGCACGAACAGCTCGCCCGGCGCCAGGCCGACAATCTCGTTGGCCGGGACGCGGCTGTCCGAGCAGCCAATCCAGAGGTAGCCCGGCGACTGCTGCGCGGCCAGCGACGAGAAGAAGCCGGGGTCGGTAGCCACGCAGCGGGCCGCCCAGGCCCGGTTGCGCTCGAACAGGGGCGCCAGCGTCTTCATCGCAGGCTATTGTGCCACGTCAGTTCGAACACGTAGATGTCGATGTCGCCGAACTGATCCCGCAGCTCAGTCAACTGTGAACCCTGAACTGTCAACTGTGCACTGCTCCTCCGGCACCCAGACACACTGCCCAATCCGGCAGAGGGCGCGGAACCCGATCGAGCGGTACACCCCGGCGCCCAGGTCGGACGCGTGGAGGATGGCGAGGCGGTAGCCCTGGTCACGCGCGGCGGTGACGGTGGCGCGCGTGACGGCGGCGCCGATGCCGCGGCGGCGCCACCCGGGCCGCGTCGAGACGTTGTAGATGCCGGCCACCCCGCCGCCCAGCAGCGGCACGCCCCTGGCGCGGCACCGGCCGATGGCGAGGTCGATGGCGTCCACCACGCGGTCGCGCGCGCGCCGCGCGCGGCCCCCGCTGTTGAAAAGGGGGTAAGGGGCGTGCGAGCGCGTCCAGAGCAGCTCTGGCTCGTCGTGGGCCTGCGCCCGAGGCCAGCGCGAGAGGAGGGGGAAGAACGAAAAAAGATTGGCCTCGATGGCATGCACCATCGAGGCCATGGATCGATCGGTGAGGACCTCGGCCATCACCGGACTCCGTGTGGTTACGAGCCGCCGGCCTTGCGCGGGGTCGTGGTCTTCTTGGCCGCCCCGCGCGCGGGCTTGCCGGCCTTGCTCCTGGCGCCGCCGTCGCCCTTCTTCTGGCCACGGATGCTCTGGGCTGCCGCCTTGAGCCGCTCGCCGACGCTCTTCTGCGCCTTGGGCTGCTCGCCGCCGGCGGCGGCCTCCTCGGCCGCCTTCTTCTCGGCCTCGGCCTTCTTGGGATCGAACTCGCTGCCTACGAGCTCGATCTGCGCCACCTCGGCGGCGTCGCCGCGGCGGTGCCCGAGCTTGAGGATGCGGGTGTAGCCGCCGGGCCGCTCCATGAAGCGCGGCGCCAGCTCGTCGAACAGCTTCGTGACGACGTCCTCGTTGAGGAGATCGCGCATCACGAGGCGGCGTGCCGAGAGGGACGATCCCTTGGGATCGTTGGCCTTCACGCCCTTCTTGGCGATGGTGATCAGGCGCTCCACGTAGGGCCGCAGTTCCTTGGCCTTGGGGACCGTCGTCTCAATCCGCTCGTGGTTGAGGAGCGCTTCGGCCTGGTTGCGCAGCAGCGCGGTACGGTGCGACGAGTCGCGGCCGAGCTTCCGATGTGCATTTCGATGACGCATGACTGGTTATTCCGCGGCCGAGGCCTGGTCGAGCTTCATTCCGAGGCTCAGGCCCATCGACGTGAGGATCTCCTTGATCTCGTTGAGCGACTTGCGCCCGAAGTTCTTGGTCTTCAGCATCTCGGTTTCGGTCTTCTGCACGAGTTCGCGGATGGTGCGGATGTTCGCGTTCTTCAGACAGTTGTAGGAGCGGACCGAGAGTTCCAGCTCCTCGACGCTCTTGTCGAGGTGTTCGTTGGCGACCCCGGCGCGCGCCGGCTCGGCGCCCGACTCCGACTCCTGGTCGTCGGCGTCCTCGAGGCTCACGAAGATGTTCAGGTGGTCCTTGATCAGCTTGGCCGAGAGCGACACCGCGTCACGCGGGGTCACCGAGCCATTGGTCCACACCTCGAGGGTGAGCTTGTCGTAGTCGGTCGTCTGGCCGATACGCGCGCCCTCCACCAGGTAGTTGACCTTCTTGACCGGGGAGTGCACCGAGTCGATCGGGATCCAGCCGATGCCGAGGTCCTCGTCGAAGTTGCGGTCGGCCGACACGTAGCCGCGGCCGCGCTTCACGCGCAGCTGCATGTGGAGCTTGCCGCCCTCCGCGATGGTGGCGATGTGGGCATCGGGCTCGAGAATCTCGACGTCGGCGTCGGCCTCGATGTCAGAGGCGCGCACCGGCCCGGGCTTGTCCTTCCTGAGCGTCAGCGTCTTCGTGTGGTCGACGTGGCACGTCAGGGGCAGCTGCTTCAGGTTGAGGATGATGTCGGTGGCGTCCTCGACCACGCCCTTGATGGGCGAGAACTCGTGCAGCACGCCGTCGATCTGCACCGCCGTGATGGCCGCGCCCTCGATGGACGAGAGCAGCACGCGCCGCAGGGCGTTGCCGATGGTCGTGCCGAAGCCGCGCTCGAACGGCTGGGCATAGAAGCGCCCGAACCGGTCGGTGAGCGTCTCGCGCTCGAAATCAAGCCGCTTGGGCCGTTGAAAACCTTTCCACATTCTCGTGCGTCCTTTCGCTTACGGGCCGGCAGACCGGCCTCCAGACCTGCATGTAAGGGCCGCGCTCGCTCGCTGCAGGCCTGAAGAGCTGCTGGAGCGCGGCGTGCGACAGGCCGGGACTGAAGTCCCGGCCCTCCGTCCGACTTCGAGAAAAAGGGGACAGTCCCCTTTTTCGTCGCCGTACTACTTCGAGTACAACTCGACGATGAGCTGCTCCTGCACGGGCAGGTTGATCTGCTCGCGGGTGGGCATCGACACCACCTTGCCGCCCAGCTCGCCCTCGGCGTGGAGCCACTCGGGAATCCCGCGGCCCTTCACCTCTTCCTGCGCGTGCAGGATGGTGGCGTTCTGGCGGCTGGTCTCGCGCACCACCACCATGTCGCCCGCCTTGAGCGAGTAGGAGGGCACGTCGACCTTCTTGCCGTTCACCAGGAAGTGGCCATGGCGCACCAGCTGGCGCGCCTGCGCGCGCGAGGTGGCCAGGCCCAGGCGGTAGACGGCGTTGTCGAGCCGGCGCTCCAGCAGCTGCAGCAGCGTCTCGCCCGTGATGCCGCGCGTGCGCTCGGCCATCTCGAAGTAGAGGCGGAACTGCCCCTCGAGGACGCCGTAGATGCGCTTGACCTTCTGCTTCTCGCGCAGTTGGACGCCGTAGCCCACCATCTTCGCCTTCCGCAGGCGGCCGTGCTGGCCGGGCGGCATGTTGCGCTTCTCGATGGCGCACTTCTCGGTGTAGCAGCGCTCGCCCTTGAGGAACAGCTTCATGCCCTCGCGGCGGCACAGGCGGCAAACGGGACCGTTATATCGAGCCATAAGTCAGTTCAGGGTTCACAGTTCACAGTTCACAGTTGACGGTGGGCTTACACGCGACGGCGCTTCGGCGGGCGGCACCCGTTGTGCGGGATCGGGGTGACGTCCCGGATCGACCGCACCTCGAGGCCCGCCGTGGTGAGGGCGCGGATGGCCGACTCGCGGCCGGACCCGGGGCCCTTCACGAGCACGTCGCACGAGCGCATCCCGAACGCCTTGGCGGCGTTGGTCGCGTTCAGCGCGGCCTGCGTGGCGGCAAAGGGCGTGCCCTTGCGCGACCCCTTGAAGCCGATGGCGCCCGCGCTCGACCACGACACCACGGCGCCCTCGGCGTCGGTGATGGTGATGAGCGTGTTGTTGAACGAGGCCTGCACGTGCACGAACCCGTGGTGCACAATGCGCTTCTCGCCGCGCTTCTTGAAGGTCTTCTTTTTCTTGGTCGGCGCTTCCGCGCCGCCGGGAGTCTCAGTCTTCGCCATAATCGGTTACACCGTCTTCTTCTTGGCGACCGCGCCCTTGCGCGGGCCCTTCCGCGTGCGGGCGTTGGTCTTGGTCCGCTGGCCGCGCAGCGGCAGGTTGCGGCGGTGACGCCCGCCACGGTAGCTGCCGATCTCGATCAGCCGCTTGATGTTGAGCGAGATCTCCTTGCGGAGGTCACCCTCGACGCCGCCCTGCTCCTCGAGCACGCGCGTGATCTTGCGCACGTCGTCCTCGGTGAGATCCTTCACGCGGACGCTGGGGTCGACCCCGGCCGCGGTGAGGATGACGTTCGAGCGATGACGCCCGATCCCGAAGATATACGTGAGACCAATCTCGACCCGCTTCGTGCGCGGGAGATCGACACCTGAAATACGCGCCATGTCTTATCCTTGCCGCTGCTTGTGCTTCTGGTTCGTGCAAATCACCCGGACCACCCCACGGCGGCGGACAACCTTGCACTTGTCGCAAATCTTCTTCACCGACGCTCGGACCTTCATTGCTCGCTCCTACAGCTTCTCGACCACCCGGCCCCGCGAGGGGTCGGCGGCCATCAGCGCCACCCGAACCCGATCCCCGACCAGCACCCGGACGAAATTGCGTCCCACCGGGCTGGCCAGGTGCGCCGTCACCATGTGCCGGCCGTCAAGCTCCACCGTCACCAGGTGGCTCGGCAGCAACTGCCGGACCACGCCCTCGACCCTCGACTCCGCCCGGGTTGACCCCGAGCCCGCCGAGGGGTCACCGAGCGGCGCTGGCGGCTCGTCCATCCCTCGACCCGGCCGCCGTCTCCGGCAGCGTGAGAATGCGGCACCCGTCGCCCGTCACCACCACCGTGTGCTCGAAGTGGGCCGACAGGCCCTGGTCCTTCGTCACCGCGGTCCAGCCGTCCGCGAGCACCTTCACCGCCGCCTTGCCCGCGTTGACCATGGGCTCGATGGCGAGCACCATGCCCTCCGCCAGCCTCGGCCCCCGCCCCGCCGCCCCGTAGTTCGGGATCTGCGGCTCCTCGTGGAGTGCGGTGCCGATCCCGTGGCCGACGAACTCGCGGACCACCGAAAACCCCTGCGGCTCGACGTAGCCTTGCACCGCCGCGCCGATGTCCGATACCCGGGCGCCGGCCTTCACCACGCCGAGCGCCTGGTCGAGCGCCGCCTTGGTCACCGCCAGCAGCCGCTCCGCCTCCGGCGCCACCCGGCCCACTGGCACGGTGACCGCCGAGTCGCCGTAGAACCCGCCGAGCTTCGCGCCCATGTCGATGGAGATGATGTCACCCTCCACCAGCGCCCGCTCCGACGGGATGCCGTGCACCACCTGCTCGTTCACCGACGCGCAAATCGTGGCGGGATACCCGTGGTACCCCTTGAACGCCGGCTCCGCGCCGGCCTCCCGCAACCGCTGCTCGGCCAGCCCGTCCAGCTCGGCGGTCGTCACGCCCGGGGCCACCGCGGCGGCCAGCTCGGCCAGCACGCGCGCCACCAGGGCGTTCACCCGCGCCATCTTCTCGATCTCCGCTGCCGACCGGCAGACGATCACGCCCGTCCCCCCGGCTTCGTGAGCGCCGCCAACTCCCCCGGTGCGCACCCCGCCGCCGCCGCCACCGCCGCCACCAGCGCCTCGCGCACCTGCTCGGGCGACTGCTGCCCGTCGATCGCGCGGAACGACGGCCGGCCGCTGTAGTAGTCGATCATCGGCCGCGTCTCGCGCCAGTACACCTTCAGGCGGTCACGCACGATCGACTCCGAGTCGTCCGACCGCGCCACCCAGCGCGGTCCCTCCGCCTTGCACCGCTCCGTGTGCCGGCACGGGGCCGGCACGTCGTGCACGCCGTGGATGAACGCGTCGGCGTTCGCCCCGCAGTCGCCGCACACCCGCCGCGCCCGCACGCGCCGCACGAGCTCCTCGTCGGGCACCTGAATCTCCACCACCAGCACCGGCCCGCGCGCCGCGGTCAGCTCGTCGAGCGCCCGGGCCTGTGGCACCGTGCGCGGAAACCCGTCGAGCACGAACCCGTGGGCCGCATCCTCCCGCCCCAGCCGCTCGCGGACGATCCCGACGATCAGGTCGTCGCCCACCAGCTCGCCGCGCTCCATGGCGGCCTTCACCGCCCGACCCAGCTCGCTGCCGCTGTGCACCGCCTCGCGCAGGATGTCCCCCGTCGACACCTTGGGGATCCCGTGCTCACGAGCGAACCGCTCAGCCTGCGTCCCTTTGCCCGCGCCTGGCGGGCCGAGCATCACCAGGTTCAGCGCCACGTCAGCCGCGCCGTCCCCGGATCCGCGTCTTCTTCATGAAGCCGTCGTAGTGCCGCATGATCAGCTGCGATTCCACCTGGTTCACGGTGTCCATCGCCACGCCCACCACGATCAGCAGCGACGTGCCGCCGAAGAAGAAC
This sequence comes from uncultured Bifidobacteriaceae bacterium, assembly GCA_964372085.1. Lineage (GTDB taxonomy): Bacteria > Acidobacteriota > Vicinamibacteria > Vicinamibacterales > UBA2999 > 12-FULL-67-14b. Next base: position 12,723 of record CAYJPQ010000041.1, on the reverse strand, counting down.
TGCACGTTCATGCCCTCGGTGATGAACCGCGGCATCAGGGCGTCGAGCTGCTCCCCGATGAACGGGATCGGCGCCACCTTGAAGCCGGTGAGCAGGAACTCGGGCAGGATCGCGACCAGCGCCAGGTACAGCGCCCCCACGAGCGTGATGCGCGCGAGGATGGTGTCGATGTACTCGGCCGTCCGCTTGCCCGGCCGGATGCCCGGGATGAAGCCGCCGTACTTGCGCATGTTCTCGGCCACGTCATCGGGGTTGAAGATGATGGCCGTGTAGAAGTACGCGAAGAACACGATGCCGGTCACGTAGAGCAGGTTGTAGAGCGGCATGCCGTAGCCGATCTGCCGCACGATCGCGTCCATCCAGCCGCCCGGCGGGAACATCCCCACGAAGGTCTGCGGGAACGTCAGGATCGAACTGGCAAAGATCACGGGGATCACGCCGCCGGTGTTGACCTTGAGCGGGATGTGCGTGCTCGATCCGCCGTACTGGCGCCGCCCCACCACCCGCTTGGCGTACTGCACCGTGATGCGCCGATGCCCGCGCTCCACGTAGATGATGGCCGCGATGACCACCACCATCAGCACCAGGAGGAACGCGACGCGCAGCAGGCTCATCTGGCCGGTCCGCATCTGGTCGAACGTCGAGATCACCGCGCGGGGGAACCCGACGACGATGCCCGAGAAGATGATGAGCGACATGCCGTTGCCGATGCCGCGCTCGGTGATCTGCTCGCCCAGCCACATGATGAACATGGTGCCGGTGGTGAGCGTCAGCATGCAGCCCAGGCGGAAGCCCCAGCCCGGCTCGTACACCAGCGGCAGGCCGCCCGTGATCTCGGTCTGGCGCTCGAGGTAGATCGCGATGCCCAGCGACTGCACGGCCGCCAGCGCGAGCGTCAGGTAGCGCGTGTACTGGGTGATCTTGCGCCGGCCCAGCTCCCCTTCCTTCGACAACCGCTCGAGATACGGCCACACCACGGTGAGCAGCTGCAGGATGATCGACGAGCTGATGTAGGGCATGACGCCCAGCGCGAAGATCGTGACGCGCGAGAGACTGCCGCCCGTGAACATGTCGTACAGCCCGAACATCGAGTTCCGCGCCTGGTCGGCGAGGATCTGCAGGGCCTCGGAGTTCACGCCCGGCGTGGGGATGAAATTGCCCACGCGGAACACGGCCAGGATCCCGAGCGTGAACAGCACTCGGTTTCGGAGGTCCGCGACGGCAAACAGGTTCTTGAGCGTTTCCAACAAAGCAGTCGCCTCGGGTTAGCTGCTGATTGCCTCGGCCCTGCCACCGGCCGCGGCGATCTTCTCCGTCGCCGTGCCGCTGAACTTGTGCGCGTGCACGGTGAGGGCCTTGGTCACCTCGCCCCGGCCGAGCACCTTGATGAGCGACGTCCGGTCGCTCACCAGCCCCGCGGCGCGCAGCGCCTCGGGCGTCACCGTCGCGCCGGCGTCGAAGCGGGACTCGATCTGGTCGAGGTTCACCACGTCGTACTCCGTGCGGAAGATGTTGTTGAAGCCGCGCTTGGGCACGCGCCGGTGCAGCGGCATCTGGCCGCCCTCGAACCCGCGCTTGAACGAGTAGCCCGAGCGCGACTGCGCGCCCTTGTGGCCGCGGCCCGACGTCTTGCCCAGGCCCGACCCGGGGCCACGGCCCACGCGCTTCTTCTTGAACTTCGACCGGTCGGCCGGCTTCAGCTTGTCTAGACTCATGACGTTACTCTTCCACCGTCACCAGGTGACGGACCTTGAACACCATGCCGCGCGTCTCGGGCGTGTCCGCGAGCTCCACCGTGTGGCGGATGCGGCGCAGGCCGATGCTCTCCACCACCGTGGCCTGGTTCTTGTTGAACCCAATCGGGCTCTTCACGAGCGTAATCTTCAGCGTCTTGCCGGTTTGCTTCGCCATGTCAGTCACCGCCTACGCCGTCCGCGCGGCGAGCTCCTCGGCCAGATCCTTGCCCCGCAGCCGCATCAGCTTGGCCGGGTCCTTCAGATCCTGGAGGGCCGTGAACGCCGCCCGCACCACGTTGTGCGGGTTGGCCGTGCCCAGCGACTTGGTGAGCACGTTGGTGACGCCCGCCGCTTCCACCACGGCGCGCACCGCGCCGCCGGCGATGATGCCCGTGCCGTCCGGGGCGGGCTTGAGCAGCACGCGGCCGGCGCCGTAGCGCCCGATCACCGGGTGCGGCACCGTGGTGCCCTGCAGGGGCACGCGGATGAGGTTCTTCTTCGCCGCCTCGATGCCCTTTTTGATGGCCGAGGGCACTTCCTTCGCCTTGCCGACGCCGTAGCCCACCACGCCGTGGGCATCGCCGACGACGACGAGCGCGCTGAAGCTGAGGTTCTTGCCGCCCTTCACGACCTTCGTGACGCGGTTGATGGAAACCACCGTGTCCTTGAGGTCGAGCTGGGCCGGGTCGATCTTTTCACGCGTCCGCATTTAAAACTCCAAGCCGGCCGACCGCGCGGCCTCGGCGACGGCGCGCACGCGCCCGTGATACAGGAACCCGTTCCGGTCGAACACCACCTTGGTGATGCCCTTCGACTTGAGCCGCTCCGCGATGGCCTGCCCGACCATCTCGGCGCCCTTGATGTTGCCGCCGCGCGCGTCCTTCGGCATCCCGCCCTTCACCGTGGGCTCGAGGCTCGACGCCGAGGCCACCGTCTGGCCGGCGAAGTCGTCGATCACCTGCACGTAGATGTGCGTGACGCTCCGGAACACGCTCAGCCGCGGCCGCTCGGCCGTGCCCTGCACCCGCTTGCGAATGCGGAACTTGATCCGGTCGCGGCGGTCTTCCTTGGTCTTAATCCTCATAGATCACCCGATCACTCCATCAACCGATGGCTAGGCCCCGGTCTTGCCGGCCTTCTTCTTGAGCACTTCACCCGTATAGCGCACGCCCTTCTGCTGGTACGGGTCGGGCTTGCGCAGGCGCCGCAGGTCGGCGGCCACCTGGCCCACGAGCTGCCGGCTGACGCCCGTCACCGTGAGGTGCGTCTGCTTCTCAATGGCGATGTCGATCCCCTTCGGGATGTCGAACACCACCGGGTGCGAGTAGCCCAGCGCCAGCACCAGCTGCTGGCCCTTCATCTCGGCGCGGTAGCCCACGCCGACGATGTCGAGCTCGCGCTTCCAGCCCTCGGTGACGCCGAGCACGGCGTTGGCGACGAGGCTGCGCGCCAGGCCGTGGAACTTGTCGAGCAGCTGATCGTCCGCGGTCTTGCGGGTGACCAGGTGGCCGTCTTCCACCGCGGCGGTGACGCCGGGGGGCAGGGGCTGGGTCATCTGTCCCTTGGGGCCCTTGACGTCGACGGCCGCGCCGTCGACCTTCACGGTCACGCCCTTGGGAATGGCGATCGGTTTCTTTCCAATTCGAGACATGGCCTCACCACACGTTGCAGAGGATTTCGCCGCCGACGCCCGCCTTCTGGGCGGCGCGGCCGGTCATCACCCCGCGCGACGTCGTCAGGATGGACACGCCGAGGCCGCCGAGCACGGTCGGCACCTCGTCGCGGCTGGCGTAGACCCGGCGTCCGGGCCGGCTCACTCGCTCGATCCCGGAGATCACCTTCTCGCCGCCGGGGCCGTACTTGAGGAACATCCGCATGTGCTGGCGCGCGGCCTTGCCGGGCCGCTCGGCCTGGACGTCCACCATCTTGAAACCCGCGATGTAGCCCTCGTCCTGCAGAATCCGCGCGATCTCGGTCTTGAGCTTCGACGCCGGCATCTCGACGCGCGCGTGGCGCGCCGTGACGGCGTTGCGGATCCGGGTCAGCATGTCGGCAATCGGATCAGTCATCTCTTCGTTCTCTCTTGGCACTCGGGCACCGGTGGCACCCTTCGCACCCAGTTCTAGGCTACCAGCTGCTCTTGGTCACGCCCGCGACGTCGCCCGTGAGGGCCAGCTCGCGGAAACACAAACGGCACAGCGCGAACTTGCGCATGTAGGCGCGGGGACGCCCGCACCGGCGGCAGCGGTTGCGGTGCCGCACCTTGAACTTCAGGGTCTTCTTCTCGCGGGCTTTCTTCGCGGTCGTTGCCACGGCTACTCCTAATTCGTCCGGAACGGCATGCCCATGAGCTGCAGCAGCTTCCGGGCCTCTTCGTCGGTCTTCGCGGTCGTGACCACGCTGACGTTCATGCCGCGGCCCTTGTCCACCTTCAAATAGTCGATCTCGAGGAAGATCAACTGGTCCTTCAGTCCGAGCGTGTAGTTGCCGCGGCCATCGAAGCCCTTGGGCGACACGCCGCGGAAGTCGCGGACGCGCGGCAGCGCGATGCTCACGAGGCGGTCGAGGAACTCATACATGCGGTCGCCCCGCAGCGTCACCATGGCGCCGATGGGCTGGCCCTGGCGCACCTTGAACTGGGCGATCGACTTCTTCGCCTTGCGCACGGCCGCCTTCTGGCCGGTGATCTTACCGAGCTCGTCGGCGCCGGTGTCGACCACCTTGGCATTCTGGGTGGCCTCGCCGAGGCCCATGTTGACCACCACCTTGGTGACCTTCGGCACGGCCATCACGTTCGCGTAGCCGAACTCCTTCTGGAGTGCGGGAATGACCTCGGCGCGGTACTTGTCCCGCAGCCGGAGGGTCGTCTCGGTTGCCTTCGCCTTGCTCATTTGTCCACCACCGCGCCGCTCTTGCGGCTGATGCGCACCCGGCTGCCGTCGGGCAGCGTCCTGCTGCCGAGGCGCGTGGGCGCGTTCGTCTCGGGGTCCACCAGCATCACGTTGCTGGCGTGGATGGCGGCCTCGCGCTCCACGATCCCGCCCTTGATGTTCTTCTGGGGGTTGGGGCGCGTGTGGCGCTTGATGAGGTTGACGCCCTCGACGATCACCCGGTTCTTCTCGGGGAGCACGCTCAGCACGCGACCGCGCTTGCCGCGATCCTTGCCGGCGCGCACCACCACCTGGTCGTTCTTCCGAATCTGGAAAGCCATGGCCCTACAGCACCTCGGGGGCGAGCGAGATGATCTTCATGAAGCGGCGCTCGCGCAGCTCGCGGGCGACCGGCCCGAACACGCGCGTCCCGATCGGCTCGCCCTGATCGTTGATGAGCACGGCCGCGTTGCGGTCGAAACGGATGTAGCTGCCATCCTTGCGGCGCTGTTCCTTGCGGACGCGCACGACGACGGCCTTCACGACCTGGCCCTTCTTGATGGTGCCTTCGGGCGCGGCTTCCTTCACGTTGGCCGTGATGATGTCGCCGAGGTACGCGTAGCGCCCGGCCGAGCCGCCAATCGGGTTGATCACGGAAATCTTCCGTGCGCCCGAATTGTCGGCCACGTCGAGGATCGATCGCATCTGGATCATGGCGTCGGTCTCCTATACCTGCGCGGCGCGCTCGATGATGCGCACCAGCGCCCAGCGCTTGCGCTTGCTGAGCGGGCGCGACTCGGCGATCAGGACGGTGTCTCCCACCTTGGCCTCGTTGTTCTCGTCGTGGGCCACGAAGGTCGACGTGCGCTTCTGGATCTTGCCGTAGACGCCGTGCGGCACCCGCCGTTCGGTCGACACCACCACGCTCTTCTGCATGCGGTCGCTCACGACCACGCCCTGGACTTCGGCTTTCCCTGCCATGGCTATTTCGCCTTCTCTTTCAGAATCGTCAGGATGCGGGCGCGATCGCGGCGCACCGCGCGCATCGTGCCGGGGGCCTCGAGCTGCCCCATCGACTTCTGGATCCGCATCCGGAACAGCTGGTCGTCGATCTCCGCCGTCTTCGCGCGGAGCGCCTCGACGTCCATGTCTCTCAGTTCAGCGGCCTTCATGACACCCTCTCCTCGGCGAACCGCGTGGCGAACCGCACCTTGATGGGCAGCTTCGCCGACGCCAGCTGGAACGCCCGGCGCGCCTCGGCCTCGGGCACCCCGTTCATCTCGAACAGGATGCGGCCGGGCTTGACCACGCAGACCCAGCCCTCGGGCGAGCCCTTGCCCTTGCCCATGCGGGTTTCCTGCGGCTTCTTGGTGATGGGCTTGTCGGGGAACACCCGCACCCACACCTTGCCGCCGCGCTTGACGAAGCGGGTCATCGCGACGCGCGCCGCCTCGATCTGGCGGTCGGTCAGCCAGCACGGCTCCAGCGCCTTCAGGCCGAAGTCGCCGAACGACACAGCGGAGCCGCGCCACGCCTTGCCGCACATGCGGCCGCGCTGCTGCTTCCGGTACTTGACTTTCTTCGGCATCAACATAGCGTCGATCCTTGCAGCCTAGCTGCGGGCCTCGGGGCGCGCCGGACGCCGGGGACCGCGATCGCGGTCCCGGTCGCGGCCGCCGCCGCCGCCGAATTCCTCTTCGCGGCCGACGCGCGGCGTCAGCCGTTCACCCTTGTAGAGCCACACCTTCACGCCAATCTTGCCGTAGGTGGTGTTGGCCTCCGCGAAGCCGTAGTCGATGTCGGCGCGCAGCGTCTGCAGCGGCAGCTGGCCGTGCAGGTACCACTCCGACCGCGCAATCTCGGCGCCGTTGAGGCGGCCCGACACGCGCACCTTGATGCCCCGCGCGCCGAAGCGCAGCGCCGACTCCACCGCCTTGCGCATGGCCCGCCGGAACGCCACGCGCTTCTCGAGCTGCATGGCCACCGACTCGCCCACCAGCTGCGCATCCAGTTCCGGCTTCTGGATCTCCTGGATGTTGATGAAGACCTCGCGGTTGGTCCGCTTCTGGATCTCCTGCTTCAGCTTGTCGACCTCCTGCCCCTTGCGGCCGATGATGATGCCCGGGCGCGAGGTGTGGATGTCGATCTTCAGCTTGTTGGCCGCCCGCTCGATCTCGATCGTGGCGACGCCCGCATGCTGGAAGCGCTTCTTCAGGTCCTTCTTGAGGTTCAGGTCCTCGTGCAGGAGGTTCGCGTATTCCTTGCCCGCAAACCACCGCGACTTCCAGGTCTTGTTGAACCCGAGGCGGAACCCGTACGGGTGAACTTTCTGGCCCACTGCGATCCCCTCTTACTGAGCCGCGGCGGGCGACGTTGCCCGCGCGCGCGTTGACTTCGCCGGAGCCGCCGCGCCAGCGGCCGCGACAGCCTTGATCACCTGGGCCCGCTCCGTCACTTCCACGGTGAGGTGCGTGGTCCGCTTCACGATCCGGAACGCCCGGCCCATCGGCGCGGGGCGCACCCGCTTCTGCGACGGCCCGTTGTTGGCGCAGCACGCCGACACATACAGCCGGGCGACGTCGCCGCCGAACCCGTCCTTCTGCTGGGCGTTGGCCACCGCCGACCGCAGCACCTTCGCCACGTCGCGCGCCACCGACTTGCGGCTGAACTGCAGCGCCGACAGCGCGTGGTTCACGTCCTTGCCGCGGATGAGATCCAGCACCAGGCCCGCCTTCTGGGCCGAGGTGCGCACGTACTTCGCCGTTGCCTCTGCGCGAACCATGGTCTACCCCTTCCCGCCCGCCGGCGCCGCCGGTGCGGCCGCCTTGTCGGACTTGGCCGCATGGCCCCTGAACTGGCGCGTCGGCGAGAACTCGCCGAGCTTGTGGCCCACCATGTTCTCGGTGAGATACACCGGCACGAACTTCTTGCCGTTGTGCACCGCGAGCGTGTGCCCCACCATCTCGGGCACCACGGTCGAGCGGCGCGACCAGGTCTTGACGACCTTCTTTTCGTTCGCGCGGTTCATCGCCTCGACTTTCTCGAGGAGATGCGTGTCGACGAACGGACCTTTCTTCAGTGAGCGGCTCATGGGTTATTTGCTTCGGCGTTGAACGATGAACTTGTCGCTCGGCTGCGGCCGGCGCGTCTTGTATCCCTTGGTCGGCACGCCCCACGGCGTGACCGGGTGGCGGCCACCCGACGTCTTGCCCTCGCCGCCGCCCAGGGGGTGATCCACCGGGTTCATGGCGACGCCGCGCACGTGCGGGCGCTTGCCCAGCCACCGGCTGCGGCCGGCCTTGCCGATCGAGACGTTCTCGTGATCGAGGTTGCCCACCTGGCCGACCGTGGCCAGGCAGTCGAGGTACACCTTGCGGATTTCGCCCGACGGCAGCTTCACGGAGACGTAGTCGCCTTCCTTGGCCACCACCTGCACCGAGGCGCCGGCGCTGCGCGCCATCTGGCCGCCCTTGCCCGGCTTGAGCTCCACGTTGTGCACCTGCGTGCCCAGCGGGATGTTCTTCAGCGGCAGGCAGTTGCCCGTCAGGATGTCGACCGACTCGCCCGCGATGACCGAGTCGCCCACCTTCAGCCCGGCCGGCTGCAGGATGTAGCGCTTCTCGCCGTCGGCGTACGTCACCAGGGCGATGCGCGCCGAGCGGTTCGGGTCGTACTCGATGGTCGACACCTTGCCCGGGATGCCGGCCTTGTCGCGCTTGAAGTCGATGACGCGGTACAGGCGCTTGTGCCCGCCGCCGCGCCACCAGATCGTCTGCTCGCCGGTGTTGTTGCGGCCGCCCGAGGGCTGCAGCTTCTCGGTGAGCGGCCCGTGCGGCTTGTCGGTGGTGATCTCGTCGAACACGAGCACCGTCATCTGGCGACGGCCCGGCGTGGTCGGCTTGTACTTGCGAATCGGCATGATCCGTCCCCTTATGCGCCTTCCAGGAAGTCGGGCATCTTCTCGCCCGCGCGGAGCGTGACATACGCCTTCTTCCAGTCAGACCGGCGGCCGACGAAACGGCCCTGGCGCTTCAGCTTGCCGCGGGTAATCGACGTGCGGACGTCGGCCACCTTGGCGCCGAGCAGTTTCTCGATCGCACGCCTGATGTCGATCTTGTTGGCCTCGCGCGCCACCTCGAACACCACCGTCGGGCTGGCGTCGCGCAGCTGCGTGGTCTTCTCGGTGATGAGCGGGCGCCGGATGACTTCGGTCAGTTTCATGGTTACCCTCCGACTCGCTTACGCGCCCGCTCGCTCGCGCGTGCGTTCGCCCAGGACCGCCTCCAGCTTGGCAATCGCGGCCTCGGTGACCACGACCGTCCGGGTATTGGCCACGTCGCGCGCCGTCACCCGGTTGCTCGCCAGCAGCGAGACGCCGGGGATGTTGCGCACCGACAAAGCGAACTGCTCGTCGAGCTGCACGTCCACGAGCAGCGCCTTGCCGCTCACGCCCAGCGACTTGAGCACGCCAACGGCGGCCTTGGTCTTCACCGTCGAGGCGGTGAGGGCGTCGACGACCTTGAGGTCGCCGCCCTGGATCTTGGTGATGAGGGCGGCGCGCAGCGCGCCCCGCTCCACCTTCTTCGGCAGCTGGTACTCGTAGCTGCGGGGCTGGGGCCCGAACACGGTGCCGCCGCCGCGCCACAGCGGGTTGCGAATCTCACCCACCCGCGCGCGGCCGGTGCCCTTCTGGCGCCACGGCTTCTTGCCGCTGCCGCTCACCAGGGCGCGGTTCTTCGTGGCGTGCGTGCCGCGGCGCTCGGCCGCGTTGGCCCGCACCACCGACTCGTGCACCAGGTCGGTCTTGGCCCGGCCGGCGAACACGTCGTCGCTCAGCGTGACCGAGCCGACCTTCTTGTTTTCCGAGTTGACCACATCGATCGTCATGACGACCTACTTCTTGCCCTTCTTGGGCTTCTCTTGCAGCTGCGGCTGCGGCTCGGGCTTGGCGGCCACGGCCTTGCGAATCACCACGTACCCGCCGTTGGCCCCGGGCACGGCGCCCTTCACGAGCAGCAGGTGGTTCTCGGAGTCGATCTTGAGCACCTTCAGGTTGCGCACCGTCACCCGGTCAACGCCCATGTGCCCGTGCGCCCGCATGCCGGGCATCACGCGCGAGGGATACGACGAGGCGCCGATCGAGCCCGGCGCACGGTGGAACATCGACCCATGGGTCGCGTCGCCGCCGCGGAAGTGATGGCGCTTGACGACGCCCTGGAAGCCATGGCCCTTGCTCGTGCCGATGACGTCCACGCGCTCGCCCTGGTTGAAGATCGAGACCAGCACCTGGTCGCCGGGCTTGGGCGCCTCGGCGCCCTTGGCCACCTTCACCTCGCGCTGCACGCGCGTGGGCGGCACGTTGGCCTTCTTGTGGTGCCCCGTCAGCGCCTTGTTGGCGTTGCGGATGGGCTTCGCCTCGACCAGGCCGAGCTGCACCGCCTCGTACCCGTCGGTCTGGGCCGACTTGGCCTGCACGACCACGCAGGGCCCCGCCTGGATGACGGTGGCAGGCTCCAGCGTCCCGTCGTCCAGGAACAGCTGGGTCATCCCCACCTTCTTGCCGATGATTCCGGTGACCATCGCTCGCTACCTACTTTCCGTGTTCCTTGCCGAACGCCTTGATCTCGACGTCGACGCCCGCTGGCAGGTCCAGCTTCATCAGGGCGTCCACCGTCTGCGGCGTCGGCTCGAAAATGTCGATGAGGCGCTTGTGCGTCCGCACCTCGAACTGCTCGCGCGACTTCTTGTCCACGTGCGGCGAGCGCAGCACCGTCCACTTGTTCTTCTCGGTCGGCAGCGGAATGGGCCCCGCCAGCCGGGCGCCGGTGCGCTTGGCCGTCTCCACGATCTCGCCGGTGCTCTGGTCGAGCACCCGTGCGTCGTAGGCCTTCAAACGAATTCGAATCTTGTCGCCCAGCATCGTTATGCCCTTCCTACTTCGTGCCCTGAACCTTGGCGACCACTTCGTCGCTCACGTTGCGCGGCGCCTGCTCGTAGCGGTCGAAATGCATCGAGTAGGTGGCGCGGCCCTGCGTGCGCGACCGGAGGTCGGTGGCGTAGCCAAACATGTCGCTGAGCGGCACGCGCGCCGAGATGATCTGCGTGCCCCCGCGGTCTTCCTGCGACTGGATGCGCCCGCGGCGCGACGCCAGGTCGCCCATCACGTCGCCCAGGTAGTCCTTCGGGCAGACCACCTCGACGCGCATCACCGGCTCCATGAGCACGGCGTGGGCCTTCTTGGCGGCGTCCTGGAACGCCAGCGAGCCGGCAATCTTGAACGCCATTTCCGACGAGTCGACGTCGTGGTACGAGCCGTCATACAGCTCGATGCGCACGTCGTCGATCGGGTAGCCGGCGAGGATGCCACGCGTGAGGGCTTCCTGGATGCCCTGGTCGACCGGCTTGATGAACTCGCGCGGAATCGACCCGCCCACCGTCATGTTCTCGAACTCGTAGCCCGAACCGGCCTCGCGCGGGAACAACCGGATCTTCGCGTGACCGAACTGGCCGCGGCCGCCGGTCTGGCGCTTGAAGAGCCCATCGCCCTCGGCGGGACGCGTGAGCGTCTCCTTGTAGGCCACCTGCGGCTTGCCCACGCTGGCCTCGACGCCGAACTCGCGCTTGAGGCGGTCGACGATGATTTCGAGGTGCAGCTCGCCCATGCCGGCGATGACGACCTGGCCGGTCTGCTCGTCGGTGCGCACGCGGAAGGTCGGGTCCTCGGCCATCAGCTTGGACATGCCCTGCCCGAGCTTTTCCTGGTCGGCCTTGGTCTTGGGCTCGATGGCGAGCGAGATCACCGGCTCCGGGAACTCCATCTTCTCGAGGATGATGGGCTTCTTCTCGTCGCACAGCGTGTCGCCGGTCGTGACCGACTTGAGGCCCACGGCCGCCGCGATGTCGCCGGCGTTGACTTCCTTGATTTCCTCGCGCTTGTTCGCGTGCATCTTCAGCAGGCGGCCAATGCGCTCGGTGCGGCCCTTGGTGGAGTTGATCGCCGACGACCCCGACGTGAGCGTGCCCGAGTAGACACGGAAGAAGGTGAGCTGGCCGACGAACGGGTCGGTCATGATCTTGAACGCCAGGGCCGAGAACGGCTCCTTGTCGTCGGCGCTCCGCTCGATCAGCGTCGGCTCCTTCGCATCCGGGTCGAGGCCCGTGACCGGCGGGATGTCCAGCGGCGAGGGGAGGTAATCCACGACCGCGTCGAGCATGGGCTGCACGCCCTTGTTCTTGAACGCGGTGCCGCAGATGACCGGCACGAACGGCGCCTCTTCCTTGCGCACCGACTCGATGCACCGCTTGCGCAGGGCGGCCTTCAACTCGGCCTCGGTGATCGCCTCGCCACCCAGGTACTTCTCGAGCAGTTTGTCGTCGGACTCGCTGACCTTTTCCACGAGCTTCTCGTGGTAGACCGTGGCGTCCTCGAGCATGTCGGCCGGAATGTCCTGGACCTCGTAGTCCGCGCCCATCGTCTCGTCCTTGTAGACGAGGGCCTTCATGCGGACGAGGTCGACGACCCCCCGGAACTTGTCCTCGGCGCCGATCGGCAGCTGGATGGCGACGGCGTTGCCCTGCAGCTTGCTGCCGATCTGCGCGAGCGTCTCCTTGAAGTCCGCGCCGATGCGGTCCATCTTGTTGACGAAGCAGATGCGCGGCACGCGGTACTTGTCGGCCTGGCGCCACACCGTTTCCGACTGGGGCTCGACGCCCGACACCGCGTCGAACACCGCCACTGCGCCGTCGAGCACGCGCAGCGAGCGCTCCACCTCGACGGTGAAGTCCACGTGGCCGGGCGTGTCGATGATGTTGATCCGGTGGTCGCGCCAGAAACAGGTGGTCGCGGCCGACGTGATGGTGATGCCGCGCTCCTGCTCCTGCTCCATCCAGTCCATCACGGCCGTGCCCTCGTGCACTTCGCCGATCTTGTACGTGATGCCCGTATAGAAGAGGATCCGCTCGGTCGTGGTCGTCTTCCCGGCATCAATGTGGGCCATGATGCCGATGTTCCGGGTTTTGTTAAGCGGTGACTGTCTCGCCATTGACGGGTTCTACGGGTTCTTACAGGTTCTACAGGTTCTACAGGTTCTACAGGTTCTACAGGTTCTACAGGTTCT
>CAYJPQ010000040.1:7966-28782 GCA_964372085.1 uncultured Bifidobacteriaceae bacterium | reverse complement strand
CAGTAACACTTTTCAGTTACAGGTGACAGCTCTCAAGCCTCAACCCCCAAGCTCCAAGCTCCAAGCCTCAAGCCTCAAGCCTCAAGCCCCAAGCCCTAAGCCCCAAGCCTCAAGCCTCAAGCCTCAAGCCCCAAGCCCCAAGCCCTAAGCCATGGTCTCCACTTCCCGCCCGCCCATGAAGGGGCGTAGCGCCTCGGGAACCACGACCGAGCCGTCCTTCTGCTGGTAGTTCTCCAGCACCGCAATGAGCGTGCGGCCCACGGCCAGGCCCGAGCCGTTCAGCGTGTGCACGTGCTCGGCCTTGCCCGTGCCCGCGGGGCGGTACTTGATGTTGGCCCGCCGCGCCTGGAAGCCCTCGCAGTTGGAGCACGATGAGATCTCGCGGTAGGTCTTCTGGCTGGGCAGCCACACCTCGATGTCGTAGGTCTTGGCCGATGAGAAGCCCATGTCGCCCGTGCACAGCGCCACCGTCCGGTAGGGCAGACCGAGCTTCTGCAGGATCTGCTCGGCATTGGCCGTAAGCTTCTCCAGCTCGTCGTACGACGTCTCGGGCGAGGTGAACTTCACGAGCTCCACCTTGTCGAACTGGTGCTGACGGATGAGCCCGCGCACGTCGGCGCCGTACGACCCCGCCTCGCTCCTGAAACACGGCGTGTAGGCCGTGTACTTGAGGGGCAACTGCCGCCCGTCCAGGATTTCACCCCGGTAGAGGTTGGTCACCGGCACCTCGGCCGTCGGAATGAGGTACAGGTCCCACTCGCCCGCAATCTTGAACAGGTCCTGCTCGAACTTGGGGAGCTGGCCCGTGCCGTAGAGCGTGGAGGCCGACACCAGGAACGGCGGCTGCACCTCGGTGTAGCCATGCTCGGTGGTGTGCACCGAGAGCATGAAGTTGATGAGCGCGCGCTCCATCTGCGCGCCGGCGCCCATCAACACGGCGAAGCGCGCGCCCGAGATCTTGGTGGCGCGCTCGAAGTCGATGATGCCCAGTTGCGGCCCGAGGTCCCAGTGCGCCTTGGGCTCGAAGTCCATGGGCCGCGGCTCGCCCCACGTGCGCACCACCGCGTTGTCGGCCGCGCTCTTCCCCACCGGCACGCTCGCGTGCGGCACGTTGGGCAACGTCTCGAGCAGCATCGTCCGCTGGCGCTCGATGGCGTCGAGCTCGATCTCCATCTGCTTGATCTTCTGGCCGCGCGCCTTGTTGGCCTCGTAGATGTGCGACACGTCCTTGCCCTGCCGCTTGGCGCGCGCCACCTCGTCGCCCGAGGTGTTCTGCTCGCGCTTGAGCCCTTCCACCTGGGGAATGAGGCGCCGCCGGTGGGCTTCGAGGGTGGCCAGTTGCTGCAGTTCAGCTGTGGCGTCCAGGCCCCGGTTGCCCAGGCCGGCTTGCACTGCCTCGATGTTGTCGCGCACGAATGTGGGGTCGAGCATGGTGTCTGGTCTATTCTAGTAGGGCATGCCGCTCCCTGTGCGAAAAGCCGTCTTCCCTGCCGCCGGCCTCGGCACGCGCTTCCTGCCGGCGACCAAGGCGCAGCCCAAGGAAATGCTGCCGCTGGTGGACAAGCCCACCATCCAGTACGGGGTGGAAGAGGCCGTGGCCTCGGGCGTGTCCAACATCATCCTGGTCACCGGCCGCGGCAAGAACGCCATCGAGGATCACTTTGACGTGGCCACCGAGCTCGAGACCTTCCTCGAGGCGCGGGGCAAGCACGAGCAGCTCGCCGAGATCCGCAAGATTTCGAACCTGATCAACGTGTCCTACGTCCGCCAGGGCGAGCCGCTCGGCCTCGGCCACGCCGTGCTCGTCACCGAGGCGCTCATCGGCGACGAGCCCTTCGCCGTCATCCTGGGCGACGACGTGATTGATGCGACGCCACCGGCACTGGGGCAGATGATTTCGGTGTTCGAGAAGGTGGGTCACCCCGTGCTCGCCGTCGAACGTGTGCCCATGGACCAGGTGTCCAGCTACGGCATCGTCGACTGCGAGCCGGCGCCGGAGTTTGGGCGGGGCGTGTACCGGGTGAAGGACCTGGTGGAGAAGCCGGCGCGGGAGGACGCGCCGTCAGACCTGGCCATCATCGGTCGCTACATCCTCACACCCGACATCTTCCGCGCGCTGCACGAGACGGCGAAGGACAAGTCGGGCGAGATCCAGCTCACCAACGGGCTTAGGCGCCTGCTGCAGTCGCGGCCCATCTACGCCTACGAGGTGGACGGCGTGCGCCACGACACCGGCAACAAGCTGGGGTTCCTGAAGGCCACCGTCTACTTTGCACTCAAGCGGCCGGAGCTCGTGAAGCCGTTCCGCGAGTATCTGGCGTCCCTGGGCATCAACCCAAGCCCTAAGCCCTAAGCCTTCGACTCCGTCTTCGTCTCCGAGCCCTTCGACTTCTCGCCGCCGTCGCCCTTCTTCTCGCTCGTCGAGCTGTCGCCGGAGCTGCCCGACTCCTTCTTGCCGCCCGACTCGTTGCCGCCGTCGCTCTTGCCCGCGCGGGCGTAGTCGGTGATGTACCAGCCCGTGCCCTTGAACTGGATGGCGGGTGACGACAGCAGCTTCTTCACGGCGCCGCCGCACTTGGGGCACACCGAGACGGGCGCGTCCGAGTACTTCTGGATCACTTCGAAGCGATGCGCGCACGCATCGCACTGGTATTCGTAAAGCGGCATAAGGTTATTCCAGCACCACGTCCGAGGATCCGTCCAGCATCAGTCGCCGGAGCGCCCAGAATGGCGCCGCCCCCTGGGCCAGCAGCGCGTCGTGGAACGCGCGCAGCGAGGGCTTTCCGCCCTGTTGCTCCTGCCAGTCGCGGCGGAGCTTGAGCAGCATGAGCTTGCCTGCCGAGTATACGAGGTACGTGGGATCGAACGTGCCGCGCTCGGCCTCGCGCCGCGCGTTGGCCTCTTCGAGGAACGCCTCGTCGCGGAAGAAGCGCACGCCCTGTTCCACCGACCAGTCGTCGGTGTGCAGCTTGATGCCCACCACGAAGCGCGCCAGGCGCACCAACGCCTCGGCAAGCTGGCCCAGCTTCAGGGCGTGATCGCCGCGGCCGAAGCCGGCTTCGAGCATCATCTGCTCGCAGTAGTGCGCCCAGCCTTCCATGTACGAGGCCGGGGCAAACAGCGTGGACCGGCGCACCTTCGAGTCGACGCGCCGCAGGAACTGGTAGTGGAGGAAGTGGCCGGGATACGTCTCGTGGATCGAGATGGTCCACAGCGTGGGCAGGTTGAAGTCGCGCAGGTGCTCGGCCTGGCGCGCGGGGTCCCACGACCGATCGACGTCGGTGAGGTAGTACATCGCGCGCGACGGCTTGGCCTCGAAGGGCCCCGGCGTCCACATGCTGGCCGACGACCAGCGGAAGAAGTCGGGCGTGGGGGCCACCCCCACCTCGGCGTGGTCGGGCATCGACACCACCGAGTTGCGCTCGAGGAAGGTCTTGAGCTCGGTCACCTGCTCGCGGGCGGTGTCGATGAGCCGTCCCGGCTCGGGCTGCTGCCGCTTGGCGTGCGTCCACGCGGCCAGGGGATCGCCGCCGTTCAACCGGCCGGCCACGGTGCGGAACTCCTCCTGCGTGGCGGCCAGCTCGCGCATGGCGATGGCCAGCAGCCGCTCCACCGGCAGCGTGATGCCCTCTTCGTGGCGCAGCTTGGACTCGAAGCGCTCGCGGCCCAGGCGGAACGATCCCCGCGCGTTGGGCCGAACCTCGTTTTCGAGGTCCGCCACGTACGCCCCGATGGTCTGCACCGCCTCGGTGCACGCATCGGCCAGGTCGCCCAGCAGGTGCAGGTCGTCGACGCCCGAAAACGCCCGCGGCAGGTCGGCGTTGATGAACGACATGGTCCCGCGCCAGGTCTCGATGCCCACCTTGACGAAGATGGCCGGCGGGTCCTTGATGTTGTCCCGGGCGGCCTGCACCAGGCGCGGCACCTGCCGCAGCTTCGAAAGCACCCGGCGGACCCGGTCGGTTTCGGGCGTGTGGGTAAAGATGGTCTGGCTGGCCAGGCTCGACGCCAGGGTGTCGGCGTACGGGTGCGGGTTCCGCTCCCACGACCGCACCTGTTCGATGTCGTACTGGCGGGCGCGGATGTTGGCCGCCACGATGGCGTGCTCCACCTGCTCCCGGGCCGGCAGTTGGGCGACGGGAATGGCATCGAGCCGGCGGAGGAAGCCGGCAAGCGCGCCCAGGTGGGTGTCGATCGCGGTCCGGCGGTAATCCTCTAACAGGTCGTCGTGGGTATGGACGCCGTCCATCGACGCGCCCGTCGGATGGACCTCGTAGAGGTAGCCCAGGTAATCGTCAACGAAATGAGGTAGTGGTTCCGCGGCGTGCATGCCCTCTTTGACGCTCCCACCGGGGCGCGGCCATCCCATAATGGTACATTAAGATCCCAGTATGGCCGGTACCCTGTTTGTGGTCGCCACCCCCATCGGCCATCTCGAAGACATCACGCTGCGCGCCTTGCGCGTGCTCAAGAGCGTAGCGCTCGTCGCCGCTGAAGATACGCGCCGGACGGGCAACCTGTTGCGGCACTACGACATCAACACCCCCATCCTGAGCGTGCACGAGCATAACGAGGAGGCACGCATCCCCAAGGTGCTGGGGCGCCTCGATGCCGGCGACTCCGTGGCCCTGGTCACCGACGCGGGAACCCCGGGAGTGTCGGACCCGGGCGCCCGCCTGGTGGCCGCCGTCCGCAAGGCGGGATTCCGCGTAGAGCCCATCCCCGGCGCCAGCGCGGTCGTCACCGCGCTTTCCGTCGCGGGCATCTCGTCGGATGGGTTCGCATTTCTTGGGTTTCCTCCAATTAGGTTAAAAGACAGAAGACAATGGCTTACGAGCCTGGTTGAGTTGAGCCGAAACCGCGCCGTGGTGTTCTTCGAGGCCCCTCACCGGGTCAGGAAGACGCTCGAAGAACTGGTTAGTTTGGTTAAATGGCCTATTACGGCCGGGAGGGAGCTCACCAAGATCCACGAAGAGCTCCGGTTCGGACTCCCGTCCGAGCTCCTGGAGGCCTTCCAGGCCCCACAGGGTGAATTCACGTTCGTTGTACCGCCATCGGCCGGCCACGGCCAGGTAGAAGCTATCGTTGACGACACCCAGATCGCTGATTTGTTTGGTCAAATAACAGATATATCGACTTCTGGTTCGAAAAGAGACGCCGCAAGAGCGGTGGCTGAGCAACTTGGCCTCACCACAAAGCAGGTATACGAGGCCATGGAACGCCATAAGTTAGGTCAATAGCCACAATTATTCACCGTCAGATACCTTATGCCCTTGCACGTCGTCATCCTCGCCGCCGGAAAGGGCACCCGCATGAAGTCGCAGGTGCCCAAGGTGCTGCATCGCATTGCCGGCCTCCCCCTGATCGACCACGTCCTCCGCACCGCGGCCGCCCTTAACCCCGCCACCATCACTCTCGTCGTCGGCCACGGCGCTGACGACGTGAAAAAGGGGTCTGACCCCTTTTTCGAGGGCCTCCGGGAAAAAGGGGACTGTCCCCTTTTTCGCGTCGTCGTCCAGGAGCAGCAGCTCGGCACGGGCCACGCCCTGCTGCAGGCCGCGCCCGTCCTGCGCGGCAAGGAGGGCACCGTGGTGCTGCTCTCCGGCGACGTGCCCCTCCTCACCCCGGCGTCGCTGAACGGCCTACTGGACGCCCACCGCAACGCCGGGGCCGCGTGCACCGTGATGACGGCCAGAATGCCCAAGCCGTTTGGCTACGGGCGCATCGTCCGGGCGGGCGGGCACATCACGAAAATCGTGGAAGAGCGCGACGCCTCGCCCACCCAGAAGGCCCTCACCGAGATCAACTCGGGGATCTACGCGTTCGACCTGCCGCCCCTGTTCGATGCCCTCGAAAGCATCGGTAAGGCCAACGCGCAGGGCGAGTACTATCTGCCAGACCTCGTGGCTATCTATCGCAAGCAGAAGCGCGAAGTGGCCACGTGGACCGTGGGACGATTCGACGAAATTCGCGGTATCAACAGCCGTGCAGAGCTTGCTGAGGTCAGTGCCATGGTGCGTCACCGCAAGAACGAAGAGTTGATGGCCTCCGGCGTGACACTGGTGGACCCGGCCACCACCTACGTGGACGTCGACGTCGTCGTCGGCCCCGACACGGTGATACACCCGTGCGTGATTCTCGAAGGCTCCACCCGCGTGGGCGCCGCCTGCGAAATCCACTCGGGCGCGCGCCTGGTCAATGCCACGCTCGGCGACCGCGTCACGGTGCGCAACCACACGGTCATCGCCGACACGGTGGTGAAGGCCGGCGCCGTGCTCGGCCCCTTTGCACACCTCCGGCCGGGTTCGGAAGTGGGTGAGGATGCGCACGTGGGCAACTTCGTGGAGCTGAAGAAGACCGTGATGGGCAAGGGCGCCAAGGCCAACCACCTCGCCTACCTGGGCGACGCCACCATCGGCGCGCGCGCGAATATCGGCGCCGGCACCATCACCTGCAACTACGATGGGGAGAAGAAGCACCAGACCACCATCGGCGACGGCGCGTTCGTTGGCAGCGACACCACGCTCGTCGCGCCCGTGACGGTGGGCGAGGGCGCCTACATCGCCGCCGGGTCGGCCATCACCAAGGACGTGCCGCCAGGCGCACTCGGCATCGGGCGGGCCAAACAGGAAAACAAGGACGGCTGGGTCTCCCGGAGGAAGTCAGAAGTGAGAAGTCAGAAGTGAGAAACCTTCCCACTTCTAACCTCTCACTTCTCACTTAGTCATTTCTATGTGCGGAATTATCGGCTACATCGGGCCCAAGCCCGTCGTCCCGGTGATCCTCGAGGGCCTGCGGCGGCTCGAGTATCGCGGCTACGACTCGGCCGGGGTGGCAGTGGTACAGGACGGCCAGGTGGAAGTGCGCCGCAGCGCCGGCAAGCTGGCCAACCTCGAGCAGGCCATCGCGCGCGATCCGCTGGCCGGGCTCTACGGCCTGGGCCACACGCGGTGGGCCACGCACGGCCGCCCCACCGAGGAGAACGCCCACCCCCACCGCGACGGCAGCGGCCGTATCGTGGTGGTCCACAACGGCATCATCGAGAACTACCTCGACATCAAACGCGAGCTGGTGGCCGCCGGACACGTCTTCGAGTCGGAAACCGACACCGAGGTGGTGGCCCACCTCGTGCAACGCGAGTGGAAGGAGGACGGGCTCGAGAACGCCGTGCTTCGCGCCATGGCCCACGTGCGCGGCCTGTTTGCCCTGGTGCTGCTGTCGGCCGACGACCCGGAAAAGCTGGTGGCCGTGCGAAACGGCCCGCCGCTGGTGGTGGGTATCGGCGAGGGTGAGTATTTCGTGGCCTCCGACGTCCCCGCCGTGCTCAGCCATACGCGCAACGTGGTCTTCCTCGACGACCGCGAGATGGCCGTCGTCACCACCGCAGGCGCGAAGTTCTTCACGATCGACGGCGCGCCGATCACGCACACCCCCACGCGCGTGACCTGGGATCCCGTAATGGCCGAGAAGGCCGGCTACAAGCACTTCATGCTCAAGGAGATCTTCGAGCAGCCCAACGCCGTCCGCGAAACCGTGCTCGGCCGCGT
Organism: uncultured Bifidobacteriaceae bacterium; assembly: GCA_964372085.1. Lineage (GTDB taxonomy): Bacteria > Acidobacteriota > Vicinamibacteria > Vicinamibacterales > UBA2999 > 12-FULL-67-14b. The sequence goes on along the minus strand of CAYJPQ010000040.1, from coordinate 21,235 downwards.
GTCAGTGGAATCGGGCCAGGTGTTCCTCGACGAGATGGCCATCAGCGCCGCCGACCTGGCCGCCCTCGACAAGGTCACCCTGCTGGCCTGCGGCACGTCGTGGCACGCCGCGCTCGTGGGCAAGTTCATGATCGAAGAACTGGCCGAGTTGCCGGTGGACGTGGACTACGGATCGGAATACCGCTACCGCAATCCCATCGCCTCGAACCGCACACTGGCGGTGGCCATCAGCCAGTCTGGAGAAACCGCCGACACGCTGGCAGCGCTGCGCGAAGCCAAGGGCAAGGGCGCCCGCAGCCTCGCCATCTGCAACGTCGTGGGCAGCATGGCCACCCGCGAGGCCGAAGGTACCATCTACACACACGCGGGTCCCGAGATTGGCGTGGCCTCCACCAAGGCCTTCACCACCCAGCTCGTGGCCCTCTACCTGCTGGCCCTGCACCTGGCCGAGGTGCGCGGCACCCTGTCGTCAGACGAGCGCCGCACGCACATCAACGCGCTGATGCAACTGCCACAGTTGCTCGAAGAGGTGATCAAGACGTCGAAGCAGATGGAAGAGATCGCCGCGCGGTTCCACACCCGCTCCGACTTTCTCTACCTGGGCCGCGGCATCAACTATCCCATTGCCCTCGAAGGCGCACTCAAGCTCAAGGAGATCTCCTACATCCACGCCGAGGGCTACCCCGCGGGCGAGATGAAGCACGGGCCCATCGCCCTCATCGACGAGCAGATGCCCGTGGTGGCCCTGGCCACCCACGACCTGGTGTTCGAGAAGATGCAGGGCAACATCCAGGAAGCCAAGGCCCGCGGCGGCAACATCATCGCCATCACCACGAAGGGTGACCACGCGCTCGCCGAGATCCTCGACCTGAGGATCGACTCGCTGGTGGAAGTTCCTGCCACTTCTTCGCTGTTAATGCCAGTGGTGCTCGCCATCCCGTTGCAGCTTCTGGCGTACCACATTGCCGTCCGCCGCGGCTGCGATGTTGATCAACCGAGGAACCTGGCGAAGTCGGTCACGGTAGAATAGGAGCGTTGGATCTTTTCTCCTCGCTGAATCCTGCGCAGCAAGACGCTGTTCGCCACACCGAAGGCCCGCTGCTTATCCTCGCCGGCGCGGGGTCTGGCAAGACGCGTGTGATCGCGCACCGCATTGCTTATCTCGTGTCCGAGCGGCTGGCGCATCCGGACGAGGTGATGGCGGTCACGTTCACCAACAAGGCCGCGCAGGAGATGCGCGAGCGCGTGGAGCGGCTGCTCGAGACCGATTGCCGCGCCATGTGGGTGTCGACCTTCCACTCGCTGTGCGCCCGCCTGCTGCGCCGCGAGGCCCACAACATCGGCCTCAGCCGCGACTTCACCATCTACGACTCGGCCGACCAGCAGGCCGTCATCAAGCAACTGCTCAAGGAACACCACCTGGACGATGCGACGTATCAGCCGAGGATGGTGTTGGGCCGCATCAGCCACGCCAAGAACCGGATGGAGGGCGTCGAGTCGTTTTCGGGCACCTGGAACCCGCGCGACCGCGAGATCGGCAAGCTCTTCGAGGGTTATGCCAAGGCCCTGAAGGAGGCTTCGGCGCTTGATTTCGACGATCTGCTGTTGAAGACGGTGGAGCTCTTCGACCAGGCGCCCGCCGTGCGCGAGCGCTATGCCCGCCGCTTTCGCTTTGTGATGGTGGATGAATACCAGGACACCAACCGGCCCCAGTACCTGCTGGTGAAGCAGTTGGCGGGCCGCCATCGCAACCTCGCCGTGGTGGGTGATCCCGATCAGTCCATCTATAAGTGGCGCGGCGCCGACCTGCGCAACATCCTGGATTTCGAGACTGACTTCCCCGAGGCGGCCATCGTGCGGCTCGAGCAGAACTACCGCTCGACCGAGGTGATCCTGGGCGCGGCGTCGGCGGTGATTGCCAACAACCGCGACCGCAAGGAAAAGGCGCTGTGGACAGACAAGAAGGGCGGAGCCAGGATTCGCTACTTCCGCGGGGCCGACGAGCTGGACGAGGCCGACTACATCACGCGCGTGGCGCGGACGTCGTTTGCCGAGGACGCGAACGCCACCATGGCGGTGTTGTACCGCACCAATTCGCAGTCGCGCGCGGTGGAAGACGCGATGCGCGCCGCCGGCATCGCCTACGTGGTGCTGGGCGGCGTCGGCTTCTACGAGCGGCGTGAGATCAAGGACGCGCTTGGCTACCTCAAGCTGATCCTGAACCCGCACGACGACATCGCCCTCCGCCGCGTGATCAACGTGCCGGCCCGGGGCATCGGCAAGGGTGTGATGGACGCGCTCGAGCAGGTGGACGTGGGCGAGGCCGACACCGACCTGCCCCCGCTCTTTGCCGGCCTGCAGCCGGACGTGGTCACCAATTCGCTCTGGACGCGCCTGGTGGTGGCCGTGGACGGCAAGCGGCTGACGCTGCGGCAGCTCTCCTCCCTGGCGGCGTTCCGCGACCTCATCACCGGCCTGGCTGACGTGGCCCGGCGCGAGTCGGTGTCGTTTCTCCTGGGCAAGGTGCTCGACCAGTCGGGCTACCTCCGCGACCTTCGCGAGGATCGCAGCGAGGAATCGGAAGGCCGCATCGAGAACCTGATGGAGCTCGTGTCGGCCGCGCGCGAATACGAGCAGCGCGAGGCCGAGCCCTCCCTGGGCGGGTTCGTGGACCGCCTGTCGCTGCTCTCGGACGTCGACAAGGAACAAGGCAAGCGCGACGCCCGCGTCGTCCTGATGACGCTGCATTCGGCCAAGGGCCTCGAGTTCCCGGTGGTGGTGCTGTCGGGCCTCGAGGACGGCCTCTTTCCGCATTCGCGCTCGCGCGAGGACGAAGGCGAGCTGGAAGAGGAGCGGCGGCTGATGTACGTGGGCATCACGCGAGCACGGTCGCAGTTGGTGCTCACCAGTGCGGCCCGCCGCCGGGTGTTTGGCGAGTATCAGGCCACCGTGCCGTCGCGCTTCATCGACGAGATTCCCGCCGACCTCGTCGAGCAGGAGGTGACGCACACCTCGTCGGCGTCATCGCGGTCGTCGTATGGGCAGCGTGGCGGGTGGGAATACCGGGCCAACCCCTACGGGCGTGGCGGGTATGGGAATGCGGGTTCGGGAACGGCAAAAGGCGGGCACGACACGAAGAGCGAGTCGTTCATCGAGACCCCCGACTACGAGAACGAAGACCAGTCGCGCAGCACCGGCCTGCGTCCCGGCGCCCGCGTGCGCCATGCCACCTTCGGCCTGGGCACCGTGATCAGCGTCGAGCAACTGGACGACGACCAGAAACTGGTTGTTCGCTTCGCCGACATCGGCCAGAAGACGCTCCGCGCGAAGTACGCAAAACTACAAAGAGCCTGACACGTACGGGCCACAGAGACACAGAGACACAGAGAAATGCCAAATCCTTCTAAAGGCCAGTATGCTGAGACAGCCTGCAGGCATTTTGAGGTGTTTGGAATTTCCTCTGTGTCTCTGTGTCTCTGTGGCCCGTACGTGATCAGAGTCCGGCGATCTTCGTGATAATCGATCGCCCTTCGCGCTGGGCGCCGGCCAGCGTGCCCGCCACGCGCGTGAATGTGATGGTCAGTGTCTTCTCGACGTCGGCGCCATCCGGCGTCTTCATCTGCGCTGTCACGACCACGTCCTTGGTGATGGTCTCGCCAGTGAAGGTGCTGGGGTCCAGCGGGGGCTGACCTGGCTGCGTGAGCGAGGCCTCGGCCGCCCCGGTGGCGGCAATCAGCGCGGCCTTGGCGGACGAGACGCCCTTCTGGTGGCTGTTGATGCCCTGGCGCCACACGTCCCATTCGGCCTTCACCTTGGCCTGCGCGGGCGTGAGCTTGGCGGCCGGATCGCGCTCGAGCTTGAGCACTTCCTCGATCGCCTTGATGTTGGCGTTCTGGTACTCCACCTTCGTCTTGAGGAACTCGGCCTCTTCGGCGCGGACCCTGGCCTCGGCCTCAATCAGCGGCTTGAAGTCGAGCGGCGTCCGCCGCTCTTCGCTGATGCTGACGATGGAGAAGTCTTCCACCGAGCCCTGATCCCGGGGATCGATCTCCACGGCCGACATGCGCGACGTGGTGGCATTGTCGCGCGCCTTGGCGGCGCGGAAGAACTGGGTGAGGAGCTGCTGCTCCGGCGGACGCGAACATGCGACGACCATCAGCGCCATGGGCGCCAGCAGCAACGCCGCCGCAACCTTATGCTTCGTCATCAGACCCTCCCACTTCGTCCGCCTTTTCCACGAGCGCCACCGACACGATCGTGTCGTCGCCCTCCAGTTCCATCAGGCGCACGCCCTGCGTGGCGCGGCCGATGGTGCGAATCTCGTTGGCTGGCGTCCGGAGGATTTTGCCCTGTTCCGTGATGACGAGCAACTCCTCGTTGTCGTGCACCTGGGCAATGGCCACCACCGGCCCGTTCTTGTCGGTCACCTCGACGTTCTTCACGCCCAGGCCGCCGCGGCCCGTGACGCGGTATTCGTCGAGGGCGGTGTTCTTGGCGTAGCCCTTCTCGGTGACCGTGAGCAGCGTGCCGCCCGGCTTGGCCACCTGCATCGCCACCACCTCGTCGCCCTCGCGCAACTGGATGCCGCGCACGCCGTAGGCCGAGCGGCCCATGGCGCGCACCTCGCCCTCGCCGAAGCGGATGGCCTTGCCGTCGCGGGTGCCGATGAACACCTCGCTCTCGCCGTCGGAGAGCTGCACGTCGATCACGGCGTCGCCCTCGTCGATGCCCATCGCGATGATGCCGCCGGCGCGCGGGTTGGCGAACGCCGAGAGCGCCGTTTTCTTCACGGTGCCCTTGCGGGTGCCCATCACGATGAACTGCTGATCGTCGAACTCGCGCACCGCCAGCATGGCGGCAATCTTCTCGCCGGCCTCCATCTGCACCAGGTTGGCCACCGACTTGCCCTTGCCGTCGGCGCCCACGTCGGGAATCGCGTGCACCTTCAGCCAGTAGCCGCGGCCCTTGTCCGAGAAGATCATCAAGTATGAGTGCGTCGACGCCACGAAGAGGTGGTTCACCACGTCTTCCTCGCGCGTGCGCATCCCGATGCGGCCCTTGCCGCCGCGGTTCTGCGTGCGGTAGGTGGTGATGGGCGTCCGCTTGATGTAGCCGGTGTCGGTCACCGTCACCGCCACGTCTTCCTCGGTGATGAGATCCTCGATGCTGAGCTCGCCCTCGTCTTCGATCAGCACCGTGCGGCGCGGATCCGCGAAGCGGTCCTTGATGGCCTTGAGCTCGTCGAGGATGATCTTCAGCAGCAGCGGCTGGTGCGCCAGGATGTTCTTGAGCTCGGCGATCCGCGCCTGCAGGTCGGCCAGCTCGCTCAGGATCTTGTCGCGCTCGAGGCCCGTGAGGCGCTGGAGCTGCATGTCGAGGATGGCCTGCGACTGGAGCTCGGACAGCCCGAACTGCGCCACCAAGCCGGCCTTGGCCTCGGGCGGGTTCTTCGACCCGCGAATCAGCTTGATCACCGCGTCGAGGTGGTCGAGCGCGATCTTCAGGCCCTCGATGATATGGGCGCGCGCCTCGGCCTTGCGCAGCTCGAACTCGATGCGGCGGCGGACCACCTCGCGGCGGAAGTCGATGAACTGCTCGAGGACGTCGAGCAGGCTCAGCACCTTGGGCCGGCCGGCCACGATGGCCAGCGTGATGATGCCGAAGGTCTGCTGCAGTTGCGTGTGCTTGTAGAGGTTGTTGAGGATGACCTCGCCCACCTCGCCGCGCTTCAGTTCCACGACGATGCGCATGCCGTCTCGGTCCGATTCGTCTCGGAGGTCGGAGATGCCCTCGATGGCCTTGTCGCGCACCAGCTCTGCGATGCGCTCGAGCAGGCGCGACTTGTTCACCTGGTAGGGGATCTCGGTGACGATGATCTGCTGCCGATCGCCCTTCTTGGTGGTCTCAATCTCCGCCTTCGCCCGCACCTGGATGGAGCCGCGGCCCGTGAGGTAGGCCTCGTGGATGCCGCGCTTGCCCACGATGCAGCCGCCGGTGGGAAAGTCGGGGCCGGGGATGAGGCGGATGAGCTCCTTGAGCTTCTGCTCGCGGGTGTAGGCGGGTGCAGCCGGAATTAGCGTGTTCTCGATGAGCCACACGACGCCGTCGACAATCTCGCCCAGGTTGTGCGGCGGGATGTTGGTGGCCATGCCCACCGCGATGCCGGTGGATCCGTTGACCAGCAGGTTCGGGTACGGCGCCGGGAACACGGTGGGCTCGGTCGTCGTCTCGTCGAAGTTCGGGACGTGGTCGACCGTGTCCTTGTCGAGGTCGCTCATCAAGCTCTCGGCCAGCGCCTCGAGCCGGGCCTCGGTGTACCGATACGCGGCGGGCGGGTCGCCGTCCACCGAGCCGAAGTTGCCCTGGCCGTCGACCAGGGTCTTGCGCATGTTGAAGTCCTGCGCCAGCCGCACCAGCGTGTCGTACGCCGGGGCATCGCCGTGCGGGTGGTAGTTGCCGATGACCTCGCCGACGATCTTCGCGCACTTGCGATAGGCGCGGTTGCTCGCCAGGCCCATCTGGCGCATGGCAAACAGCACGCGGCGGTGCGCGGGCTTCAGGCCGTCACGGACGTCCGGCAGCGCCCGCCCGATGATCACGCTCATGGCGTAATCCAGGTACGAGCGCTTCATCTCGTCTTCGATGTTGACGGGTGTGCGATTCTGCTCGGTTTGCATTCAGCGTCTGTGGAGCGCCGGGACTTCTGTCCCGGGGGGGTTGGCCGGGTCTTACGCCCCGGCCCTCCACGTTAGATATCCAGGTTCCTCACGTCGAGCGCGTTGTCCTCGATGAACTTGCGGCGCGGCTCCACCTGGTCGCCCATGAGCGTGGTGAACATCTGGTCGGCCTCGGTGTGATCCTCGGCCTTCACCTGCAGCAGCGTGCGCACCTCTGGGTTCATCGTGGTCGTCCACAGCGTCTCGGGGTTCATCTCGCCGAGACCCTTGTAGCGGTTGATGGCCACGCCCTTGCGGCCGAGCGCGATGAAGTGGTCGATGAAGGCATCGAGGGTGGTGACAGGAACCGGACCACCCTTCGCGGGTGCACCGGGTGCAGCAGGTGCAGCGGGTGCTACGCCCATCGCCGCCAACGCATCCTTCTCGTCGGCGCTCAGCCCCTCGGCCGCGGCTTCCTCGGCCGGTTCCTCCGCCTCCTCGACCTTGGCGCCCGCGACGGCAATCACCTCCACCGGCGCCTTACGCATGGCGCGCACCACGGCCTTGACTTCGGCATAGCTCGCCGCCAGCGTGCGGTACTCGCCAGACAGCACGAAGGCGTGACCCACGGTGTCGATGCGCGAGTAGCCCGTGGTGCGATCGTCAATGTGCAGCGTCCAACTGTTGTGCTCTTCGTCACGCACCACCGTCACGTCGCGCACCGGCGTGCTGAGTTGCAGGGCCATCTGCTCGAGCGCGGCCGGCTGATCGAAGAAGGTGCGGTCGCGCACGTCGCGGTCCAGCAGCGCCTCCACCACGTCGCGGGCGTGCCCGCGCCGTTCCACGGTGTGCAGCACGTTGCGATAGGCGATCGCTCCGTGAAGCAGCTTCTCGAGGGCCGGGCCGGAGAACTCGGCGCCGTCCACCCCGCGCACCGTGCGCGACTCCACCGCGCGGTGCACCAGGAAGTTCTCGAGCGCCCGCTCGTCCTTGATGTAGGTTTCCACCCGCCCGCGCTTGGCGCGGAACAGCGGCGGCTGAGCGATGTAGATGTGGCCGCGCTCCACCAGCATCGGCATCTGGCGGTAGAAGAACGTGAGCAGCAGCGTCCGGATGTGCGAGCCGTCCACGTCCGCGTCGGTCATGATGATCACGCGGTGGTAGCGCAGCTTGTTGATGTCGAAGTCTTCGACGCCGATGCCGCAGCCCAGGGCGGCGATCATCGTCTTGATTTCGTCGGAGCTCAGCATTCGGTCGAGCCGGGCGCGCTCCACGTTGAGGATCTTGCCCTTGATGGGGAGGATCGCCTGGAAGCGGCGGTCGCGCCCCTGCTTGGCCGAGCCGCCGGCCGACTCGCCTTCCACGATGTAAATCTCGGCTTGCGCCGGGTCGCGCTCCTGGCAGTCGGCCAGCTTGCCGGGCAGCGAGCTGCCGTCGAGGGCGCCCTTGCGGCGCACCAGGTCGCGGGCCTTGCGGGCCGCGTCGCGCGCCCGCGCCGCGTCCACCGTCTTCTGGATCACCCGCCTGGCGACGTTGGGGTTCTCTTCGAGGAACGCACCCAGCTTGTCGTTGACGATGGCCTCGACGATGCCCTTGACCTCGGTGTTGCCGAGCTTGGTCTTTGTCTGACCTTCAAACTGCGGGTGCGGAATCTTGACGCTGATGACGCACGTCATGCCCTCGCGGATGTCGTCGCCGCTGATGGTGGCGTCTTTCAGGTCCTTCGCCAGGTTGTTGGCGTTGGCGTAGGCGTTCACTGTGCGGGTGAGCGCCGAGCGGAAGCCCGACAGGTGCGTGCCGCCCTCGTGCGTGTTGATGTTGTTGGCAAACGAGAATTCCTGCGGGTTGTAGCCGTCGTTCCACTGGATGGCGATCTCGGCGTCGATGCCGTCCTTCTCGCCACGCATGTAGATGGCCTTCTCGTTGACGAGGCCCTTGTTCTTGTTCAGATGCTCCACGAACGACACGATGCCGCCGTCGTAGTGGAACCGGTGCCCCTTGCCGTCGCGCTCGTCGTCCAGCGTGATGGTGACGCCGGCGTTGAGGAACGCGAGCTCACGCAGGCGCTGGGCCAGCGTGTCGAAGCTGAAGTCGCTGGTCTCGAAGATCTCGGCGTCGGGCTTGAAGGTGATCTTCGTGCCACGGCGCAGGGTCTTGCCGGTCACGGCCAGGTCGCTCGTGGGCTTGCCGCGCTCGTAGCTCTGCTGGTACGTCTGCTCGTTGCGCCAGATCTCCAGGTCGAGCCGCTCCGAGAGGGCGTTGACCACCGACGAGCCCACGCCGTGCAGGCCGCCCGACACCTTGTAGCTGGCGTTGTCGAACTTGCCGCCCGCGTGCAGCACCGTGAGCACCACTTCGGCGGCCGACTTGCCGCTCTCGTGCATGTCCACGGGGATGCCGCGGCCGTTGTCGACCACGGTGATCGAGTTGTCGAGGTGGATGGTGCAGTTGATCTCGGTGCAGTAGCCCGCCAGCGCCTCGTCGATGGAGTTGTCGACGATCTCGTAGACGAGGTGGTGCAGCCCGGCCGGCCCCGTCGAGCCGATGTACATGGCCGGGCGCTTGCGAACCGCCTCGAGACCCTCGAGGACCTTGATGCTCTCTGCGCCGTAGTCTGCGTTGCCGGTGCCGTTGCCGTTCGCGCCGCCGAGACCGGCCTGGTTCTCTGGATGTTCCGTTTGCGACATGCTCACACGCGCATCGGCATGATGACGTAGGTGTAGTCGTAGCCGTCGGCCGCGACGGGTTTCATTACGGCCTGGCTCACCTCGTCCTTGAGCTCGAGCGCCACAATCTCGGTCTCAACCACACCCAGAAAATCGAGTACATACTGGGCGTTGAAACAAATCGTCAGCGACGGGCCGCTGTATTCGACCGCAATGGGTTCGCGGGCCTCGCCAAACTCGGGGCTGCTGGAGGTGACCTCCACCTTGTCCTTGTCGAGCACCATCTTCACCGCGCGCGAGCGCTCATTCGAGAGGATGGCCACGCGGCGCACCGCCTGGGTGAGGCGGTCGCGCTCGAATTCCACGTGCTTGTCGTTGCCGCGAGGAATCACTTTTTCGTAGGCCGGAAACTGCCCGTCGATCATCCGCGAGATGAGCAGCCGGGGCCCAATCTCAAAGAACAGGTGGTTCTCGCCGCGCTCGTAGTTCACATCGGCGTCGGTGTCGGCCAGCAGGCGACCGAGCTCGGCCAGCGTCTTGCGCGGCAGGATTGCCTTGATGTCGTCGCCCTTCGCGCCTTCGTGCTTCACGTTGACCAGCGCCAGGCGGTGGCCGTCGGTGGCGACGAAGGTCATCATGTCGGGCTTCAACACAAACTGCGCGCCGTTAAGGTAGTAGCGCGTGTCTTCACCCGTGATGGCAAACTGCGTCTTCGCCACCATTTGAGCCAGGGCCTTGCCCTTAATGGTGGCCTTCGCGCCGCCACCCGCTTCGGGCAGGCTCGGAAAATCCTCGCGCGGCAGCGTGGGCATCTTCGAGCTGAACTGCCCGCCCGACACCTTTACGGTCGTGCCGCCCTTTTCGGTTTCGATGTTAACGTCGCCGTCAGGCAGCGCGCGTACCACCTCGTAGAACTTCTTTGCAGGCAGCGTGACCGATCCGGGCTTGTTAACCGCGGCTTCGCAGCGGCTGCGGAGCGCCACCTCGAGATCCGTGGCGAGCAACGTCAACTCGTTGCCGCTGGCTTCCAGCAACACGTTCGCCAGAATCGGAATCGTGTTCTTGCGCTCGACGATCTGCTGGAAGAATTGCAGTTCCCGCACAAGATCGGCTTTCCTGGCGACCAGTTCCATAGCGCGGCTTTACCTCTTAAGGATTAGGTACAAGGCGAAGACATAGAAGTATACAGGAAGTAGGTGCTGTTTACGAAATTTCCAGCAGAAGTAAAGCCTTTTAAATCAGCAACTTAAGCTATTCAATTTTCTGTGGATAAAGTGCGGGTGTATTCCGGGGAATGAAGGGGGCTTTCGCCCCATTCACAGGCGTCCACAAAGCGTGCACAGCCGGGGCTGTGGAAATGGCGGAACTGAAGTTCCGCCCTACTTAAACGACTGCAGCAGGTTGGACAGTTGGTGGTCGAATTCCGGGCTTTTCTTCCGCAATTCCTCCACCTTCTTAATCGAATGGATGACCGTGGAGTGGTGCTTGCCGCCGAAGCTGCGGCCAATTTCCGGCAATGACGCGTGCGTCAGCGCCTTGCAAAGATACATGGCCACCTGGCGCGGCTTCGCCACCGACTTCGAGTTATTGCGCGACTTAAGCTCACTCAGCTTCAACTGGTAGTAGTCGGCCGTGAACTTCTGGATCTGCTCGATGGTGATGGCGCGCTCGTCGTGATCGAGTACGTTCTTCAGCACGTCCTGCGCCAGTTCGATAGTGATCGGCTTACTAGTGAGGGAGGCGTAAGCAATCAGGCGGATAAGGCTGCCTTCAAGCTCGCGGATGTTCGACTTGATCCGGGTGGCCATGTACATGGCCACGTTGTCGGGCAGCGGCACCGCCTCGTTCTCGGCTTTCTTCTTAAGAATGGCCACCTTGGTCTCGAGGTCAGGCGACTGGATGTCGGCGATGAGGCCCCACTCGAAGCGCGAGCGCAGGCGTTCCTCGAGGGCGGGAATCTCATGAGGCGGCCGGTCGCTGCTGATCACAATCTGCTTCTGGGCGTCGTGCAGGGCGTTGAAGGTGTGGAAAAACTCGTTCTGCGTGCCTTCCTTGCCCGACACAAACTGGATGTCATCGACCAGCAGCACGTCCACGCTGCGGTAGCGCGACCGGAACTCGAGGATGCGATCGAATCGCACGGCGTTGATCATCTCGTTCATGAAGCGTTCCGACGAGATGTAGGTCAGCGCCAGGCCCGGGTGGTGTTGCACGACGTAGTGACCAATCGCGTGCATCAGGTGCGTCTTGCCCAGGCCCACGCCGCCGTGAATGAACAGCGGGTTGTACGATCGCGACGGGGTCTCGGCCACCGCGCGGCACGCCGCGTGCGCAAACTGGTTGGAGGGCCCGACGATGAACGTGTCGAACGTGTAGCGGGGGATGAGGCTGCCGACACGAACGGGTGCGGCGTCGGCCGGGCCGTTGGAGTTGGACGGTTCGTAGGATGGCGGGTCGTGCTCGGGTGGCATGGAGGCCGCCGGCGTCTGGCTCAGGTGCGCCTGGGACTTGGCCTCGGGGACGAACACCAATCTCACGTCGGGCCTGCCCGCCTCGCGCAGCGCCTCGGCCAGGACCACCGAATAGTGCTTGGGGAGCCACTCCACAAACAGCAGGTTTGGCACCAGAATCGACAAGGAATCGCCAAGATCCGCCAGAAGGGCGGTGGGCTTAAACCAGGTTGAATAGCTGTGCTGGCCGACCTGATGCTCGATCCGGCCGAGAACCTTGTCCCAAATGCTGCTGCCTGGCATAACGCTAACTATTTTGGGGACAATGACTTAGAAGATGACAAACAAAGACGTTCGGGCTTTTCCACAGTGTTTTCCACAGTTGTGGAAAACAACCTCGCCTGACGGCGAGTGCCCACTCTAGCACGCCCCCACCCCTTTACAGGCCGGAACTTCGCGGTCTAGAATCAATGGTTCGGCCGAGGACAAAAATTAATCATGGCGAGATCCAAAAAGGGCAAGCGCACGTTTCAACCCAACACCCGCCGCCGGGCCAAGACCCACGGCTTCCTGGTCCGGATGGCGACCAAAGACGGCCGACAGGTGCTGAAGCGGCGCCGCGCCAAGGGCCGCAAGCGGCTCACGGTGTCGGACGAGAAATAGGCTTAAGGCCTAGGGCTTAAGGCTTGGGGATTGACCGGGACATGAACGTAGGCCCTAAGTCCTAAGCCTTGAGCCCTAAGCCATGCCGGATTTTTCGCACGCAGAACACATTCGCAAGCGCGCTGACTTCGAGCGCGTCTATCAGGCCGGCTCGAAATTCTCGGGTCGCCTGATGATCATGTTCACGCTTGGGCGGGACGCAGGCCCGGCCCGGCTTGGCATTGCGGCCACACGCAAGATGGGCGCGGCCGTTGAGCGCAACCGGGCCAAGCGGCTCGTGCGCGAACTGTTTCGCCACCACAAGCCGGCGGTCAGCATCGACGTGGTTGTCGTGCCCCGCCGCGAGATGCTTAATGCACCCTATGGCCGCCTCGAGGACGAATTCCGCTCCCTTCTCGGCCGGCATCGAAGCCGGGCCCCCAAACCCCAGCCCGTCGATGGCCGCGCAGATGGCGCTGACCCTGGTCCGTCTCTATAAGCTCACCCTGTCGCCGCTGTTTGCCGGCAACTGCCGCTACATGCCAGGCTGCGCCGACTACATGACCGAGGCCATCACGCGCCACGGCTTCGTCCGCGGCGGCTGGCTCGGCACCAAGCGGCTCTGCCGCTGCCACCCCTTTGGCGGACACGGATTCGACCCGCCGCCGCTCGTGCTGCCACGACGCCACGAGCTTCGGCGCGGCAAGCCCGGCGCGTCCCAAGCCCTAAGCCCTAAGCCTTAAGCCTTCTGCAAAGCCCATACATGGAACGCCGCGTTCTCATTGCCATCTCTCTCTCGTTCCTGGTGCTGTTTCTATTTCAGCGCTTCGTGATGCCCGACGTCGCTCCGCCCGC
>CAYJPQ010000040.1:1235-7866 GCA_964372085.1 uncultured Bifidobacteriaceae bacterium | reverse complement strand
CGGGGCAGGCCCCGGCATCAGATCCCTCAAGCCCCAAGCCTTCCGCCTCGGCACCGGCCGACAATGCCTCGGCCGCTGCTACGGCGGGACAAGCCCTAAGCCCTGAGCCCCAAGCCCTAAGCCCCGTCGCGAGCGAACTCGTGACTGGCGAGCAGGTGGAGCGCGAGATCGTCGTCGACACCACCACCGTGCGCGCGGTGTTCACCAATCGTGGCGCGCGGCTGCTGCACTGGACGCTCAAGGCCTATCAGAACGATGCCGGCGAGTCCCTGGAATTGGTGCCCGGCGGCGCCGGCGCCGACGCCGTGAAGCCCTTCTCGCTAGCCGTGGAGGAGGAGGCCGCGACGGCCACGCTCAACAGCGCGCTCTACCGCGTGTCGGTGGCCGGGTCGTCTCTCGACGCCACCTCCGCGCCGGCCACGATCACCTTCGAGCTGGCCACCACCGGCGGCCTCACCGCGAAGAAGACCTTCACCGTGCAGCCCACCGGCTACACGCTCACGTTCAGCGCGCTCGTCGAGCAGGCGGGACAGCGCCTCAACCCCGCCGTGCAGTGGGGCCCGGGCCTGGGTGACGACATCGCGCGCGCGGCGCCGGCCTCGTTCTTCTCACCCAGCTACAACACCCCCGCCCAGGCCATCGTCCACAAGGACGGCTCGGTGGAGCGCATCGCGCCCACCGCCACGGGCACGCAGACGGGGCCGTTCCGTTATGCGGGGGTGGACGACCATTACTTCGCGGCCCTGCTGCTCAACGACCCGGCATCGCCGGCGCCGATCACCATCGACTACCGCCCCGTCGTGGTGCCGTGGCCCGAGCAGCCGGAGATCAACGGCACCTATGTGGCGTACTCGGCGCGCTACGACTCGCCGAAAGACTCGATGCAGTTCTTCTTCGGCCCCAAGGCCTTCGACGACCTGCGCGCCATCGACGTGGAGATGGTGCGGGTGATCAACTTCGGCATCTTCTCGTGGCTGGCGGTGCCGCTGCTGAACGCCCTCAAGTGGGTGCACGGCTACGTGGGCAACTGGGGCTGGGCCATCGTCGCCCTGACGGTGCTGATCAACCTGGCGATGTTCCCGCTGCGGCACAAGAGCGTGGTGTCGATGCGGAAGATGCAGGACCTGCAGCCGCAGATGAAGGCCATCCAGGACCGCTACGCCAAGTACAAGATCACCGACCCGGAGCGGCAGAAGATGAACAGCGAGGTGATGGAGCTGTACAAGGCCAAGGGCGTGAACCCGGCCAGCGGCTGCGTGCCCATGCTCCTCACAATGCCCTTCCTGTTTGCCTTCTACTCGATGCTGTCGCAATCGATCGAAATCCGTGGTGCCCACTTCGTGGGCTGGATCCACAACCTCTCGGCCCCCGACCCCCTGTTCATCTCACCGCTGATCATGGGCGCGACGATGTTCTGGCAGCAGAGGATGACGCCGACCACGGCCGACCCGACGCAGCAGAAGGTCATGATGTTCATGCCGGTGATGTTCACCTTCATGTCGCTGTCGTTCCCCAGCGGCCTGGTGATTTACTGGACCGTGAGCAACATCTGGTCCATCGGCCAGCAACTGTTCACGAACTACTTGATTGGGCCGCCGAAACCGGTGGCAAAATAGAACCTCTGAACCTCTGAACCTCTGAACCTCTGAACCTCTGAACCTCTGAACCTCTGAACCTGTGAACCCCTGAACCCCTGAACCCCTTTATGGCAACTGCTGACATCACCGCGTTTGTGCAGAAGGTCGTCGAATCGATGGACCTGGACTTGACCGCCTCGGCCGAGGAGATGCCCGACGGGCTGCGCATCAACCTCACCGGCGAGGACGGCAACGTGCTGATCCGCCGGCAGGGCGAAGGGCTGGCGGCGCTCCAGCACATCGTGGCCGCCATCTACCGGCACGAGGCCGCCGAGGGTCGGCGCCTGGTAGTGGATTGCATGGGCTACCGCAAGGGCAAGGACGACGAGTTGCGACAGATGGCGATCTTCCTGGCGGGCAAGGCCAAGGACAGCGGCCTCGCCCAGGAAATCGGCCCCATCAACCCCTACGAACGCCGCATCGTCCACCTGGCCGTGGCCGAGGTGGAGAACGTCACGTCCGAGAGCATCGGCGACGCGTTCGAGAAGACGGTCATTATTTCTGTCAAGTGATCCGAAGGGCCTAAGGCTTGAGGCTTGAGGCTTAGGGAAATGCCAGCGGGCAAGCCCCCAAGCCCCAAGCCCTGAGCCCTAAGCCCCAAGCCCCAGGACGATCAGTGTTCAGCTCCGCCGACACCATCGTCGCAATTGCCACTCCCGCCGGTCGCGGCGGGCTCGGCGTGGTGAGGCTAAGCGGGCCAGACGCGCCGCGCATCGCCGGCGAACTGATGGGCCGCGCCGCGCCCCTTAAGCCGCGGCAGGCGACGTTCGCTCGCTTCGACATATCCCGTCAAGAATCCCGCTCCCGTCAAGAATCCCCTTCCCGTCAAGATTCCGCCCCCGACCTCGTCGTGGTTACGTTCTTCCCACGACCAGCGTCCTACACCGGTGAAGACGTCGTGGAGATCTCCGCGCACGGCAGCCCCGTGGTGCTGGCCGCACTGCTGCGCGCGGCGGTGGACCAGGGCGCGCGCCTGGCCGAGCCCGGCGAGTTCACCCTTCGCGCGTTCCTGCACGGCAAGCTCGATCTTATCCAGGCCGAGGCCGTGGCCGACCTGATCGACGCGGTCACTCCCCTGCAGGCGCGCACGGCCTTCGATCAGCTCGAGGGCACGCTGACGTTGACCATCGGGGCCATCGAGGCGGAGCTCTTCGACGTGATGGCGCGCCTCGAGGCCTCGCTGGATTTTCCGGACGAGGGGTACCACTTCGTGCAGCCGCGCGAGGCCAGCGGCAGCTTGGCCCGGCTGCTGGCGCGCATCGACGCGCTGCTGGCGCAGGCGGCGCGAGGCCGCCTGGTGCGCGAAGGCGCCCAGGTCGCCATCGTCGGCGCTCCCAACGTCGGCAAGTCGAGCCTGTTCAACGCGCTGTTGAACGCCAACCGGGCCATCGTCACTGCCGTGCCGGGGACCACGCGCGATCTGGTGACCGAGAGGACCGACATGGGCGGGCTGATGCTGGCACTGGTCGACACGGCCGGCGTGCGCGAGTCGTCTGACGTCGTGGAACAAGAGGGCGTGGCCCGCGCCCGTGCCGCGGCGGGCGTGGCCGAGCTCGTGCTGGTGATGCTGGACCGGTCCCGCCCGCTTGATGAAGACGACCGCGCAGTGCTGCGCGACACGGAGCGAAGCCGCCGGCTGGTGGTGGTGAATAAGTCGGACCTCCCGTCAAGACTCGTACTCCCGTCCGACATCAAGCTCCCGTCAAGACTCGCGCTCCCGTCGAGTATCCCGCTCCCGTCGGAGCACTTCGCGCCTCCCGACACGATCGAGATCTCGGTTCGCACTGGCGAAGGCCTGGATACGCTGCGCACGGCCATCACCGCGGCGCTGGCCGAGGGCGAATCGCTGCGCGACAGGCCCGTCGTCTCGAATGTGCGGCACACGATGCTGCTCGAAAGGGCGCGCACCGCGATCGAGCGCGCCCGCACGGCGCTTGATGGCGAGGTGCCCGAGGAGTTTCCGCTGGTGGACCTGCAAGAAGCCGCCGCCGCGCTGCAGGAGATCACCGGCCGCCGCACCACGGAAGATCTGCTGCGGAACATCTTCGAAAAATTCTGCATCGGCAAGTGATCACGTACGGGCCACAGAGACACAGAGACACAGAGAAAACACCAAATCCTTCTAAAGGCCAGTGCTGCTGAGACAGCCTGCAGGCATTTTGAGGTGTTTGGATTTTCCTCTGTGTCGCTGTGTCTCTGTGGCCCGTACGTGGTGGGCCCGTACGTGGACACCGTGCGAGAATGGGTCATGTATCAATATCTAGACAAGATTGATGCAACGTAAATGATTAGCGAATTAGATGTAATCGTGATCGGCTCCGGACATGCCGGCGTGGAGGCGGCGTGGGCGGCGGCGCGGCTTGGGTGCTCGGTGGGGTTGTGCACGCTTTCGCGCGACACGGTGGCGCTCATGCCGTGCAATCCGGCCATCGGCGGCACCGCCAAGGGCCATCTGGTGCGCGAAATCGACGCACTCGGCGGCCTGATGGGCCGTGCCATCGACGCCACGGGCATTCAATTCAAGCTGCTGAACCGAAGCCGCGGCCCTGCGGTGTGGTCGCCAAGGGCGCAAGCCGACAAGCGCCGGTACGGCCAGTGGATGCGTGAAGCCCTCGACGACGAACCGAACATTCACTGGATTGTCGGCAAGGCCAGCCGGATCCTGTCGGATGGCGGCCGGATCACGGGTCTGGCCCTGGAAGACGGTTCCGAATTCCGCTGCCGGGCGCTGGTGGTGACCACCGGGACCTTCCTGAACGGGCTGATTCATATTGGCCCAGAGCAGCGACCCGCCGGACGTTCGGGCGAGCCGCCGTCCACGGACCTGGCCGAGTCGATCAAGAGCCTTGGGCCCAGGTGGGGACGCCTGAAGACCGGGACGCCGCCCAGGTTGGCCAGGTCGTCGATCGATTTTTCGGAAGGCGTCGCCAGGGGGGTGTTCCACGTGGAACACGGCGACACCCAGCCGGTCCCGTTCTCGTTTGTCGCCACCGAGGCGCCCACGAACCAGGCGGCTTGCTACGTGCTGCACACCAGCGACCGGGTGCACGAGCTTGTCCGCGGCAATATCCACCAGTCGCCGCTTTACAATGGCCAGATTTCAGGGGTCGGGCCCCGCTATTGCCCCTCCCTGGAAGACAAGGTGATGCGCTTCCCAGACCGGGAGCGTCACCAGTTGTTCCTGGAGCCGGAGGGGCTGGACGTGGAGGAGATCTACGTCAACGGCTTCTCCATGAGCCTTCCGGCCGAGCTTCAGCTCGATCTGGTGCGGTCGCTTCCGGGCCTGGAAGCGGCCCAAGTGCTGCGGCCTGGCTATGCCGTGGAGTACGACTTCGTGCAGCCCACCGAGCTTTCCTTATCACTCGAGATGCACCGGGTGAAGGGGATGTTCCTTGCCGGGCAGATCAACGGGACGTCGGGTTACGAAGAGGCGGCCGGGCAGGGTTTGCTGGCGGGAATCAACGCAGCGCAGGCCGTAAAGGGCGGAGAGCCGCTCATCCTGGGGCGCGACGAGGCGTATCTTGGCATACTCGTGGACGACCTGGTGACCAAGGGCTGTCTCGAACCCTACCGAATGTTCACCTCGAGGGCGGAATATCGCCTGCTGCTCCGCACCGACAACGCCGACCTGCGCCTCACTCCCAAGGGCCGCGAGGTGGGAATGGTGGGCGATGAGCGCTGGGACAGGTTTATGAGGCGGCGTGAGCGCTACGAGAGGAACCTGGTGAGGTTAAGGAGCAGCCTGGTCCGGGTGGAGGGAGGCGCGCGCGTTTCCGCGGCCCAGGCCCTGCGTCGGCCTGAGTTGCGCCTCTCCCATCTGGTATCCACGGGCGAGGTGGCGGTGGAAACCGCCCACGAGGATCACTTGCTCGACACCACCTCCGTTGAGATCACGGTCAAGTATGAGGGCTATCTGCAAAGGCAGTCGCAGGCAGTGGCTCGGGCGCAGTCTTCCGAGCGCCGTCGCATTCCCATGGAATTCCCCTTCGAGCTGATTCCAGGCCTTTCGCGAGAGATAATCCAGCGCTTCTCTGAGGTCCGCCCAGAAACCCTGGGTCAGGCTCAAAGAATCCCCGGTGTGACCCCAGCCGCCGTGGCTGTTGTGGGGGCCTACATTGATCGCTTTGACGGCCGAAACCTCAAGCCTCAAGCCCCAAGCCCTCCGCCTCCGCCGAAGGCTTCCACCTCCGCCAAGGCTCCGGCGGACAAGCCGGCGAGACAGGCAAGCCGTAAGCCGTAGGCCTTAAGCCGTGCCAAACAAAGAACTTCGCGACCGGATGAAGCGGCGGGGCCATGCCGCAGGCATCACGATTGAGCCGGACCTTCTCGAAGCGCTCGAGGCCTACTACCTGCTGCTCACCAAGTGGAACGCCCGCATCAACCTGACGGCCTTCCGCCTCACCCCTGGGGGTGAGGATGATGCGGTGGATCGGTTGCTGGTGGAGCCGCTGGTTGCGGCGCGCTACGTGCCAGGCCGCGCGCGCACGCTGCTCGACGCGGGGTCTGGCGGCGGGTCGCCGGCCATTCCGATGGCGTTGGCCAGTCCGCAGCTGCACCTCCGTATGGTCGAGGTTAAAACCCGCAAGGCCATCTTCCTTCGCGAGGCCGTGCGGACGCTAGGGCTCAAGCGCGCGGAAGTGGAGACGGCGCGGTTTGAGGAATTGCTTCCCAGGCCCGAGCTCCACGAGGCGCAGGACCTCGTGACCATTCGGGCGGTTCGCGTCGAGACGCGTACGCTCCTCACCCTGCAGGCGTTTCTCCGCCCAGGCGGCCTGCTCTTTCTCTTCAGGGGATCCGGCGCCGTCGAGGCGATCGACAACGCCCCCACACCGCTCCAGTGGATTGCCACCTACCCGTTGGTGGAATCGCTGCGAAGCCGGCTCGTGGTTCTTGCGAAGACGCGGGTTTAACCCAGGGGCCAGGGCCTAGGGCCTAGGGCTTAGGGTACTTGCGTCGATGTTCCACGTGGAACACACGTGGTCGTACCTCAAGCC
>CAYJPQ010000040.1:0-1135 GCA_964372085.1 uncultured Bifidobacteriaceae bacterium | reverse complement strand
CCTCAAGCCCCTTGATCCCCCCGATCGATTGCTGTAGTCTCGCCTTCTCACACAAGCAACACATGTTTTCTGGCTGATGACCTAAAATGTCCACCGCGCCTGAACTCCAAGACGCCACCCTGCGACAGCCCAGCACACAAGCTGAAGCCACGCCACAGGCCCACGTGATCGCCGTCACCAACCAGAAAGGCGGCGTCGGCAAGACCACCACCGCCATCAACCTCGCCGCCGCGCTCGCCCTCGCCGGCCGCAACGTGCTCCTCATCGACTGCGACCCGCAAGGCAACGCCTCCAGCGGCGTGGGCCTCAAGGGCCACCGAGCTGAAGGTGGGACGATCTACGAAGCCCTGACGGCCACAGATGAAATACAGGCCACAGATGAAACACAGACAACACAGGCCACAGATGAAACACAGACAACACAGGCCACAGATGAAACACGGATAGACTCATCTGTGGCGGCGGCGATGCGCTACGTGTTGCCCACCGCGCTCGAGCGACTCTCGCTCATTCCCGCCACGCGCGATCTTGCGGGCGCGGAGATCGAGCTCATCTCCATGCCCGATCGCGAGCGCCGCCTGCAGCGGCTCGTCGCGCCGTTGCGCGGCGAGTTCGACTTCATCATCATCGACTCGCCGCCCTCGCTGGGCCTGCTCACGCTCAACACGCTCGTGGCCAGCGACCGCGTGCTCATTCCCCTACACTGCGAGTACTTCGCCCTCGAGGGCCTGGCCGATCTCGTTGGCACCATGCGCCGCGTGCGCGCCGCGCTCAACCCCACGCTCGATATCGAGGGCGTGCTGCTGACGATGAACGACGAGCGCACCAACCTGGGACAGCAGGTGGGACGCGATGTGCGGGAGTTCTTCAAGGAGAAGGTGTACCGCACCGTGATTCCGCGCAACGTGCGCCTGGCCGAAGCGCCCAGCCACGGATTGCCCGCCGTCACCTACGACCCCCGCTCGCGCGGCGCCGAGGCGTACTTCGCCTTCGCCACCGAGTTGCTGGAACGACAGGTAAGCCCTCCGCCTCCGCCGAAGGCTTCCACCTCCGCCGAGGCTCCGGCGGACAAGCCGGCGGGACAGGTAAGCCCTCCGCCTCCGCCGAAGGCTTCCACCTCCGCCGAGGCTCCGGC
>CAYJPQ010000039.1:0-29806 GCA_964372085.1 uncultured Bifidobacteriaceae bacterium | reverse complement strand
GGAACCTACGTGTGGAACCTACGTGTGGAACCTACGTGTGGAACCTACGTGTGGAACCTACGTGTGGATCCCCCGTCTTCACCATCAGCGCCACCCCCGCAGCCATCACGAGTGCGCACAGGAACAACTTCGTGCCGATGAACGCAATCTCCATCGACGTCGCCGGCAGGCCGCGCGGGCGCCAGGGCACCAGGTAGATCCACGGGGCGGCCACGAGCGCGCCGAACCACAGCGTGCCGATCGCCAGCCGCAGCGGTGAGACGGCGGCGCGCAACCACGTCACCCGCGCGATCGATGCCCAGCCCTCGCCAAGCAGCGACGCCAGCAGGGCGAGCGCTGCCAGCGGGCCCGCTACCCAGCGAACCCAGGCCGTGACCCATGTCACGCCGGTGAAGAAGGGCGAAGCGTCGGCCCAGTTGAGGCTCGCGATGAACCACGCGTTGATGGGGCCGCTGTTCATCGTCACCCAGGCGGCGGCGGAGCCGGCCAGCCACCACGCCGCCAGTGCCACGCCCATGGCGGCGACGAAGGCCGGGAAGCCGCGAAGCGCCTGTCGAAACAGTCCGCGGCTGACGCCGCTCGACCAGGCCAGCAGCGCGCCGTTGATGGTGATGGCCGCGTAGGCCAGTGTGAGCAGCGCGAGGATCGCGGATTCGACGAGTGTCAGGAGAGACGACTCGGGCGTGTTGAGGAAACCCCAGTAGAGCCCGCCCGTGCCGGCACCGCCCAGCAGCACCCAGCTCGTCACCGCGGCCAGGCGCCTCATCGCGATCCTCCGCGCCCCGGTAGCGCCGAGCCTTCAGGCTCGGCCACGGTGAACGCCTGCGGCTCGGACGAGGCCACCACCCCGGGCACGTACATCGGCGAAATCTGCGCGGGGATGGCGCGGAACTGGCCGGGCGCCATCACCTTCACCAGGTAGCTGTATTCGTAGCGTCCCTGCTCGAAGGTCTCCTGGAAGAACACGGTGCGCGAGTCGCGATACTCCACCCGCGACCCGTACCACCATCGTCCCGCGTCGGTGCGCTCCATGGGGTAGGCGGTGGTGTCCTGGATGGCCTCCACGCCCGCGGGCAGCGGGTCTTCCAGCATCAGGTAGCGCCAGTCGGCCGAACCCGCCACGGTGAGCCGCACCGACAGCACGTCGCCGGACTCGGCGGCTCCCGCGAACGGTTGCTCGCGATAGACGATGCGGCCGCGGACGGTGACGGGGCGGAGCAGGGCGTACTGGCGGGAGACGGCGAGGTGCCGGTCGCCGCTCTGCGCCGCGGCGCCGGCCATGTCGTAGTACACCGCGGCTGCCGACCAGTAGACCGTGCCCGCGTCCGTCTTCACCAGGCGCACCTGGTTGGCGCCGGCCCGTGCGGGCACGGTGACCACCACCGGATCGGGCGCGGTCATGGCCGCGGCCGAGAACGAGCGGCGGCCCGCCAGCTCGCCGTTGACGAACACGTCCACCGAAAAGGGCCGCGCCGTTTCGCCGCGGGCCTGCATGAACGACAGCAGGCCGTAGATGGCCATGGCCGTCTGCTTGGTGGTAGACCAGTAGCCGGCGGTGCGGTTGGCCATCATCCAGCGCACCGCTCGCTCCACCAGCGGGTTCTTCGGGTCGCGGCGCGCCAGCGCCTGCACGGCAAACGCGGTGGCCTCGATGCTGGTCTCGGCCGCGTCGAAGAGCAACGGATCGCGGTCGACGGCCCACCACGACACGTCGCCGCGCGTCTGGGCCTCGCCGGCCAGCGCCTGCGCCAGATCGTTGCCCCGCGCGTCCTCGGCGTCGTCCAGCAGCAACAAGAGCAGCGCGCGGCCATACGCGCTCATGCGCGAGCGCATGCCCCACAACTCGTCGCGCGCGGCGGCGTGGGTGTAGGCGCCCTGTTCGCCCTCGCTGTACCAGGTGATCTCGGTGTCGTCGCCGGCGGCCCGCTGCAGCACGTAGGCCTCGTAGGCCTTGAGGTCGGGCTCAACGCGCGGATACGCGGCGTAGAGCTTCGCCAGGGCGCGCGCGCCGTTGTCGATGCGGTATTCCTGCACCCGCACGCCGGCCCGGCGGGCCTCGTCCAGGCCCCACAGGGCATAGGCGGTCATGAAGGGGTGCGTCGCGTCTGACTTCCACCAGCCCCACCCGCCGTCATCCTTCTGGTAGTCGTAGAGGCGCTGCAGGCCAGACGACACCTGGCGATCGAGCGCCGACAGCCGCTCGGTGGGTGCGAGCTTGAGGTCGGTGAGCGCGCGCGTGACCAGCAGGTTGGGAAGGAAGCTCGAGAGGGTCTGTTCGGTGCAGCCGTACGGGTACGCCGTGAGGAAGTCGAGCGCGCCCAGCACCGACCCGGCCAGCGAGGGCGCCAGCGAGATGGCCAGCGTTCGCGACGCCGCGTTCGACGCCTCGGGTACCAGCACTTCGGCCGTGGCCTCGCCCGCGTTCATGAGCGATCCGCTCGCCACGGCCTCGCGCCGCAGCCCGTAGGGCAGCACTGGGATGGGAAGCTCCACCGCGTCGGTGTCGGTCTCGGTCCTGGCGGTGGCCGTCACGGTGGCGGTGCCCACGGTGCTGGCGGCAAAGCGCCAGTCGTCGCGCCGTTCGGCGCCGCTCTCCAGCGGCGCGCCCGCGCCGGCCGGGGCGGCGCCCGAGGCCTCGAGGCCGGTCACGCGCACCGCCACCGACGCGGTGCGGGTGTCGGGCCGGTAGTTGTGCACCAGCGTCGGCAGCACAACTTCGTCACCTTCGGTGAGGAAGCGGGGCGTCACCACCCGCACGATCAGGTCCTTGGTGGTGGTGGTGCGCGCCACCGACAGGCCGGCGCGCGTGTCGGCGGTGATCGCCCGCGCGGTGACGCGCCAGGTGGTGAGCGCGTCGGGATAGGTCACGGCAATGCGGCCGCGGCCCTCCGCGTCGGTGACCAGGTCGCCCACCCAGTAGATGGCGTCGGGGAAGTCCTTGCGCACCTGCGCCTGCACGGGCTTGTCGCCCTTGAAGTCGGCCAGCGTGAACGGCCGCCGCTTGCGCTGGGCCAACTGGATGCGGTCGCGGCCCGAGTAGCCCGTGAAGTAGTACTCGCGCGAGAAGCTCGTGGCCACGCGCGTGTACTCGCGACGGTAGAAGTGGCGAACGGGGTCGGGCGTGTCGTCGGCCTTCACGCCGTACACGGCTTCGTCGATCACCGCGAGGCTCACCTGGGCCTGCACCGGCTGGCCGGCGTGGTCGGTCACCTGCACGGCGAACACGCCTGGCTCGCCCGGCTTCGACACGGCCTGCTCCGCGCTCACGCGCACAGTGAGGGTGCGCGTCGTGGCCGGGATGCCGAGGCGGCGCTCGGCCCGATACAAGCGGCCGTCGCGCATGTACGCCAGGCTCACGTACACGTCGCCGACGTCACCGTCATCGATGGGCACCTGGATGGCATCGGTGGGTGACGGCCGCAGCACGCGGTACCACGACACGTGCTGGCCCTCCTTGGTGACGAGCACCGGGCCGCTGATGGTCTCGCCGCGCACGATGAGCGTGGCGGTGTCGCCGGGCTGGTAGGTCTTGCGGTCCGAGAGCAACTCCAGGTACCGATCCCCCTCGAACCCGTCGGTGACGTCGCTCGGCCCCGGCACCCAGAGCCACACGTCGTCTCTCACCGTGCGGTCGCCGCTGGGAGCGGTCACCGTGATGCGAAAGCTGCCCGATTGCGGCGGCAGCGTGAAGGCGGCGGTGGCCGTCCCGTCGGCGGCCGTGGTGGCCGTCGCCGAGCCGACCGCGGTGACGGTGGGCTCGCTGTAGTAGCCCTCCTTGTATTCCAGCCGCTCGAGCACCAGCGACAACGGCACGTTGGCCTGCGCGGCGCCAGCGTAGTCGAGGGCCCGCACCGTCGTCATCACGGGGCTGCCGGCGCGGAACACCGATCCGCTCATCTGCGCCGAGAGCATGAAGGCGCCGAAGGTGGCATGCACCACGGTGTTGCCCGACACCTCGCGGCTGGCCGCGTCGGTGACCTGCGCCTCGATGCGCGCGCTGAAGTCGCGGCCGTTCTCGTCCTCGCCGAGAGGGATGCGCAGCTCCGCGCGGCCGTTGGCGTCGAGCCGCGCCTCGCCCTGCTGGGTCTGGTTGCCGCCGTACCAGTAGTTCGTCTCCCCTCCCTCGAACCCGGCGTCCCAGCGCAGCGGAGAGTAGTAGGGCTGCTGGTTGACGACGTAGCGCAACCGGCCGTTGGCCACGGGCTGGCCGAAGTAGTAGCGCGCCTGCACGGTGACCACGGCGTCGCCGCCCTGCACCACGAAGCGGCTGGCCGGCGTGACGGTGACCTCGAACTCGGGCTTGCGGTATTCCTGCACTTCGAATGCGGACAACGCCTGCAGGTCGCCGCTCTGCACGCGAAGCGTGTAGGTGCCCAGGGCGGAGGTGGCCGGCACGGGGAACGAGGCGAGCACGGCGCCAAAGGCATCGACCTTCATCTGGCGGCGGAAGATCACCTTGTCGTTGGGATCGGCGGCCACCAGCTCGGCGTCGGCGCGGTCGAAGCGCGCGAGCGCGTCGGCCTGGCGCCAGCGCAGCACCGCCTTGGCGTGCACGGTGTGGCCCGGACGGTAGATGGGCTTGTCGGTGTAGAGGTAGCCCACCAACTCGCGGGCCGGCTCCTGCAGCGACCACGCGCCGGGATCGGTGGCGGCCATCTGTCCGCCGCACTGCGCCACGCCCACCACGTCTTCGGGTGTGTCGTCGGGCAGCGCCGCCTCGAAGAGGCCGTCGGCCGACGTGCGCCCGCCGGCCACGGGCTTCTGCCGCACGATGACCCGGATGTCGCAGTCGGCCGCGGGTTCGCCGGTGAAGCGATCGGCGGCGAAGAACACGATTTGGCCAGGCGCCGTTTTGGTGACCAGGCCGATATCCGAGACGATCACCACCGTGTAGGCGCGGAGCAGGCCGCTCACCGCCTCGACGACGAAGATGCCGGGTTCCTGCAGGTCCACCGGTACGCGGCGCACCTCAGGGTCGCGGTGGTTGGGCAGCAACTCGCGCCACGACGACACGAGCTGGCCGGCGTTCAGCAGCGGTACCTGCGCGAAGGTGGTCTGGTTGAGCACCACGCGCTGGGCCACCACCTGCTTGTCGGTGACGGCGCGGCGGGCGGCCCGGTACTGGTGGCTCACCTGCGTGCGCGCGAAGCCCTGCACGTGCTGCCGCTGCCGGCGCTTCCAGTCGGCCAGCCGCTCGAGCCACGTGCGCTCTTGCGGCACGTAGGCGTCGTCGCTGCCCAGTTGGTGCGGGTCGCGCAGGTTGGCGAAGAAGGTGAACGGATCGCGGACCTTGTACACCCGGAAGTCGAGCTGCGGGATGCGGCGGAACGTGAGGTAGAAGTTGGGCGCATCGCGCGTGGTGAACACCTCGCTCGTGGAGAGCGAGAACGCCGGGCGCTCGTCGGCGGCTTCTTGCGCCAGCAGGGGCAACGGCAGAAGGCAGAAGGCGCACGCCCAGAGACCGGAGCCCAAAGCCCAGAGTCTTCTCATAGCACCACCAATCTGAAAACGCCCACGAAGTTGGGGTTGGCCGGCACGGGGCGCCAGCGGGGGGAGGGGTGACGGGCCAGCGTGCCGAGCTGCGCCTTGCGCACCTCACCGGGTCCGTCGTCGGTGGGGCCCGTGTGGTACACGACCCAGTCGGCGCCGTCGGCCTCGAAGAACGAGCGGCCCACCACCACCATCAGGTGATCGGGCGCGGCCTGGCCGGGCTGGTGGAAGTAGAGGAGGTCACCGGCGCGCGCGGCTGCGGCGTTGCGGCCGAGCGGGCGCGCGTTGAGGTGCACCAGCGTCTTCGCATCGGCAAACTCCGCGAAGCGGGGCGGCGCGCCGGCCGCCACGCGAAACAGCGGCCAGCCCGCATCGGTGGGCTTCGGCGCGGAGCGCACGTCCGCAAACTGCGGGGCGAAGGGCAGGTTGGCGCGCCGCACCCACTCGGGCGTGTGCGCGCGCAGGGCCTCGCGAAAAGCATGGCGGACAAGCGCCGCGCAGTCGGTGACGTCGGGGGTGGCCCGCTCGAACTGCGCGTCGGCCAGCAGCACGAACCACGATCGGAACGCCGCGCGGTCCGATTCGTCGGCCAGGCGCACCTGGGCGTCGGGCCTGGCCATGGCAATTGTCAGCACGATGGCCACCGTCGCAAGCCGTAAGCCGTGAGCCGTAAGCCGTGTGCCGTGAGCCATAAGCCGCCTACAACTTCACCACAAACCCCTGCCACTTGCCACCCACCCAGCGTTCGCGCAGACGCTGGCCTGGGCGCGGGGAAGGGAGGTGTCCGGCATGGGGGGAGCGTACCACGCTGAAACGCCCCGGCCCCGCCCGGCGTCTCACCCAGTAGCCGGTGGTAAGGTCATCGGCCTGAAGGCGTGGAGCCCCAAGCCCCAAGCCCTAAGCCCTAAGCCGAGTAAGGTGTCCCCATGCTGATCAAGAAGGCGGCCGATCTTCGCGAGTCTGACGTCACGCCCAGGGAACTCTTCCTGAAGCGGCGCGAGTTCCTCACGGCGGCCGGCAGCGCCGCGGTGGTGGTGGCCGGAGCGGCCGTGGCGCCGGTCGTGACGGGCACGCCCACGGCCGCGGCCCAGAACCCGGCGGCGCGGAAGCTGGCCAACCTCAAGAAGAGCCCCTTCAGCACCGATGAGAAGCGCAACTCGTACAAGGACATCACCACCTACAACAACTTCTACGAGTTCGGCCTCGACAAGGCCGACCCGGGCAAGTATGCCCACTCGCTCAGGCCGCGGCCGTGGAGCGTGGTGGTGGAAGGGCAGTGCGGCAAGCCCGGCGCCTACGACATCGAAGACATCATGAAGTGGGCGCCCATCGAGGAGCGCATCTATCGACTGCGCTGCGTCGAGGCGTGGTCGATGGTCATCCCGTGGGCCGGCTATCCGCTGAGCGAGTTCCTCAAGCGCTTCGAGCCCACGTCGAAGGCGAAGTACGTCGAGTTCAAGACGCTGGTGGACCCCAGGCAGATGCCCGGGCAGACCGAGCCCGCGCTGCGTTGGCCCTACGTGGAGGGCCTGCGCATGGACGAGGCCATGCACCCGCTCACGCTGCTCGGCCTCGGCCTGTACGGCGAGGTGCTGCCCAACCAGAACGGCGCGCCGCTGCGCCTGGTGGTGCCGTGGAAGTACGGCTTCAAGAGCATCAAGTCGATCGTCCGCGTGAGCTTCACGGAGCACGAGCCGCTCAACACCTGGAAGCAGCAGCAATCGTCCGAGTACGGCTTCTACGCCAACGTGAACCCCGGGGTGGATCACCCGCGCTGGTCGCAGGGCAGCGAGCGCCGCCTGGGCGAGTTCTTCAGACGCAAGACGCTGATGTTCAACGGCTACGGCGACCAGGTGGCGTCGCTCTACGCGGGCATGGACCTGCGGAAGTTCTATTAGCCGCCGCGTGACCTCCCCTCAACTCCGTCGACGGGTACTCAAGCCGGCCCTGTGGCTCCTATGCCTCGCGCCGCTCGGCGTGCTCGTTTACGATGGCTTCACCGGCAACCTCACGGCCAACCCGGTTGAGCGCATCACCAACGACACCGGCATCTGGACCCTCCGGCTCATCGTCGCCACCCTCGCCATCACCCCGCTGCGGTGGCTCACCGGGTGGAACCCCCTCATCCAGTACCGGCGGGCGCTCGGCCTGTTTGCCTTTTTCTACGGCGCCCTCCACTTCCTCACCTACTTCATCCTCGACCACCAGTTGATGTTCGAGGGGCTGTGGGACGACGTGGTGAAGCGGCCGTACATCAAGGCGGGCTTCACCGCCTTCGTGTTGATGGTGCCGCTGGCCATCACGTCCACCACCGGGTGGATCCGCCGGATGGGCGGGCGCAACTGGAACCTGCTGCACCGGCTGGTGTACGTCACCGCCGGGGCCGCGGTGCTGCATTACTTCTGGAAGGTGAAGCTCGACACCACTTCTCCGATTTATTACGGCCTTGGCATCGCCGGCCTGCTGGCCGCCCGCGCGTGGCGCGCGGCGCGGAAGCCCGGCCACCCGTAAGGGCGGGAGCGATAAGTGTGCTACACTTGCTTTCTTCCGTGTCGCGGGGTGGAGCAGTCCGGTAGCTCGTTGGGCTCATAACCCAAAGGTCGGGGGTTCAAATCCCCCCCCCGCAACCAACAACATTCTTCGTTCGGTGGTGGTCAGCCTCGCAGCCCTCGCCAGAACTGGATTACCCGCACGTGAGCCGTGGTCGGCGTGTGCGACAGTTCGCATTCCTCTGCGAGCAGGGCGAACGGCTTCGCCCACTCTGTGGGCGGAGCGGGTAGCTCTGGTGGAATGTCGTGGGTGCGACGGCGGTCGAACGTAGCTTGGACCGCGACCAGCACGCGGTCACCCTCCAGCGTCTCTCGGTCAATCAGCAAGACGAGGTCGATCAGATCCTTGACCCGTGTATTGGTCTTTCCTTCGCGAGGCCGGGTGTAGGCGTGGAGCTTCTCGGCCCAATGCTGCTCGGCGGAGAGCGCGGGGACGACGATGTGCGTGATGCCTGCGAATCCAAGCCAGTCCTCACCCACCACCTCGTCGAGGGGGTCGAGCACTTCGTCTCCGGCGCCGAGGTCGACGTGAAACTTGACGAAGGTTCGCCCATCGATCCGCGCATCGATGGGGAACCTTGCGCCGCCTTCCGGGGCCTGGTCGAGCGTCAGCATTGCCTCGCCCACAACAAACGTGAAGAAGTCGGGCAGTCGCACCGCTGCCGCAGTTTGCAGGCGCTCGCGGAGTGATGCCACCGTGGTCTGCTCAACGCCGAGTCCAGATGCCACGGCTCTCACGGTCAGGTCGAGATCCTTGGTTGTCCTGGCCTGTTGAAACCGCAGTTCGAGCGCGTAGCCACCCTTCAGAACCCAACCATGCCGCGCGGTGTGGGCGGGGTCGAACATGCGAGCGAGCAGGCGATCGAAGGCGACCTGACGCCTCAGCCGCTGCAGGTCGACATCGTCCCGCCGGGACCGTTCGAGCAGCCGTGTTTCAAGAGCGGCGCGAAGCGCGCCCGCTGTTGCGTACTGGCGTGGCGTCACCATTTGGCACCTGCTTCAGGATCCTGTCAATGCGCTGGCGCGCCCGTGTCGTCGTCTTCACGGCTTCGATCTGCCGACGCATGACGAGCCCGCGCCGGATCGCCTCGTCCACCGCCTGCACTTGCAGCTCGCGGCTGAGCGCGTCGTCCGCGATGACATCGACCAGCGTTCTCAGCGCGGTCGTGACCCGCACGCCGTCGATCGTCTCCACGTCGCCGTCGCCGAGTCGAGCGCGATGCAGTTGCAGCACACGTGGAATGGCGGCCATGCGCTGAAAACCAGGAGGCACGGTCAGGTCCAGTCTGCGGGGCATCACATCGGAGAGCTCGTGCAGTGTCAGGGCAGTCGCGTGACTGAAGGTTCCTTGCGGTTCCTCGGCACGGTTGTGCGACCAGAGCTGCCAGAGCATGAGGTCCGGCCGTGCACTGGTGGGGAACTGTGCCAGCCGATAGATTCCGCGACGTTCGCGAACCCAGTTGCCGGCCCGTACGTGGTACGGGTGTACGTTGTCCTTGAATCCGGCAGCACGCGCCTGGCGGGTCGTGAAGAAGCCGCCTTGGGCTTGCACTGACTCATACAGCCGACGTGAAGCCGATGAATTTCTATTCAAGATATATAACCTCAATTAATATGAGGAAATATAGCATATAGCGAGTCACCCATAACCACCGTCCGAACGCTTCGTGGGGTCCGCGTTACGTGGCGCGCCCTTGAGGAAGGGATTGTTCAGGTGGCT
This sequence comes from uncultured Bifidobacteriaceae bacterium, assembly GCA_964372085.1. Taxonomy (GTDB): domain Bacteria; phylum Acidobacteriota; class Vicinamibacteria; order Vicinamibacterales; family UBA2999; genus 12-FULL-67-14b. Next base: position 20,047 of record CAYJPQ010000039.1, on the reverse strand, counting down.
CTCCCGACGTTACGCTGCAGCTCGGGAGGTTTCGCTCATCCGCGCTCGACCGAGAGCCAAGGCTCTGAACGAACTGCTCAGGCAGCCCCGGACCAAAGGAGCAAATAGCGGCGGTTGCGTGCCCCCGCAACCATTACAACTTGCAGCGAGAGATCATCTCGCCGAAGCTCCGGCAGACGCTCGCGCAGCGCTCGGGAAAATCAGCTGGCGCGGGTCAGCTCGCGAGAATGCGTGATCTCATGGCCGGTGACCGGCCGAGCCGCGACTGCTTCCACGGTCGCCACTGCGGCGGTCTTGCCGTCGAGCGTCGTGAACTCGACTTCGAACGCCTTCCCGTCCGCGTACACGTGAACCACAGTGCCCACGTCGCCCACTTCGAGGCCCTCAGCAGGCACGGGCTCCGTCAGCACGATGCGATCGTGTTCCTTGATCATCTCGAATGGTCACTCCTTGCCAGGATACGCGGGGACGAGCCGCGGCGCATCTTCCCCAGGCAGTCGATACCGTCCAGGGCCAACCTTTTCGAGCGCACCGCTCGAATGGAAGCCTCTTTGTGTCAAATAATCATTTCATTAATCATTTCATGAAAGTGCAATTAGCGCGTTTTTGCTGATAAATTACGAACAGTAATCAATGATACAATCGTTTCATTATGAGCGCGGTGTCAGCGGAGCTCAGCCGGGGAGTCCTTCACGCGGCGGGCCTTCGGCAGCGACTCGGCGTGTCTCCAAGCACCCTGATGCGGGCGATTCGGGAGGCAGGGGCCGGCGTGATCCCGATCGGCCGGGGCCGTGCCACTCGGTACGGGTTGCTTCAGTCGTGGCCGGCCCTGGGTACATCGCGCTTTCCCGTGTTCCGAGTGCAGGAGGCTGGCACCGCCCGGTCGGAAGGCGAGCTCTTCACGCTGGCCGCGCGACAGACGGTGTGGATGCCCGGCGGCACCGTGTCCGACGGGCTTCCCATGGAGCTCGCGGACGCACGTCCGTCCGGATTTCTTGGACGGCACTTCGCGGCGATGCACGCCGACCTGCAACTACCGGCCCGCGTGATGGACTGGTCCGATCATCACATCCTGCTGGCGATGTCGCGGCGTGGCGAGGATCTGCCTGGCAACGGCATTGTCGGGGATGAATCGTTCGCGCGCTGGCAGGCCCTCGACATTCCGGCCCGCACGCGCGGCGATTACCCTGAGTTGGCTGAAGCGACGATCGCCGGACATCCTCCGGGATCATCTGCCGGCGGTGAACGGCCGAAGTTCGGCGCGTTCGTTGACGGACGTCACGTGCTGGTCAAGTTCGCCGCTCGTCGTGGTGCCGGTGATGGCGTCACCAGGCGCTGGTGCGACCTCCTCGTCCTCGAAGCGCTGGCGCTGCAGGTGGTGTCTGCCCGCGGTGTGCCCGCGGCCCGGGCGACCGTTATTGACGCCGATTCCCACCGGTTCATCGAGAGCGACCGATTTGATCGCGTCGGCATCAGGGGCCGCATTGCCGTCTTGAGCCTGGCGGCGGTCCACGACGACCCCGCGCACCCATGGGCTCGAGCGGCTGTGCTCCTGAGGGACGCGGGGCGCCTGTCCCGGGAAGATGCCCGGCGCCTGCGGTGGCTCGATGCGTTCGGCGCACTCATCGCCAACACGGATCGGCATCCCCACAACGTCGTCTTCTTTGATGACGGTGCGGCGCTGCGGCTCGCGCCGGCCTTCGATCAGGTCTCGATGCTGTACGCGCCGGCGGCCGATGGCCAGGTGCCGGCACGGGCCTTTGCGCCGCCGCATGCCACCGCCGATACGCTGGAGGTGTGGGATGACGCCCGCGCGGCCGCGCGAGAGCTGTGGCAGCGCGCGAGCGATGATGCTCGCGTGTCGGATGAAATGCGAACGGTGTCCGCCGCGAACGCCACGGCCCTCCGCTAGCGAGGCGGGAGCGTGCCGCCCTCCGCGAGGGTCTTACAGGTTGTACGGCCGGCCGGCCCTCACGGTTTGCGTGTACGTGTAGGACAGCTCGGTCTTCCCGACAAGGATTACCTTCCCGTGAAGGATTGCCTTCCCGTCAAGGGTCAAGCTCCCGGCGCCCGAAGGCCGTATGAATGTCAGTGGCGCGACGCGTTGTACGACGTGACCCACCGGTCGCTCATCGTCCCGAGGTCGGTCGACCGCGACCCGCGCTGGAGCGCAACCCAGGCGACGATCGCCACAACCACGACAGCGCCGATTCCAAGCATGAGCATGTGAAGGACCTCCAGCGTATCACTGCTGAGCAGTCTCACTTCTGCCGAAATTCCAGCACGCCCCTTGGATTGCCGCGGGCTTCGCATGGCATGCTCCGTGCGCGGTCGTCTGGGCGGAGGTTTGCACTCATGCGCGGGATCCTGGTTGCCATTGTCTCCCTGCCGGGCGTGGGCGTGGGCATTGGCCGCGCCCTGCGCGAACTCACCACGCGTGGACGGCTGCTCGTGCTCGATCGGCTGCGCGGTATCGCCGATCCCGTGAAGGCGCTGGCGTCGGTAGCCCATCGCCTGGAGAAGACCACTTCCTTCCGGCCCTTGAACTGACGCCCTTCCTTTCCAGCCGGTGATTCCCGCGGCCGACGGGTTCTCGTCGATGCCTGGGCCCGCCCGGCGCGGCCCACGCGGCTACCTGGCGTTATCCTTGGCATCCGGAGCTGCGGGCCGTGGAACGGCATTTGCGATCGTCTTCGACGGCGAGTCACGCCCTGGCGCCCCTGTCGGTCATTTCCTGGATGTCGGGTGAGTCACGCCGGCCGGAAGGAGGTTCACGATGCAATACCGCAACCGTACCGAGGCCGGCCGTCGGTTGGCGGCGGCGCTGGCCGAGTTCGAGGGCCGGTCCGACGTGCTGGTGCTGGCCCTGCCGCGCGGCGGCGTGCCGGTGGCGGCCGAGATCGCCGCGCGCCTCAAGGCTTCCCTGGACCTCTGCCTCGTGCGCAAGCTGGGCCTGCCCGGGCACGAGGAGCTCGCCATGGGCGCCATCGCCATTGGCGGTGTCCAGGTGCTCAACGACGAGTTGATTCGCGCGGCCCGCGTGCCGCTCACGCTGGTCACGCGCGTGGTGGACGACGAGCGCAAGGAGCTGGATCGCCGGGACCGCGCGTATCGGGGCGGGCGACCGGCGCCCGACGTGAAAGGCCGCATCGTCATCCTCGTGGACGACGGGCTGGCCACGGGAGCCACGATGGAGGCCGCCGTCATGGCCGTGCGGCAACTGTCGCCGTCCAAGCTGGTGGTGGCCGTGCCCGTGGGGGCCGAGGAATCGGTGCAGCGGCTCTCCACATTAGCCGACCGTGTGGTGTGTCCCGAGACGCCCGAGCCCTTCCGCGCCGTTGGGCTCTGGTACCAGGTGTTCGACCAGACCAGCGATGCGGAAGTGGTGCGCCTGCTGAAGGAGGCTGAGACGCGCGCCGCGCCGCCGAAGGTAAAGGCGGCCAACCCCGGCCCGGGCGCCCGCGTGGTGGACGTGGTGCGGAGCCACGCGCTGGCCCTCTCTGGCGCGCCGTCGCAATACGACGCGCTGCTGGCCGGCATCGGCGACGCCCGCATCGTGCTGCTGGGCGAGGCCTCGCACGGCACCCACGAGTTCTATCGCGAGCGCGCGTTCATCACGCGCCGCCTGATCGTGGAGAAGGGCTTCTCGGCGGTGGCGGTGGAGGCCGACTGGCCCGATGCCTATCGCATCAACCGCTTCGTCCGCGGCGTGGGCGCCGATCCCGACAGCGTGGACGCGCTCGGCGACTTCCGGCGCTTCCCGGCCTGGATGTGGCGCAACGCCGACGTGCTCGACTTCGTGGGTTGGCTGCGCCAGCACAACGAGGCCCTGCCGGCCGGCCGTCGAGCCGGCTTCTACGGCCTCGACCTCTACAGCCTGCGCTCGTCGATGCAGGCCGTGCTGGCCTATCTCGACAAGGTGGACCCGCAGCAGGCCCGCCTTGCGCGCCATCGCTACGCGTGCTTCGATCAGTTCGGCGACGAGATGCAGGAGTACGGCTACGCGGCGGTGTCGGGCCTGCACCCCTCGTGCGAGCGCGAAGCCGTGGGGCAACTGATGGCGCTGCATCACCAGCGCGCCGTGCTGGCCAGCCGCGACGGGCGCGTGGCGCCCGACGAGTTCTTCTATGCCGAGCAGAATGCGCGGCTGGTGAAGAACGCCGAGGCGTACTACCGGACGATGTTCGCCGGGCGTGCGGAGTCGTGGAATGTGCGCGACGACCACATGGCCGAGACGCTGAGCGAGCTGCGGGCGTTCCTCGACCGCAGCCAACCCGGCGCGCGGGTGGTGGTGTGGGCGCACAACTCGCACCTGGGCGACGCGCGCGCCACCGACATGGCCGAGAGGGGCGAGCTGAACCTCGGGCAACTGGTGCGCCAGGAGTACGGGGCCGCCGCCGTGAACGTGGGCTTCACCACGTATACCGGCACCGTGACGGCCGCCACCGAGTGGGGCGGCCCGGCCCACCGGCGTCACGTGCGCCCGGGGATGGCGGGCAGCTACGAACGGCTGTTCCACGACGCCGGCCTCGTGCGGGCGCTGCTGCCGCTCAAGACCGACGCGGCGCTGGCCGATAGGCTGCTGATGCCGCGCCTCGAGCGCGCCATCGGCGTGTTGTACCTGCCCGAGAGCGAGCGCCGCAGCCACTACTTCAAGGCGCGGCTGCCCGAGCAGTTCGATTACGTGCTGCACTTCGACGAGACCCGCGCGGTAGAGCCGCTCGAGCGCACCTCGGCGTGGGTGGCGGGAGAGATGGCCGAGACCTATCCGAGCGGTCTCTAAAGGAAGCGCCATGGTGATACCGCTCGCCGTTCGCGTGCCCGTGGACGACCGATGGCTGGAGGGTGACCTGCGGCTGCCCGGGACGCCGAAGGGGCTCGTGGTGTTCGCGCACGGCAGCGGCAGCAGCCGGCACAGCCCCCGCAACGCCTACGTGGCGCGCGTGCTCGAGGAGCGCGGCCTGGGCACGCTGCTCATCGATCTGCTCACCCCGCATGAAGAGATCGTGGATCAGCAGACGGCGCACCTGCGATTCGACATTCCGATGCTGGCCGGGCGCCTGGTGTCGATCGTGGAATGGGCGCGTGCCTTTCACGACACAGCCGCATTGCCTATTGGACTGTTCGGGGCCAGCACCGGCGGCGGCGCCGCGCTGATGACGGCCGCCGATCGGCCGGCGCTCATCTCGGCCGTCGTGTCGCGTGGCGGCAGGCCCGACCTGGCCGGCGAGGCGCTGCCACGCGTGCAGGCGCCCACCCTGCTCATCGTCGGCGCCCGCGACATGCCGGTGATCCAGATGAACCGCGACGCGATGGCCCGCATGGCGGCGCCGGTGTCGCTGGAGATCGTGCCCGGCGCGACGCACCTGTTCGAGGAGAAGGGCACGCTGGAGGTGGTGGCCGAAAAGGCGGCCGATTGGTTCGTGCGCCATTTGACGATCCGGTAGACTGCAACGCGTGACCATGGGCAGGGCCGCGGGGCCGATGCTGTTGACCCTGGGCGCGATGGCCGTGATTGCGCCGCTCGTCTCGTCGTCGTGGGGCGTGCCGGTGATTGGCCTGGCGCTGGTCCTCGCGGGCCTCATCGAGATGGCGCAAGCCAGGGAGGCCGGCGGCCAGCGCGCGGTGCTCGGCTCCGGCGTCTTCTCGATCGTGGCCGGCGTGGTGGTGTCCTTCCAGTCCACGCTCGTGTTCAGCGGACTCGTGGCGGCCATCGGCCTCGTGCTTGGCATCGATGGGCTGCTCAAGATCGGCCGCGCGCTCGGTGATCGATCCGCGGCCTCCCGGGGCTGGGACCTGCTGAACGGCTTCACCAACGTGGGACTGGCGCTGGCCGTGTGGAGCGCGCGCGACAGCGTGGGCGCCCTGGGCTTCGGGCTGCTGCTGGGCGTGCGCCTGGCCGCGTCAGGCTGGCAACTGGTGTTCGCGCCGGCGCCGAGCACCGCCGACGAGTTCGAGGACATCGAAGACGGCCATCCCGACCGGCTGATGGGCCTGGAGCCGCACCCGCTGATTGGCGTGGTGCACCGGCTGGCGCTGTCGCAGGCCCGCGCGCGCGAGCCCATCGACGTCTACTGGAGCGCCACGTTCATCCTGACGTTCTTCGCCATCCACGTGGGGCGGCTCGGCGCGGAGTGGACCTGGCTGGGCATGCTGTCGCCCGCCGTGGCCACCGCCGGCGACGTGGTGGCGTCGCTGCTGCTGGCGCTGGTCGTGCTGTGGCCCCTCGAATCGTTATGGCGCCGCGTGACCCGGCCCTTCGAGCGCGTGGTGTGGCGCCGGATGATTGCCGACCGCTCGCCCGAGTCGTCTCACCCGCTGGGCGAGCGCGCGGCGCGCTGGTGGGCCGAGCACCGGCTGCGTCGCTGCGTGAAGCGCGACCTCGAGAACAACACCCTGTGGGGCGCGGTGCGGCAGGCCATTCGCGCCGGCCTGCCGATCACGGCCGTGCTCATCGCGGTGAATCCCATCTGGGGGTTCAGCTGGTACTTCAACAGCGAGAACTGGGCCACGGCCGTGTGGCAGAAGATCACCGAGACGCGCACCGACACGTGGCGCGCGGCGATGATCGACGCGGTGGCGCAAGGCGCCGGCCCCGCCGCGCCCGGGCTGTTCGCCATCACGCCGCCGGGCGTGGGCCCCGAAGGCGACTTCTCGTTCCTGGTGATCGGGGATCCGGGCGAGGGCGACGCCTCGCAGCACGCGCTGCGTGACCAGGTGCTGCTGGCCGCGCGTCGCGAGGAGGTGAAGTTCATCGTGATCTCGTCCGACGTGGTCTATCCGTCTGGCGAGATGCACGATTACGAGTCGAACTTCTACCTGCCGCTCAAGGGCGTGGAGAAACCGGTGTACGCCATCCCGGGCAATCACGACTGGTTCAGCGCGCTCGATGGCTTTGCGGCGCACCTGATGACGCCCGATGCCGCGCGCGCGGCCGTTCGGGCGCGCGTGCAGGCCGACCTGCGCATGTCGAGCACCACGCCTGCGCGCATCGAGGCCAACCTGGCCGAGGCCGCACGCCTGCGCGAGCTGTACCGGCTGCCGACGGCGCTGCAGGCCGCGCCCTTCTTCGAGCTTCACGCCGGTGGCTTCTCGCTGGTGGCGGTCGACACGGGCATCCTGCGCTCGGTCGACGATCGCCAGTTGGTGTGGCTGCGCGCCGCGCTCGCGCGCTCGCGCGGGTCGCTGACCATGGCCATCCTCGGGCATCCGTTGTACGCGGCCGGCGCCTACCAGGCGGCCGGCGATGAGCGCTTTCGCGCCCTCCACGACTTGTTGCGCGAGCACGGCGTGAAGGTTGTGATGGGCGGCGACACGCACGACTTCGAGTACTACCGCGAGCCCGGAGGCGCGGAGGGCGGCACGCACCACTTCGTGAACGGCGGCGGCGGCGCGTACCTGAGCATTGGGACCGCACTCAATTGGCCGGCCGTTCCGCCCGTGCCCGACTACGCCTTCTACCCGAGGACCGACGACGTGCTGGCCAAGCTGGCGGTGGAAACGCCGTCCTGGAAGCGGCCGGCCTGGTGGTGGGTGCGGCGCGTTGGCGCATGGCCCTTTTCGGTGGAGCGGCTGTCGGCCGTCTTCGACTTCAACCACGCGCCGTTCTTCCAGAGCTTCATGGAAGTGCGCGTGGAGCGATCCACCGGACAGTTGCGGCTGTGGCTCTACGGCGTGGATGGCCGGTTGCCGTGGCGCGCCATCCAGGTGGGCGGCGCCACCCAGCCGGCGAACGCCACGGACACCGACTTGGTCGAGTGGACCGTGAACCTCCCTGAACCCCCCTGAACCCCCCTCCCGCCGTGGAGTTAGGCTGACGCGAAAAAGGGGACAGTCCCCTTTTTCGCTACCGTCGCTTCTTGAACGCCAGGCCCGACCAGGTGTCGTCCACCGCGCACACCTTGTAGTCCACCCAGCCGGCACCGAGCCCGGTTTCGCGAACAAGGTTGCCGTTGAGGTTGGTCTTCACTTTCGAGGCCTTCTTGGGCCAGATGAGCCACAGCGTTTGGCGATCGACCACCTCGCGCAGGGCCAGCGCCTGCGCGTGTAGCTCTCTGGCGGAGCGCACGAAGCAGAGCACGAGGTCGCAGGCCCGATCGGGCCGCGCCGTGAAGGTGACCATCGCGGGGAGGGGCGTGAGCGTGCCGGCAAAGCCCTGCGGCGCGCCCAGCAGGCACACCATGAAGTCGGGTTTCACGCCCAGCTTGTCGACGGCCGGCTTGCCCGACATGATGGCGCCCGGCACGACCGGCGCCTGCGGCGGGTTGGCCAGGGCCCTGGGGAGGGACGTCTTGATGCGGCCCCACGTCGTGTAGGTGGCGTCGGGCAGCAGCGCCCTGGTGGGCGCCACCTTCGCCGGCTCGCCGCCGACGTAGACGAGCGGCACGTGCCGGGTGGACTTCGACGCGCGGAGCACGCGTCCCACCTCGCGGCCGTGTGAAGGGAGCCGCGTGAGGTCCACCACCACCGCATCGGGCACACTCGCGCGCAGCACGCGGAGCACCATCGAGCCGTCGCCCCATTCAAAAGCGACGTCGTACCCGAGAGACTCGAGCTGGCGCTGCCGCTCGAGCCCCTCGTCTTCGTTCCAGTGAATCAGCCGGACGGTTGGCATGTCCAAGCCGTAAGCCGTAAGCCTACTTCTTCTCGACGTCCTTGATGATGAACAGCGTCTCGCCCGGCCTGATGAGGCCGAGCTCGCGGCGGGCTTCTTCTTCGATGGCGTTGGGGTCTTCGCGCAGCCGGCGCGCGTAGTCGCGCAGCGCCGCGTTGTCGGCGCGGGCCTGATCGAGCGAGCGCTCGAGCGCGCTGTATTCCTTGCGTGCCTGCAGCAGGGCGAGCAGGCCTTTCTCGCCCGCCACGGCGTCCACCACGATCACCGCGGTGGCGAACATCAGGACGTGCCGCAACAAACGCCGGCCCCGGCTCACCAGGGTGGGACGAGGGGCTTGCGGCGGCGTGGGCTGGGCGGCGTCGGTCATCGGCTTGGCGATCTGGCGCGTTCCGGTCGTTTAGGTCCCGACTCGCGCAGGTAATCCTCCAGCGCGCGAATCAACACGCTGCGAAGGTCGGCCCGTTCGTCCATGGCCCGAATCTTCGCGGCCCGCCACAGCTCCCCAGGGAGCTCGACGGTGGTCTTCACCGTATCGCCGCCAGTCCGTTTTGCCGCCACTACGGGGGGAAGTGTATCCACCCATACGGCACCACGGCAAGCCGGAAAAACGGCGTCGTGTGTGCACACTTTTACATCAACCCGTTTTGACATGCAAGCATAAAAACGGTTCTACGGGTATACGGGTTTACGGCCTGGCCCGCCGGAGCCTTGGCGAAGGCGGCGAGGGCTTAGGGCTTAGGGCTTGGGGCTTGGGGCTTGGGGTGCGCAGCTGTCAGCCAGCCACGACAGGTATGCGGCGCTGCCGCTGGTGATGGGGATCACCACGAACTCGGGGACGTCGTAGGGGTGGAGTTCCAGGAGCCGCCGCTCCAACTCGTCGAGCCGGGCGGCGGTGGTCTTGATCAGGAGTTGCCGCTCGCCGGCGGCCTCAACGGCGCCCTGCCAACGGTACACCGAGCGCATGGGCGGCAGCACGCTGACACACGCCGCCAAACCCTCGGACACGAGCGTGCGCCCGAAGGCCTCGGCGTCGTGCCCGTCCGGCAGCGTCGTCAGCGCGATCACAAACATAAGCCCTAAGCCCCAAGCCCCAAGCCCTACTCCCTAAGCCGTTCCTACCCCAGCGCCTGCTCGAGATCGGCCCGGAGATCCTCCACATCCTCGATGCCCACCGAGATGCGGATCAGGCCATCCGTGATGCCGAGCCGCGCGCGGCGGTCGGGCGGCACCGAGGCGTGGGTCATGATGGCGGGGTGCGAGATGAGTGTCTCGACGCCGCCCAGGCTCTCGGCCAGCGCCATCAGCTTCAGCCGGTTCAGCACCGCGCGCGCCGCCTCGATCGAGCCCACGTCGAACGAGATGAGCCCGCCGAAGCCGCGCATCTGCCGCGCGGCCAGGGCGTGGTGCGGGTGCGAGGCGAGGCCGGGGTAGATCGTGCGCGTCACCTTCGGGTGACCCGCCAGGTATTCGGCCAGCACCTGCGCGTTGGCGTTGGTGCGCTCCATGCGCACGGTGAGCGTCTTCGTGCCGCGCAGCACCAGCCACGAGTCCATCGGCCCCAGGATGGCGCCCGCGGCATTCTGCACGAACTTCATCCACTCCACATCGTCGGCATGCTTGAGGATGACGACGCCGCCCACGCTGTCGCTGTGGCCGTTGAGGAACTTGGTGGTGCTGTGCAGGACGATGTCGGCGCCCAGGGCGAGGGGCTGCTGGATGTAGGGGCTGGCAAACGTGTTGTCGACGACGACGCGCACGTTCTTCTGGTGCGCGATCTCGCTCACTTCCGCGATGTCGGTGATCTGCAGCATCGGGTTGGTGGGCGACTCGATGAAGAGGTACTTGGTCTTGGGCGTGAGCGCCGGCCCCACCAGCTCGGGCCGCGACGTGTCGACGTAGGAGAAGTCGAGGCCGAACTTGCGGCGCACGCGCTCGAACAGGCGGAACGTGCCGCCGTAGGTGTTGTCGCTCACCACGACGTGGTCGCCTGCTTCGAGGCGGGTGAGCACCGCGTCGATGGCGGCCATCCCCGAGGCAAACGCGAAGGCGGAGGTGCCCGCCTCAATGGCGGCGATGTTCCGCTCCAGGGCCATGCGTGTGGGGTTCTGCGTGCGGCCGTACTCGAACCCGGCGTGGGGCTGGCCGAGGCCGTCCTGCACGTAGGTGGAGGTCTGGTAGATCGGCGTGATGATGGCGCCGGTGGCCGGGTCGGGCTCCTGCCCGGCGTGGATGCAGATGGTGCTGAAGCGAGCGGCGTCGGTGAGTTTCATGGGTGGCGTTCCAAAACGCTAACGATACTCTGGTATCATTTTCGCGCGCAAACGCCACGGCCGTCGTGGCCCCGACGCGCCCCATGACCCTTCTTCCAGGTCCGCCAATCCTGCCGTCGCTGGGCCCGCCGGTGCTGCCCCCTCGACGGCACCTCGTGCACCTGTGTCGGGCGTGGCTCCTGCACACGTTCCCCGGGCGCGCGGTCGTCATGGGCGCCGTCATCAAGGCCGTCACCTGGCCGGCGGGCCTGGCCCTGGGCGCCCCGCTGCCCCCCGCGCTGAACGCGGTCGACGTGATGGGCAGCCTCGCGCTGCTCTTCGGCCTCGCCTACGGCCTCACCCGTTGGGCCGTGTGGGCCAAGCGCCGCCTGCTGTGGCGGGTGCGGCGCAAGCTCATCCTGTCCTACATGTTCGTGGGCGTGGTGCCCGCCCTGCTCGTGATCTGCTTCTTCCTGCTGGCGGGGCTGCTGCTGTTCTTCAACGTGAGCTCGTACCTGGTGCAGTCGCGCATGCGGTCTCTCACCGACCAGGCGCAGTTCCTCGCGCAGACGACGCTGCTCGAAGTGCAGCGCGCCGCCACCCGCGAGGCGCTGGCCGAGACGCTCGAGCGCAAGCAATCGAGCGCCGAGTCGCGCTATCCCTTCGTGTCGACCGCGATCGTCCCGGTGTCGGGTCTCAGGTGCCAGGTGGCGCCGGCCCGGGCCGCGCGCGTCCCGCGCGCGCTGCCGGTGCAACTGCCGGTGGCGGCCGGGCCCTGGGGACATGTGGATGCCCCGGGGACGTTGCCCAAGTGGGTGACCTGCGACGGCTTCAGCGGGGTCGTCGCCTACGACGTGCCGCCGTCGGGCGATGCGGAGGCCGACGAGGCCGGCACGCGGCTGGTCATGCGGGCGGTGGCGCTGCCCGAGGTGCCCGTCCCCACGTGGGCCGTCGTGCTCGACCTGCCGGTGTCGCAGCTGGCGGCCGAGCGCATTCGGGAGGAGACGGGCATCACGCTGGGCGAGGTGTCGGCCATCGGGGCCGGCGAGCGGGGCTCGCTGCTGCCCGGGCGGTCGCTCGAGCCGCAGCCGGCCGACCCGGCGGCGGGCGGCGAAACGGCGTGGTCGCTCAGCACGCAGCGCTGGGTCGTCTTTCTCGACTACCGCGACTGGACGACGGGCGAGCCGTTCAACGTGTCGGTGGCCATCCGCATCAGCGTGTGGCAGATCTACGAGCGGCTGTCGGCCATGTCCTCGTCGGGCCTCGGCAACCTCAACATGAGCTTCGGCCAGCTCCTGCTGGGGGTCCTGGCCCTGGTCGGTACGCTGTTCCTGATCATCCAGTTCGTGGCGCTGGTCATCGGCTTTGCGCTGGCCCGGCAGATCACCGGCGCCGTGCACGACCTCTTCACGGGCACGCAGCACGTGCGGGCGGGCGACTTCGGGCACCAGATCCCGGTGCGCGCGCGCGACCAGCTGGGCGAGCTCGCCGAGTCGTTCAACCTGATGACCGGCGAGGTGACGGCGCTGCTCGGCGAGATGGCCGAGAAGGGCCGCATGGAGCAGGAGATGTTTGCGGCTCGCGAGATCCAGCAGAAGCTGCTGCCCACGGGCCCCCTCAAGATGAGCGGCCTCACCGTGAACGCGTTTTGTGAGCCGGCGCGCGAGGTGGCCGGCGACTACTTCGACTTCCTGCCGATCACCGACACCATGGTGGGGATGCTCATCGCCGACGTGGCGGGCAAGGGCCTGGCCGCGGGCCTGTACATGGCGCAGCTCAAGGTGATCGTGCAGTCGCTGGCGCGGCTCCACCACGAGCCCAGGGCCTTCCTCACCGCCGTCAACAAGATCGTCTCGGCCAACCTCGACCCGAGGAGCTTCATCACCATGTCGTACGGCGTCATCGACGTCGAGCGGCAGGAGATGACCTTCGCGCGCGCGGGCCATTGCCCGCTCATCTTCGTGCCGGGCAACCAGCCGGCCGGGCTGCGCAAGGCGCAGCTGCTGGCGCCCGACGGCCTCGTGGTGGGCCTGCAGATCGACGACGGGACGATGTTCGACAACATCCTGCAGGAGCAGACCCTGAAGCTGTCGGCCGGCGACGTGGTGGTGTGGTTCACCGATGGCATCAGCGAGACCATGAACGAGGCCTTCGACTGCTTCGGCGAAGAGCGCCTGGCCAAGGTGGTGGAGCAGTACGCGCACATGCCGTTCGACCGGCTGCGCTCGTACATCCTCGCCGAGCTGCGGGCCTTCGCGGCCGGCGCCGACCAGCACGACGACATGACGATGATCCTGATGCGGGTGGAGGGGCCGGCGGCGTGAGCGACTCGGGACTCACCGTGATCTTCCGCACGCGGTCCGACATCGAGGCCAACGTCGTGCAGGCGCTGCTCGACAGCCAGGGCGTCGACACCGTGCGCACGTCCGGGGCGCCCTCCGGGGTGTTTGCATTCGCCGTGAGCCCGCTCGGCGAGATCCGCCTGTCGGTGCGCGACGAGGACGCCGCCAGCGCGCTCCGCGTCATCGAGAGCCACCGCGCGCAGGTGGGCGGCGGGCAGGTGGTGCCGCTCACGCAGCAGTTCGCCCCGCTCGAGGCGCGTCTGGGCTACCGCTTCCGCGACCGGGGCCTGCTCGAGCACGCGCTCACGCACAAGTCGAAGGCGCACGAGGACCCGAGCGGCGGGGTGATCGACAACGAGTCGCTCGAGTTTCTCGGCGACGCGGTGCTGGGGCTGGTGGTGTCGGAGGCGCTGTTCCGCGCGTTCCCGCTTTCCAGCGAGGGCCAGAAGTCGAAGGTCAAGGCCAACCTCGTGTCGACGGCATCGCTGGCGGAGCTGGCCGATCGGCTGGGCTTGGGCGACTACATGATTCTGGGGCGCGGCGAGGAGAAGACCGGCGGGCGCAGGAAGCAGGCCCTGCTGGCCGATACCTGCGAGGCCCTCATCGCGGCCATCTACCTCGACGGCGGCCTCGAGCCATCGCGCCAGTTCCTGCTGCGCGAGTTCGCCGAGGCCCTCGGCGATGCGGGCCAGCCGGTGTACATCGGCCGCGACCACAAGTCGCGCCTGCAGGAACGCCTGCAGGAGATGGGGCGGCCGCTGCCCGCCTATCGCATCGCGAGCGAAGTGGGCCCCGACCACCGGAAGCTGTTTCACGTGGAGGTGGTGGTGGGCGACGAGGTGATCGCCCGTGGCGCCGGGCGCACGAAGAAGGACGCCGAGCAGGAAGGCGCGCGGCTCGCCCTCGAAGGACTGCCCTAAGGGCCCTGTATCGCGAACGCCCCACGCCGATGGACTCTATCGGCGCGCGGTCAATCGATCTCGATGATGCCCCACCCCTTGCCGCGGTCGCCGCGGGCGGCGGCCATCGCCATGCTGGGCTCGGCCTGCGGCAGCCGCGCCATGGCGTAGGCCTGCACCTCGCGAGCCACTTCGTCCACGGAGGGCGGCTCGGGCCGGCAGTGCAGGCGCACCCACAGGCGGAGCAGGGGGTCGGCGAAGCTGTAGCGCTTCTGCCGCGACACGATGAGGTCGACGTCCTCGAGCCACGACAGGTAGTCCTTGGTCGAGCCTGGGGTGCGGTGCAGGCGCTGCGCCACCTCGGTGAGGGTGAGCGGCTCTTCCTCCGCGAGGATCTCGAGGATGGCCTTGAGCGCGCCGTAGCCGCGCGCCTTGTGCAGGCGCAGCTCGTAGCGGTAGCCGCACCACTGGCTGAGGGCGCCCTCTCCGGTGAGCAGGGCCGTGAGGGCGCTGATGGGGTCGCCGCCCTGTCCGCCGATGGCCGCCGTGGCCTCGCCGAGCGCGCGCACGTACGCGGCGCGGCCGTCCGACAGCGCCTGCACGGTGCGGCCCAGGAACTCGCGCTCCTCGACGGGCGTCGTGCCGAGCGGCGGCAGCATGGCGGTGACCTCGGCCGCGTTGAGCGCCGGCAGGTGCATCACCTCGAAGCGCGCGTGGCCGTCGCGCAGCAGCCGGTGCGCGCGCGTGACGTAGCGGCTGGTGAGCACGAAGCGGTTGCCGCTGTCGGCCAGCGCCTGCGTCAGCTCGCGCAGCACGTGGCGCAGCCCGGGGAAGCTCTCGAAGGTGCGCAGCTCGAGCACCTCGTCGAGCAGGAAGGTGGCGGGGCGATCGCCGTTGGCGCGCGCGCGGCCGAGCAGTGCCAGCGTGCGGTCGAACGCCGATCGGGCCGACGAGGCCGCGTCGGCCGATGCGGCGGGGCTCTGCCCGTTCAGCGTGAAGGGCGAGGTCGCGGCCAGCGCCTGCTGGAAGCGCTCGGGCGTGCTGGCGGCCCGCTCCACGTCCACGTACTGGCACTGGTCGCGGCCCAGCCGGTCGGCCAGCGCGTGCAGCAGCGTGGTGCGGCCGGTGCCGCAGCCCCCGATCACCACGGGGATGCGGGCGGGGGAGGCATCAAGGGCGGCCAACACCCGGCGTTCGAGTCCGGTGTGAGGAGCCATCATCGGCTCGTCTCCTGCATGGGTATGCGTACTCCGTGAGTGCGTGCGGTGGTGAGGGCCTCGGGATACCCGGCATCGGCGTGCCGCGCCACGCCCATCCCGGGGTCGCAGGTCAGCACGCGCTCGAGCCGTTCGTCGGCCTCGCGCGTCCCGTCGGCGACAATCACCATGCCCGCATGGATGGAATAGCCGATGCCGACGCCGCCGCCATGGTGGACCGAGACCCACGTGGCCCCGGCCGAGGCGTTGACGAGCGCGTTCAGGATCGGCCAGTCGGCGATGGCGTCGCTGCCATCGCGCATGCCTTCGGTTTCGCGGTTGGGCGAGGCCACCGACCCGGTGTCGAGGTGGTCGCGCCCGATGACGATGGGCGCCGAGACGAGGCCGTCGCGCACCATCTGGTTAAGCTTCAGCCCGAACCGGGCCCGCTCGCCCTGGCCGAGCCAGCAGATGCGGGCGGGGAGGCCCTGGAACTGCACGCGCTCGCCGGCCAGCCGAATCCAGCGGCCGAGCGCCTCGTCGCCGGGAAACATCTCGAGCACCGCCCGATCGGTGGCGCGGATGTCGTCGGGCTCGCCCGAGAGCGCCACCCACCGGAACGGCCCCTTGCCCTGGCAGAAGAGCGGCCGGATGAACGCGGGCACGAAGCCCGGGATCTCGAACGCGTCGGTGACGCCCGCCTTCACGGCCTGGGCGCGGATGTTGTTGCCGTAGTCGAACACCACGGCGCCGCGCGCCTGCAGCGCACGCATCGCCGCCACGTGGCGGCCCATCGCGTCGATGGCGCGGCGTTCGTACGCCGCCGGGTCGCTCGAGCGCAGCCGCGCCGCGTCGGCCAGCGAGAGGCCGTCGGGCACGTAGCCCACGAGCGGATCGTGCGCCGAGGTCTGGTCGGTCACCACGTCGGGCACGATGCCGCGCGCCACCAGCGCCGGCAGCACCTCCGCGGCGTTGCCGAGCAGGCCGATGCTGTGCGCCACGCCGTCGCGCGCGCACTGCCGCGCGCGATCGAGCGCCTGGTCGAGATCGTCGAGGCGCTCGTCAAGGTAGCCGGTGGCCAGGCGCTTGTCGATGCGCGACGGATCCACTTCCACCACCAGCGCCACGCCGCCGTTCATGGTGACGGCCAGCGGCTGGGCGCCGCCCATGCCGCCGAGCCCGGCTGTCACGACGAGGCGGCCCGCGAGGCTCCCCCCGAAATGCTGGCGCGACAGCTCGGCCAGGGTCTCGTAGGTGCCCTGCAGGATGCCCTGCGACCCGATATAGATCCAGCTGCCGGCCGTCATCTGCCCGTACATCGTGAGCCCGCGCGCCTCGAGATCGCGGAACGTGTCCCACGTGGCCCACTTCGGCACCAGGTTGGCGTTGGCGATGAGCACGCGCGGGGCGTGCGTGTGCGTGCGGAACACCGCGACGGGCTTGCCCGACTGCACGATGAGCGTCTCGTCGGCGGCGAGGTCCCGCAGCGATCGGACGATCGCATCAAACGCGTCCCACGATCGCGCGGCCTTGCCCGTGCCGCCGTACACGACGAGATCCTCGGGCCGCTCGGCCACGTCGGGATCCAGGTTGTTCATCAACATCCGCAGCGCCGCTTCCTGTGGCCATCCCTTGCACGTCAGCGACGTGCCGCGGGGAGCGCGGAGGGAGCGGGCCATTGTGGTCATCTGCGGTATGGCAATCCGGAGGGACGGAAAGCGAAGATAAGAAACTAAGCAGTGCCGCTGCGCTTGTCAAACTGAAAGTGAAAATGAAATTCAGTTGACAACGATGCCGGTCGCGTACTCAAGTGCGCCCGACGCGATCAAATCCGTGATCGCGTCGAGATCGGGAGCCGGCGACCGGTCGTCCACGAGGGTTGGCACGATTTTTCGGACGGCGGCGTGCGCCCGCATCAGCGGTTCTGAGCTCGTGAGCGGCGCGAGCAAGTCGATCGCCTGGCACGCGCACAAGGTTTCCACGCTGATCACGATGCGCGACAGTTGCAAAGCGCGTTCCGCTTTGAGCGCCGCGCCCATGCTCATGCTCACGTGATCTTCTTTATTTGCGGAGGTCGGGATGGTATCGACCGACGCGGGATGCGCGAGTGTCTTGATTTCGGACGCCAGCGCCGCCGCCGTCACCTGGGCAATCATCATGCCCGACTGCAGCCCGCCGTTCCTGGTGAGGAACGCCGGCAGGCCGCTCAACGCCGGGTTCACCAGCCGTTCCGACCGCCGTTCGCTGATCGTGGCCAGTTGGGCCATCGCGATCGCCAGCAGGTCGGCGGCCATCGCCAGCGGCGCGCCGTGGAAATTGCCGCCCGACACGATGTCGCCCTCGTCCGGGAACACCATGGGGTTGTCGGTGGCCGCGTTCATCTCGGTCTCAACGATCCGGCGAATCCAGGCCAGGGCCTCGCGCGCCGCGCCATGCACCTGGGGTGCGCACCGCATCGAGTAGGCGTCCTGCACGCGGCCGCAATTGACGTGCGACTCGTTGATGGCGCTGCCGGTGATCAACCGGTCGAGGTTGGCGGCCGCTACCGCCTGTCCGGCAAACGGCCGCGCGGCATGGATACGCGGGTCGAACGGGTGCCGGGATCCCATCAGCGCGTCAATCGACAAGGCCGCCGCAATGTCGGCGGCGCGCGCCAGGCGTTCGGCGCCGGCCAGCGCCAGCGCGAGGACGCCGGCCGACACCTGCGTGCCGTTGATCAGGGCCAGGCCCTCCTTGGGGCCCAGCGTCACCGGCGCCAGGCCGGCGGCGGCCAACGCCTCGGCCGCCGGCGTGGTGATGGCGCCGTCCCAGGTGTATCCCTCTCCGACGAGCACGAGCGCCAGGTGCGCCAGGGGCGCCAGGTCGCCGCTGGCGCCCACCGACCCGCGGCTGGGCACTCGCGGATGCACGCCGCGGTTGAGCAGCGCGATCAACGCGTCGATCGTGGCGGCGCGAATGCCCGAGTGGCCCTTGGCCAGCACGTTGGCGCGCAGCGCCATCGCCGCGCGCACGGCGCGCACCGGCAGCGGCAGGTCGACGCCCGCCGCGTGGCTGCGGAGCAGGTTCAACTGCAGGGCGGCCAGGTCGGCCTTGTCGATGCGCGTCTCGGCGAAGTTGCCAAAGCCCGTGTTGACGCCGTACACCGGCGCGTCGCCCGCCGCCTTGGCGTCGACGATGGCCCGGGCGCGGTCGACGCGGGCGCGGGCCCCCTCGGCCAGGCCCACCTCGGCCCGGTCGTCGGCAATCGCCAGCAGGTCGGCCACGGTCAGATTCGATCCGTCGAGGAGAATCATGGGCGTAGGATACAGTAGGACCATGAACATCGTGGTTCTGGGAGCGCAGTGGGGTGACGAGGGCAAGGGAAAGATCGTCGACCTGCTGACGCCGAATTTTTCGTTGGTCGCCCGGTACCAGGGCGGGCATAACGCGGGTCACACCGTGTATGTCAACGGCAAGAAGTTCGTGCTGCACCTCATCCCGTCGGGCATCCTGCACGAGGGCGTGCTCAACGTGATTGGCAACGGGGTGGTGGTCGATCCGCAGGCGCTCTTCGCCGAGATCGACGAGCTGGCCCGGCTGGGCATCGAGGTGGGCGACCGGCTGCTCATCAGCGACAAGGCGCACCTCATCCTGCCGTATCACCGCGAGCTCGACGTGCTGAGCGAGGCGCGCCGGGGCGAGCGGAAGATCGGCACCACGTCGCGCGGCATCGGGCCGGCGTACGAGGACAAGATCGGGCGCCGCGGCATCCGCATGTGCGACCTCGCCGACACGCAGGCCCTGGCCGACGAGGTGCGCGAGAACGTGAGCGCGCGCAACCACATCATCAAGGACTCGACGCTCGACTGGAAGCCGGTGTACGACCAGTTGCTGGCGTTCGGCGAGCGGATGAAGCGCTGGACCGGCGACGTCTCGCTGGCGCTCGACCAGGCCACCCGGGCCGGCAAGCGCATCCTGATCGAGGGCGCCCAGGGCGCCATGCTCGACATCGATCACGGTACCTACCCGTTTGTCACCTCGTCCAACGCCACCATCGGCGGCGCGTGCACGGGGCTGGGCCTGCCGCCCAAGGCCATCCACGGCGTGCTGGGCGTGGCCAAGGCCTACACCACGCGCGTGGGCGAGGGGCCGCTGCCCACCGAGCTCACCGGCGAGATGGGCCACCGCCTGCGCGAGAGCGGCCAGGAATACGGCGCGTCCACCGGGCGCCCGCGGCGCTGCGGCTGGTACGACGCGGTGGCCGTGCGCTACGCCGCGCGCATCAACGGCATCGACGCGGTCGCGCTCACCAAGCTCGACGTGCTCGACGGCCTGGAGCAGATCGACATCTGCACCGGCTACCGGGCCGGGGGCCGCACGATCACCGAGTTTCCCTCGAACCTGCACGCGCTGGGGCCGGTCGAGCCCATCTACGAGTCGTGGCCCGGCTGGACGTCGCCCACCAAGGGTGTGACCGACTTCACGAAACTGCCCGAGGCGGCTCGGCGGTACGTCGCGCGGCTCGAGGAGGTCAGCGGCGTGCCGATGGGGCTCATCTCGACGGGGTCGGACCGTGCGGAGACGATCATTCGACAGGACAGCGTCGTTGAGAGCTGGATAAAGAAGTAGTTCCTCACGAGGGTGCCGCACGAGGGTGCCACACGGGGGTTCCACACGATCGAGGGTTCCACACGAGGGTTCCTCACGGGGGTGCCACACGGGGGTTCCACACGAGGGTTCCACACGAGGGTTCCACACGAGGGTTCCA
>CAYJPQ010000038.1:23342-33583 GCA_964372085.1 uncultured Bifidobacteriaceae bacterium | reverse complement strand
TTGCATGTGTTAGGCACGCCGCCAGCGTTGATTCTGAGCCAGGATCAAACTCTCAAGTTTAATTTCGCTTGAGAGAGCCTTTGATTGCCTGCTCTTCTCTAAATCTGCGTTGTTACTTCTGTCTGTTGTCGCCCCACACCGCCATAGCACCGTGAGGTGCGACGACGGGTGAGACTGCTGACACTCAGACGGGCTGGTTCTCACGCCGCCGTCCGCCTTCGCGCCTTGCGGCGCTCCAACGAGACTTCGGCGAGAGTGTGTGCACGCTCTATCTAGTTTTCAAAGAACCAAGGTTGTCCCAAAGAACTAGGGACAGACTTACGAGCTTACGACGACTACGCTTCCTGCGTCAACCCCTAAAATTGCTTCATCGAAACGGGCCTTGCGGGTCCTTCCGACTATCGAAACCTCAGGAGGTCTTCCGGGCAGCACGGCGTTCTAGACCGAGAACCCCGCGTCGAGCGCGTCTCACCAATATACGAAGCCTACCGTCGGATGTCAACACCGTGACTTTCCGGCCCAAAAACCTGGTTCTCGACCTTCACGATCCGCCGCTCGCGCTGCCCCTTCCGCAGCACGATGACCCGGCCGCCAATGGCATCGGCCAGGGAGGCCGATCCGCGCTCGTCGGTGACCCGTCGGTCGTTGAGGTACAAACCGCCTTGCTTGATCAGGCGTGCCGCCTCCCCCTTGGATGTCGCCAAGCCGGCCACCACGACAAGCTCGGTGTTCGCCACCCCGGCCCGCAGCGCGTCCGCCGTCATCGTCACCGACGGCACGTCCTCGAACACCGTGAGGATGTCGTCGACCGACGCCTCCGCGAGCGACCCGCCGAACAGCATCGCCGATGCCCTCTCCGCGCGCGATAACTCATCGGCGCCGTGCACCATCGCCGTCACTTCGCGCGCCAGCGTGCGCTGCGCCTCGCGCGCCTGCGGCGCCTCGGCCACCGCGCGCTCCAGCGCCTCCACCGTCGCGCGGTCGAGCCACGTGAAGAACTTCAGGTACTTCACCACGTCGCGATCGTCGGTGTTCAGCCAGAACTGGTAGAGGCGGAACGGCGAGGTCCGCGCCGGGTCGAGCCACACGGTGCCCGCCTCGGTCTTGCCGAACTTCGTCCCCGCCGACGTGGTCACGAGCGGCAGCACCAGGCCGTGCGCCTTCGCGCCCCGCACCTTCCGGATCAGGTCGCAGCCGGCCACGATGTTGCCCCACTGGTCGGAGCCGCCCATCTGCAGCGTGCACCCCGTGCGATCGTGCAGCACCAGGTAATCGTACGACTGCAGCAGCAGGTAGCTGAACTCGGTGAACGAGATGCCCTCGTCGCCGCCCAGGCGGCGCTTCACCGATTCCTTGGCCAGCATGTAGTTCACGGTGAAGTGCTTGCCCGTGTCGCGCAGGAACTCCAGCAGGCCCACCGACCGCAGCCAGTCGGCATTGTTCATCATGCGCGCCGGGTTGGGCTGGCGGTCGAAGTCGAGGAAGCGCTCGAGCTGCGCCCGCATGCCGCGCGCGTTGGCGTCCACGTCCACCAGCGACAGCAGCGTCCGCTCCTGGCTCTTGCCGCTCGGGTCGCCGATGAGGCCCGTGCCGCCGCCCACCAGCGCAATGGGCGCGTGGCCCAGGCGCTGCAGCCGCGCCAGCGCCATGATGGGCAGCAGCGACCCCACGTGCAGGCTCGACGCCGTGGGGTCGAAGCCGATGTAGGCCGTCACCTTCTCCCGCGCCAGTGCCTCGCGCGCGCCCTCGGTGCAGTCGTACAGCATGCCCCGCCACTCGAAGTCGTCAATCAGGCTCATCCCTGCAACTATACCCTTCGACTCGGCCCGGATCGCGCGGCCTCGCTCAGGGCAGGCTCGCGGATATACTGCGGCCGTAGCCGTGACACGCCGCGACCTGCTTCGGTCTCTCACCGCCACCTCGGTCGGCGTCCTCACGGGTGTCACCGCGTACGGCGTCGCCTACGAGCGCCACGAGATCGAGCGCCTCGAACGCGACGTCCCCGTGGTGGGCCTGCCGCCCGCCCTCGACGGCCTGCGCGTGGGCATGATTACCGACGTCCACCACAGCGCCGTGGTCCCCGCCGCCGACATCGAGCGGGCCGTCTCGTTGTTGCTGGCCTCCGCGCCCGACCTTATCGTGCTGGGGGGCGACTACATCACCTCCCGCGACCGCGCCTACATCGGGCCCGTGGCCGAGTTGCTGGCGCCGCTCGCCCACGCGCCGCAGGGCTCGTTGGCCGTGCTCGGCAACCACGACGACGAGCGCGAGATGCCGGCGGCGCTGGTGGCGCGGGGCTTCGCGGTGCTGCGGGATCAGCGGACGCAGCTCACCATTCGCGGGGAGCGGCTCGACGTGGCGGGAATCCGGTTCTGGACCAGGACGGCCGGCGACGTGGCCAAGGCGCTGCGGGGCACGGGGGGCACCACGATCCTGCTGGCGCACGACCCGCGCCGCCTGGTGGAAGCCGCCGCGCTCGACGTGCAGCTGGTGCTGTCGGGCCACACCCACGGCGGCCAGGTGATCGTGCCCGGCTTGGGCGCCATCGCCGGGCGCAGGTTCCCCGTGCTGGCGGGTTACGCCACGCGCGAGAACACGTCCCTGTTCGTGAGCCGCGGTGTGGGGACGGTGTATGTCCCCGTGCGGGTGAACTGCCCGCCCGACGTGGCAGTGCTGACGCTGCGAACGGCGGCTTAGGGCTTACGGCTTGCCTGTCTCGCCGAAGCCTTCGGCGGAGGCCGAGGGCTTGTGGCTTGGGGCGGAGGGCTGTCCAGCACGTGGGCGATGGCGTCCGGATACAGCTGGTGCTCCACCTCAAGGATGCGCTCGGCCAGGGTGTCGGCGCTGTCGCCCTCGAGCACCGGCACGGACCGCTGCAGGACGATGGGGCCCGCGTCGAGGTCCTTGTTCACAAAATGAACAGTGGCCCCGCTCTCGGTGGCGCCGTCGTCCAGGGCCTGTTGCTGTGGGTGCAGCCCCGGGTACTTCGGCAGCAACGATGGGTGGATGTTGAGGATCCGGTCGGGATACGCGTCCACGAAGAACGGGCTGAGCAGGCGCATGAAGCCCGCCAGGCACACCAGCTCGACACCGCGGGCGTTCAACTCATTCACCACCGCCCGATCGTAGTCTTCGCGCGACGCAAAGCCCTTGTGCGGAATGACCAGCGTCTCGATGCCGGCGCGCGCCGCGTGATCCAGCCCCGGCGCACCTGCCGTGTTCGAGATGACGATGGCAATCGTCGCGTCGAGCCGGCCCTCGGCGATGGCCTCGATGATGGCCTTGAGGTTGGAGCCGCGGCCCGAGATGAGCACGCCGAGCCGGCGAGAGTTCACGACGGGAATATATCCGCAGATGACACAGATTACGCAGATATCGGCCCGGGCCTCTGCGGCCGAAGGCCGCACGCGTGGTTGGAGCGGAACCAGGCGTGAGTCGGATAAATCTGCCGTGAGACTCACGTCTGGTCCCGCTCCGGCCACGCCAGGCGCCCGGCAACGCCGGGCGCACCGAGGCCCGGGCCACGCAGGCGACGAATCGGTGAAATCTGTGGATTACCCCGACGCGATCGCGGTTGCCGATCGCAGCGACAGCGCCACGAACGTGAGGGTGCCGTTGGTCACCCCGCCCGTGGGCGTGGTGGGCGCGCCGATCACGAAGAGGTTCTCGTGGTCGTGCGCCCGGCCAAAGCTGTCGACGACGCTTGTCGCGGCGTTCGCGCCCATGCGGCAGCCGCCGCCGGGGTGGTCCCAGTAGTCCGATACGGTGGGCGGCGCCAGCAGCCGTCCGTTGCCGGCGCGCACCATCCGCTCGAACACGCCGGTGCAGTGCGCCAGCGTGGCGGCCTCGCGTGCCTCGGCGGCCGCGTCGAGACGGTGTGCGATCGCGGGCATCGGGTCGCCGTAGCGGTTCTTCGATGCGGGGTTGAGCGTGAGCCGGCTGTCGGCCGACGGGTGGGAGTCGTAGTAGGTGCGCAGGCGCACCGAACTCCCCTTGCGGGCGCGGCCGCGCCACTCGTCCAGCAGGTCGTCGCCGAGCAGCAGGCGGCCGTCCTCGCCGCGCAGCCGCGGCTCCTTCCCGAACGAGCTTTCCCACACGCGCGTGTCGTGCCGCACGAAGGGCTGGCCCGGCGCGCACCGGAAGTACTCGCGCGAAATCAGGCTGTGCGTCATGTTCTGCCCGGGGAACGTTTCCTCGTCGATCGAAGCCATCGCCGAGATGAACTTGTGGCCGTTCATGTAGCGGCCCACGAGGCCCGAGCGGTTGGCCAGGCCGTTGGGGAACCGCGCGTTGGCCGAGAGCAGCAGGAGGTGCGGGCTCCAGCACTGCCCCGAGGCCAGCACGAACAGCTTCGCCCGGTAGTCCACCACCTCGCCGGGCCGGTCCTGGTGCACGCCCTGCGCCGAGGCGATGGTGTCGCGCGACGGATCGAGTACGAGCCGGCGGATCAACGTGCGGTCGTGCAGCGTCACCCGCTTCGCCGCCACCAGTTGCTGGTACGTGTAGTCGGGTGAGTACCGCGCGCCCGTTGGGCAGACGTCGCCGCACGTGTCGTACATGCCGCAGGCGCCGCGGCCGCCAAAGGGCGCGAGGTTGCGCGCCATCGGCAACGGCGAGAACTTCAGCCCGCCCTGCTCGGCCCACGCCTTCAGCACCTGCAGGTTGAAGGAGAGGGGCATCGCCGCCTGCGGGTAGGGCGCCGACCGCGCGTCGCCCGGATAGGGACTGGGATCGCCGGCCACGTTGAGCCGCAGCTCGGCGTCCACGTACCAGCGCTCCAGGTCGTCCCACTCGAGCGGCCAGTCGTCGGCCAGCCCGTACATCGACTGGAGGCGGAGGTCCTCGCGCGAGAACCGGTTGCAGGCGCCGCCCCAGTGCAGCGCCTGCCCGCCCACGGCCATGGTCATCGAGATCATGCCCCGGGCCTGCTGGTCTTCGATGAAGTCGTCGTGCCAGGGGTGCTCGCCGTAATCGAGCGCGCGGCGGCGATACTCGCCGCGGTTCTCGCGATCGGAGATCGATCGCCCCGCCTCGACCACGGTGATGCGGAGGCCCGGCTTGATCTCGGCGATCTTCTCCACGCACATCACGGCGGTGATGCCGCCGCCGATCACGCAGATGTCGGTCTCGTGGACAGGCATGACTACAAGGCCTGGGGCTTGGGGCCTGGGGCTTGGGCCGGTAACCGCATTGCCTGGAGGCAACCCTTCAAGGTTGCCTGTCCCCCAGCGGCCGCGGCCGCACCGTGGTCACCGAGATGGCGCGGTAGGTGTGCCGGCCGATGCGCGCGTTGTAGCAGAGGTCCGACGCGGCGCTGCTGCGGAAGTAGTGGGCCATCAGGTCGGCCACCACGTGCTTGCCGTCGGGCCGGCCGGGCAGGTTGCGCACGGCGGCGGCCGTGAAGGCCTCGTCCAGCAGCGCGCGCCGGGTCTCGAGCGGCAGCGCGCCAAACCGCCCGCCGCGCGCCTGCGCCGCCTGCCGAAGCGCCTCGATCTGTCCCGGGTAGCCGCTGGAGGGTGACGGGCCCGAGCGCACCAGCCGCGGGTGGCCGTACCCGTGTGACAGCGGCACGCCCTCCTTGTAGTTGCGGGCCCAGCGGAGGAACACGTCGACCGCCTCGTCCTGGCCCCCGCGGCCCAGGGCCGATGGCAGGACGGTGGCGGCCGCCTCCCGCAAGACGAAGATGTGGTCGGAGGAAAGCTCCTGCGCGCCAAGCCGCACGCGCAACAAGGGGAGGCCAGCGGCGCCCGAGACGAGTTGCCGCAGCAGTGTCCGGCGATTCATTCGCGCATCCTACATCCTCCGGGGTGGGGCGTTCAGGGTCACGCGATCGAGGCCGGTGATGCGATCGAAGTCTCGGTCGAAGGTCAGCAGTGTCCCGCCACAATCGATGGTGGCTGCCGCAATCCAGATGTCGTTGACGGGAATGGGCGTGCCAGCGCGCCGAAGCGCGGCGAACACCCGGCCGTATTGGCGAGCAACCGCCGCCGTGATCGGGAGCAGGTCGACGAACGGCTCTTCGAGGAAGTCCTCGAGCGCCCGCCGGTTGTCTCCGGCTAGGGTGCCTTGTTCGAACGCGGCTTCGAGTTCTCCGAGCACCGTGGCCGGGATGAGCACCCGTTCGGCGTGGGCCAGTGCGTCCAGGACGTCGGGGTGCCCGCCGCGGAAGTGCGAGTAGGCCGACGTGTCGAGCACGAGGCGATCAACGCCAGAGGTCGGCATCGATCACTCGTTGTTGGCCGAGGGCGTCGTTGAACCCTGCCACCTCCTCTGCCGTCCAGGTGGTGTAGCGCCGCAGCCGGGTGAGGCGGGCGTCCACGCCGACGCTCTCGGTGAGGATCTTGACGACAGTGGTGTTGAGGCTCTCGTCCCGTTCGCGGCACAGGCGCTCAAGGCGTCTCGCCACTTCGTCCGGAACGTTCCGAATTGTGAGTTGACGAGGCATGAAGGCATGATATCACAATTATGCCTGCAAGCATTCTCTGATGATCACACGTACTCGACGCCTGGTTCACCCGAGACGATCTCGCCGATGACGACGCTGTTGGCCTCGCCGGCGTTGAGCAGCGCGGCGCGCACCGCGTCCACGTCCGGCTTCGCCACCACGAGGATCATCCCGATGCCCATGTTGAGGGCGCGGCGCAGGTCGTACTCGGGCACGCGGCCCGATTCGCCGAGCCACCGGAAGATGGCCGGCACGCGCCACGACCCGCGGTTCACCCGCGCGGCCGCGTTGGCGGGCAGCACGCGCGGCAGGTTGTCGGTGATGCCGCCGCCGGTGATGTGCGCCATGCCCTTGATGAGGCCCGTGCCGAGCAGCGGCTTCACCACCGGGAGGTACGAGCGATGCGGGCGCAGCAGCGCCTCGCCCACCGTCTCGCCCAGGTCGGGCACGTGGCTGTCCACCTTCAGCCCCAGCACCTCGAACGCGATCTTGCGCGCGAGCGAATAGCCGTTGGTGTGCAACCCGTTCGAGGGGAGCCCAATCAACTGATCGCCCGGCTGGATCCCGCGGCCGTCGACGAGCTGCGCGCGGTCCACCGCGCCCACAATGAAACCGGCCACATCGTACTCGCCGTCGGCGTAGAAGCCCGGCATCTCCGCCGTCTCACCGCCCAGCAGCGCGCACCCGTTGTCCGTGCACGCGCGCGCCAGGCCCTGCACCACCTGCTCGGCCACGTCGGGCGACAGGCGCCCCGTGGCGAGGTAGTCGAGGAAGAACAGGGGCGTGGCGCCCTGCACGAGGATGTCATTCACGCAGTGGTTCACCAGGTCCACGCCGATGGTGTGGTGCCGGTTGGCCATGAAGGCCACCTTCAGCTTGGTGCCCACGCCGTCGGCGCTCGACACCAGCACCGGTTCTTTCCACGCGTGGGTGTCGAGCTTGAACAGGCCGCCGAACGACCCGATCTCGGAGAGCACGCCGGGCGTGAACGTGGCCCTCGCCAGGCTCCTGATGCGCCGCACCGTCTCGTTGCCCGCGTCGATGTCGACGCCCGATTGCTTGTAATCCATCATTGGCTCTCGGCTCTTGGCTCTCGGCTCTCGGCTCTCGGCTCTCGGCTCTGGCCAGCGCCAAGAGCCCAACGCCTGAAGCCCGTCAAAAGTCCAGCTTCGTAATCAGCTGCTCGCACAGCGCGCGGGTGGGTGAGCCGTCGGGGGCGGCCCAGTAGGCGCGGCGCACCGCCACGAAGAACCGCTCTTCTTCGAGGTCTTCCTCGAGCATGTCGAAGGCCTCGGCCAGCAGGCCCAGCGCCGCGTCCTGGTCGGCGCGGCCCTCCAGCGTCTTCAGCATCAGCGGCGTGTTGCGAAGCGCCACCAGGCCGAGGGCCAGCGTCACCGGCGCGCGCACCGGGTCCTGCGACGGGATGCCCACGTCGAACAGGTGGCCCAGCACCTCGGCGTTGCCCTGCAGGGCAATGGCGCCCAGCCCGGCCGCCGACCCGCGCAGCAGATCCTGGTAGCCGGGATAGTCCTCGGCGAAGCCCAGCGTCCGCTGCAGGTAGCCCACGTGCGACGTGCAGTTGCTGCCCAGCAGGCAGATGGCCGCCGCAATCGCGGGTTGCATCTCCCTGGGCGCCTTCTCCTGTAGTGTCGCCAGCGTCGCCAGCGATCCCTTGTCGCCGATCTTCCCCAGCGCCGTCACCGCATCGTCCTGGAGCGGGCCGTCGATCTGCGCAATCTCGGTGAGCTTCGGGACGGCGGCCGTGATGCGGTAATCGCCCAGGGCCTCGATCACGCTGCTGCGGAAGTAGTCGAGGCCGCGGCCGGCGTCGGCGATGAGGGCGGCGGCCACGCGCGGCTCCTTGGCGAGCGCCGCGAGAGCGCGCACCAGCGAGGGGCGCACGAACTCGCCGATCTCCCTGTCGAGCGCAGCCAGCATCTTCGTGGCCAGGGGCGGCTCGGGATGCTGCTCGAAGTAGGCGTATGCGACCTCGCGCAGCCGGTCGTTGGGCGACGCCATGAGCTCTTCCATGGTGTCGGGCGTGCGCGGGTCGTTGAAGCCCGTGAGCAGCACGAGCGCGCGAAACCGGATGTAGCCGTCGGCGTGCTCGTTGACCGCGCGAATGAGCGAGGTCACCGCCTGCGCCGGCGGGGCGCGGCGCACGGCGCGCCCGGCCGTCATGCGCGTGGCGTAGTCGAGGTCGCCCAACCGGTCGATGGCCTTCGCCAGCTCCTCGGCCGACACGGCCACGGGCCCGCGCTCCTGCGCCAATAGTAGGCGCCCGATAAAGGGGTGCCCTACTGGCATGAAGGGGTGCTCCACTGGTGAAGCACCCAGGCCAAGCACGACCGCGAGGACGGCCGCGAGCCGCCGCACGTCAGCCAACCGTTTCGGGCTCTTCTTCGGGAAGGGGCTCGGGTTGGCCATTGATCTTGAGCGACAGCTGCAGGTAGCCGTTGTGGTCGCGCGGGAAGGCGATCGGGTACTGGCCGGTGTAGCAGGACGTGCAGTACGCCGCGCCCTTGCCGTTGACCGACGACAGCAGGCCGTCCATGCTCAGGTAGCCGATGGTGTCGGCCGCGACGTACTTCCGTATCTCTTCCAGCGAGTGCGTGGCCGCGATCAGCTCGCGGCGGCGCGGCGTGTCGACGCCGTAGAAGCAGGGCGAGATGGTGGGCGGGCAGCTGATGCGCAGGTGCACTTCGGTGGCGCCGGCGGCCCGCACCATCTTCACGATCTTGCGGCTGGTGGTGCCCCGCACGATCGAATCGTCGATGAGCACCACCCGCTTGCCGGTGAGGATGCTCTTCACCGGGTTGAGCTTCACCTTCACGCCGAAGTGGCGGATGGACTGCGCCGGCTCGATGAAGGTGCGCCCCACGTAGTGATTGCGGATCAGGCCGAAGCGCAGCGGGATCCGGGCCTCTTCGGAGTAGCCGATGGCCGCGCACACGCCCGAGTCGGGAATGGGCACCACGACGTCGGCCGGGACGCCCGTCTCCTTCGCCAGCGCGCGCCCCAGGTTGGTGCGCACCTCGTTGACGCTCTCGCCGAACACCTCGCTGTCGGGCCGCGCGAAGTACACGTGCTCGAACACGCAGTGCGACAGGCGCGAGGCCGGGAACGGCTTGATCGAGCGCATGCCGCCCGGGCCGAAGATCAGCACCTCCCCGGGCTCCACGTCGCGCACGTAGGTGCCGCCAATCAGGTCGAGCGCGCAGGTCTCCGAGCACACCACCCACGCGTCGCCCAGCCGGCCCAGGGCCAGCGGGCGAAACCCGTGCGGATCGCGCACGGCCACGAGCTGGTCCTTCGTGATGAGGGCCAGCGAGAAGGCGCCGGTCAACTGCGTCACCGACTCGACCAGCGCATCCTCCACCGACCCGGCCTGCGAGCGCGCGTAGAGGTGCAGCACCACCTCGGTGTCGCTGTTGGTCTGGAAGATCGATCCCGCCCGCACCAGCCGCTCGCGCGTCTCGTTGGCGTTGACGATGTTGCCGTTGTGGCAGATGCCGACCTGCCCGTGGACGCAGTCGATGAGGATGGGCTGCGCGTTGGCGAGCTTGCTCTCGCCGGCCGTGGAATAGCGGGTGTGGCCGATGGCGATGTTGCCGCTTAGCGTGGCGAGCGTGGCCTCGTCGAAGATGTCGTTGACGTAGCCCATCTGCTTGGTGATGCGCACGCGCGCGCCGTCGGCCGACGCGATGCCGGCGCTCTCCTGCCCGCGATGCTGCAGCGCGTAGAGGCCCAGGTAGGCCATCTTCGCCGCCTCGGGGTGTCCGTAGATGCCAAACAC
>CAYJPQ010000038.1:16821-23242 GCA_964372085.1 uncultured Bifidobacteriaceae bacterium | reverse complement strand
AGAGGCCCAGGTAGGCCATCTTCGCCGCCTCGGGGTGTCCGTAGATGCCAAACACCCCGCACTCATCGCGGAACTTATCGAACATTGGCGCTCCTCATCCGTGTTTCGATAGCCGTGGCCCACGCGCGCTCCGCGTCGCCCACCGACCGATCGACCGCCAGTTGTCCGTCTACCGAGAGGCGAATTCGGTCGCCGCCCGTCTTCCCCACGACCGCCGCCGGGACGCCCGCCGCCGTGGCCGCCGCCAGCAGCGCCGGCAGCGAGGCCTCGGCCGTCGACACCACGATGCGGGAGGCCGACTCGCCGAACAGCGTCGCGTGGGTCTCGAAGCCCGCGAGCCCGGCCGCCGCGGGCACGTCCACGGTCACGCCGATGCCGGCGCTGTCGAACGTGCACTCGGCCAGCGTCACCGCCAGGCCGCCCTCGGCGCAATCGTGCGCCGACTCCACCAGGCCGTCGCGGATGGCGCGCACCGTCAACGCCTGCAGCGCGACCTCGCGGGCCAGGTCCAGCGCCGGCGCGTCGCCGCGCACCAGGCCGTGCATCACTGACAGGTACTCGCTGCCGCCAAGCTCACCCAGATTATCGCCCAGCAGCACCACGATTGCGCCGCTCCGTTTGAACATCCGCGTCGCCACCCTCGACGCGTCGTCCAGCAGGCCGACCACGCCCAGCACGGGCGTCGGGAAGATGGCGCGGCCCTCGGTTTCGTTGTACAGGCTGACGTTGCCGCCCGTGATGGGTACCTGCAGCGCGCGGCAGGCGTCGCCGATGCCGCGCACGGCCTCGCCGAGCTGCCACATGATCTCGGGCCGCTCGGGATTGCCGAAGTTCAGGTTGTTGGTGGCGCCAATGCCCTCGCCGCCCGCGCAGGCGACGTTGCGCGAGGCCTCGGCCACGGCCAGCATGGCGCCGCGATAGGGATTGAGGTAGCAGAAGCGGCCGTTGCCGTCCACCGACACGGCCAGCCCCTTCGTGGTGCCCTTCACCCGCACCACGGCGGCCGAGAGCCCGGGCTGGGCGATAGTGTTGGTGCCCACGGTGTGGTCGTACTGGTTGTAGGCCCAGCGCTTGCTCGCGATAGTGGGCGAGGCGATGAGGCGGTCGAACGCCGCGCCGGGATCCGGCGCCGCGCCGAGGTCGGCGGCCGACAGTTGCTGCACCTCGCGCTGCCAGCTCGGCTCGCGCATGGGCCGCCGGTACAGCGGGGCCTCGTCGGTGAGCGCGCGGTTGGGCACGTCGGCCACCAGCCTGCCGCGCTCGTGGATGCGGAGCCGGCTGCCCTCGGTGACCTCGCCCACCTGCACCGCGTGCAGGTCCCACTTCTCGAAGACCGCCTCCACCTCGCGCTCGCGGCCCTTCTGCACCACGAGCAGCATGCGCTCCTGCGATTCCGAGAGCATGATCTCGTAGGGCACCATCCCGGTCTCGCGCTGGGGCACGTGGGACACGTCCACGTCCATGCCGCACCCGCCGCGCGATCCCATCTCCGAGGTGGCGCAGCTGAGGCCGGCCGCGCCCATATCCTGCAGGCCCACCACGGCGCCGGTCTTCAGCACCTCGAGGCAGGCCTCCATCAGGAGCTTCTCCATGAAGGGGTCGCCCACCTGCACGGCGGGGCGCTTCTCCGCGGACGACTCGTCGAACTCGGCCGACGCCATGGTGGCGCCGTGAATGCCGTCGCGGCCCGTCTTCGCGCCCACGTAGTACACCGGGTTGCCGGCGCCGCGCGCCGCGCCCTTCACGATCTCGTCGGTGCGGGCGATGCCGAGGCACAGCACGTTCACCAGCGGGTTGCCGGCGTACATCGGGTCGAACACGATCTCGCCGCCCACGGTGGGGATGCCGATGCTGTTGCCGTAGCCGCCAACGCCCGCCACCACGCCCTCGAAAATGCGCCGCGCCAGGGCGGTGTCGAGCGACCCGAAGCGCAGCGCGTTGAGCAGCGCGATGGGCCGCGCGCCCATGGTGAAGATGTCGCGGATGATGCCGCCCACGCCCGTGGCCGCGCCCTGGTAGGGCTCGATGAACGACGGGTGGTTGTGCGACTCGATCTTGAACACCGCGCACAGCCCGCCGCCGATGTCGACGGCGCCGGCGTTCTCGCCCGGCCCCTGCACCACGCGCGGCCCCGTGGTGGGCAGCGTCTTGAGGTGCACGCGCGAGCTCTTGTAGCTGCAGTGCTCCGACCACATCACCGAGAACAGGCCGAGCTCCAGCAGGTTGGGCTCGCGGCCCATCAACAGGACGATGCGGTCGTATTCGTCGGGCTTGATCCCGTGGCGTTCGAGGACGGCAGAGTCAATCACGCTCATGTTGTGGACGCGTTCAGCAGGAAACGGAGGCCGATCATGGCGTCAACCAGGGCCGCGACGCCCAGGCCGCCGGCCAGAAGGCCCCGCATCGACGGATCGACCGGGAACACACCGGTGAAGATGAGGACCGCCACCACCACCATGGCCACGGCGCCGGCCATCAGGGCGATCCCGACGAAGCGTCGCGCGCGGGCCTGTGCGGGGTCCATGGCCATCGCCTTACCGGACCGCCAGCGACTGGACCACCGACTGCAGCACCAGGCGCCCGTCGGCGCTGCCGAGGATGGCCTCGGCCGCGCGCTCTGGGTGCGGCATCAGGCCCACCACGTTGCGCGCGCGATTGCAGATGCCGGCGATGCCGTTGATCGATCCGTTCGGGTTGTCGCCGCCGGTCACGTCGCCGGTGACACTGGTGTAGCGGAAGATCACCTGGCGGCTGGCCTCGAGGTCGCCGACCACCGCCGGCTCGGCATAGTAGTTGCCCTCGCCGTGGGCGATGGGCAGGTGCAGCACCTGTCCCGGTGTGCAGGAGGCGGTGAACGGCGTGTCGGTGTGCTCCACGCGCACGGGCACGATGCGCGACACGAACTTGATGCCCTTGTTGCGCACCATCGCGCCCGGCAGCAGGCCGGCCTCGAGCAGCACCTGGAAGCCGTTGCAGATGCCGATCACCGGGCCGCCGCGATCGGCGAAGGCCCGCACCGCACCCATGATGGGCGAGAAGCGGGCAATCGCGCCGGTGCGCAGGTAATCGCCGTGCGCGAAGCCGCCCGGGAGGATGACGGCGTCGGCGCCGCCCAGGTCGGTGTCCTTGTGCCACACGAGCGCGGCCTGTTCGCCGATCACCGCGGACGCGGCGTACCACGCGTCGACGTCGGAGTTGGAGCCCGGAAACACCACCACCGCGAACTTCACGGCAGGACCTCCACCCGGTAGCTCTCGATCACCGGGTTGGCCAGGAGCTTCTCGGCCATCTCGGCGACGCGCGCTTTCGCCGCCGCCGCGTCCTTGCCGTCAAGCTCCACCTCGAAGAACTTGCCCTGGCGCACGTCCTTCACGTCCGGGTAGCCCAGGGTGACGAGGGCATCGGCCACGACGCGGCCCTGCGGATCGAACACGGACGGCTTCAACGTGACATAGACTCGCGCACGCATTCAGATACCTCTCCCGGAGGGCCGGGACTTCAGTCCCGGCCGCAGGCCGCGGCTAACGCCGCGGCCCTCCATCTGCGGCAAACACCCGTTCGAAGATCGCGTCGACGTTGCGGAGCTGCTCGTCGAGGTCGAACGCCTTCTCAATCTCGGCAGCCGGCAGCACCGCGCCGATGTCGGCGTCGGCCAGCAGCAGCGGCTTGAAGTCGGTCTTCTCGTGGAACGCCCGCATGGCGTTGCGCTGCACCCACTCGTAGGCCTGCTCGCGCGACACGCCCCGGCGCGCCAGCTCCAGCAGCACCTGGCCCGAGAACACCACGCCGCGCGAGCGGTTCAGGTTCTCGAGCATGCGATCGGGATACACGACCATGCCCGAGACGATGCGGGTGAAGCGGCGCAGCATGTGATCGAGCGCGATGAAGCTGTCGGGCAGGATCACGCGCTCCACCGACGAGTGCGAGATGTCGCGCTCGTGCCACAGCGCCACGTTCTCGAGCGCCGCCATGGCGTTGGCCCGCAGCAGCCGCGCCAGCCCCACGATTTGCTCGCAGCCAATCGGATTGCGCTTGTGCGGCATGGCCGACGAGCCCTTCTGCCCCTTGGCGAACGGTTCCTCGACCTCGCCGATCTCGGTCTTCTGCAGGCCGCGAATCTCCAGCGCGAACTTCTCGAGCGACGCGCCGGCGATGGCGATGGCCGTCAGCAGCTCGGCATGCCGATCGCGCTGGATCACCTGCGACGAGATCGGGGCGGGGTCGAGCCCGAGCTTGCCGCACACGGCGCCCTCGATGGCCGGGTCAAGGTGCGCGAAGGTGCCCACCGCGCCGGAAATCTTGCCGACCCGCACCACCTCGCGCGCGCGGCGCACGCGGCTGATGTCGCGCTGCCACTCCGCGTACCACAGGGCCAGCTTCAGCCCGAACGTCATCACCTCGGCGTGCACGCCGTGCGTGCGGCCGATCATCGGCGTGCGCTGGTGCTCGCGCGCGCGCGCCTTGATGGCCTCGCCGAGCGCCGCCATGTTCGTCAGGATGAGGTCGGCCGCCTCCACCATCTGCAGCGCCTGGGCGGTGTCGACCACGTCCGACGAGGTGAGCCCGAAGTGCAGCCAGCGCGCCGACGGGCCCACGTGCTCGGCCACCGACGTCGTGAACGCAATCACGTCGTGCTGCGTCACCTTCTCGATCTCGTCGATGCGCGCGATGTCGAACGCGCCCTTCACCCGGATGTCGCGCGCGGCCTCCACCGGCACGATGCCGGCGTCGGCCATGGCCTCGGCCGCCGCCACCTCCACCTGGAGCCACGTCTCGTACTTGCGCTGCTCGCTCCAGATGCGGCCCATCTCGGGGTGCGTGTATCGCGGAATCATGCGGGCTCTGGGCCTTGGGCTCTGGGCTCTGGGTTACAGGGATAGTTGGTCACGGGTCACCTTGAGTCCATTCACGTCGCCCAGCACCGTGATGCCGAGCGCGCCGTCCGCGAAAAACTGGAGGACCAGCCGCTGCACGTCGTCGATGCCGACCCGCTCGATGGCCGCCAGCATCTCGTCGAAGGTGTCGGCGTGCTCGCCGTACATTTCCTGCCGGGCGAGGTGCGACATGCGGCTCGACGTGCTCTCCAGCCCCAGCATCAGCGACCCCTTGAGGTGATCCTTGGCGCGGCGCAGTTCCACCGGGTCGAGCCCGCCGGCTTTCAGCACCCGCAACTCGTTCACCACCACGTCCACCAGCTCGGCCACCGAGTCGTTGCCGCAGCCCGCATAGATGCTGAGCGACCCGGCGTCGTGGTAGGCCGAGAGGCCCGAGAACACGGCGTAGGCCAGCCCGCGCTTCTCGCGCACGTTCTGGAACAGGCGCGAGCTCATCGAGCCGCCGAGCGACGTGTTGAGCGCGTAGCCCGCATAGCGGTCGGGGTGCTGCTGCGGCAGCGCCGCCGTGCCGAAGCACACGTGGCTCTGCTCCAGGTCCTTCTGCCGGATTTGCACGACCGAGTTTACGACCGGCGCGTCCTGCGCCAGCATGCCGGCGCCTCCCGACACGCCGGCCAGCGCGCGCTCCACCAGCGCCTGCACGCGCTCGTGCTCGATGTTGCCCACGGCCACGACGATGAAGTTGGAGGCGACGTAGGTGCGGGCGAAGTAGTCGCGGAGCGTGGCCTGGTCGAGCGCCGACACCGTGGCCGGGGTGCCCAGGATGGGCCGGCCCAGCGGGTGGCCGCCGTAGAAGCCCTCGGCGAAGATCTCGTGCACGAGATCGTCGGGGGTGTCCTCCACCATCTTGATTTCTTCGAGAATGACTTTCTTCTCGCGCTCGATGTCGCCGGCGTCAAACAGCGGGTTCGAGACGAGGTCGGCCAGCACGTCCACGGCCAGCGGCAGGTGCTCGTCGAGCACCTTCACGTAATAGCCGGCGTACTCCTTCGACGTGAACGCGTCGAGCTGCCCGCCAATCGAGTCCACCTGCTGGGCGATGGCCTCGGCCGAGCGGGTGGGCGTGCCCTTGAAGAGCATGTGCTCCACGAAATGGGCGATGCCCGTGTGCTCGGAGGGCTCGTGCCGCGACCCCCGCGTCAGCCACACCCCGATGGCCACCGATCGCACGTGAGGCATCCGTTCGGTGGCGAGACGGACACCGTTCGAAAGGACAGCGCGGCGGATGTGTGATTCGGGCACTAGCGGGATGTGCGTGCTGCCCCTAAGTGATTGCAGCACAAGGAAAACCCGAGCATATCACGGGCCGGTGACAGGCGCAATTTCGCACAGGCGTAAACTGGGCGCTGAGCCGCTTCCTCCGCGGTCTGCACATTGATGTATGGAGGAACAATCATGACGATGGCCACCCACGTCCGGCACCATCCCAGCCTGCTCGCGAAGACCGAAATGCGCGCGCTGTGCGCGGAAAAGACGCGGCGGGAGCGTGCCGCTTGACGCTCGTCTTTCGGGGCGCGGCCGTGGCG
>CAYJPQ010000038.1:0-16721 GCA_964372085.1 uncultured Bifidobacteriaceae bacterium | reverse complement strand
AGACGCGGCGGGAGCGTGCCGCTTGACGCTCGTCTTTCGGGGCGCGGCCGTGGCGGTGCTGCTGACGCTGGGCGCCGGAGCGGAGGGTGCGGGAGTGGAGGCGGCAACGCTGAAGCCGAAGACGGCGAAGGACTTTGAGCGATACGCGGCGGCGGTGGAGGCGCGCACGGCGGCCGAACTGCGGCCCGACGGCCCGTTCCTGGTGGTGCGCCACCAGCCGGCCCCCCAGGTCAAACGCGACTTGGCGGCGCTGGCGCGCGGCGAGGTGGTGGTGGCCCGCGGCGTCCCGGCGCGCGACACCTCGTCGGAGGAGATCGAAATCGACGGCGGCATGATCAACCATTGGCGGGGCGCCGTGTATGTGCCCAACGTCACGCTGGACGTGCTGCTCGACAACCTCCGCGAACCGAACCTCGACAAGCACAAGCAGGCGGACGTGCTGAAGTCGGTGGTGCTCGAGCGGAACGGCAACTCGCAGAAGGTGCTGCTGCGCCTCAAGCGCTCCGGTATCGTGACGGTCGTGTACGACACCCATTACGACGTGCAGTACCAGCGCATCTCGCCGACGCGCGCGGCCAGTCGCAGCATCTCCACCCGCATCGTGGAGATCGAGAACGCCGGCACGCCCCAGGAGAAGGCGCGGCCCGAGGGCGACGACCACGGCTTCATGTGGCGGCTCAACTCGTACTGGCGCTACGAGCAGATGGGCAACGGCGTGATGGTGGAAGTGGAGTCGCTGACGCTCAGCCGGAATGTGCCGTTCCTGCTGGGGCCCATCGCGAAGCCCATCATCAGCCGCATCGCCCGCGAGACGCTGGAACGGACGCTGGCCTCGATGCGGGGGCGGTTCGCGGGGTAGGGATCACGGCTTAGGGCTTGGGGCTTGGGGCTTGGGGTTTGGAAGGACGGTGACTCAGCTACACTGGCCGCGTGACGCCGTATCACGCCAAGTTCTGGGCCCACGAGCTCACCCGCCGGTGCCCGGCGGACAGCGTGGATCGGCTGGCTTCAGCGCTGGTTGACGCCCAGGTCGACCTGAATCCCCACCAGGTCGACGCGGCGTTGTTTGCTTTCCGCTCGCCCCTCTCAAGGGGCGTCTTGCTGGCGGACGAAGTGGGACTCGGTAAGACCATCGAGGCCGGCCTCGTGATTGCCCAGAAGTGGGCCGAGCGCAAGCGGCGCGTCCTTGTCATCACTCCGTCCAACCTCCGGAAACAGTGGCACCAGGAGTTGACGGAGAAGTTCTTTCTTCCCTGCTCGATTCTCGAGTCAAAGCCCTATAACGAGGCCATCAAACAGGGTCGCTTCCGGCCCTTCGAACAAGACACCATCGTCATCTGCTCGTATCAGTTCGCCAGAAACAAAGCCTCCGACGTGCACGCCTTGCCGTGGGATCTCGTGGTGATCGACGAAGCGCATCGCCTACGCAACGTCTACAAGCCGTCGAACGTCATCGCCAACACGCTGAAGCAGGCGCTCGCCACGTCGCCCAAGCTCCTGCTGACGGCAACTCCGCTCCAGAACTCCCTTCTCGAGTTGTTCGGGCTCGTGAGCTTCTTGGACGACCAGATCTTCGGCGACCTCAAGAGCTTTCGCGAGCAGTTCCTGCAACTCACCGAACAGCAGGTTTTCGGCACGTTGAGAAGCCGGCTGAAGCCGGTGTGCCAGCGCACGCTTCGGCGGCAGGTCACCGCCTACATTTCCTACACGAAGCGCCTGCCACTGGTGGAGCACTTCTCGCCGGAGGAGTCGGAAGACCAGCTGTACCACGCCGTGTCTGAGTATCTCCGGCGCGACAACCTGCAGGCGCTGCCCGCCAGCCAGCGGACCCTGATGACGCTTGTGTTGCGGAAACTGTTGGCTTCTTCGACCTTCGCTATCGCCGGAGCCCTCGAGACGCTGGTCAACCGGCTTCGCGCCAAGCTCGGCCGCCAAGAGCCCAAGGAACCCCTCGCCGAGGCACTTGAGCAAGACTACGAGGCGCTGGAAAGTACAACGGAGGAGTGGGTCGAGGAGGCCCAAGACCCGCCCCTGTCGGATGCTGACCGGGCGGCACTGGAACGCGAGATTGCGGATCTGGACCAGTTTCGAGCGCTGGCCGTGTCAATCACGCACAACGCCAAGGGTAAGGCGCTGCTCAAGGCACTGAGGGTCGGGATGGCCAAGGCTGTCGAACTTGGCGCGCCCGAGAAGGCCATCATCTTCACTGAGTCGCGAAAGACACAGGACTACCTGCTCCGCGTTCTGGCAGACAGCCCCTGGCGCGATGGCATCGTCCTCTTCAACGGGTCGAACACGGACGAGCGCTCCAAAGCCATTTGCGCGGACTGGAAGGCCATGCATGAGGGGACGGACCGGCTTACCGGGTCGCGCACGGCCGACATGCGTTCGGCCCTGGTGGATTACTTCCGGGACCGCGGCCACATCATGATCGCCACGGAGGCCGGCGCCGAGGGCATCAATCTCCAGTTCTGCTCGCTCGTCGTCAACTACGACCTCCCCTGGAACCCTCAGCGCATCGAGCAACGGATTGGCCGCTGTCACCGCTACGGCCAGAAGCACGACGTGGTGGTGCTGAACTTCCTGAACAGCAAGAATGCCGCAGACCAGCGGGTGTTTCAGTTGTTGTCGGAGAAGTTCAAGCTGTTCGAAGGTGTGTTCGGGGCGAGCGACGAGGTACTCGGCGCCATCGAGTCGGGCGTGGACCTGGAGAAGCGCATCGCGGCTATCTACCAGGCATGCCGAAAACCAGACGAGATCCAGCATGCCTTCGACCAGCTGCAACTGGAGTTGAACTTCGAGATTGCCGAGACGCTCAATTTCGCCCGCCAACAGCTGCTGGAGAACTTTGACGACGAGGTGAGAGAGAAGCTCAGGATGCGGGATGCCGACTCGCGCGCATCGCTCGGACGGTACGAGCGCCTTCTCATGGAGCTGACCCGCTTCGAGCTGGCCGACCACGCGGAGTTCACGGGCGACGCCGCCTTTGCCTTGCGGTCGTGCCCGTTTCAGGGAGACATCCCCTTGGGGCTGTATGAACTTCCCCGGCGCTCCGGGGACGCCCACTTCTATCGGCTCAGCCATCCATTAGCCGTGGCGTTGGTAGATGCGGCTAAGGGACGGCTGCTAGCCCAGCAACCGGTGGTCGACGTGTGCTTCGACTACTCCGGTTATGCCGGAAAGATTTCCCCGGTGGAAGCGCTCAGGGGCAAGGTCGGCCTGCTGCAGGCCTCGGCGCTGACGATCGAGAGCCTCGACCAGGCTGAAGACCACGTGTTGGTGGCGGCAGTGTGCGATGGCGCTGCGGTGGATGAGGCTGCGGCCAGACGCCTGTTCAGCCTTCCTGTGGTTTCGCCCGGCAAACAGCTATCATTCGACCACGTCGACACCGGGCCGGCGCAACTGGCCGACATCGAACGCCTGCTCCTCGCCCAACAGCACCGTATCCAAGGCGGCATAACGGCCA
Organism: uncultured Bifidobacteriaceae bacterium; assembly: GCA_964372085.1. Lineage (GTDB taxonomy): Bacteria > Acidobacteriota > Vicinamibacteria > Vicinamibacterales > UBA2999 > 12-FULL-67-14b. The sequence continues at coordinate 13,255 of CAYJPQ010000038.1, read as the reverse complement.
AGAACGCGGAGATCTTCGAGGCCGAGGCCGACAAACTGGATGGCTGGGCCGACGACCTGAAGCTGGGGCTTGAACGCGAGATCAAGGAATTGGACAAGCAGATCAAAGAGGTGCGCCGCGCCGCCGTGGCTGCCGTCTCGCTCGAAGCCAAGTTGGCGGCACAGAGACAGATGAAGGCGCTGGAATCGCAGCGCAACACCAAGCGGCGGTCGCTCTTTGAGGCGCAAGACGAGATCGACCGCAAACGCGGCGAGCTGATCGCCGCCATCGAGCTGAAGCTGGATCAGAAGGTGCACGTGGAGCCGCTGTTCACCATCCGCTGGAGCGTTGTGTAGCCCTCATGAGCCGTCAGCCGCGACTGGAACTTACGTGGATTGGCAAGGACCAGCGGCCCAAGCTGGAGCCCCGCATCCTGCTGGAAGACCGCGAGAAGTCGTACCACGCCCAGCACCGCGTGACCGATCAGGACATCTTCGATAACCGCCTGATCTTCGGCGACAACCTGCTCGCGCTGAAGGCCCTTGAGCAGGAGTTCGCGGGCAAGGTGAAGTGCATCTTCATCGACCCGCCGTACAACACGGGGAGCGCGTTCGAACACTATGACGACGGCCTTGAGCATTCGATCTGGCTGTCCATGATGCGAGAGCGACTTGAGTTGTTGAGGAACTTGCTTTCCGGCGAAGGTTCGATCTGGATCGCGATTGACGACAACGAGGTTCACTACCTCAAAGTGCTATGCGACGAAGTGTTTGGCCGAAGGAACTTCCTGGCGAACGTTGTATGGCAATCGAAGGACACCCCGGGGAACGATAGCGCGGGACTGGCGCAGACGCACAACCACGTGCTTGCTTACCGGAGAACGGAAGCGTTCCAGTTGAGGCTCCTTGCTCGCGACGAGGAACAGCTCGCGAACTACAGGAACCTGGACAACGACCCCAGAGGGCCGTGGGCTCGCCAGAGCATGATTCGAGCGGAGCATAGAGACCGAGACGTGTACCCTCTGCGCAATCCTGCCGGACGCGAGGTCTCCCCTCCGAAAGGCAGCAGCTGGCGTCGCCCGCCCGAGAAGATCGAGCAGCTGCAGGCGGATGGGCGCCTGTATTGGGGCAAGGACGGAGATGCGGATTTGCCGGTTGAGAAGAAGTTCCTCTCCGAGGTGAAACCGGGCATCGTAGGCCAAACTTGGTGGCCATACGAATTTGCAGGCAGCACGCGCAATGCAAGTGCTGAAATGAAGGGTCTGTTCGAGGGCCGGAAGTCATTCGAAACACCAAAGCCAGAGAAATTGATCTCTCGAGTGCTCGAGTTGGCAACCAATAATGGAGACACAGTATTGGACTCTTTCGCCGGCTCCGGCACTACTGGCGCGGTGGCCCACAAGATGGGGCGGCGGTGGATCATGATCGAGCTGGGCGAGCACGCCCACACGCACATCATCCCGCGGCTAAAGAAGGTGATCGACGGGGACGATCCGGGCGGTGTCACCGAGGCCACCGGCTGGAAGGGCGGCGGTGGGTTTCGCTACTACAAGTTGGCGCCATCGCTCCTCGATAAAGACAAGTGGGGCAACTGGGTCATCAACAAGGAATACAACGCCGCCATGCTGGCCGAGGCCGTCTGCAAGGTCGAGGGCTTCAGCTACGCGCCGAGCGACAGCGAGTACTGGCAGCACGGCCACTCCACCGAGCGCGACTTCATCTATGTGACCACGCAACACCTGGCGCACGAGCGGCTGCTGCAGTTGAGTGACGAGGTGGGGCCAGAACGCTCGCTGCTCGTGTTGTGCGCCTCGTTCCGCGGCAACGCCGACGAGTATCCCAACCTCACCGTGAAGAAGATTCCGGGCACGGTGCTGTCGCGCTGCGAATGGGGGCGCGATGACTACAGCCTGGAGGTGGCGAACCTCCCCGAGGCGCCCGCACCGGCCGGGCAGCAGGGGCTGGGGTTCGACAAGTAGGCCGTCAGCGGGCCAGGACCGGATCCGCCTGTCCCTCGGCTTCCCACTCCCTGTCTGGCGTGGCCTGGTCGCAGTGCCGAAGGCGATGGCTGCCGATGTCCCACGCCTCCAGCTTGTCGATGAAGGGGGTGAGATCCGCCGGGAAGGCCTTGGCATCCCTGGCCGCCATGAAGGCCGCAATCGCCAGGCGAATCAGCAGATCCGTCCGCTGGGTGACCGGGCGAGCGCCGGTTTCCAGCCGCGAAAGCTGGACGGGCGTAATCCCAATTCGCTCCGCAAAGGTCTTGCCCGAGAGCCCTACTCGTTTTCGCAGGAACTTGATCTCCGCTCCGCTGAGGCGGGCGGGCTTGCGGACCACCATGGATGCCAGCAGTTCGTGCAGCTGGTTGACGGCCGGCACCTCCAGTTCCTCGTGCCCCCGCTCGCACACCCAGACCGGCACATTGATCAGTTGCACGTTGGCCAGCCCCGACTCGGGGTAGTCAGTGGTGCGACGCTCGATGTGTTGGGCCGCCCCGCACTCGGCGCACCGGCGAACAGGTGTGGTATCAGGCATCGTGTCCAGTAATGACCGTAATTCGGTTGTGCTCGGGTTCGAGCGCTATCACCAGGGCCAACGGCTCGTTGTCGTAGTCGAAACCCGAAATGACGTAGCACCAGTTCTGACGGGCCTCGTCCCACTCCGGATTCGGCGCCACGGTTCCGTACAGCAGCACCCGCCGGATGTCGTCCAAGGTGAACGAGCGTTCTCGCATGCGCTGTCTCACGTGAGCGGTATACGAGATGGTGTCGCGTGTCGCCAGCTGCTCATGGATGAACTCATGAGCTTGAACAGGGCTCAACGCGGCTGGTCTGGTCATCTCAGCGTCCTTGGGTTGACCTGACTTAACCTGAGGTTAATTCCGCATTGAGCCCTTGTCAACTCGTTTGGGGCTTTGGCCGAGAAAACCGGGGTATCTTGAGGCCCGCAACCCATGACAGCAGACGACGAGCAGACCGCCAACAGGGTTCATCGCCAAGTGGCGTCCATCGCGGGCCGGCTCAGCCTGCGACCGCCGCAGCGTCGCTCCCTTGAGATCCTCGACCGGCTCTGGCAGGTCGCCCAGCCAGGTCCAACGCTGAACCTCACAGCTGCACTTGCGGCCATTCAAGCGGAGTTCCCGTCGGTTGCGGATTTCGAGCGCGAATTTCCATCGCTCTGTTTCGCACTCGCGACGGGCGTCGGCAAGACTCGCCTCATGGGTGCGTTCATCTCCTATCTGCACAGCGCCCACGGAGTACGCAATTTCTTCGTACTCGCGCCGAACCTCACCATCTACAACAAGCTGATCACCGACTTCACACCGAACACCCCGAAGTACGTGTTCAGGGGCATCGCCGAGTTTGCAGTGACACCTCCGGCCATCATCACTGGCGACAACTACGAGGCGATGGGTGGGCCATTGCTCGAGCAGGCCACGACCTGCAAGGTGAACATCTTCAATATCTCGAAGATCAACGCGGAGGTGCGCGGCGGCAAGGCCCCTCGAATTAAGCGCTTGTCGGAGTACATCGGCCAGAGCTACTTTAACTACCTCGCGTCGCTGCCAGACCTCGTCCTGATCATGGACGAGTCGCATCGCTACCGCGCCTCAGCCGGCGTGAAGGCCATTAATGAACTGAAGCCCATTCTGGGCCTTGAGCTGACGGCCACGCCGTTTGTTGAAGCCAAGCCTGCGCCCGTCCCGTTCAAGAACGTGATCTACGACTACCCTCTGGGCCGGGCTATCGAGGATGGGTTCGTAAAGGTCCCGGCCGTAGTGACGCGACGCGACTTCAACGCGGCGGCCATGACCGCCGAGGCTGTTGAGCGGCTGAAGCTCGAAGACGGCGTTGCGCTGCACGAGAAGGTAAAGGTCGAGTTGGCTACCTACGCCCGGGAAACGGGTGAGCCGCTGGTGAAACCATTTCTGCTGGTCATTGCGAAAGACATCACGCATGCCGGACAGCTCCTGACTCACCTGGAGTCGGACGGATTCTACGAGGGCCGGTACAAGGGCAAGGTCATCCAGGTCGACTCCAGCAAGACCGGAGTGGCGGAAGACGAGATGGTGGAGCGGCTCTTGAGGGTGGAGCATGCCGATGAGCCCACCGAGATCGTGGTCCACGTCAACATGCTCAAAGAGGGGTGGGACGTCACCAACCTCTACACCATCGTCCCCCTTCGGGCTGCAAATGCCCGCACGCTGGTGGAACAGTCCATCGGGCGGGGCCTGCGCCTCCCTTATGGCAAACGGACGGGCGTGCCAGCCGTGGACCGCCTGAACATCGTGGCCCACGACAAGTTCCAGGAGATCGTGGACGACTCGCGCAAGCCCGATTCGCCCGTGCGCTTGCAGCAAGTGGTGCTGGGCCAGGAGGATTTCGCGAAGAGGCTCGTTACTACTGTCGTGGAGCCGAGCCTGATGTCGAGACTCGGCGTCTCCGAGATGGCACTGGCAGACACAGCCGAAACGCCGGCTCCCGCAGTGGTGGAGCGCATTCCGCTGACACCGGCCCAGCAGGCCGTCGTGCGCGCCGCGTTCGACGTGATTGGGACGTTGGGGACTCAGCCGGGCGTCGCGCCCACAGTGGCGTCTCTCCAAACGCCCGCGGTGCAAGCAGCCATTGTGAACCAGGTGCAGCAGATGGCTCCCGGCGGCCAGCTCACGCTCGAAGGCGTGGCGCAGCCGGTGGATGTCCCGGCCTTGGTGGCGCAAACCTGCGCGGCGGTCGTCGAGGGCACCATTGGAATTCCGCGTGTGTTGGTCGTTCCACAGAACCTCAGGTGTGGCTTCAATGTGTTCACCATCGACTTCAGAGCCATGCGGTATGCGCCGGTGTCTGAAGAGCTATGGATCCAGCACTTGGCGTCGTCTACATTCGAGGTGATCGCCATCACCAACGGCGGCGTCCAAGAAGCTCGGCTCGAAGACTATGTCGTAAGAGGACTCGTGGACTTCGACGACGTGTCGTACGACGACCAGGCCGATCTCCTGTATGGCTTGGCCGGCCAGGTGGTGGCGCACTTGCGAAGCTACCTGGACGAGGATCAAACACGGCGGGTGCTGCAAGTGCACCAGCGGGACATCGCACGCTTTGTGCACGCGCAGATGCTTGAGCACTATTGGGAGAAGCACGAAGGCTTCGAAGTGCAGGTGAGCCGCGGGTTCGAGGAGTTGAAGCCCAGCGCGTTCACACGGTCTGCCGACGATGACGTTCTGGACTTCCGGCAAGAGCCGCCTGACAAGAACGGGATCTCGCGCTACCTTTTTGGCGGGTTCGAGAAGTGCCTCTATCCGGCGCAGAAGTTCCAGTCCGACACGGAACGCAAGATGGCGGTCATCATCGACCGCGATGGACTGCGCTGGTTCAAGCCCGCGAAGGGCCAGTTCCGCCTGACGTACCGCGTGGGGTTGCAAGAGACGCCGTACGTGCCGGACTTCGTCGTGGAGACCACAGGCGAGATTGTCATGGTCGAAACCAAGGCGCGCAAGGAGCTGGGTACGCCCGAGGTGGTGGAGAAGTCGCGCGCCGCTCGGGAATGGTGCGGCCACGCCACTGAACACGCCCGCCAGCACGGGGCAAAGCAATGGCGCTATGCCCTGATCCCTCACGACATCGTCGCGGAGAACATGAGCCTGGCCAAGCTGGTTGAACTCGGCCGAGCCACCTGATCAGTACCCAGCCCGGGCTACACTGGAAGAGTGACCCCCAGCGCTGCCACCGATCTCGCGGGCTTCGAGCTGGCCGAGCTCGAGCGGTTCGTGGAATCGCTCGGGCACAAGCGCTTCCACGCCAAGCAGATCTACCGCTGGATCTGGCGCCGGGGCGTGACCGACTTCGCGCGGATGACGGACCTCAGCCAGGAGCTGCGCGCCGCGCTCATCGGCGCCGCCACCGTCTCCACGCCCGCCATCGCCAGGCGCGACGTCTCGGCGGACGGCACCCAGAAGTTCGTCCTGAAGATGGGCGATGGCCGGCTGATCGAGTCGGTCTTCATTCCCGACACGCCGGCACAGACGTTCTGCGTGTCCACGCAGGTGGGCTGCGCCATGGGGTGCGCGTTCTGCCTCACGGGCAAGATGGGCCTCGTGCGCAACCTGACGGCGGCGGAAATCACCGCGCAGGTGCGGGTGCTGGCTGGGTCGGTCGACCGCCTCGACAAGTCGTTCAACATCGTCCTGATGGGGATGGGCGAGCCGCTGCACAACTACGACGCGACGATGAAGGCGCTGCGGATGCTGAACGAGCCCGAGGGCCTGGCGCTGCACCCCAAGCGCGTGACGCTCTCCACGGTGGGCCTGGTGCCGATGATGGACAGGCTGGCCGGCGAGGCGCTGATGCCCAACCTGGCCGTGTCGCTGCACGCCGCCACGGAGAGCACGCGGGCCGCCATCGTGCCGTCGAACAAGAAATACTCGATGCAGGACGTGATCGACGCGTGCAAGCGCTTCCCGCTCGCCAAGCGGCGGCGCATCATGTTCGAGTACGTGCTGCTCGCCGGCGTGAACGACTCGCCGCAGGACGCCCGCCGGCTGGTGAAGGTGCTCTCGGGCGTGAAAGCCAAGGTCAACCTGCTGCCGCTCAACGCCGCGACCGGCATCCCGTTCGAACGCCCGTCGGACGAGGCCATCAACGCGTTTGCGAAGATCCTGGCCGACCGCGGGCTGAACGTCTCGGTGCGCAAGAGCCGGGGCCGCGACATCCGCGCCGCGTGCGGGCAATTGATTGTGGAGGGCCAGGGCGCGAAGAAGTCCCCCGCGCAGACGCTGGCAGCTCAGTTATGAATCAAATGCAGCCACGAAGATCACGAAGGTCACGAAGGAAAGACCCAATAGGTCTTCGTGTTCTTCGTGTCCTTCGTGGTTGCGTTTGCATTTTGCTCTTGTCCGCCGGCTGCGCGCGCGAGCCGCGCCACTGGGCCGACTTCGTCGAACAGCTCCAGGGCATGGACCCGGCCGACCGCTCGGCCGCCGTGGAGGGCTACCTCGCCACGCGCGGGGGCACACCGCTCGTGGAGAACCAGTCGCGCCTCATCTTCGTGGTGCAGGACGTGGACGGCGTCACGCCGCGCATCGTCGGCGACTTCAACGCGTGGGCCCTTCGACCGAGCTCAGGGCAAGCATCGACGCCGCAGGGCTATGACACGTCGATCGGCAAGCCGACGCGCATCGACGGCACCGCCTGGTCGTATCTCGAGGGCGCCGCGTGGAGCAACGCGCGCGTGGAGTACGTGCTGGTGTTCGAGAAGGAGGCGCGGCCCGACCCGCTCAACCCGCGCCTGGTGCAGGCCTTTGCCGGGCCGCGGGCCGAGGTGCGCATGCCGCTGTGGGTGCCGCAGCCCGAGATCGACGATCAGGCCCCGGTCCCCGCCGGCCAGGTGATCGCCGAGGCGCTGGTGTCGCGCTCGCTCGGCGCCGCCCGTCGCGTGTGGTACTACCTGCCCCCCGGCTACGACGCCGCGGCCGAGACGCTGTACCCCGTGATGTATGTGCTCGATGGCGGCAACTACATCGAGAAGATGGACGTGCCGCGCGTGCTGGACCGGCTGATCGCCCGCAAGGCCATCCCGCCCGTGATTGTCGTCTTCTCGGAGCCGGGCGACCGGCAGGAAGAGTACTCGCGCAACCCCAGGTGGCGGGCCTTCATCGCCACCGAGCTCGTGCCGTCGGTCGACAAGCGCTTCCGCACCTTCCCATCGCCCGACCACCGCGTGATCCTCGGCAGCTCGCTCGCCGCCTACGGAGCCGTGGACCTGGCCGTCGAATACCCCTCGGTGTTCGGCCTGTGCGCCGCCATCGCGCCGCCCGCGCAAACCGTGACGGTGATCACCAACCAGGCCAGGGCGCGCGCGGCCGCCGTGTCGATCCGCTTCTTCGTGCTGGGAGGCATCTACGACTCGATGATCGACGCGGCCCGCCGGCTGCGGGTGGCGCTGGACGACGCCAACGCGCCGATCGCCTATCTCGAGGCGCCAGAAGGCCACGGCACCGAGACGTTTCGCGCCCACCTGGACGATGCGCTGAGGGCGCTGCTGCCCGGCCGGGACTGAAGTCCCGGCCCTCCGTGTCAGTGTCCCGGCCCTCCGTGTCAGCGTCCCGGCCCTCCGTGTCAGCGTCCCGGCCCTCCGTGTTGGATCGCCTTGGCGCCGATATCGCGCCGGAACTGCATGCCGTCGAAGCGGACCCGCGCCACGGCGTCGTAGGCGCGGGCGACGGCGCGCTCGAACGATTCGGCTCGGGCCACGACCGTCATGACGCGGCCGCCCGCGGTTACCAGCCGGCCATCACGCGCCGCCACACCGGCGAAGCACACCTGCACGTCAGGGCACTCGCGCGCCAGGGCCTCGAGCCCGAGAATCTCGTCCCCCGTCCGGACGTCACCGGGATACCCGTGGGCGGCTAACACGACACCGACCGCCACCTGGCGGGCCGGGGCCGACCCAGGGAGGGCCGGGACTTCAGTCCCGGCCACGCGGCCGAGGCTGAAGCCTCGGCCCTCCGCGGCTTGCCACAACAGAGGCGCGAGCGGCTGCTCGAGCAACGGCAACACCACCTGCGCCTCGGGGTCGCCGAAGCGCACGTTGAACTCGATCACCTTGGGGCCGTCGGGCGTGAGCATCAGCCCGCAGTAGAGGAACCCGCGGAAGGGCATGCCTTCGGCCACCATGCCGCGCAACACGGGCTGCACGATCGCCCGCTCCACCTGCGCCTGCAGCTCGGGCGTCACCAGGGGACTGGGCGCAAACGCGCCCATCCCTCCGGTGTTGGGGCCCAGGTCGCCGTCGAAGATGCGCTTGTGATCCTGGGCCGACAGCAGCGGCACGTAGGCGGCGCCGTCGGCCACCACGAAGAACGACACTTCGGGCCCGGTCAGCAGCTCCTCGAGCACCACGCGCGATCCGGCGTCGCCGAACGACTTGTCGTCCATGGCCGCGCGCACCGCGGCCTCGGCCGTGGCCCGGTCGGGCGCCACCACCACACCCTTGCCGGCGGCGAGGCCGTCGGCCTTCACCACCAGGGCATCGCCGAATTCGCCGGCCCGGATGGCCGCCACGGCCTCCGCGGACGAGCGACACACGCGGTAGCGCGCCGTGGGCACGCCGTGGCGCCGCATGAAGTCCTTGGCGAAGGCCTTGCTCGACTCCAGTTGCGCCGCCGCCCGCGTGGGACCGAAGATCGGCCGCCCTTCGGCCTGGAAGCGGTCGGCGATGCCGTGCGAGAGGGGGGCTTCGGCGCCCACCACCGTGAGGTCGATGCGCTGGTCGGCCACCAGCCGCAGCACGGCCTCGGGGTCGAGGGGGTCGACCCCAGCGGTCAGGTGCGTGCGGGCGAGGCCCGGATTGCCTGGGGCGCAGAGGACGCTGGAGACGCCGGGTTCGGCGGCCAGCCGGGATGCCAGGGCGTGCTCGCGCGCGCCGGACCCCAAGACGAGAATCTTCATGCCGGTAAGTGTTTGCGAATGAAAGACTTACATGGCCGCATAAGGCCGTGTTGGATTGTGATAGCCTAACATACTTGCCCCGTCGCCTTCGGGTGGCGCAGGGCGTAATGCCAATTGGAAGGGGGTGACTACGAGATGGCCGAAGTGAAATTGCAGGAAGGTGAGTCGATCGAGAGCGCGTTGCGCCGGTTCAAGCGCAAGGTGCAGCAGGAAGACATCATCAAGGACATCAAGAAGCACTCTTTCTATCTGAAGCCGGGCGACAAGCGGCGCGCGAAGCAGGCGCTGGCCCGGAAGCGGAACCGCAAGAAGGCGCGCCGGGAGTCCGAATAGGGCCCGGCCACGCGGGCGCCACGCCCGTGAGGTGTGGTAACATTCGACACCTTTCAGGGCGTGTAAACGCCCGTGTCGCAAGGGTTTCATCGACGTCAGGGGACTCGCGAAATGGAAATCGTCGAACGCACCGTTAATGATGTGACCGTCCTGGACCTGAAGGGCAAGATGACCCTTGGGGAAGGCGACGAGTTGCTGAAGGACAAGATCAACAGCCTGCTCGCGGCCGGCAAGAAGAAGCTGCTGCTGAACCTCGAGGGGGTGCCCTACATCGACAGCGCGGGCCTGGGTGAAGTGGTCCGGACCTACACCACGGTGAGCCGACAGGGGGGCAGTCTCAAGCTGCTCAACCTGACCAAGCGCATCGAGGATCTGCTGTCGATCACCAAGCTGCTGACGGTATTCGACACCTTCGATTCGGAGGCGGAAGCCGTCAAGAGCTACAAGTAACGTGGCCGCTCGGTCCACGGTCGGGAACCTGATCGTCTCCGTCCGGCCGGATCAATGGACCAAGAACCTCATTGTCTTTGCGGCGCTCATTTTTGCGCGCCAGTTGCTCGACCCGGCCGCCTTGGCGTTAGCTTCGGCGGCCTTTTTGATTTTTTGCGCGTTGTCGGGCGCCGTTTACCTGGTGAACGACGTGGCCGACCGCGAGGTGGATCGGCTGCACCCGCAGAAATCGGGACGGCCCATCGCCTCGGGTGCGCTCTCTCCCGGCGCGGCCCTCTGGTGGGCGGCGGGACTGGGCGCCGGCGCGCTGGCCGCGGCGTTCGCGCTGCGGCCGGTCTTCGGGATAGCCGCTGCGGCGTACCTGGCGCTCTTCGCCTGGTACACGCACACGTTGAAGCACATCGTCATCCTCGATGTCATGGCGATCGCGGTGGGCTTCGTGCTGCGGGCCGTGGCGGGTGGCTTGATAATCGGGGTGCCGATCAGCGATTGGCTGCTGGTGTGCACCATCCTGCTGGCGCTGTTCCTGGGGCTCGCCAAGCGGCGGCACGAAATCACGTTGCTGTCCGACGGCGCGCCGGGACATCGCCCCATTCTGGAGGAGTACGACCCGTACTTGCTCGATCAGATGATCGCGGTGGTGGCGGCGGCAACACTCGTCGCCTACATCATCTACTGCACGAGCCCCGACACGCATGCGCGGTTCAGCACCGACTGGCTGGTGCTGACCACGCCGTTCCCGATTTACGGCATCTTCCGGTATCTCTACCTCATCCACCGCAAGCGCGGCGGGGGGAGCCCGTCAGAGATGCTGTTGCAGGATCGCCCGCTGCTCGGCTGCGTGGCGCTGTGGGGCCTGGCCGTCGTCGTGATCATCTATCGCCCGTTCGGATCGTAAAAATGTAGTGGCCCGATCCAAGGTCGCCATTCTCAAGACGTCGCCCGCGACGGTCCTCCGGGACACGCACGCGGTGATGAACCTTGCCGGCTATCAGGACGTCATCGCGAAGGACGCCGACACCGCGCTCAAGGTCAACATCTCCTGGCATTTCTTCTTCCCGGGCAGCTCGACCACCCCGTGGCAGCTCGACGGCGTCATCCGCGCGATGAAGCAGGACGGGTACGACCCCGGCCTGATCCACGCCTGCCACAACCGCACGGTGGTGATCGACGCCCACCTGGGAGAGGCCGAGAACAAGCAGCTCCCCGTCGTGCAGGCGCACGGACTGCGCAACATCCACCTCTACGAGGGCGACGAGCCCTGGATCCACATTCGTGACGCCGTCGGCGACCTGGCCGACAAGTTCGTGTGCCTCAACGAGGTCTACCCCGACGGCTTCCTGATCCCCCGCCGGTTCATCGGCGAGAACATCATCCACCTGCCCACGGTGAAGACGCACGTGTTCACCACCACCACCGGCGCGATGAAGAACGCGTTCGGCGGGCTGCTCAACGAGCGGCGGCACTGGACGCACCCGGTGATCCACGAGACGCTGGTGGACCTCCTGATGATCCAGAAGAAGATCCACCGCGGCGTCTTCGCCGTGATGGACGGCACCTTCGCGGGCGACGGCCCCGGGCCGCGCTGCATGGTGCCGCACGTCAAGAACGTGATGCTGGCCGGCGCCGACCAGGTGGCCATCGACGCGGTGGCGGCCAGGTTGATGGGGTTCGACCCGCTTTCCATCAAGTTCATCCGCATGGCCCACGAGATGGGCCTCGGCTGTGGCGACCCGCGCGACATCGAGATCGTGGGCGACGCGGACGCGGCCGGGGAGAACTGGCACTTCGAGGGCCCGTTCAAGAAGATGACCTTCGCCTCGCGCATGCAGCACCACATCTACTGGGGGCCGTTGCGCAAGCCGATCGAGTGGTCGCTGAAGACCGTGCTCGCGCCCTGGGCGTACGTAGCCAGCGTGCTGTATCACGATAGTTTCTGGTACCCCGTGCTCGCCGAGCGCCACATGAAGCAGGCGCTCGACAGCCCGTGGGGACGTTTGTTCGAGAACTGGGAGCAGGTGGCGCCGGCGGCCGACGCCAACGGGTACCCGCAGGTGGGTGAGAACCCCGCGACGTTCACACGCGCGGGGATTCACGCCTTCAAGCAATCAATCGGGATCCTGGGCACCTGCATGAAGGAAGCCCCCGAGTTTGCCAGCCGCAAGCGCCGGCACGCGCCGCGGCAGGCGTAAAGGATGTTTCGATGAGTGAGTTCACCATCCGGTCCGAGTCGGTCGACGTCGAGCAGGTCATGAAGCAGATCCGCGCGCGCATCCTCGAGAAGCGCGGCGCCGATTACACCGAGGAGCAGGTCCGCGAGCTGGCGTCCGTGCGGCTCGAGCGCTTCCTCGATCCCAAGAACCTGCGCAGCGACCTGCTGGAGCAGTTCCGCCAGAGCCGCCCGGCCGTCGTGCCGCCGCCCCTGGCGCCGCCCGTCATCGCGGCGCCGTACGCGTTCGACGACCAGACGTTGTTCACGTCACATCGCGGCCCGCTGCGCTTTGTCCGCCGTGTGTTGAAGCCGGTCCTGAAACTCTTCTTCAACCCGAACGTCCTCAACCAGGTTCTGCATACCCAGGCGCAGTTCAACCTCGACATGCTGAAGCGGGACGCCCGCCTGCGCATCGAGACCCACCAGCAGCAAGCGGCCTTCGCGCAGTCGCGCGCGGAGTGGAACATGCTCTACTACGAGGTGCTGCACAACCTGGTGCTCGAGACCACGCGCATGGGCATCGAGGTGCAGAACCTGCGCATGAAGGTGGAGTCGCTCTCGAGCCGCCTCGACTTCAGCGAGCGGCGCGTGCGCGCGCTCGAGGGCGTGGTGCAGTACCGGCCCGAGGCCGTGCGGCCGCGCGAGCGGCGCGAGCCCGACGAACCGACACCCGCCTCGGCGCCGGGCGGCAGCACCGAGGGCTACGTGCCCAGCGGGGCGGGCGGCGCGCCCCCCCCCCCCCCCGGCGCGGCCGGCAGGCGGCGGCGCCGCCCCCGCCCCGGCCCCCCCGGCGGCGGGGGGCCCGGCCCCGGGGAGGGGGCCCCGGGGGCACAAGGGGG
>CAYJPQ010000037.1:0-33628 GCA_964372085.1 uncultured Bifidobacteriaceae bacterium | reverse complement strand
GCCGCAGGAACTGCTCAACAAGCGGATGGGCGAGCCGGTGGGCAAGAAGATGGGGAAGAAGAGCGGGAAGAACGCGATGCGGCACGGGCGCGGGTAGCCCGCCAGGTCGTCAGCGACCGCGGGCGGTGGCTCGAATGGCGGTTTCGATCAACGCCTTCTGATCGGCCACCGCCCGGTCTCTATCGCCGCTTCTTCTCCCCCGCCAGAAACTCCACATCCCGCGCGTAGCCGATCAGCTCTTCCACTTCCTTCTGGTTCAGCTCGCCGCCGTGCACGGCGCGGTTCCTCAGTGCGCGTCCGCGCTGCCATTCGCCGCGCACATGCGCGGGCGCGTGGGCGTCGATGATGGACGAGAGTTCCTCCGCGCTCTTGGCCTTCCTTGCGTGAGCGCGCACCACGCGTTCGAACTCCAGCGCGGCCAGTTGCGAGGCCAGCTCCAGGCGGTGGGGCGCGAGGGCCTCGGCGAGGTCCAGCTTGGCGATGCCGCGGTCGAACAGGCCGTCGGCCAGGTTCTTCACGCGGATGCCGCGCAGCAGCGTGTCGTTCGCGTGCGCCGTCTCGAGTGCCGCCACATCGTCCAGGCGGCCGCCGAGCACGCCCAGTTGCAGCGTCCAGAGGGCCTGGTCCACTTGTGCGGCGGTGTCGAAGCCGCGCGCGTCGCGAATAGCGCGGAGGTCCTTCACGTAGTTGAGATAGCGGTCGATCGACTCGGCCGCAGGCTGGATGCCGAGCGCGTGCTCCACGGGCGAGCTGAGGATGCCGTAGTGCTTCGGCACCACGAAGCGGAGCACCACCGAGGCGGCGTCGAAGGTCTTGAAGATGCTACGGAGCTTCTTCAGCACCGCCTTTTCGTTCTTTGGCAGGTTCCACAGGTCCAGCGTCTCGCCGGCCATCGCGGCTTCGATCTCTGCCTTCGTGGGCCACTGCCAGAAGCGCTTGCCGGCGCTGAAGTGGGGCGATTCGACGATGGCGGTGATGACGGCGTAGGTGAGGGTGCGGCTGCTCCTCGCGCGAGCGACGGCGCGCTCAACGGCCTCGAGGTTGTCGGCGTGTCCCGAGAGACGGGCGACGAGCTCGCCGTGGCGCTGGGCGCAGGTGTGGAGGTAGTCGGCGTGGGGGGAGGGGGCGGGCGCTTTCTGCATCGTGTACGCAGATTCTGCAACACAAACAGCCTGATGCGAATGGTGACAGAGAAGGAGCCAACGACGATGGTAGGATTCCGTTCATGAAGCACTTCACGGCCGTCATCGAGAAGGACGCTGACACGGGCCTGTTTGTGGGGTGGGTTCCGGGTTTTCCCGGGGCACATAGCCAAGGCGCGACCCTTGACGAACTGCGCGCCAACCTCCAGGAGGTCATCCAGATGCTGCTCGAAGATGGCGAGCCTCGCCTCGAGAGTGTCTTCGTCGGCACGCAAACCGTCGAAGTGGCCTAGCCGTGGCGACGGTGCCGGTGCTGTTTAGCCTGGCCGCGTCTCCCGCCCGAAGGCTCCGTCATGCAGCCTCGCCGCGAACCCTTCGATGGTGTCGCGGTGGGCCAGCACGTCCCGCCAGCGTTGGGAAATCGCGTCCACGCCGTAGTGCGCGCCGGCCAGTTGGCCATACACCGCGCCAGTGGTGTCCGCATCGTCTCCAAGGTTGACGGCTTTCAGGGCGCCTTCTTCGAACGACGAGGAGTGATGAAAGGCCCACAGCGCGGCTTCGAGTGACCGGACGACGTTGAGGTGGCGTCGGTCCACTCGCCTGGCTTTAAGGCGAAAGGGCCTCCGCCGACGATGTCGGTGACTGGCTCGAAGGTGCCCGGCGGTGAGAACTCCACCGTCGTTCCCAGGGCGTCGCAAACGGCGAGGCCGAGGAGGGCGTCTCGGTAGCGGGCGAGGGGGGCCATGGTTGGCCGCGGTTCGAAGTATATTCCTGCGGAAAGGAGGGAAGTGTGGCTCAGATCGTTCGGGCAATCAGCATTCGGCAGCCGTTCGTGGAGCAAATTCTGAAAGGAATCAAGAGGTTCGAGTACCGTTCCAGACCCACCAATATTCGAGAGCGTGTCTACCTGTACGCCAGTCTGCGCCCTCGCACCGAAGAGAGCGAGTGGCGCAAGGTGAACCGGGAACGCGGCCAGTTGCCTACCGGGCTGATTGTCGGCACGGTGGAGATCGCGGGATGCACTGTCCGAAAGGACGGCCGAGACGTCTACTACGCGTATGCCCTGCGGAATCCCAAGCGGCTGCGAACCCCGCTCGTTGCCAGGAACCAGCCACAGCCGGGATTCTGGCGGCCGCAGTTCAGACGGCGATAGGAATCGATGCCAATTCACCGACTGCCCCGAAGGGCACTGCCCGACCTCCTTCGCGCTCACTTGTCTGACGAGGAAGACGCCCACACCAGCGAACTGATGGAAGGGCTGCAGCGCGCGAGGCTGCGAAAGCATCTGACCAAGGGTGAGCTCGAAAGGGTTTGCCGGTGGAAGTCGGCCCGCGCTATTCAATTGATTCGGGCGAACACCCATCATTCCATCCGAAACGCTACTCGAGCCGCTCTGTCTACTCGCAATGAGCGGACCCGGCTCGAGGCTCTAACGGGCTTGCGAGGCGTGTCGATTCCGATGGCGTCCGCGATTCTCATGCTCCTCAATCCGAAGCGCTACGGAGTAATCGACATCCGTGTCTGGCAGGTCCTTCACCATGTGGGAGCTGTCGAGGAAAACCCGCGCGGAACGAACTTCAGGGTGTCGCAGTGGATGACCTTCCTCGCCATTGTGCGGGCGTCAGCCGCTGAGCTTGGAGTCACGGCGAGGAGCGTTGAGCGTACGCTGTTCAAGATTCACCAGCGCTACCAGGTGGGCCGCCTCTACGAGGCGTAATCACCGGATGAAGATTCCTGGGGTGCCAGGCGCGACCTACCCTGTCCCAGTTCATGCCAACACTTGGCAAAAAGTGAGAGTCTGTCAGCTTCTGTCCGTCTATTAAGATGTAACCCCCCATGTCCGTAGCTGCCGACGCCCCTCCCACGCCAGGGGAAATCGTCCGGGTCCGCTCTCGCCGCTACCTCGTCGAGGCCGTCGACCCTGCGCCGGAGCCGGCAGACCAGACCCTGGTCCATCTCTCCTGCCTCGAAGACGACGCGGAGGGGGAGGAACTGTCGGTTCTGTGGGAGAAAGAGCTCGACGCGGAGCGGATGAGCGGGGAGAACTGGTCGAAGCTCACCCAGGGCCAGTTCGATAACCCGCAGGATTTCGCCGCCTATTACCACACGCTCCGGTGGAACACGGTCACCGCCACCGACCCAACCCTGTTCCAGGCCCCCTACCGGGCCGGCATCAAGATCGACGCCTACCAGCTCGAGCCCCTCAGGAAGGCGCTGCTGCTCCCGAGGGTGAACCTGTTCATTGCGGACGATGTGGGCCTGGGCAAGACCATAGAGGCCGGCCTGATCGTCCGTGAGCTGCTGATGCGGCAGCGCGTGAGGCGGATGGTGGTAGCGGCGCCGCCATCGGTGGTGCTGCAGTGGAAGGACGAGCTCGACCAGCGCTTCGGGCTCACCTTTGTGGTGTTCGACCGCGATTACGTCCGCCGGATGCGTCAGGAGCGAGGCTTCGCGGTGAACCCCTGGACCACGCATTCGCGCTTCATCATCTCGCACCACCTGCTGCGGGACGAGGACTACGCATCGCCCCTGCGCGATTGGCTCGGCGAGTTTGCGCCGCAGAGCCTGCTCATCCTGGACGAGGCCCACAACGCCGCGCCGGCCAGCGGTTCGCGGTATGCCGTGGACTCGCAGTTCACCAAGTCGGTCCGCGAGCTGGCCCCGCGCTTCGAGCATCGGCTGTTCCTCTCGGCGACGCCGCACAACGGCCACTCCAACAGCTTCTCTGCGCTGCTGGAAATCCTGGACCCCCAGCGCTTCTGCCGCGGCGTTCCGGTCGAGGCCGCCAAGCAGCTCGAGCCGGTGATGGTCCGCCGGCTCAAGGAAGACCTGCGGCTGATTCAGGGGGGCTTCCCGAAGCGCCACATCCTGGAAGTGCCCATCAGCGGGCTCCCGGCTGGTGATGCGCAGTTGCGGTTGCCGGAGTTGCTGGATGAATATCGCGAGGCGAGGAAAGAGCGCCTGAAAGACGCACCCAAGGGCGTGCAGACGGCCGCTCAGCTCGTGATTTGCAACCTGCAGAAGCGCCTGCTCTCGTCCATCGAGGCATTTGCTTCCACGCTCCGCATCCATCGGCAAGCGTTCGATAAGGCTGCGGCTGGAGGGCCGGTACTTCAGTCCGGGCCAGGCCAGGCCGAGGCTAAAGCCTCGGCCCTCCGACCGCTCCTTGAATCCCCCGGTGCCGACGACGACGCGGCCGAGGACAGCGAAGAAGACGTCGCCGCGGGCGAGGCTGCGGCCATGGAGGCCGCGACAGCTGCGACCGGAGGGCCGGGACTTCAGTCCCGGCCGGGCCATGATCCTCTTGCCGCCGAACGCGCCCTTCTCGCCCAGATGACCGAACTGGCCGAAGCCGCCCGCGGCCAGGCCGATTCAAAGGTGAGGCACCTGATCGACTGGTGCAAGAAGCACCCCGACAAGCGCGTGCTGATCTTCACCGAGTACGCCGACACCAAGCGCTATCTCGAGAGGCAACTCCGCGCCGCCCTCACTCCAGGCAAGGAAGCCGACCCGCGTATCGCCACCTTCCACGGCGGCATGGCCGACGACCTGCGCGAAGATATCAAGCGCGCGTTCAATGCCGACCTCGCGAAGAACCCCCTCCGCGTGCTCATCGCCACCGACGCCGCCCGCGAAGGTGTGAACCTGCAGAACCACTGCGCCGACCTGTTTCACTTCGACGTGCCCTGGAACCCCAGCCGACTGGAACAACGCAACGGCCGCATCGACCGCAAGCTCCAGCGAGCCGACGACGTGTGGTGCCATTATTTCGTCTACACCCAGCGCCCAGAGGACCGTGTGCTGAAGGCGCTGGTGGAAAAGACCAAGAGGATTCGCTCGCAGTTGGGCAGCCTCGCGCCGGTGCTGGAACGCAAGCTCGAATCGCGCCTCTCGAGCGGCATCTCGCGTCAGGAGGCCGCGTCGCTGGCCAATGCCATCGAGACCGATCAGTTGGATGGCGATCGCTCCGAAACAGCCCAGGCCGAGCTCGAAGAGGTTCGCATTCGCGATCAGCACCTCCGTGGCGAGATTGCGGACCTGCAGACCCTGCTGGCCAAGTCGAAGAACTGGCTCGGGCTGAGCACCAAAGACTTGCGCCAGGCCATCTCGTCAGGCCTCCGCATGCTTCGCCTTGGCCCGCTCACCGACAAGGCCGACGGTGAGTATCAGTTGCCCGACCTCACCGACAAGTTCCAGACCGACCACTCCTGGATGCGCACGCTCGACACGCTGCGCGCGCCGCGCAAGAAGGGACAGGCCGACTGGGACTGGCGACGCGAGCAGCCCATCCGGCCCATCGTGTTCGAAGACCAGGGCGCGCTCGATGCCAGGGCCGTGCACCTGCACCTGGAGCACCGCTTCGTCCAGCGCCTGCTCGGCCGGTTCCGCTCGCAGGGCTTCGTCCACGACGATCTTTCACGCGTCTGCATCGCCCTCACCGACGACCCCATCGCCCGCATCGTCCTCCTGGGCCGCCTGTCGCTCTACGGCGAGCGTGCCTCCCGCTTGCACGACCAGATTCTCACCGTGGCCGCCAAGTGGACCGACGTCGACATCCGCAAGGGGTCGCTCGAGGCAGAGGAGGGTGTGGAGCTGCAGAAGACCGTCGAGCTATTGGAACGGGCGCTTGGCAGCGAGCGGGACAAAGCCCTCTCTCCACAGGTCAGGGACCGCATCGTCCGGGCCTCGCGCAAGGACCTTGACCAACTGCTGCCGCACCTGGAAAAGCAGGCTGAGCGGGCCAGGAAGGATGGCATCAAGGCGCTGGCCACGCGTGGTGAGAAAGAGGCCAAAGAGATGCGCACCATCCTGGAGAGCCAGAAGAAGCGCATCCTGGCCACGCAGAAGAAGCGCGAGGCCGAGGCCGAGCAGTTGGCGCTCTTTGCCGAGAGTGAGAAGAAGCAGATGGAGGCCGACAAGCGCTACTGGCACAAGCGCCTGGAGCAGTTGGAGCAGGAGCTGGAATCGGAGCCCGCCCGCATCCGCGACAGCTACGACGTGAAGGCCCCGAGATTCGAACCCGTGGGATTGGTGTACCTGTGGCCAGTGACCGGCTAGCCCCCGAACTTCTCGTTCACAAAGAATGGCTGGGCCAGATCCAGCAGGTGGGGCTCGTGGTGTCTCCCGCGGTGCTGGTGCGCCGCGGCGTGGGCATCGACCGCCAGAAGGCGCTCGACATCCAGCGCCGTATCGAGTCGATCGCGACGGTTGACGAAGACGACAACCCGCGCATTGCAGATTTCGCCAACTTCGCGAGCGAGGTCCTCGACTGGCCCGCCGACGTGCTGGCCCCGCCGCCCGCCGATCTGACCGTGTCCCTGCCCGAACACGACGACGTCCTGGCGCCGTCCCTGGCTGTGTCTGAAGGAGGGCCGGGACTTCAGTCCCGGCCGCAGATTCTGATCTCCGTCGTCACCGACGACTTCGAAACCCTCCCCACCCACCACACCGGCTGGCGCGCCATCCCTCACGCGCGCCTGGAACGCCTGCTCCGCGAAACCGAAGTCCCCATCGGCCTCCTCTACAACGGCCGATCCCTTCGACTGGTGTATGCCCCCCGGGGCGAATCGTCCGGGCACCTGACCTTCCGCTTGAAAGACCTGCTTCACACCCAGGGCCGCCCTATGGCCGGGGCCCTCGACGCGCTGCTCAACGGCGCCCACTTCACGGGGGTGTTCCCCGACGATCGGCGCCTGCCCGCGCTCCTCAAGGAGAGCCGCAAGTTCCAGAACGAGGTGTCCACCAAGCTGGCCGGCCAGGTGCTGGAGGCGCTGTGGGAGCTGCTGCGCGGGTTCCAGCGCGCCAACGAAGAGACCGATGGTCGCCTACTGGCCGAGGTGCTGCGCGAGGATTCCAACGACGTGTACGGCGGCCTCCTCACCACGCTCATGCGGCTGGTGTTCATCCTCTACGCCGAAGACCGCGGCCTGATGCCGGCGGGCGAGGTGTACCAGAAGCACTACGCGCTGCTGGGCCTCTTCAAGCGGCTGCAAGATGACGAGGCGAATCATCCCGATACGATGGACGCGCGCTACGGCGCCTGGGCGCAGATGCTGGCGCTCTTCCGTCTGGTGCACGATGGCGGCGGGCACGGCGACCTGCGCTTTCCGCCTCGTCACGGCCGGTTGTTCGACCCGGATGCCTACCCCTTCCTCGAGGGGCGCCCGGCCGGGAGCCACCGGAGTGCTGGTGAGATTACGCAAGCGCCCAAGGTGTCGGATGGTGCCGTGTTCCGCATCCTCCGGAACCTGCTGATCCTGGAGGGCGAGCGCCTGTCGTATCGCGCGCTCGACGTGGAGCAGATTGGCTCGGTGTACGAGGCCATGATGGGCTTTGCGCTGCGGCAGGCCGCCGGGCCCGCTATCGCCGTGCTGCCCAAGCACATCGTGTTCGATGTGGGTGAGCTGCTGCAGCAGGAGCCCAAGAAGCGCGCGGCGTGGCTGCAGGAGCAGGCCGAGGCCAAGGTCACGGGCGAGGCGCTTGTCAGGGCGACGACGCCAGAGGAAGTGGTGGCTGCGCTTGGCAGGAAGGTGTCGCCGCACACGCCGCACCTGATGAAGGCCGGCGACATTTACCTTCAGCCCACCGAAGAGCGGCGCCGGTCTGGATCGCACTACACCCCCCGCTCGCTCACCGAGCCCATCGTCCGCACCACGTTCCGGCCCATCTTCGAGCGGCTGGGGGAGCAGGCCACACCCGAGCAGATCCTGGACCTGAAGGTGTGCGACCCCGCCATGGGGAGCGGCGCGTTCCTGGTGGAGGCGTGCCGGCTGCTGGCCGACCGCCTGGTGAAGGCGTGGGAAACGCACCGCGCCACGCCCAAACATATCCCACCGGATGAGGATGTGGTCACCTTCGCACGGCGGCTGGTGGCCGAGCGGTGCCTGTATGGGGTGGACAAGAACATCTTCGCGGTAGACCTGGCGAAGCTGTCGTTGTGGCTGGCCACCCTGGCGCGTGAACACCCGTTCACGTTTCTCGATCACTCTCTGCGTCACGGCGATTCGCTAGTCGGCCTGTCGCGCGAACAGATCGCGTGCCTCAACTGGGAAGTAGAAGGCCAGTTGCCCCTGCTGCGAGGTGTGATCGACGCCCGCGTGGCGACGGCGCAGTGTCTGCGCGAGCAGATTCAGGAAATGGCGACGTCGGACGACGTGCGGGAGAAGGCGCGGTTGCTGCAGGAGGCCAACGAGGCGATTGATGACGTGCGGCGGATCGCTGACGCCGTGGTGTCGGCGTTCTTCGAGCGGGATAAGCCGCAGGACCGGCACGCCCTTCGGGTCAAGTCCGTGGCGGATGTTGAACACTGGTTGTCCAATCCGTCAGAGCCGTTCAGGCCGTCCCAGAACTATTCGGATCGTTCCTGTTTTCATTGGGAGATCGAATTCCCAGAAGTCTTTACTCGCGCCAACTCGGGATTCGACGCTTTTGTCGGAAATCCACCATTCATGGGCGGCATGAAGATCTCTACAGTTCTGGGCTCCAACTATCTAGACATGCTGAACGTTATTTTCCGGGATGGTGGAAATCGCGCGGACTTAGTAGCGTACTTCTTTAGGCGTGCCTTTACGTTGGTGCGACGTGAAGGGTGCCTAGGTCTGGTCGCCACAAACACAATCTCGCAAGGAGACACCCGCACTGCAGGCCTCCATTCGATCTGCCGAGCCGGAGGGGTGATCTACTCAGCCTGGAGACGATATCCATGGCCCGGATTGGCGGCAGTTGTTGTCAGCGTCGTTTGGATTATTCGCGGCCAGAATCGCGGACGATTTGAACTGGATGGACTGCGGGTCGAGACGATTACGCCCTATCTGTTCGGTTCGGGAGGGCACGACAATCCCTTCCCGCTGCAAGAGAATAGAGACAAGAGCTACAAGGGGAGCGTCGTCCTCGGCATGGGATTCACTTTTGACGACTCTGATGCGACTGGCACGGCGACGCCATTTTCGAAGATGAGGGAGATTCTTGCTGAGCAACCGGAGGCGCAGCGACATATAGCGCCGTATATCGGTGCCGAGGATTTTGTTCGGAGTCCTCGGCACAAAGCAGAGCGCTTCATAATCAACTTCGGCGACTTGTCACTTGAGGGTGCGAGTCGATTCCCCTCTTTGTTGGAGATCGTCGAAACGAAAGTCAAGCCCGGCAGACTTGCACAGAAGCGTGAGGTGTACAAGGCTCGATGGTGGCAGTTCGCCGAGAAGCAACTTGAGCTTTACCGGCGGCTTCAACAACTAGACCGCGTACTCGTGATTCCCGAAGTATGTCCACAATTCGCGGTTGGGTTTGTCCCCACCGACCAAGTATTTGCCCAGACTCTCTACGTCCTGTTATTCGACACATTTGGAGCCTTCTCCATTCTGCAGTCGCGTATCCATGAGACCTGGTCACGGTGCTTTGGTTCTTCGATGAAAGATGACCTCCGTTACACACCGTCAGATTGCTTCGATACCTTCCCGTTCCCGACCGGATGGGAATCGAACCACGATATCGAATCCGCTGGCAGCCACTACCATGACTCGCGCGCCGAGGTGCTGGTAACTCGGAACGAAGGTCTGACGAGGATTTACAACCGGTTTCACGACCGCGACCAACACGACACCGACATCTTGAAGCTGCGCGATCTACACGCCGCCATGGACCGCGCCGTCCTTGACGCCTACGGCTGGACTGACATCCAGCCCACCTGTGAGTTCATTCTCGACTACGAGGATGAGGAAGACGACGAGCCCGGGAAGGCGAGCAAGAAGAAGAAACCGTGGCGGTGTCGGTGGCCGGATGAGATTCGGGATGAGGTGTTGGGGCGGCTGCTCGAGTTGAACGCGGAGCGTGCGAAGGCAGAAGAAGCCGTCCGCACGGTGGATATCGGACCGAAGAGGGCGGGTAAGGGTCGAACTGCGAACCTGCCCCTCCTCGACTAGGAACTGGGTATGAGTAGGCCATGAGCTATACACCGAGATCGTTGTTTCGTCTCCTCGAAGATATCGATGCTGCCCGGCTCCTGTTGCCGCACATCCAGCGGCCCTTCGTTTGGGAGCTGAGTCAAACCGAGCGTTTGTTCGACAGCCTGATGCGCGACTATCCGATTCAGACCTTCCTCTTCTGGCGGACCACGGAGCAGATTCGGGCGCGGCGTTTTATGCCGTTGGTTGATGCAGACCTCGACCTGTCGACCCTGTATGACTTGAACAAGTCCGCAGCCGGAATCGAGAAGACGTTTGTACTGGATGGTCAGCAACGCCTGCAAAGCTTGCACAGCATGTTTCGTGGTGGGCAAGTGGCGCCAGACGGCAAGACGCTAGAAGCGTATTTCGACGTCACTGCCGGCGAGGCCGAAATCGATGGAGATCTCCGGTTCAGCGTCCGGTGGGAGGCCGTTCGACAGGAACTGCCATGGTTCCGAATCAGAGACTTGTCCGAGCGCTATCAGAACGGAAATCCTCTTGAGATCGCTGACCAGGTCAACGATCAACTTGAAGGAAGTCTATCGCAAGAGACAACCGATGAGCGGAAGTCACGTGAACGGCGTGTCCGGACGTCGATTACCCAGCTGCACTCCCTGCTCAATCACGACAAGCACTTCTGGGTTGACGAATTGGACGGAGTTGCCCGCCAGTATCCATATCGGCGAATCCTGGAGATCTTCGTTCGCGTGAACTCCGGTGGCACCAAGCTGACGGCGGGGGACCTGATGTTCGCGGCCATGAAGGAAGGCTGGGACGATATTGAAGCTCGGGTTGAGCAGGCCGTTGACCTTCTGAATGGTGGGCGACTAGCAATCGACAACGACTTCGTGTTGAAGGCACTGTTGCTCGCCAACGGTGAAGGTGCTGAAGTCACTACTGCCAAGTTCGACGGTGACGCCGGCAAGGCCCTTCTCAAGAAGATGGAGGGAAGCTGGGATGTGTCCGAAGAGGCTTTTCGGCAGCTCCGAGACTTTGCCGTTCATCAGCTGCATCTCCATTCGGATAAGGTAGTTCGCAGCTATAACGCCCTAATTCCGCTCTTCATGTACCTATCGGCCCATCCCAAGCCTAACGAAACTCAACGGATGAGAATGGCCGCGTACTTCCACAAGGCGCAGCTCTTTGGTTGGTTCGGGAGCCAAACTGACAACATGCTGAACGTGATAGCGGGAGTCTTGCGCCGCGCGCAATCGGACGCATTCCCATTGGAAGAGATCGCGACCTACTTTAGAGACAGTCGTCGCCTGAAGACCGACGTGACGGAGGCCGATCTGTCGAACCCTCGCTTGCGCCCACTGCTTTTGAATATCGCCTACACAGAATCCTGGGGAAACTCCCCGTTCAACGTGGCATTCAAAGGTAACGAGCCTCACATTGACCATATCTATCCCCAGCACATGCTTCGCTCGAAGCTCGGCGCCGGGAGTGAGGCAATCAACGACCTGGGGAACCTCCGATTCGTTGGCGCAATCGACAACATCCGAAAGCGGGCCGAGCTGCCGGCTGACTATTTTGGTCGTCTGAAGGCTTCGAATGTGCCAATTGCGGGTCACCTTTTGGTGGAACCCTACGCATCAGATCCGTCGACGATGAAGTTCGACATTCCGACGTTCACTGCATTTCGAGGCTCGCGTCGCCAGCAGATATTCGCAATTCTCAAGCGCGTTGTTAATCTGGTCTAGCGTAGATCAATGTCTCTGGAACTAGGGAGCCCGCTTGCTGTCTAGGCTGACAAAGGCGCTCTTGGTTCTCACGGCGTTCGCGCCCGTGCTAGTTACCTACGCCTTTGTGCTATGGCGGAAGGGAGAGCTTTCGCCTTGGGGGCTTTCGTGGCTTGGTGTGTCGGTTGGACTGGTGGCGATTTGTCTATTGGTTCTGACGGAGGCCTGCCGAAGCCTTCCAAGGATCTCGTGCAACATCGAAGAAGTGCGGACGGCTGCCACACTAACAGGGCGCTCATCTACCGCATAAAGGCTGACGCGCGCCTGAACTGGTTGTCGACGCCGGTGACTCGGATTCGATACACGAGCATCTCATTGCTTACGCCGAAATGATCGGCGGCGGCCTGTTGGGTCATCCGGCGCTTCTTCATCCACAGCAAGGCTGGCCTCGGCAAGAGCAGACAGCCCGCAAGCCAGTTTGCCTCGTCTTCCTGCTGCTTATCGTAGGTATTCAGGAGAAGCGCGCCATCCTCGGTGATGTCGACACGCCCGGGTTTGTGTCCAACTATCAAGTGTGCCAACTCATGCATCAAGTTGCTCGCCGAGCGGGCGTCGGAATGTGCTGAGTTCAGAATGACGACGCTCTTCGAGCCGTCCGTTAGGGTTACTGCTGACCAGCTATCCGAGCCGGTGCCGAGTAAGACGCCTCGAGACGCCTGATCGAGGTCCGGGACGTCTTCCACTCCATGCGTCGCTATGCCCAGCGACTGCGCCAGGAGTTCCGGTGGTAATGGATCGACTGGCTGAAGCGAGAGTAGCTTGCGGCGCTGAACTGCAACGGTTTCGCACCAGCTCTTGAATCCCCTGGCGAACACTTCATTGTCCGTCGTCAGTTAGGAGCCACGCGCGGTGGGCCGCCACGACCATCTTTGCCAGCGCCTGCGCGGTCTCCTGCGACAAGGCCGTGCTCTTCTTGAAATGCACGGCCACTCGGGGGACCTTGACCGATGGCTGCTTCAGGCCCAGGACTTGGCCGGGATCGATTTCCATCCACTCGCAAATCTTCTTGAAGGTCTCAAGGTCGGGCAAATTCCCGCGCTCGACGCGCGATAGAGTGGCGGCGCTGACGCCGATGTCTTTTGCGGCGGCCCGGATCCCGACCTCGCCGCGCTTCTCTGCCAAACGTCTTCCGAGCGTCTCTAAGCTGATCTTTTCCATGTGTCTTACTGGTAAGTCATCTATTGACTTGTGACTCAGCGGATCAGTAGAGTAATCATCGTTTCATGTGTAAGCCAGTCTCTCACATCAGGAGCGGTGCCGTCAAATGACTGACGTCGAAGCACTTAACGAACGCCCAACCCGGTTCCAGATTCTCTGCCTCGAAGGTGGTGGCGTCAAGGGGCTATTTGCGGCGGCGGTCCTGGCGAAGCTGGAAGAGGACTGCGACGCCAATGTCATCGACCACTTTGACTTGATCGCCGGTACGTCCACCGGCGGCCTCATCGCCTTGGCCTTGGGTCTGGGCATGCGCCCCCGCGAAATCGTCGCCTTCTATGTGGACGACGTCCCCGCCGTGTTTCGGAACCCCCTGAAGCTCTGGTCGGTCCGCCATCTCCTCTTCGGCAAGTTCAGCGGCCGATCGCTTGAGGATGCCCTCCGTCAGCGATTCGGTGAAAGGCTGTTCGGCGAGAGCGCCAAGCGGCTCGTCATCCCGTCGTTTAACCTCGCCGAAAACGACGTCCACATCTTCCGGACGCCTCACCATTCGAGGCTGAAACGCGATTGGAAGGTCCCGGCCTGGAAGGTCGGCATGGCCACCGCTTCGGCGCCCACGTACTTTCAGACGTTCCAAGGCCTCGACGGACTGCGCCTCGTCGACGGCGGCGTCTGGGCCAACAACCCAGCGATGGTGGCCGTCGTCGAGGCCATGAGCACCTTGGACATGCCCGCCTCCACCATCAGCTTGCTCAGCATTGGCACGACGGACGCCGTGCGGCGCCCGGGCCGATACCTTGACGGCGCCGGCCTGGTGCCTTGGGCTTTTGACATCAGCAGGGTCTTCCTGCAGGGGCAAGGCCTTTGCGCCATCAACCAGGCGGGCCACCTGCTCGGGAAGGACCGCGTTATCCGGCTCAGCCCGAGCGTGCCCGACAAGGCGTTCGCGCTCGACCGCATCAACACCACCGACTTGATGGCGATTGCTGCGCACGAGTCGAGGAAGTTCTGTCCTACGTTTGTCGAGAAGTTCCAGCCGCATCGGGCTGGTTTGTACGTGCCGTTGTACACACAGGAGGATAGTCATGGCGCCGACCGCGTTGCCAACCAGCATCGACCAGCTGTCTGACATTTTCAGCCACCTGGGCGCCGCCCTTGATATTCCGCCAGAACTGTACGCGCTCGCCGTGGAGCGATACACGGAGGTCGGGCGCCACCTCGCTCGACCGCAATCCCGAATCGCGCAGTACGCCCCGGCTATTTTCCCGCAGGGGTCTTTGCGGCTTGGGACCATCATCGCGCCCGTCGTCACGGACTGCGAGTACGACGTGGACCTGGTGTGCTTGACCAACCTGACAAAGACGAGCGTCACCCAGCGCGAGCTGAAGGATATGGTGGGCGCCGAGCTGCGATTGGGCTGGGCCAAGGAGACCAAGGAAAGACGGCGCTGCTGGACACTGAACTTCCCGGGCAAGTTCCACCTCGATGTCCTCCCGGCGCTTCCAGATGCGGACCTGCCGCCGACTGGGATCTTGCTCACCGACCGGGAACTCCGCTTCTGGCAGCACAGCGACCCGAAGGCCTACGCCCTGTGGTTCGAGGCGCGCATGGCCGCTGTGTTTCAGGAGTCTAAACGCCTGCTCGCGCTGCGGCTGCGCGCCAGTGTGGCCGACGTGCCGGACTGGCAGGTTCGCACGCCATTGCAGCGCGTCGTCCAGATCCTCAAGCGCCACCGCGACGTCTTCTTCTCCAACGAGTTGGACGTCAGGCCGGCGTCCATCATCTTGACGACATTCGCCGCGCACCTGTATCGCGGCCAGACCTCGATTGCGGCTGCGCTGTCGGACACGGTCGCGGCCCTTCCCAGGTTTCCGCGAAGGTTCGATGGCGCTTACGAGATCTTGAACCCGGTGAACCCCAAAGAGAACTTCGCTGACAAGTGGAACGAGGACCCCGCCTTGCCGAAGGCGTTCTTCCGTTGGGTTGGTGTGCTGCGCGAAGATCTCCAGCATTGGTCGGAGCCAGGCGCCGGCATCTTCCACCTCTCGTCATCGCTGAACGCCAGGTTCGGTGAGACCGTCGTCAATCGTGCGCTCACCGGCTACGGCGACTCGCTGCGCCTCGCGCGCGACGCCGGCGCGCTGGCGATGGCGAGCGGCCGGGGCAATCTAGTCCGATCCGGCAGCGCGTCCGGGCTTACCCGCCTGCCGCCTCACACGTTCTTTGGCGACCGATGATTCCGCGCCCGTTTGTATCGCTGGCCCTCCAGGGTCGCCGGTTGATTGATGTGTGTCCAGGCAGTCACATGAGAATTGTGCGCAGCTGCCTGACCTGGGTCGGCAACATTCAGCCGTCGCCGCTGTCGGTGAACTACCAAGTAGGTCTTGAGTATCGCTTGCCAGGTCGCCCACAGGTTCAGGTTCTCAATCCGGCCCTTGGGTGTCGGGGAAGTGAGCCACCGCCTCATCGGTTTCGCGACAAGTGCCTGTGCCTCTACCACTACCCATCCCGCGAGTGGCACGCGGGGATGATGCTGGCCGATACCGTGATTCCCTGGGCGTCAGAGTGGCTGATTCACTACGAGCTGTGGTTGGCGACGGGCGTGTGGTGTGGTGGAGGTGTCCACCCCGGGGGAACTGAAGAGGAGGAGGAGAACCATGGCGGCGACGCATCAGATAACCTGCATTAACAAGAGTGACCGGTTCGATCCCCATGA
This sequence comes from uncultured Bifidobacteriaceae bacterium, assembly GCA_964372085.1. Lineage (GTDB taxonomy): Bacteria > Acidobacteriota > Vicinamibacteria > Vicinamibacterales > UBA2999 > 12-FULL-67-14b. The sequence goes on along the minus strand of CAYJPQ010000037.1, from coordinate 17,931 downwards.
CCGAATCGTTTCGGTCGGGGGCGCCAACGCGGATGGTACGCGGTGGAAGCTGTCGCAGGTCGAGGCGATCGCGGGCATCGAGTCCGACAAATGGAAGTTCTAAGTTTCAGTAAACGGGCAGAGCGTGTGGGTTGTTGTTGCCGTCAGCAGGTTCGGCAACAAGTATCTGAAGACCGAGAATGATGGCGATCAGCCCAACAACCTGCTGAGTTTGCCTGAGTGCCGCTGACACATCGACGGGTAGACAGGACTAACCTAGCCAAGGATGCGTTTCAGTCCGGCTTCGCAAAGCGTGCGCAGGCGCTCGGGCGGTAGTTCTCGGTCTTGCGGGATTCGAGCGGCTGCGCGGACGATCTCGGTGACTGACGAAAAGGTCAGGTCCGCCACTTGCCCTACCCGCTTCGCGCTCTTGGTCCCCAGGGTAGGCGCAAGGGACGTCTTCCAGAGGCCGTTCAGTACGGGGAGCGCCCCGCCGAACAGCTCGATGGTGTCGTGGATGTAGAGCGCGTCTTGCGCTTGTTTCGCGGTATTGCGATTTTTCTGAATCAACAGCTTCTGAACGATGAACGCGGCGGGGTTCGCGACTAGGACATCAATCGGCTGCGGCAGCGGAACGCCCTGGTCAGGACCGATGCGGATCGGCCATGGCTCAACCAGGAGGAGGTCCAGGTGCCTGAGCTTCTGAGCTGTCACGCCCCCCTTTGCGATCGTGGCGTCAACCTTGCCATTCTTCACCTCGCTCCCTACGAGAGGTGTTAGAAATTCAACATAGAACCCAGCGCCCTCGGCTCCCAGAGAGTAGTGAGTCACTGGCGGCTTGTGTTCGCCCGAGAGCGCCTCTTTGAATTCCGCGTTTGTCAGGGCCTGGCGAATGTCGCCCTCGAGCGGCACGTCGGTGCCAAACACGATGTCCGTGTCTTTTGTGGCGATGGGTTGGTAGCTGAGGGCTCTTGCCAACGGATGGAATCGATGGAGGCGATGGGCCCAGCCCCCGGCAAGGACGAGCTGTCCTCGCCATGGCTCGATTGCCTGGATCAGCCGAGCGAAGGATATGAGGTCCTTCACGAGCCAGATCCTTCGATGAGTGGCCTCAAGACCTTGCGGTAGATCACGTCTGCTTGCTCCATGCCACGAGCGGGATGCCTCGACACGTCCAGCCAGACCTGAATGGCATCGCAGACTGGTACGCCGTCAGGCCTTACCATTCCCCTGAAAATCGATTGATGTGCTCTTGCTTCTCGGAGGATGAAGTCCGGCTTCGCGGCCGCTGGGAACACCGGCCAGACGTTGGGGTCGAGGCGGTCCCACCGCGGCCCGTAGACATGTGGCGGCACCCCGCTCACGTGTCCAAGCTTAAGGGCGTCCGCGGCAGCGAACAACGCCAGGCAGGCATCGTTGCTTTTCAGCTGGCTTAGGTGACTCTCAATCGGTCCGCCCAGCATGAACACCATGGGCTTCTCGCTTGGAGACACGCGGAGCCCGCTGGCTTGCCAGCGTTGCAGCAAGTCGGCCCGGCGAACCAGCTTGAAATAAGGAGCCGATTCGTCCAGGTATCCCTCCGCTTTCAACTGCCGAATGAAGCGGGACGCGCTCATCGGCGACACGTTCGCTGCCAGCGCAAGCTCCGACACGTTGCGATAGTTGCTACGAGGCGCCGCGAGCCACTGTTCAGGAACCTCTGGGGCTAGCAGGACCTTTAACATCCACTGGTTCAAGTCTGAGAAGAGATGGTGCGCGAGATTCGGCGACTTCTCATAGTTCCCTCGAGCAATCTGCGGCTCTGCATTCAGGCTTTCAAGGCCGTCGCCGACAAAATGACGAAGGCCATTCTCCGAAACGACGCCAACGGCGACGCCTGAAGCGAAGTCGTGTGCGAACTCCTGGACATGCTTCGCGAGCGATGGCGATGCTGCGCCCAGGTAAACGATGGCGAGCGGGCGAGCCTTGCCGTGGGCTCGGGCGAATGCCTGGGCTTGGACCAAGGCATGCGAGAGCAGTGGAAGGACCCGGTCGGGCCGTCCCTCTGAGAAGGCCTTGACCTCGATGACAAAGGCCTTTCCCTGCCTTTGAATAACAAGGTCAGCCCGGTAGGGGCCGACGGCCACATCACGCTGGACCTTCCACCCATCGGACCTAAATAGCTGAGCCACAAAGTCTTCGGCCGGCTGGCCCAGCTTGTTCGGAGACCTCTGATTCATAGCTTCCACGGTAGTTGGCTCCTTACCATGGACGTGGTTTATATCACGTCCATGTTTGTTAACATGGCCATGGTAGCACTGGTTTCCACCTTCCACAATCCGTGGTCCGCAGGCCAGCTCATCCACGACCTGCGACCCCGCCTGACTCGGCCAAGCACTAAGATGTCGGCCAGCCTCGTATGACTTCCGCCGACGTCCGCGCCCGCCTCACGCACGCCCTTCGCCTCGACTTGATTGGACCTGAGCCGGACGAACCTCAGGCTGCGGAAACCCTTCCGAACCAGCCCTCGCGCTGGTATCTCACGGGCTTCCTGGTGCCGTGGAACGCACCCGCCAGCCAGAAGGCCGACGAAGACGAGCAGGGCGAGCTGGAACTCGCCTCCGCAGCGGGTGGCGCGGAAGATGACGACAGCACGGCGGAGCCCCCGGCGGCCAAGCGGGGGCAGTTCCCTTCGTCCATGGGCGTCAGCGTGCTGGTGCCTCCGGGTGCGACCTCGCTGAATGTGACGGCGAGTTGGGGCGACTACCAGCCACTCGAGCGTGACGGCAAAGCCACCGGAGAATGGAAGAGGGCCCAGCGCACGGCCCAGGTGAGCGTTGGCGTCGACACGGAGCAGCGCGCCGTGTCCCAGCCTGTTCCCGAAAGCGGCGGCCTCGAAGTAGTGACCTCGGTCAGGCGCGTGCGCGGTCTGGGAGACATGCCCGGCCTACCCGAGGGCACACGCGCGGTTTCTGTGTTCCTGGTGAACCGGCGCGATCCCGAGGAGCGGCCCGACCTCAAAGACATCCGCTTCATCTTCCAGGCCCAGCTCATCGTCGAAGGAGCCACCTCGTTCGTCCCGCGCCCGAATCCGCGCGGCAGGCAGGAAGACGATGAGCCCGATGAGCGGATTGCAGACCTCCAATACCGTGACGTGATGGAGTTTGCGGTGGGGCATGGCGTCTCCACCCGGTGCCGTGTGGTGGGTGGCGAATGCCGACGAGTGGAGACCACCTGGGTGCCGTCCGCCGAGGTCGAGCGCGTAGAGCCGGCGCCCATGCAGGGTGTGTCCCTTGGCATGGAAGCCCTCGCGGAGCTCGATACCCCGCAGCAGGCCGCCGATGCCCTGCTTGGCGTGGTCACGCAATACCGAGCGTGGATAGCGAAGCAGCGACAGACAGCCCCTCAGGATGGGTCGCAGCGGGAAGCGTCGGACGAGTTGCTCAATCGCGCATCGCTGGCTGCCACGAGGATCGAGGCCGGCATTGGCCTTCTACAAGATGCGAAGGTGTTCGAGGCGTTTCGTCTGACCAATCGCGCGATGGCCATGGCCGCAAGGCAGCGCCGGGCCCAGGAAAGCGGCGTCGATCCGGCGAGCGTCAAGGCTCCCGAATGGCGGCCCTTCCAGTTGGCCTTCGTGCTGATGAACCTCCGGTCTATCGCAGACCCCACTCACGCGGAGCGTGAGCTGGTGGACCTGCTGTTCTTCCCAACGGGCGGCGGCAAGACCGAAGCCTACCTGGGCTTGGCAGCCTTCACCATCTTTCTGCGTCGGTTGCTCGACCCCGAACTGACGTCTGCGGGCGTGACGGTGCTGATGCGCTACACCCTGCGGCTGCTGACACTCGACCAGTTGGGCCGCGCGGCCACGCTCATCTGCGCGATGGAGTTGATTCGCCGAGACCGCGCAGCTGACCTCGGCGCGTGGCCGTTTGAGGTTGGGCTGTGGGTGGGCAAGGCCGCCACGCCTAACCGAATGGGCAAGCAGGGAGATACAGACAAGACCACAGCCCGAGCTAAGACGATTGCGTATGGCAACAACAGCCGGAAGGCGGCGCCGCTGCCGATCGAGAACTGCCCGTGGTGCGGCACGCGCCTGAAGCCCACCTCGTTCCAGTTGTGGCCGAATGCCAACCAGCCGAGCGAGCTGAAGGTCAGTTGTGCCAGCCCCCAATGCGTGTTCCGGGGTAACAGCCCACTTCCCATTGTCGGCGTCGACGAGCCCCTGTACCGGCGCCTGCCGTGCTTCGTGATTGCCACCGTCGACAAGTTCGCCAGCCTCCCCTGGGTGGGCACGAGCGGTATGTTGCTGGGCGGCGCCGACCGGCAGGATCGCAACGGCTTCTACGGTGCTGCAGATCCGGGCGTGGGCCAGCGCATGCCGCACGCACTGAGGCCGCCCGACCTCATCATCCAGGACGAGCTACATCTCATCTCCGGCCCGTTGGGCACCATGGCCGGCCTCTACGAGACGGCGATCGATGCGCTGTGCGAGCGGCAGGTGGATGGCCATCGCATCCGCCCCAAGATTGTGGCGTCAACGGCCACGGTGCGGCGAGCATCGGACCAGACGCGCGCGTTGTTTGCACGTTCGGGCGTGGAGATGTTCCCGCCGCCTGGTCCCGACCGGCGCGACTCGTTCTTTGCCACCACCAAGGCGATTGCCGACCAGCCCGGCCGCCTGTATATTGGACTCGCCGCCCAGGGGCGCAGCCTCAAGGTGGTGCTGCTGAGGAGCTACCTGGCGCTGCTTGGCGCGACCCAGAAAGCGTGGCTAGAGGCAGGAGGAAAGAAGAATCCGGCCAATCCCGCCGACCCCTACATGACGCTGCTGGGCTACTTCAACAGCCTGAGAGAGCTCGGCGGCAGCCGGCGCATTGTCGAAGACGAAGTGACCTCGCGTGTGGCCGGCTATGGCTCGCAGCGACGCGTGGGTGAGGCGACCGGGTCGTTTGCGGATCGCGAGATCAGCCGAGACGTGTCGGAGCTCACGTCTCGAGAACGCACAGACCAGGTGTCTGACACCAAGCGCAGGCTCGGTCTTTCGTTTGTCGATTCGGATCGCGTGGATGTGGCTCTGGCCACCAACATGATTTCGGTTGGCCTCGACATCACGAGGCTGGGCCTGATGGTGGTGCTTGGACAGCCCAAAGCTGCTGCCGAGTACATCCAGGCGACAAGCCGAGTAGGCCGCGACAAGGAAAAGCCGGGCCTGGTGGTGACGCTTCTCAATATCCACCGTCCTCGCGACCGGTCGCACTTCGAGCGCTTCGAGGCCTTCCACGCATCGTTCTACCGCTCGGTGGAAGCCACCAGCGTGACGCCGTTCGCGCCGAGGGCGCTCGACCGTGCCCTTGCGGCCGTTGTGGTGGCCATCGGGCGCCACCTGCGGCCCGCACTTACGCCGCCGATGGGCGCGCTGGCTGCGGTGGGGGAACGTTCCGAACTGGCGAGGATTGCGGAGATGGTGGCGGCGCGCGGCCGCGCTCACCGGGAGCGCCAGACGAGGGAAGAGGAAGCCCGTTTGGATTCAACGCTGCGGGTTCGGGTGGGCGACCTGCTCGACTCGTGGTTCAAGGTGGCCAAGTTCCAACAGGATGCCAGCGCGCGTCTGCGATACCAGGAGCATGAGGGTGGCGGCGGCCCTGCGCTGCTCCGCACACCCCTCGATCCTCAGGGGGCCGACCTGCAGCCCGTGCAGGATGCCCGCAAGTTCAAGGCCCCTCGGTCGCTGCGTGATGTGGAGCCTTCGGTGAACCTGTGGCTCAAGAAGCTGGACGGGATGGCGATTGACATTCCGGCCGAGGGGGAGGACGCCTAATGCCTCCCAACGGGCGAGCCAACACGCGACCGGCCGGGCAGATTCGCCAGAGCCAGATGGTCACCACCTTCGGCCCGGGTTCGATGGTGGACCTGCCGGACCACTCGGTGATCATCGGCGGGCTCGACCACTGGTCGGGCTACCAGGGCAGTCCCATCGATGAGGAGCGCCTGGCCGGCAAAGTGCGGACCCTCCTTGGCTGGGACTCCGTCCGTTTCTACGCGCCCCCGCCAGACAGCGACGATCCGGGCGCGCCAATTACCGGCGTGACGGCTTGGCTGTTCCCCGAGTGGTTCGTTGCCTCCGTGACGGAGCGTCGCGAGGGCGGCGTTCGATCACGACCGTTGGTGTATCGCACGGACCTCGATCGCGGCATGACCTATCGCCGCGACCGCACCACACCTCCCGCCAAGGTGGTGCCCATCCGGTTTGTCCAGGCCTGCGCCCGCGGGCACGTGAGCGACATCAACTGGAAGCTCTTCGTCCACGGCGGCGACGACCCGTGCTCCCGATTCCTGTGGATCGACGAGAAGGGCACGAGCGGCGACCTCTCGGACATCACCATTCGTTGCGAATGCGGGAAGTCCAGGCAGCTCGCCGTGGCCACCAAACAGGGCGCCGATTCACCCTTGGGGTTCTGCAAGGGCCCGCGTCCCTGGCTTGGACCCAATGGAGCCGAACGTTGCGGCGGCGGCGAGTCGCCTGCTAAGCCGAATCGGTTGCTGGTGCGGTCGGCCTCCAACGCGTATTTCGCACAAACGCTGTCTGTCATTTCGATCCCGGAGACGGACGCGTCGGTTCGAGCTGCGGTGCAGGAAGTCTGGGAAGACTTCCTTTATACCTGCGAGTCGCTCGAGGATGTCGTGCGTGAGCGGAAGAAGAAGAAGGTCAGCGCTGCGCTCGAAGGGCACACCAACGAGGCCGTGTGGCAGGAGATTCAGAGACGACGCGGCGGGGCAGCCGCGCCTGTTCTTGGGATCCGGGAAGCCGAGATCACCACGCTGCTTTCGTCGCCAGATGCCGTCGGCACCGACCAGCCAGATGGAGTGTTCTTTGCGAGGACTGTTGTCACCCCTGGCGGGGAGCCGACACTCACTAGCAAGGTGAGCCGGGTCGTGAAGGTCCATCGCCTGAGGGAGGTGATTGCGCAAGTGGGCTTCACCAGGTTCGAAGCTGCGGTGCCAGACGTCAACGGCGAGCTTGCGCTCGACGTTGAACGCGCCGCTCTTTCCCAGAACCAGGACTGGCTGCCCGCCGTGGAGAATCGCGGCGAGGGCCTGTTCATTGGGTTCAAGGAAGACGCCGTTAAGTCCTGGTTCGAGAAGAAGGCGGTGAGAGACCGGACCGCCCAACTGTTCAAGGGATTCGAGGCTTGGAAGACGGCGAATCAGGCCGCGTCGGCCAAGTTCCCCGGGGCGCCGTTCATCATGCTGCACTCCCTGTCGCACCTGCTGATTACGGCGGTGGCGCTGGACTGCGGATACGCTTCCAGCTCAATCCGAGAGCGCATCTACGCCGGTGAGTCGGGCTACGGCATCCTGCTCTACACGGCCAGCCCCGACGCGGAAGGCACCCTTGGAGGGTTGGTGGAGTCGGCCGACCGAATCGACCGGTACCTTCGCCAGGCTGTGGAGCTGGGGCAGTTGTGCTCCAACGACCCGGTGTGCGCCCAGCACCAACCCGACAGCTGGCAGGAAGGACGCCACCTGCACGGTGCGGCCTGTCACGGTTGCGTGCTGCTCGCCGAGAGCTCGTGCGAGAGGCGAAACGACTTCCTGGACCGTGCGCTGGTAGTGCCCACTGTTGACGGCGATGGGGCGGCGTTCTTCGATGAGGCCTGACGAGTGAGCGCAGCATTCGACGGCCTTTCAGCAGGCGCCTTGAGGGCCATCTCGTCCGCGCTGCGGTCGGGCCAGCTCGGGCTGCCGTTGTCGCGCATGGCACTGGCACGGGTGGCTCCGGGATGTTCGGAACAGGCGCTGGCCGAGCTGTGCCGGTTGTGTAGCGAGGGGATTCAGGCGGCCCACCTCGCCATGCTGGTTGACGCCTTCGCCGATGCTGCTGAAGCGAGGCTGGCATCTGGTGCCGAGTTGGTGTGGACAGGCCCAGAGTCGGCTGTCTCGCACAGCCGGGACACCTCGGTCGTGGTCAGCGAGATGTTCCGCTCGGCTGAGAGGTCTGTGCTGGTCAGCACGTTCGTCATCCGGCAAGCAGAGGTCGTCTTTGCGCCACTTGCCGAGCGAATGGCGCAACTGCCAAGTCTCAAGGTGCAACTCTTCGTACATGTTGACCGCGAACGCGGCGACACCCGATACGACTCGGAAATCCTGCGTGAGTTTGCCACCAAACTCAGGGGCACGTGGCCAGGGCCGGCTCGGCCGGTTCTCTACTACGATCCCAGGTCGCTGGCGGCCGACGCAAATGACAAGGCCACCTGGCATGCCAAAGTAATTGTCGCGGATGACGAGCGGTCGTTCGTGACGTCAGCCAACTTCACGGCGTGGGCACAGGATCGAAACGTTGAGGCCGGCGTGCTGGTGAGGAACGCGTCATTCGCCCGTCAGCTTCGCCAGCAATTCGAAGGGCTTGTGCAGTCGAAGGCCGTGCTCGAGGTGCCAGGGTTTCGCTGATGGCGCGCTACTGGTGGGTAAACCAGAACCAGACGTTCGAGACCGAGATTCGGGGCAACTTCATGTGGTCCCCGAAGACGAACGCCAATGGTGCGCGCAACCCCTTCTACGACTTCATGCGCGAGGTGGTCCCGGGAGACGTCGTGTTCTCCTTCCGCGACACCAGGATTCAGGCGATTGGGATGGTCACCGGCCCGGCCCAGACAGCGCCGAAACCGGACTTCGGCAATGCCGGGAGTAACTGGCTGGAGGAGGGTTGGTACGTTCCCGTCTACTACTGTGCGGTTGAGGAGCCAATCCGGCCCAAAGACCACATAGGGATCCTTCGTCCCTTCCTTCCCCAGACCTACTCTCCGTTACAGACCAACGGAAACGGCGTGCAGAGCATCTATCTGACCTCGGTGCCCGAGCCCTTGGCCAACGCGCTGATCGGGTTGATGGGGCAGCACTACTGGGATGCATTGGCCATAGTGAACGGGTTTCCTCGGGTCATGGACGCCGAAGAGGCCGACGACCTGGTGTTCAACGAGCAGATGGGGCCGACGTTCCGCGACCAGCTTGTTAAAGCGAGGCGTGGCCAGGGCGTATTCCGGTCGAATGTCCTGCTCACCGAGGAGCGTTGTCGAGTCACCGGAGTGAACGACGCGAGGCACTTGCGCGCGAGCCACATCAAGCCATGGAAGAGCTCCACCGATTCTGAACGGCTCAGCGGCTACAACGGACTTCTGCTGTCGCCCCACATCGACCACCTGTTCGACAAGGGATACATCAGCTTTTCAAACAATCAGGAGCTCCTGGTCGTGCCCGAGGTGCGGACGAGCCTCCTGGACAAGTGGGGCATCGACGCGGGGACCAGGGTGGGGGATTTCAGCCGCGATCAGCAGGGCTTTCTCGAGTACCACCGCATCGTGGTCTTCAAGGAGCCGTGGCCATGAAGGGCTGGATTGCCGGCGGCGCTAGTTTACGATGGAGGCCTTAAGTTCCTTCCGAATCTCGCTGCGTGCGACATCCCACGAGACCGCCTGCACGACCCCATCGGCGATTTCGCGAGAGCGCCGGCGCAACTCATCGGCCCACGCAGCGGCTACGTCATCCTCTGGCTCTTCCAGGCTGGAGAGTAGCTCTTCGGCTACCCTCGCGCGCTCGCGGCGAGAAAGGCGAAGCGTCTCGGCGAGTAGTTCATCCGTAGACATGACCCAAGTCTAGCATCGTCGGCTGAGGAACTGAGACGTGTGGCAGCAATCGCGTACTCCCGACGGTTCTCCCTGATCGCAAATCCTGCTTCTTGCCCCCCAGCCCGGGACGATGGCATCGTCGTCACCACGAAAGGCGGTGACCCATGATCAGCGGACTGAAGTTGACGATGCACGGTGAGGCACTGAAGGCGAGGGTGGGGGAGCGGATTGGGCGACTCGAAGCGGCGATTGAGCAGTACCGCGCCGACATGGAGATGGACCCGAAGGACCAGACCGACGACCATCCGGCCCTGCCCGAGCACATGTTGGAGAGCATGATCGACGAGTGCGAGAAGCGCATCGTCTCCCTCACGCTCATCCGCGACCACATCGTCCCTGGCGAGGTGTACCTGCTGGACCAGAAGGACCTGCAGTTTGCGGAGCTGCTGCCCCCGCCGCCGGAGCCGGAGTGGCCTATCTGCATGGGGAGGCGGTGATGCGGGACGGGGCGGAGTGAGTGTGACCCGTCCTGACACGCTCAGCCGGTAGACTACACGTCTCCGATGCGCATCCTCGACGGCCAGCTCGTCCTCTCCCCCTCCGACCTCTCCAGCTTCTTGGCCTGCCGCCACAAGGCCGGACTCGACCTGGCCGCGGCGCGCAAGGTGCTCGAGCGGCCCGAGACTGACAACCCCTACGCGGCCATCCTCCGGAAGCACGGCGAGGATCACGAGCGCGCGTATGTGGAATCCCTCCGCGCCCAGGGCCTCACCATCGTCGATGTGAAGCCGGAGAAGAAGACGCCCGGTGAGGAGTCCGCCCGGCTGACCGTGGAGGCCATGCGCGCGGGCGTGGATGCGATTGTTCAAGCGCGGCTGGCGGAAAGAGATCTCGCCGGGTATGCCGACGTGCTGCGGCGCGTGGAGAGGCCGAGCCACCTTGGGGCGTGGTCGTACGAGGCGCAAGACACGAAGCTGGCGCGCGAGACGAAGGGCGGCACCATCCTTCAGCTCTCCGCCTACTCCGCGATGTTGACGGACATGCAGGGCGTGGCGCCGGAACGCTTCCAGGTGGTGACGCCGATCGCGCACGAGAACTATCGGGTGGAAGACTTCGCGGCCTACTACCGCATGGTGCTGAAGGCCATGCGCGACGAGCTGGCCAAGGGGCACGAGCAGCTGCGCGCCGAGTATTACCCCGAGCCGGTGGACGCCTGCCAGGTGTGCGCGTGGGCAGTGGCGTGCGAGAAGCGGCGGCGGGCAGACGACCACCTCTCCTACATTGCCGGGTCGGGCCGCTCCCATCGCGTAGAACTCGTGGCGCAAGGCGTGCCCACGTTGAAGGCCGCCGCCGAGATGTCCGTGCCCGTGACGTTCAAACCGGCCAGAGGCTCGCGCGAGACGTACGACCGCCTCGGCAGCCAGGCGCGCGTGCAGCACCAGCAGCGGACGGAGAAGCGGCCCGTCCACGAGCTCTTGGAGGTGAAGGAAGGGGAAGGGCTCACGCGGTTGCCGCCGCCGTCGCCGGGGGATGTCTTCCTGGACCTGGAAGGGGCCTCGTTTGCCAGGGAAGGCGGGCGCGAGTTCCTGTTCGGGGTATGGGGATCGGCCGGGACTGAAGTCCCGGCCCTCCGTACGTATACCTCTTTCTGGGCGATGGACGATGGGGAGGAGAAGGCGGCGTTTGAGACGGTGATGGACCTCATCGTGCGGGCGTGGGAGGCAGACCCGCAGATGCACGTCTACCACTTCAACCACTACGAACCCACCGCATTCAAGAAGCTGGTGGGGCGCTACGTCTCCCGCGGAGATGAGATGGACCGCCTGCTGCGATCCGACCGCTTCGTGGACCTGTATCCGATCGTGAAGCAGGCTGTCCGAGCCGGGGTCGAGAGCTACTCCATCAAGCAACTCGAGCAGTACTACAACTACACGCGCAAGGTGGAGCTCAAGAACGTGCGCGAGCCGTTGATGGCCGTGGAGATGGCGCTCGATGCCAAGTCGCCAGACGCCATCACCAGCGAGATTCGTGATGCCGTGCAGGGCTACAACGAAGACGACTGCCGCTCCACCGAGGCCCTGCGAGATTGGCTGGAGACCCTGCGCGCGGAGTGGGAGCGCAACGGCACCGCCGTTCCCCGGCCAACCGAGCCGGAAGACAAGGCGAGCGACACCATTGCCGGCATCAAGGCGGAGGTTGAAGTGCTGCGATTGGCCCTTCTCGCCGGACTCCCTCCTGAAGCCAGCCAGCCGTCAGACCCCAATCACCCACGGTGGCTGTTGGCCTACCTGGTGGACTGGCACAAGCGCGAAGAGAACGCACAGTGGTGGGAATACTTCCGCGTGCTCGAACTCCCGGAAGAAGACCTGATGGACGAACGCGCCGTCGTCGCCGGGCTGCGCCACGTCAAGCGGCTGGGGTTCAAGACGGGGAAGACCGGCAAGCCCACCAAGTCGGTGATCGACCGCTACTGTTACCCCCGGCAGGAGATCGAGGTCGGCCGGAGCGACAAGCTCAAGACGCGAGACGACGAGTCAACGTTTGGCAAGGTAGTGGCCCACGACCGCCTGGCGCAGACCCTGGACGTCGAAAAGGGCCCCAGCCGCGCCGACGATCACCCCGAGACGGTGTTCGCCGCGGACGTGATCGGCACCGTCGGAGTGCAACGATCCGTGATGCGCCTGGCCGAGCGGGTGATCGAGGCGGCACGCCTTGATGGGGTGCCCGAGGAGTGCGGAGTGGAATTGCTGCTGGGCCACGCGCCCAGGCTGCGCAGTGGCGCGTTCGAGATGCGACCGGGAGAGACCGCACAAGCCTTTGCCGTGCGAATTGCTACGGACCTCCACCGCACCACGTTGCCCATCCAGGGACCACCCGGAGCGGGCAAGACGTACGTGGGCGCGCAGATGATCCTGGCGCTGGTGAGGGCGGGGAAGAAGGTGGGGGTCACGGCCAACAGCCACAAGGTGATTCATAACCTGCTCGACGAGGTGTTGAGGCAGGCCGGGACGGCCCTCGACTCCGCTCGGGCCAGGGAAGTCGCGGCCGTCCGAGGGCGGGTGGCAGCAAAGGTCGGCGACGATCACGACGACGAAGGCGACGACGGAATCATCTGTCTCAAGGGCAACGAGGCGCCGCTTGCGGCTTTGATGGGCCACGAACTGGATGTACTGGGCGGCACCTCCTGGCTGTGGTCGCGCGAGGAATACGCCAACACCGTCGACGTGCTCTTCGTCGACGAAGCCGGCCAGATGTCCCTCGCCAACGTGCTGGCCGTCTCGCAGGCGGCCGACAGCCTGGTGCTGCTCGGCGACCCGCAGCAACTGGACCAGCCCGAGAAGGCCAGCCACCCGGACGGCGTGGGCATTTCCGCGCTCCAGCACGTGCTGGGCGGCCACGAAACGATGCCGCCGGAGAAGGGCATCTTCCTGCCCGTCACGTGGCGCATGTCGCCGACGCTCACCGCGTTCACGTCGGAACTCTTCTACGAAGGCAAGCTCCACGCGAAAGATGGCCTCGAACGGCAGCAGCTTGTGGGCACGGGCGCCCTCGAGGGCTCGCACCTCTGGCTGGTGCCGGTGGAGCACGACGGCAACCAAGGCTCGTCGATGGAAGAGGTGGAGGCTGTCGCTGCCCTCGTGGAGAGACTGCTCGCGCCTGGGGCGAAGTGGGTGAACGAAAAGGGCGACACGGTGCCGCTCACCGCGGCCGACATCCGGGTGGTGGCGCCGTTCAACGCGCAGGTGAACCGGATTGCGGAGAGACTTGGCGGAACTGAAGTTCCGCCCTACGTGCATGGGGTGCAGGTTGGCACGGTGGACAAGTTCCAAGGCCAGACCTGCGCCGTGGTGATCTACTCGATGACCACCTCGCGTCCGGAAGATGCGCCACGAGGAATGGAGTTTCTCTACAGCCTCAACCGCCTCAACGTGGCCACCTCACGCGCCCGATGCGCGGTGTTCCTGGTGGCTTCGCCAAGACTCTTCGAACCCGAATGCCGGACGCCAAGGCAGATGCAGTTGGCGAACGCGATGTGCAGGTATGCGGAGAAGGCTCAGCGGATCTAGGGGTGCGAAGGTGCGAGGGTGCCAGGGTGCCAGGGGCATGCCAGTCGGCTACTCCACAACCGGGGCACCCATGGCCGACGCCACGGCCTCGCTGAGGCAGCGCCCGAACACGGGCCGTCCGCCAGCCTTGCGGCCCTTCTCATACGCCCTCACGGCGCCCTTCCAGTGTTCCTTCGTGAAGGGCGCCACGGTCAGGTTCAAACGCCACATAACGATCTCGAGCACCGCCTCGGGCATCATCACTCCTTGTGCGGCGAGGATCATCCCGGCCTCGGCGAGGGTCGGTGCCGCTACGCGGGGATTCGGATCGTCAGCGACCGCCTCGACGAGTCGCTCAAACCCCGGCTCTTTGCGCACGATGGCAATTAGAGCTCTCGCGTCCAAGGTCATACGCCCTCCGGCCCATATCCCAAGGCTTGGTCTTCTTCATCCTTCGTCAGCGTGCCAGCGGTCGCCGGTCGAAGATTCGACCACAGCGATGTGTCGAGGCCATTGAACACACGCCGCCGGCGCTCTTCAGCCGACGTGGGCCCGGTCAGCCTCGAGAGGCGCTCCTCCAAAGCCCGTAGCACAACTTGTTCCTTTGGCTCTCCGGTGAGTCCACCAATCTGCTGGATCAGCGCCGTGACCTGTGTTCGTGTGCGTCTCAGTTCGAAGTCATCCATGACGACGACGCTAGCATCGTCGGTTCCGACTGCGTTCGACCGAAGATCGGCAGTTTTGAAATAGGGCAGTTGAGCCTCGCGGGTGTGGCCGGCAACGTGTACGCAAATTCTGCTTCTTGAATTCTGGTCAAGACGATGAGACTGTGGCGGAAGACTCTTCCATGGGCAAGAAGCGAGACAGAGACCCGGGGACGCCCAGGGAGCCGGGCCAGTGGCCAGCGGCCCGGCTCCTGATCGTTTTGCGGGGCCGTACTGTCATCCTGCTGCCGAAGCCCAAGAGCGCAGCGAAGGCGTTGGGCGGTGCGGCGAAAAGGAAATACCCGAACGGCTATCTCGACGCCGAAAGGGAGAGCTGGCAGTAGACCGCCCTCACTTCGTCACCCTCCCAAACCTCGTCACCAACACCCCCACCCCTGGCGCGCCCTGGATGGTGATGTTGTAGCTGGCAAACCCGTCCATCACGTTACCGGTTGCACGGGTGCTCCAGTAGGTGATGACCGCCGTCAGCGTGCCGCCGGTGGCGGTGCCTTGCAGCGTCAGCAGCCCGTTGGTCACCACGCCCGTGGCCACGCCGCGGACATTGCCCAGGGCGAAGGTGCCCGTCACGTTGTTGCCATTCTGGACGAGGGTCAACGTGATGGGGAGCGATGTGCCCACTGGATAGATGCCGCCGGGGCGCGAGCCCGAGGGTGCGCTGCAGAGGATGTCCTGGATGGAGCCCGTCCCGTCACAGCGCTCCACGACGTAGGTGCCCGACCAACTTCCCGAGAAAGACGAGACGGCGACGGCCGTGCCGGATACGGCAATCGTGTTGGTGCCGCTCGTGTGGTCGGCATTCACGGTCAACGTGCCGGAGTAGGTGCCGGCCGTGGTGGGCTCAAACGCAATCGTGACGCTCTGCGACGACCCGGCCGGAATCTGGCCGCTCGTCCAGCTGGCGGCAGACTGCGACGCGAAGCCGCCCGACGCGCTCACGCCGGTGACGGTGAGGGTGGAGTTACCGCTGTTAGAGATCGTAAACGTCGATGTGCGGCTGGAGCCGACCCTGACCTCTCCGAACGCGAGGTTCCCACTCACGCCGATCACCCTCGTCGGCGTCGGCGGGGCCGCTGTCGTCGTGCTGGGCGCGGTAGGACTGGAAGACCCGCCGCCGCATGCCACCTGGAACGTTGCCATCAAAGCCAGAACCACCATCGCTCGACGCGTCATGTGTCACCTCGCGGCCGATGATTGGGGACGCGCGTGACACGGGAGGTCGCGCGACCTGACCTGTCACAGACGGCTGCGACACTGGATCCATGCACCTCCAAACCGATCGCGCTCTCATCCCCGCGAACGCGCCCGCCGTTCGCTACCTCCACGTGGCCATCAGCGCCCCCGCCAAGCCGGCCACCGCCGGCGGCGGCGCGGCGCGCACGCCGGTTGACGTGGCCCTGGTGCTCGACCGCTCGGGCTCGATGGGCGGCTCCAAGTTCGACATGGCCCGCACGGCCGTGGAACACGCCGTGCGCCTGCTGAAGCCCGACGACCACCTGGGCGTGGCCTGCTACGACGAGGAGATCGTCACCGTGCTGGACCGGACACCCGCCACCAAGGAGGCGAAGACCCTGGCCCTGCAACGCCTGGCCGAGATCGACGCCCGCGGGTCAACGGACCTCTGCGGCGGATGGCTCCGCGGCGCCGACCTGGCCCGCCGCACGGAGCCCGACGCGCCCGGCGTGGCCAAGGTGCTGCTGCTCACCGACGGCCTGGCCAACCACGGCGTGGTCGATCACGCGGAGCTCGTGGCCACGGCCGCGCGACTCCGGCGCGAAGGCGTCCTCACCTCCACCTTCGGCGTGGGCGCAGACTTCGACGAAGAGCTGCTCTCGACGCTCGCCACCGAGGGCGGCGGGCACTTCTACTTCATCGAGCAGGCCCAGCAGATCCCCGACTTCTTCGCCAGCGAGCTGGGCGAAACCCTCGAGGTGGTGGCGCGCGATGCCGTGTTCGAGGTGTCGTGCGACCCGGGCGTGGAAGCCATGGTGCTGAACGGCTTCCCCATGCAACACGTGGACGGCCGCCTGCGCGTGCAACTGGGAAACCTCGTGGCCGACCAGGAAGTGACGCTCGTCGTGGCGGTGGCGTTCAAGGGAACGCTCCCCGAAGGCGTGAGCCTGGGCGTGCAGTGCCGCGTGTCAGACAAGGACGGCGTCCTCTTTCCCGAGCCCGTGGCCGTGAACTGGCGCGCGGTGGGCACCGCAGAGGACGGGAAGCAGCCCGTGAACCGGGAGGTGCGCCTGGCCGTGGCCACGCTGCTGGCAGACCGCGCCCGCGCCCAGGCCCTGGCCGCCAACCGGCACGGCGACTACGAAGAGGCGCGGCGTATCATCCGGCAGATGCTCGACGACCTGCGCGCCATGGCGCCCGGCGACAAGCAGGTGCTGGCCCTCATCGACCAACTGCACCACGACGAGCTGGCGTTTGCCGACGCGATGTCACCCCTGACTAGGAAGCAGCGGCACTTCGCGTCTTACGCCGCCTCGCGTTCTCGAGAAGCGGGAGGGACGGCAAGGCGGAAGAAGAACCCCGACTGAACACGGGTCCGAAATCCAGGCGCGGCAGGTAGCGCTCGCGCGCGCCGTCGATCATCACCAGGATCTCCTCCGCCAGCACGGAGGGCGACACCACCCGCACGTGCGCGCCCCAACTGAGCACCCAGCCGTGCAGCGCCCAGTCGCGGCACACCTTCAGCGTGAGCCGCACGCCGCCGTCGGCGGTGTCCTCGAGCTGCTGGGACGTGTGCCACACGCGCTCGCGCACGTAGGGCGCCACGCGCGGCGAAAACTCCAGCTGCACGCGCTCGGCCTTGCCCATCCCCACACCGAGCGACGGGTCGAAGTCGGACTGGCCCACCGCCTCCACCGGGGCGAACGACTGCTCGGTGGCCTTGAAGGTTTTGATGCGCTCCACGGCGAAGAGCCGCATCTCGTCGTACTCCGGCACGAAGGCCCGCAGGTAGAGCCCGCCGTCGGAATACTCCACGAGGTAGGGATGCACCACGTAGTCTTTCTGCCGGTTGCTGCTCACCGAGAAGTACCGCATCTCGGCCACGCGCCGGCGCGTGGAGGCCTCGATGAGCCGGGCCACCATCTCGTCGTAGCCGGCCGGCACCTTCTTGCGCGGCTCCGCGCGCACGCGCACCACGTTGGGGAGCTGGTCCAGGAACTTCCGCGTCTGCGGCGACAGGGCCTTGTGCACCTTCTTCTGGAGGGAGTTGAGCCCCGCCTCGAACGGCGTGCCGGTGAGGGTGAGCAACAACTGACGGCTCACGTAGAGCGAGCACACCTCGGTCACCGACAGGCCCGCGTCGGTGAGCGCCTTGAGCGGCAGGTGCATCACGCGCCACACGGTCTTGCGGTCGCGCTTCTCGTCGACGAGCGGGAAGCCCGCCTCCTGCAGCGCCGCCAGGTCGCGCCACACGGTGCGCTTGGTGACGTTGAGCTCAGACGCCAGGTCGTCCACGGACTGCCCGTGCGCCTTGCCGTCAAGGTGCAGGAGGAGCTTCCACTGGCGGATGACTTCGGCGTTTCGAGGCATGGACCAGATTATCGGACGTTCGGGGAGGTTCCGGGA
>CAYJPQ010000036.1:0-34827 GCA_964372085.1 uncultured Bifidobacteriaceae bacterium | reverse complement strand
TCACTTCTCACTTCTCACTTCTCACTTCTCACTTCTCACTTCTCACTTCTCACTTGGTCTCATCCCAGATCACCTGCGCGTCGGCGCGCACGCGGTCGGGGTTCGGCTTGGCGTAGGTCGCCGCATACCTCGCCGGCGTCGTCCACGTCCTCACCACGTCGTCCACGGTCTTCCCCACCTTCTTGGCGTCCTGGACGAACTTCACGAACTCGGCGATGAACTCCGACTGGATCTTCATGTCGGCGGGCGTCGTGGTGGCGGCGTTGTGGCCGTTGATGATGGTGTCGACGCCGGGAATCTGCGCCGCCCACGCCAGCGTGGTCGGGTACTGCACGCCGCTGCCGCCGTTGTTCTTGTCCATGATGGGCAGGTCGCGGGTGTGGAACGCGTCGCCGGCGTGCATGGTGCGGAGCGCCGTGAACACGACGAAGGCGTCGCCGCCCGTGTGGGCCGGCCCCGTGAAGAACAGGTCGATCTGATCGGCGCCCGCGCCGAGCGTCAGCTTGTCCTTGAAGGTGCGCGTGGGCAGGCCCTTGCCGTTGTTGCGCTGGAAGATGCTGGGACCGGCCGGCGGCGCCGGCAGGCCGGTGACCGGACGCATCAGCTCCATGCTGGCCTTCGTGGTCTCGTGCGCCACGATCTCGATGCCCGCCGGGAACTCGACGTTGCCGCTCACGTGGTCGCCGTGCGTGTGGGTGTTAATGATGCGCGTCACCGGCCTGTCGGTGACGGTCTTGATCTTGTCGAGCAGCGGCTGCCCCCACCCGGGGTTCTTGGTGTCGACCACCGTCACCCCGTTGGCGGTGATGAACACGGCGCTGTTGCCGCCGCCGCCCTTCATCACGTACAGGTTGTCCTTGATCTTCTCGATCTCGACCACGCGCGGCGCGGGCTGCCCGGCAGGCTGCCGCGACGCGGCCAGCGTGATCGACACGACGCCGGCGACGACGATGGCCCCGAGAATGGTGTGACGCGTCATGTTCGCTCTCCCTCGGTCCACGAGACTAACACGGCGGCCGGCCGGCACGTTGACAGACCGCGCGCGATCGGCGACGCTTGGCCGTCATTCCACCGGAGGCCCTGCGATGCGTGCCGTCACCCTTGTGTTAGCCCTTTGCCTGACCGCCCTGGTCGTGCCGTCCAGGGCCCAGGACCCCAACTGGCACCTCACCGCCACGGTGGCCGAAAGCTGCAGTTGCACGGTGTCGTGCCCGTGCAACTTCGGTGGCGAGCCCTCGCACATGCCGTGCGAGGGCAATCGCATGATCTCCATCGACAAGGGCCACTACCAGGAGGTTGACCTGTCGGGCGTGCAGGTGCTCGTCACCTTCCACATGCGCACGTGGTCGAAGATCTACGTCAGCGACAAGGTGAGCGACCGCCAGATGAAGGCCGTCGAGGCCCTGCTCCCCCTCGCGTTTGCCGGGTTCCAGAAGGGCATGCTGTCGTTCACCAAGGTCCCCATCACCATGGAGGCCACGCCCACGCGCGTGCGCTTCTCCGGCCCCGAGTCGTCTGTCGACATGGAAGTGATGACGGGCTACAACGGCCAGGCGGTGAAGATCCTCAACCTGCCCGCCGCGGTGTTCCAGGATTACACGCAGTTCCGCTCCGTGTCGCACACCCACACCAGCGCGTCGCACACGTGGAGCCACAAGGGGACCAACGGGTTTACGTCGAAGTGGGACGTGGGGAGCAAATAGCCATGAAGACCATCGCCCTGATCACCGTGCTCGCGTTCGCGCCGGCCGCCGCGGCCCAACAGGCGCCCACGCCCACCGACCCCACCAAGGCCAGCCAGTTCACGGCCGCCGACCTGATGGCGGCCCTCGCCAAGCTGCCCGGCGACCGTGCCGCATCGAGCGTGCGCGTGTTCTCGTTGGCGCCGTACAACGTCAACGTCGAGCGCCGCCTGCCGATGCCGCAGGGCGCGTCGCTCCACGAGGCGCAGGCCGAGCTGTTCTACGTGATTGACGGATCGGCCACGCTGCTCACGGGCGGGAAGCTGGTTGGCGAGATCCGCAACGGCACCAACCTCTCGGGGAAGGGGATCGAGGGGGGCACGACGCAGAAGTTTGCCAAGGGCGACTTCCTGATCGTGCCATCGGGCATCGCCCACCAGTTCATCGACATCACCGCACCGGTGACGCTGATGTCGATCTACCTGCCGAATGCGAAGTAGGGCGGAACTTCAGTTCCGCCACGCCTAATCGAGCAGGAACTGCTCCATGAAGAACGCCCAGGCCTGCAGCAGGAACCCGCTGTTGGCCGACCGGGCGAAGCCGTGGCCCTCGTCCCTGGCCACCATGAACCACAACGGCGTGCCGTTCTTGCGCACGGCCGCGGCCATCTGCTCCGACTCGCCCACGGGCACGCGCGGATCGTTGGCCCCGTGCGCCAGGAACAGCGGCTTGCGGATGCGCTCGGCGTTCATCACCGGCGCCACCTTCAGCAGGAAGGCGCGCACGTCGGGGTCGCGCTCGTCACCATACTCGACCCGCCGCGTGTCGCGCCGCGAGGGCTCGATGGCCTCGATCTGCGTCACGATGTTCGACATCGGGAAGCCGGCGAAGGCGCAGCGGATGCGCTCGTTGTAGGCCACAAACGACGCCAGCGTGAGGTAGCCGCCGAAGCTGGCCCCCGTGATCATCACGCGGTCCTTGTCGAGGTCGGGCCGGGCTGCAATCCAGTCGAGCAGGGCGCCGATATCCTTCGTCGCGTTGTCGCGCAGCACGCCGTTGTCGAGGTCGCGAAACGTCTTGCCGAACCCCCACGACCCGCGGAAGTTGGGATAGATGATGGCCACGCCCATCTCGTTGAGGAAGTAGTTGCTGCGCCCGATGAACGTGGGTCGGGCCTGCACGCGCTCGGGCCCGCCGTGGATGTTGATCATCACGGGGCGCCGCCCGGCGAAGCGCGCCGGCGGCCGGTACAGCACGCCCGAGATGGCCAGCCCGTCGAAGCTGGTCCACTTCACCATCTCGGGCTCCGCCAGCGCGTCGGCATTGAGCCCACCGGTTTCGCTGGTGGTCCAGCGCGACGCCCGCCCGGTCGTGATGTCGAGCGAGTACACGTCGCCCGGCGTCTTCGGCGACTCGAAGTCGAAGGCGAGGTCGACGCTGTTGCGGTGCCACCGAAGGTTGGTCACCACGCCCGTGGCGATGGCCGGCGCGGAACGCTCCTTGCGCGTGGCCACGTCCAGCAGGCGCAACGCGCTCCGGCCGTCCTGGTTCACCGTGAACGCAATCACGGCGCCGTCGGGCGACAGCGCAATCTCCTCCACATCGCCTTGCGCCTGCGGCGTGAGCACGGTGAGCGCACCGGTGGCGGGCTCGAGCCGCGCCAGTTGCAGGAAGTCGGAGTCGCGGTCGGTCGTGAGGTACACGCTCTCGCCGTCGCGCGACAGCGCCGCACCGCGGTACGACACCGGCTGCGGTCCCCTGGGCGTGAGCAGCGTCCGCTCGCCGGTGGCCACGTCGATGCGCCACAGGTAGCTTTCGGCCACCGAGATCATCTGCAACGCCAGCACCGCCGCATCGTCCGGTGTCCAGTCGATAGCGTCCCATGAGCCCTCGAGCGACGCCAGCATGCGCGTGGTCGCGGGATCGGCGGGATTGACGACGTAGAGGTCCCAGTCCTTGTTGGTGCGCCGCGTGGACGCGTAGGCGAGCCGATCGCCGGCGCGCGACCACACCCCCAGCGAGTTCCGCGACGCCCCGTCGGTGATCATCGCCGTGCGACCCGTGGCCAGGTCGAGCCGATAGTTCTGGTAGGCCTCGTTGCCGGCCACGTCCTTCTGGTAGACGAAGTAGTCGCCGCTCCCCTGCTGCCATGTGGCGCTGTACGACGCGCGCTGCCCTCCGCCGAGGCCGCCCGGCACGAACGTCAACTGCGTGCGGGCGCCGCCGGGCGCGGCGACGCGGTGAATCTGATCGGTGTCGCCAAACCGGGTGGCCACGAGCATCTCGCGCCGCGTGGGGTGCCAACTGCGAAACGTCGCGCGGCGGAACTGGCTGTAGGGCGCCATCGCCTCGGCAATGCGGGCAGGAACCGGCGGCATGCCCTCGATGACCAACGCCTCGGGCGGCGTCAGCGTGGCCGGGGTTTGTGCCGCCGTCCGGCCCTGCGCAAGAAGAACGGAGGCGAGGGCGACACCCAGCGAGATCGCGCGCAGAAAAAGAACTTTGACGTGCATAATACGACTTCATCGATTATTCAGCCTATGGCCACACAGTCAAGAAGCAAAACCGGTTCATCCGCGCCGGCCTTCACACTTCGGCGCACGCTTTCACTCCGCGATCTCATCGTCTACGGCCTCCTCTTCATCGGCCCCCTCGCCCCGGTTGGCGTGTTCGGCGTACTCGATGCGCGCACCAACGGCGCCGTGGCCACGGTGTACTTGCTGGCCACGCTGGCCATGGCCTTCACCGCCTGGTCGTACGCCGAGATGTCGCGCGTGGTGCCCCACGCCGGGTCGGTGTTTGCGTACGCCAGCGAGGGCCTCGGCCGGCCCGCGGGCTTTCTGGCGGGATGGCTCGCCATGCTCGACTACCTGCTCATCCCCTCGGTGGCCTATCTGTTCACGGGCATCGCCATGCACGCGCTCGTGCCGTCGGTGCCCGCCTGGGTGTTCACCGTCGCCGCGTTCGTCGTGACGACCGCGCTGAACCTGGTGGGCGTGGCGGTAGCGGCACGGGTGGGCTTTGTGGTGCTGGTGGCCGAAATCGTGGTGCTGGCGGTGTTCGTGGTGGCGGCACTCGTCGTGTTATCGCAGGGCGGCGCGGCGCGCGGATGGCTCACACCGTTCACGGGCGCGGGCGGCATCACGCTAGCGGCCATCGTGGGCGCCATCTCGGTGGCGGTGCTCTCGCACCTGGGGTTCGACGCCATCGCGTCGTTCGCCGAGGAAAGCGCGGGCGACGAACGCAACGTGGGTCGCGCCATCCTGGCGTGCCTGGCGGTGGCGGGCGCGTTGTTCGTGCTGCAGACCTGGCTGGCCGGTGTCCTGAGCACCCTGTCACCAGCCGACCTGGCTGCGCACCCCGAGCGCCAGGGCACCGCGTTCTACGACCTCGCGCGGGCGGCCATCGGGCCCTGGATGGCCACCATGCTGGCCATCACCAAGGCCGTGGGGCCGGCGTTTGCCGCCATGGCCGGGCAGGCGGCGGCGGCGCGGTTGCTGTACGGCATGGCGCGCGACGGGCGGCTGCCCTCGGCCCTCGCCCGCGTGGATGCCCGGCACGGTGTCCCCACCACGTCGCTCGTGACCGCGGCGGCGCTCACCCTGATGGTGTCGGTGTGGGCCGCACGACAGAGCGACGGGCTCGACGTGCTCGTGTCGATTGTCGACGTGGGAGCCCTCGGCGCCTTCACCCTGCTGCACGCATCGGTGGTGGGCTACTTCGTGGTGCGCGCGCGAGGCGTGGCGCGCCTGGCGCACCGCGTGGTGCCGGTGGTGGGCGCGCTCGTCACGGTGTGGGTGATCGTCGGGGCGTCGACACCCGCAAAGGTGGTGGCCGCCGCGTGGTTGCTGCTCGGAATCGGGATCGAGGTCACTCGTCCAGTAGTGACAAGAGCTTCGCGGTGAGGGCGGGACCGAGGTCGTCGATCCGCGAAATCCGGGTCGTGTTGCGGTAGAAGCGCGACACATCGTGCCCGATGCCGATGGCGGCCAGCTGCACGGGTGAACGCCGCTCGATGTGCAGGTCGGTGTCGATCTTGAAGAGGTCGCGGGCGGGCAGCGTGAGGTCTGGCAGTAGCCGAAAAAGGGGACAGTCCCCTATTCCGGTGGACCAGGGCGCCGGTGACGCGCGGCCGTCAGGCCGCGACCGCGACGTCCACCAAGGTCGGCGAGAGCACGCGAATCAAGTCGGCCGGCGCGAGGGCCACCAGGAACCCGCGCCGGCCGCCATTGATGTAGATGCGATCGAGGCCGGCGATCGAGCGCTCCAGGAACACGGGCATGGCCTTGCGCGTGCCGAAGGGCGAGGTGCCGCCGACGCGGTAGCCGCTGTGCTTCTGCGCGGTCTCGGGGCCGCAGGGCGACACGCTCTTGCGGCCGATCTGCCGCGCCAGGTTCTTGGTGGACACTTCACGATCGCCGTGCATCAGGACGATGAGCGGCTGCTGGCGTTCGTCTTCCATCACCAGCGTCTTGATGACGATGTGCTCGTCGACGCCGAGTTCCCGCGACGACACGGCCGTGCCACCGCGTTCTTCATACCGGTACGGATGCTCGGTGAACGCCACCTTGTGCTGGCGCAGGGCGTGGATGGCGGGAGTTGCAGGCACCCACCGATCTTGTCACTCCCACCGCAGCGCAATCAATGGACCGACCCGCATGGCTTGGCACACCCCAACGCAAATGCAACCACGAAGGACACGAAGAACACGAAGGTTTTCTTGGGAACACCAACGGAATGCTCTCCGCCTCCCGTCTCCCGTCACCGATCGTACGGCGTCCCGATGTACCTGTCGACGTTCTCCCACCGCAGCACCAGTTGCGTGAACATGAACTGGATGGCCATGCGGTTCTCGGCCAGGCGGATGATCTGGATCGGCTGCATGTGCTTCACGTGCCAGTCGTACACGGCGTAGAAGACGGAGGTGCCGACCTCGAGGAACTCCGGAAAGCGCCCGGTCGACTTCAGGTGGGTGCTGAGGGCCATCCGCACGTCGCTGATGAGCCCCTGCGACAGGTCGGGCATCATCGTCCGGTCGAGCGACGCCCGGAGGTCCAGAAGCGTCTTGTTGATGGCCGACAGCCCTGCCTGCAAGGCCGCGGCGTCCTGCCCGGACTGTGCGCCCGCTTCCGCCACGCCACCCGCGGCCAGGGTCCCCAGCATCCCGCCCGTCACCACTTCGCGTCGAGTCACCATGTGTCCCCCCTTCGCACCCGCTGCACCCGCTGCACCCGCTGCACCCGCCGAGCTTCTCATACTTCGACGCCCGGCCCGGGACCGCGGCCGTTACAATAGGCCCTCATGGCGACCTTCTCTTCGGTGTTGTGCGCGGTGACGCCCGGCGACCTGGCCGAACGGGTAATCAGGCACGCGGCGGGGATCGCCGGAGCCTCGGGCGCGCGGCTGACGGTGCTCACGGTCACCTCGGAACGCCCCTCGTCCACGGACGAAGAAGAACTGGAGCGCCTGTACAACGCGGCCGTGCCCTACGGCGCCACCTACCTTCACGACGTCAAGCTCCGCGTGGAGGTGGGCGACCCGGCCGAGGTCATCCTGCAGGCCAGCGCCGGCGCCGACCTGCTGGTGGCCGGCACGCACGGGCGGGCGGGCCTCGCCGCGTTGCTGCTCGGCTCCACGAGTACGCCGCTGCTGCAGCGCACGGAGGTCCCCGTGCTGCTGGTGCCTCCGACCGACGTCGACATCGTGACGCTCGACTTCCAGAGCGTGGGCTTGCATTTCGGCGTCGTGATGGCCGCCGTGGACCTCGCCGAGAACAACCGGACACAGGTCACCCTGGCGTGCAGTATGTCGGTGTTGGCCAAGCGGCCGTGGCTGGCACTCACCGTGGCGGGCCCGGCGCTCTCGGACCACGACGCCGTGGTGCAGTTGCGCACCAAGACCAAGGGCCTCGATCCGCACCCGCGGGCATTCATCGTGCGCCGGGGCGACGTGGCCGAGGAGATCGCGCGAGGGGCACTGCACGAACAGGCGGGCCTGGTGGTGATGGGCCTGCGCCGGCAGGGACGCGGCCGCCCGGGCAAAGTGGCGACGGCCGTGGCCAGGACCGGACGCGCCCTCGTGCTCGCGGTGCCTGAATGAGGCTGAGGGACTTCTGGCTTAGGGCTTACGGCTTAGGGCTTGCGGTGCTGACATCGGCCACGGTCGCGACCGCGCAGACCGCCACACCCGCGGCGGGCGTGGCGCTCGACATGGCCACCCGGCGCGCGGCGATCGTCCGCGACCTGCGCTACGAAGTGTCGCTGTCGATTCCCGAGGCGGTGGCCTCGCCCATCACGGGCCGCATCACCATCCGGTTTGCGCTCTCCGACACCACGGCGCCGCTGGTGCTCGACTTCGACACGAGCCCGCAGCACGTGAAGTCGGTGGAGGCCAACGGCGCACTCGCGCCCTACACGTACCTGAACGGCCACGTGGTGGTGGCGCCCGAGGCCCTGGCGCGGGGCGCCAACACGCTCACCATCGCCTTCGACGCGGGCGACGCATCGCTCAATCGCAGCGCCGACTTCCTGTATGCGCTGTTTGTGCCGGCCCGCGCCCGCCTGGCCCTGCCGGTGTTCGACCAGCCCGACATGAAGGGCCGCTGGACCGTGCAGTTGGAACACCCGGCCGCGTGGCAGTCGGCCGCCAACGGCGCCGAGATGTCGCGCACCACGGCGAACGCGCGCACCACGGTGCGGTTTGCCGAAACCGAGCCGCTGCCCACCTACCTGGTGGCGTTCATCGCGGGCGACTTCAAGCTGGAGACGGCCGAGCGGAACGGCCGCACCTTCCGCATGTTCCACCGCGAGACCGACGCCGCCAAGGTGGCGCGGAACCGGGACGCCATCTTCGACCTGCACGCGCAGGCGCTGGAGTTCCTGGAGCGCTACACGGGCATCCCCTACGCGTTCGGCAAGTTCGACTTCGTGGCCATTCCCGCGTTCCAGTTCGGCGGCATGGAGCACGCGGGCAAGATCCTCTACAACGCGTCGGGCCTGATGCTGGACGAGTCGGCCACGCAGAACCAGCTGCTGGGACGCGCGTCGGTGATTGCGCACGAGACCGCCCACATGTGGTTTGGCGACCTCGTGACCATGCGCTGGTTCAACGACGTGTGGATGAAGGAGGTGTTCGCCAATTTCATGGCGGCGAAGATCGTGAACCCGTCGTTCCCCACGGTGAACCACGACCTGCGCTTTCTCCTGGCGCACTACCCCGCCGCCTACGAGGTGGACCGCACGCCGGGCGCCAACCCCATCCGCCAGCCCCTCGACAACCTGCAGGAGGCCGGCAGCCTCTACGGCGCCATCATCTACCAGAAGGCGCCGGTGGTGATGCGCCACCTCGAGGCGCTGCTCGGCGACGACAACTTCCGCGACGGCCTGCGCGAGTACCTGAAGGCGCACGCGTTCGGCAACGCCACGTGGACCGACCTCATCACGGTGCTCGACCGCCGCACGCCCACCGACCTGCAGGCCTGGAGCCGGGTGTGGGTCGACCAGCCCGGGCGGCCGGCCATCCAGACCGAGCTCGACGTGGAAGACGGGCGGATCACGCGGCTGGGCTTTCGGCAGCGCGACCCTCGCGGGCGCGGCCTCACCTGGCCGCAGCAACTGCGCGTGGCCCTCGGCTCGGCCACCGGCCAGCGCATCGTGACCGTCGACATCACGGGCGCAGTGGCGGACGTGCCGTCGGAGGTGGGCATGCCCGAGCCCCGCTACGTGCTGCCGAGCGCCGCGGGCTGGGCCTATGGCGGTTTCACGCTCGACGCGCGGTCGCTCGACTATCTCACCCGATCGCTCCCCGAGATTGCCGACACGCTCACGCGCGGCAGCGCCTGGGTGACGCTGTGGGACGCCGTGCTCGACGGCCAGGTGGCGCCGGCTGCGCTGATGGATCTGGCGCTCCAGGCCCTGCCCCGGGAAACCGACGAGCAGCTCACCTCGCGCGTGCTGGGCTACGCGTCGAACACCTGGTGGCGCCTCCTCGGCACCGCCGAGCGGCAGTCGCGCGCGCCGCGGTTCGAGTCGCTGCTCCGCGAGGGGCTGGCCTCAGCCTCTACGCCCAGCCAGAAGGCCGCGTGGTTCGGCACGCTGCGCAACGTGGCCACCACGCCCGCCACCGTGGGCTGGCTGCAACAGGTGTGGTCGCAGCAGGAATCGGTGCCGGGCCTGCCGCTGGCCGAGGCCGACTACACGACGTTGGCGCTGGCGCTGGCCGTGCGCGAGGTGGACGGCTGGAAGGACGTGCTGGCCACACAATTGGGGCGCATTGAAAACCCCGACCGCAAGGGCCGCTTCCAGTTCGTGATGCCGGCCCTGTCGGCCGATCCGGCGGAGCGCGAGCGTTGGTTTGTCGCGCTGAAGAACGTGGCCAACCGCCGGCGCGAACCGTGGGTGCTCGACGGCCTCAACTTCCTGCACCACCCGCTGCGCGCCGAGGCGTCGAAACAGTACGTGCAGTCCAGCCTTGACATGCTGTGGGACATCCAGAAGACCGGTGACATCTTCTTTCCCAAGCGGTGGCTCGACGCCACGCTCGGCGGCCACCACTCCCGGGACGTGGCCGACACGGTGCGGACGTTCCTCAAGAACCTGCCCGCACACTACCCCGATCGCCTGCGCAACATCACGCTGCAATCAGCGGACGAGTTGTTCCGTGCGGCCGACATCGTCAAGCAGTAAAGGCAACCACGAAGGGCACGAAGAACACGAAGCAGGTGACCCAAATCCTCTACAGGATTGGCCGCCGACGGCCGTGCTGCGTGGCCTGCTCGAACGCGTGCGCCAGCTGCAGCACGCTCCAGTCGTCGCGGTGACGGCCCACGATCTGGATGCCGATGGGCAGGCCTCCCGACGTGAAGCCGGCCGGCACCGAGATGGCCGGGTTGGCCATGAAGGTGATGTACCAGCACGAGCGCATCCAATCGAGGTAGGTCGCCATCGGCGTCCCGGCCACCTGCGTCGGATAGGGGGTGGTGACGTCGAAGGGAGACACCTGGGTCACCGGCAGCACGAAGTAGTCGTACCTCTCGAAGAACTGCCGGCTTTGATCGAACATTCGCGACTGCCGTGCGATGGCTCGTCCCACGTCGGCGGCCGTCAGGCGCTCGGCCTGCGCGGCCTCGAACTTGATCGTATCTTTCACCCACTCGGGACGGTCGCGGAGGAGCTGCGCGTTGCGCGGGTGGTTCGCGGCGTATCGGAGCGCCGGGAACGCCTCATCCACGCCGGTGAAATCCGGCTCGTCGTCCTCGATCAGGCAGCCGAGATCCGCGAACACGCGCCGCTGCGCATCCACGGTCGCGCGAATGTCAGGCTCGAACGGAGTGCCACCCAGGCCCTTCCACCACGCCACGCGCACGCCCTTGAAGCTGCGATCGAGCGCGCCCCTGAACTGCACGCCATCATCCGCCAGCGCCAAGGGGCTGCGCGGGTCGGGGCCCGCGAGCACGCTCAGGAACAGCGCCACGTCGGCCACCGACCGCGCCATCGGTCCCTGTACGGACAGCGGCGACCACGACCCGCCCTCGACCGGCACGCGCCCGGGCGACGACCGGATGCCGACGACGTTGCAGAACGCGGCGGGATTGCGGAGCGAGCCGCCCGTGTCGCTGCCGCCGGCGATTGGCACCATCCCACAGGCCAGCGCCACCGCGGCCCCGCCGCTGCTGCCGCCGCAGGTCTTCGTCACATCGTAGGGATTGCGGGTGGCGCCGAACACCTGGTTGAACGTCTGCGACCCGGCGCCGAGCTCCGGCGTGTTGGTCTTGCCCAGGGTGATGGCGCCGGCGGCCGTCGTGCGCGAGACGATGAGCGCGTCGCGCGTGGGGATGTTGTCCTTGTAGAACATCGACCCGCGCGTCGTGCGGATGCCGGCCGTGTCCACAAGATCCTTGTGCGCCACGGGCAACCCGTGCAGCACGCCGAGCGGTCCGCCGCGGGCCGTGAGCTCGTCGGCCCGGGCCGCGCCGGCCATGGCGCGGTCGGCCACCAGCGTGACGATAGCGTTCACCTTCGGGTTGACACGCTCGATGCGCGCCAGGTGCGCCGCCATCACCTCGCGGGCCGACACGTCCTTGCGCCGGATGCGCGCGGCCAGGTCGACGGCGCCCAGGTCGCAGAGCTCGTCTGGCCGGCTCACGGCCCGGGCGGGAGCGGGCGCCTGCGCCTCGCGCGCCGAGAGGGCCTGCAACGGCGCGCCGACGGCAGCGGCCCCAATGGCCATTCCAAACGTCCGGCGGCTGATGGCTTGGTCCATGACCGGGCGATTCTATCCGAGCGGCCGCCACCGCACGCGCAGTTCTGACGCATAATCGGCGTCATGCGAACCCCCCTTTTCGCGGCCGTTCTTTCGGCCCTCGCGGTCGCGGCCGCGGCGCAGCCCGCTGCCATCACCATCAAGGCGCGCACGGTGATTGACGGGCGTGGAGGCATGCAGCTCGACGCGGTGGTGACCATCCGCGGCGGGAAGATCGTGAGCGTGGGGCCGTCCACCGGGCCGGTGACCCACGACCTGGGCGCGCTCACGCTGCTGCCGGGCCTCATCGACACCCACGTGCACATCGGCTGGCACTTCAACACCGAGGGCCGCTACCACTCGGGGCCCGAGCCTGCCGACCAGGCCGCGCTCTACGGCGCCGAGAACGCCTACGTCACCCTGATGGCCGGCTTCACCACGGTCCAAAGCGTGGGTTCAGCGTCCGACAAGCCCCTGCGTGATGCCCTGGCGCGCGGCATCATTCCGGGGCCACGGCTGCTCACGTCCATGGGCCAGGTGGGCAACGCCAGGTGGACGCCCGAGGAGATTCGCGCGGACATCCGCAAGAAGAAGGAGGCGGGCGCCGACCTCATCAAGATCTTCGCGTCGGCCAGCATCCGCGACGGCGGCACGCCCACCCTGTCGCAGGAGCAGCTCGACGCGGCCTGCGGGGAGGCCCGGGCGCAGGGCCTGCGCTCCATGGTCCACGCCCACAGCCCCGAATCGATGATGCGTGCCGCGCGCGCGCATTGCACCGTGGTGGAGCACGGCGGCCTCGCGGATGCCGCCTCGCTCAAGGCCCTGGCCGACGCCGGGGTATGGTTCGACCCCAACATCGGGCTGGTCACGCAGAACTACCTGGAGAACAAGCAGCGCTTCATGGGCATCGGCAACTACAACGAAGAAGGCTTTGCCGCCATGGAGAAGGCGCTGGGCTTCAAGGACCGCATGTTCACCGCGGCGCTCAACACCCCGGGTCTGCGCATGGTGATGGGCACCGATGCCGTGGCCGGCGCCCACGGCCAGAACGCGCGCGAGCCCGTCGAGCGCGTGCAGTCGGGCCAGCGCCCGATGCAGGCCATCATCGACATGACCGCGCACGCCGCCGAGTCGATGGGCCTCGAGACGGTGACGGGTGCCATCGCGCCGGGCCTCGCCGCGGATCTGGTGGCGGTGGAGGGCGACCCGCTCACGGACATCACGGCGCTGCAGCGGGTGCGGTTCGTCATGAAGGACGGGAAGGTCTACAAACGCTGAGGCAATTGGCAATTTAGAATGCGCAATTCGCAATTGCAATTGGTAATTGGCAATTGGCAATTGGCAATTGCAGTAGTCCGGCTAGCAGGATTTGACATATCGGGAGCCCGCAGGCGTCGCAGAAATCTCAACCTCGAGAAGCGCGGATCGTCGATTCAGGCCCAATGGCGCACGGTCTGGGATTTGCACTTCATGGAGGCATGAAGGAACCCTCCGAGCGCCGCCAACGGATTCTCGCGCTGCATGCGCGCGCAATACGGTTCAGTAACAACGTCAATCAGTCTTACCCGCACAGCGCAATCCACCATCCGAGTCGGGTCGTCTGGGATCAGCTCGTCAGGGCTGCGGACAGCACATCCAATAACCTAATCGAGGCCGACGCCGCATCGAGCGAAGCCGACTTTCTCAACAAGATGCGGATCGCGTTGCGGGAGGCCAAGGAGTCGAAGGCCTGCCTGACAAAGATCCACCTCGGCCCCCTCGCCAACGCCAACCAGGTGGCCTCACTCGGGCTCGAGCAGGAGGCTGATGAGCTGTCGGCCATCTACGCCACGATCATCATGAACATGGAAAAGCGCCTGGCCCGCGAAAGATCAGGGCGCCCTGGCGACCGGCGACGCCATTGACCACTGCCCACTGCAATTGCCAATTGCCAATTCTGAATTGTGAATTAAGGTAGCCGTCGGCCGCAACTCTCAGCTGGCCGCGGCTCACTGCCCAACGGGGCAGCTGATCTGTCCCAAGGTGTTGCCGGTGACGGTGCCAATCGGGCCAACGAGCTGAGCCACTGCCGGAGTCGCACTGCAGAAGACTCCGAACCCGCCGTTGTCCGTGATCTGCGCGGTCCCTCCGCCAAACAACGAACTGGCGACGCTGGTGTCCCTCAACAGCATGCCGTGACCCAGGTTCCCGCTAGTGACGCCGAGACCGCCCCCGAAACCGAAATGGGCCATCGAGCCCCCCGTCAGTGTCACGCCTGCTCCAGCGCTGTTCGTGACGGTGGCTTTTCCAACCTGAAGATTCGAGCCGAAGCTCACGCTCACCCCGCCGCCGTTCACGAGAGTGCCACCGTCGAGCAAGGCAAACGATCCGTTCGCGACGTCCAGTCCAAAGGCGTTGTTCACAACCGTGCTGTTGTGCAGCCTGAGAAGTGACCCTGACATGGCCTGAATGCCAACGCCCGCGCTTCCCGAGATGGTCGTATTCCGAACGTCGACGACTGCGCTGAAGATCGAAACGCCATGGAACTTGCTGTCGACAACCTGGGCATTCAAGATAGACACGTTCCCGCGGCTGTTGATGTGAACGCCTCTTCCGCCGCTGAGCGTGAGTCCCGAGATGATGACATCCTGCGCTCCGATGCTCAGCACGTTCGCCACGTCAGAGGGCGCCTGCAGGCCGCCGCCCGTCGTGCTCTGCAGGGTCGTGTTGTTTCGACTGATTGCCACCGCTTCCGCGCACACGCCAACCACCGAGATGGTCACGCGGCTCGCCCGAGAGCCGGCCTGCTGAAGGGCCGACCCGACGGTCTGTCCCGAGGTGCAGTCAACCGTCAGGTTCAGCGGCTGAAGCGACGCAATCTGCACTCCCTGAGTCGCAGCCTGTTGCTGCAGCGCGGCAATCTGCTGTTGGAGACCTGCGACTTGCTGCGTCAGGAGGGCAAGCTGCGGCCCTTGAGTCGCAGCCTGCTGCTGCAGCGTGGCAATCAGCTGTTGCAGGTCCGCGATCTGCTCCGACCAGGCAGCACCCTGTCTTTCGAGCGCTTCCACGCGCTGAGGAATCCCTTGGCCTTGTGCAGCGGCCGGCCACACGGCGGTCACGAATCCTGCAATCAGAATCAGGGCCCCGAGGTGAGATGAGACGGGTGGAGGGTTTGTCATAGTGGACCGAGGATGCGCCGCCAGGCGCCCTCGAGCAACCGGCAACAGCGCGCAATACCGCTCATTGGTCGATAATGGGACTCCCGATATGAGCGGCCTGCCCCCTTTGGGGGATCGCCTCGATTCCTGGAAGGCCATCGCGACGTACCTGCGCCGAGACCTGGCGACGGTCCGGCGGTGGGAGCGGGATCTCGGCCTGCCTGTGCGGCGGGTGGCTGGGTCGGGGCGCTCGGTCTTTGCCTACACCTCGGAGATCGACACTTGGCTCCAGACCTCAAGGCCCCGGACGTCCGTGGAGCACAAGGCCCCACCGCCGACTCCTCCGGAACGCAGTCACCGATGGCTCGGGGCGGTGCTGGTGGTGGCCGTCACCGCCCTCGTCGCGGGCCTGGTCGTTGTGGCATGGCCCGTGCCCGCCGGGGCTCTCCGTGTCGAGGCCACAGCCGCCGCGGTGGTGGCGCGCGACGCCGGCGGCATTGAGCAGTGGCGGTACAGCTTCGAGGCTGACTACACCACCTTCTTGCCAGACAATCCGGTCCAGTTGACCGGCGGTGCGACCCCGGGGGTCCTGTTTGCCACCAGTCATCGCTATCGGCTCAATCAGGACGATGTGGAGGGCGGGGAGCTCAGGTTTCTCGACATGGCGGGCCGTTCGCAGGCAGCGTTTTCGTTCACCGACCGCGTCACGTATGGCGGTGAGGTGTACACCGCGCCGTGGGCCGTCACCGGATTCGCGGTGGACGATTCGGGCGCCACCCGGCGGATTGCCGTGACGGCGCATCACGAGGTGTGGGATCCGGGCCTGGTGACGATTCTCGACGATCGGTGGCGGCGGCAAGGCACGTTCGTCCATGCCGGCTGGGTCGAGCAGGTCCGGTGGCTCACTCCGGAACGGCTGCTGATCGGCGGCTACTCCAACGCGCGAGATGGGGGCATGCTGGCCCTCCTCGATCCGGCGCACCTCGATGGCCAGGGGCCGGAACCGGCGGGCAGCCGCTACTACTGTGACTCGTGTGGACCCGGCTCGCCTTTGCGAATGGTCGTGCTGCCGAGGAGCGAGATCAATCGGGTCACCGCCTCGCGCTTCAACCGCGTGGAGGTCCGAACCGCCGACGGGCGGTTGTCGGTGCGCACCATCGAGATGCAAAAGGCCAATGGTGTGGTGGATGCCATCTACGAGTTCACGCCGGCGCTCGATCTGCTGAGCGCCAAGTTCAGCGACCGGTACTGGGAGATGCACCTGGCGCTCGAGGCCGAAGGCCGCCTCGCGCACGCACGCGAAGCCTGCCCCGATCGGGACGGCCCGCCGTCCATGCTGGAGTGGTCGCCGGCCGGCGGGTGGAGGACCGTCAGGCTCCGCTGAGCGACCTCACGCGTGTCCCGGCCGCCCGTCCTCCGGCAGCTGCCTCGCCAGCCGCGACCTCACGTCCTCGGGCAGGGGCGCCGACCGGCGGTGCGCGGTGTCGAAGCACACCTCCACCGTCTTCTGCGTGGCGCAGTGCGTCATCGCATCGGCCTCGTACAGCCGCATCTGGTAGGCGAAGCTCTTGTGGCCGACGCGCGTCACGGCGCCGGAGACCAGCACCAGCTGCCCGGCCAGCAGCTCGTGGTGAAAGTCGATGGTCAGCGACGCCACCACGCTGCCGAGGCCGCGCGACCGCAGGTCGGCGAGCGAGACGCCGGCCTTGGCCAGCACGTGCCAGCCGGCATCATCGAAGAAGGCGGCATAGTGCCGCACGTTCATGTGCCCGTACGCATCGCAGTGCGCGGGCATCACGACGCTGCGGAGCAGTTCGTGCCACATGCCCGGGGATTATACGGCCGTCACCGCTTCGCCGATGCCCTCCGGCGGCGGGATCCGCGGAATCTCCACCAGGCCGATGAGGTACGTCCGCGTCTCCGCCAGCGTCGAGGCCACCAATGTCGCGCCGGCGTCCCGCAGGGCCTGCGTGCTGTCATCCGCCAGCGCCGGGGGGCTCCAGCGGCCCACAACGATGCGCAGGTCGGGCAGCGCGGCGTGGAGCCGCTTCACCAGGTAGCGCGTCTTCGACGGCGGGCTGGGCGGCAGGTCCGCCAGGCAGACAATCGACACGCCCTGCGCCCGCACGAGCGCAACCAGGTCCGACGCCAGCAGGCGCGTTGTGGCCACTTCGATCACGATGGGCAGATCGTCCAGCACGTGCGAGAGCATGGCCAACGCGAGCTCGTCCGGCACGCCGTTGGCGGCATACCCCAGCACGCGCAGCGGTTCGCGGGGGCCGAGCGACGGCGACGCATCCGGCGGCGCCACGGTGGCCGGCCGCAGGCGCCGGGTCGTCTCCGCGGCGTCCACCAGCAGCTCGCGCGTCGCCTCGATGACCGCCGCCTCTTCGTCCGTGGAGAGCCGGTGCTCGAGACGGTCGCGCTCCGCGTAGTTGAGCGCCGGCAGCAACAGGGCGTCGTACACCGAGCCCTCGGGTTCGGCCTTGATGTGCCGCTCGATGAGGTCGGCGGCCTCACTCGGATCGCGGGCCAGCAGGCGCTGGTAGTACCCGAACTCGGGCGCCAGCGTGGGCGTGTCGGCCATGAGCATCCCGACCGACGACAGACCCGGGACGTGCCGGCCGAGGACGACAAAGCAGACGGTCAGCGGCGTCGCCATCAACAGGCCGAGCGGCCCCCACAGCCAGGCCCAGAAGGCGACCGACACGAGCAGCGCCACTTGCGACACGCCGGCCGCCCCCGCATACAGCACGGTTTCGACCACCAGGTTCGTGAAGAGCTCGAGCACTGCGAACAAGGCCATCACGGAGAGCGGTCCCGTCCAGCCCGGGAGCGCGGCGAGGCTGGCCAGGATTGGCGCACCGGCCCCGAGGATGGGCCCGGCGTACGGGATGTAGCGCAGCGCCGCGCCGAGCGCGCCCCAGACCAGCGCGTAGGGCACGCCGAGGAGGTAGAGGCCGATCCCGGCAATGACGCCGTAGATCAGGCTGGCGAGCGACTGCATCAGCAGTTGCCGACTGACGCGCGTGCCGGCCTCGTCAAACGCCTTGGTCGTGACCGTCAGCCGGCCCTGGCCAAACAGGCCGATGATCCGGTCGCGCAGATCGCGGCGCTCGAGCAGCATGAAGATCACCAGCACCACCACGAGGCCGGCGGTGCCCAACGGCCCGATGACCGGCCCGAGCCAGGTGAAGCCGTACGACCCGGTCACCCGCTCCGCCGCCACCAGGACGGGCGGCCGCGCCTTGCCCTTGGGCGCATCGCCCTGCTCGAGGTCGGTCTTGATCTCTTCGATCGTCTCCTGCAGCTTCTCGACCGATCCTCCCTTGCCGGCGCCGCGCACGTCGGCGATCTTCGCGAGGATGTTCACGCGGTAGCGAGGCAGGTCCTCCGCCAGGCCATCGAGTTGCTGCGCCAGGCCCCAACCGGCCAGGCCGAGCAGGACGAACACCAGCGTAACCACCGTCAGCACGGCCGGGACGCGGCCCACCCAGCGCTCCAGCCAGCTCACGGGCGGGGTGAGGACGAACGCCAACAGCACGGCCAGCGCGATGGGCACCAGCACGGCCTGCGCCCAGTACAGGACGGCGACCACGAGTACGGCGCCGGCAAAGGTCACCCACGGCTTCAGCGGGTTCGAGGCGTCATCCATGGAGTCCCACGCCTCGACTGTAGTGCGCGCGCGGCGGCCCAAAGGTTCACAATTGAACAGCCGGCGCGACGCGCCCGCAGCACCGTAAGGAGGGATGTTGAAGGGTGCGCTGGCACGGCGTTCCTGATGGACCGGGTCCGCTCGTTCGGCCTGGTGATCGCCATCGGCTTCCTGTTGCTGGTGTCGCTGGCGGTCACGGCGGCGCTGGCGGCGCTCCACGCCTGGCCGTCGCAACTCTCCCCCGGCGTCCCGATGGTGTGGACCGTCGTGAGCGTGCTGGTGGGGATCGTCGTGACCACGGGCCTGTTCGCGCTCCTGTTCCGCGTTCTGCCCGACGTGCGCCTCCGTTGGCCCGCCCCGGAGGCATTTGCCGAGAAGGCGCCCGTCCCCTAGAACCCTCGCGACATCGACACGTAGACGAGGGTGTGGCCGGGGCTCCGGCCCACTTCGACTCGCGCGGCGACGCTGGGCGAGTGGCGGTACTGGACGCCGCCTCCGAGAGCCGAGTGCCAGGCGCCCGCACGGGCCTCTCCAAATACCTGCCCCGTATCCGCAGAGGCGAAGACGTCGAGGCCGCGGACGCCACTGAACACGTACACCGTCTGCTGCAGTTCCGTCGACAGGAGCGCCATGTTCCGGTCGCGAAAGCGATACGGTTCGTAGCCACGGACGAAGCTGCGCCCGCCGAGCCACGACAGGTCGTAGTAGGGAATCTGCCGGCCTCCGCCCTTGGGCGTCTTGAGCAGCGCGCGGGCCCGCAGCAACAGGGATGTCCGGGGGCTGGCGAGCGGCGCGTAGGCGCGTGCATCGACTTCGCTTTCGATCCACCCGTAGTCCGCCGATGCCCCGTGCTGCCCCACCCCGTCGACTGACGCGACGCGGGCGTACAGGTTGAGGCCGCGCGTCAGGCCGACGCGGTTGTCGCGCGTGTCGTAGGCGAGGAATCCGCCGTAGATCAGGACTTGCGTCCGCATCGACGTCTCGCCGAGCGTCGAGACCGAGTTCCTGAGCTGGGTGTAGGCGCCACCCTGGAGGCCATCCGCCAGGTCGCGGTACACCGAGCCCTGGTAGCTTCGCCGCGTGATGGCGAAGGGGGTATCGAGGCCCTCGTCGGTGACCTGATCAAGCGCGAAGAACTGTGTGTCGCGTTGCAGGTAGCTGAACCAGACGTCGGCGTGATTCCGGCTGCTGCCGATGCTGGGCACGAACACGCCCAGCTCGCCACGCCAGTAGAGCCGGGCCGACGCGAGGGCGGTTGCGCGAATCTCGAGGCCACGAACCAAGTGGGCCGAGGTCAGTTGCAGGCCGCCGCCGATGCCCGCACCCTGCTCGAAGCCGCCAATGAGCGCTCGCACGTACGGCGTGCCGACGCCAATGGCCGTCAGGGTCTCGCGGAGCGGCACCTGCCGGCACGTCGACTCCAGGCACTTCTTCGCCTTGAGGCTGGCAAGCGTCTCGGGCGCCGCGGAATCGGTCACCGCAGCGGCCGTCGCCGCGCTCCGCGTGTCCTGGGCGCCGACGCGTGCGGCGAACAGCAGCACGGAAATGGCCATCCACAGGCCTCCGGGCGCGCGAAAGTGTTTCATCATGGCTTTGGCCCAGCCTACGGCGATCCCCGCCGGCTGTCTGTTCGCTTGTGAACACGGAAGGAACAAGGGAGTTAAGATCAGCCTGTGAAACTGATTATCGAGCCCGCCGATGGCGTGGGGCCGCTGCTCGCGGCGATCAAGAAGGCGAAGACGCGGGTGGAAATCGCCGTCTTTCGCTTCGACCGCTCCGACGTCGAGACGGCGCTCAAGGAGGCGGCCGCGCGGGGCGTCAAGGTGACGGCCCTGATCGCGTTCGCCAACCGTGGGGGCGAACAGCGCCTGCGGAAGCTCGAACTCCGCTGCCTCGAGGCCGGCATCATCGTGGCCCGCACGTCGGACGACCTGGCCCGCCATCACGGCAAGTACATCCTGATCGATCGCCGCGTGCTGTACGTGCTCTCCTTCAACTTCACCCATCTCGACATCGACCACAGCCGCGGCTTCGGTATCGCCACCACGCGCGCCGCCTGGGTACGCGAAGCCGCCAGGCTGTTCCGGGCCGACTGCACGCGATCCAAGTACGCGCCGAAAACGGAGACGTTTGTCGTGAGCCCGGTGAACGCCAGGAAGGCCCTCGACGCGTTCCTGAAGAAGGCCAGGAAGCAGTTGCTGATCTACGACCCAAGGATTTCGGACAAGGGCATGCTCCGAGTCCTCCAGGCGCGGCAGAAGGCGGGCGTCGAGATCAGGGTGATCGGATCGGTGGCGGGGCGCCCCCCGTTCGAGGTGCGAAAGCTGAGCGCCACGCGGCTGCACACCCGCACCATCATCCGCGACGGGCGCCAGGCCTTCGTCGGGAGCCAGAGCCTGCAGGCCGACGAACTGGACTCGCGCCGGGAACTCGGGCTGATCGTGCAGGATGCGAAAGCCGTGGCGTCCCTGGTCGGTACCTTCGAGGCGGACTGGGCCGGCACGAAGGGCAAGAAGACCCCGGCCCGGCCGGTCACGGTCCTGGCGAAGAGGCTGGACCCCATGGCCGTCAGCGTCAGGAAGGCGGTGAAAGACGCGGTGGCCAAGGCCGGCAAGGGAGGCCTGGGCGACAAGGCCGCCAGGGACACGATGAAGCAGGTGGTCAAGAAGGCGATGAAGGAAGGGGTGAAGGAGGGCATGGCCCGGGGATAATGGGGTCGACCATGAAACAAACAGCGGATGCGGTGATTGTGGGCGGCGGGTGCATGGGGTGCAGCGTGGCGTGGCACCTGGCGCGCCGCGGCATCACCAACGTGGTGCTCGTCGAGCGCGAGGCGCAGTTGGCGGCCGGCTCAACGGGCAGGAACGCCGGCGGCGTGCGGCACCAGTTCTCGCACCCGGCCAACATCGCGCTGTCGATCGAGTCGATCGGCATGATGGCCCGGTTCGAGGAGGTGGTGGGCGCCCCCATCGACTTCCACCAGGACGGCTACCTCTTCCTGCTCGAGAAGCAGGCCAGCGTGGCGGCGTTCCAGAAGAACGTGGACCTGCAGCGGGCGCACGGCGTGGACGTGCAGTGGCTCACGGCGGCCGAAGCGGCGGCCCTGGCGCCCGGGCTCGACGTGACGGGCGTGCGCGCCGCCACCTTCTGCGCCGCCGACGGCGTGGCCGACCCCAACGGCGTGACCATGGGCTTTGCCAAGGGCGCGCAGGCGCTGGGCGTGGAGGTGGTGCGCGAAACGGAGGTCACGGGCCTGCGGCTGCAGGGCGGGCGCGTGGCCGAGGTTCGCACCTCGAAGGGCGACATCTCCACGCCGCTGGTGGTGAACGCCGCCGGCCCGTGGGCCAAGTCGATTGGCCGCATGCTGGGCGTGGACGTGCCGGTGGAGCCTGAACGGCGGCACATCTTCATCGCGCTCCCCTCCCGGGGCGGGTCGTGGGACGAGCCCGGCAACGCGGGCACGGTACCCACGTCGAAGTTGCTCGTCATCGACTTCGAGACCAGCTTTTACTTCCACCGCGAGGGCGGCGGGCTGCTGTTCGGCATGGGCGACCCCGACGAGAAGCCGGGGTTCGACATCACGGTGCGCTGGGACTTCCTGCCGAAGGTGATCGAGGTGGCCATGCGCCGTCTGCCCGCGCTCGGCGACGCGGCCGTGTCGCACGCGTGGGCTGGACTCTACGAGATGACGCCCGACCACAACCCCATCATCGGGCCGTCATCCGACGTGGAAGGCTTCCACACGATTGCCGGCTTCAGCGGGCACGGCTTCCAGCACGCGCCGGCGGCGGGCCGCATCCTGGCCGACCTCATCGCCGGCCGCGACCCGAAGTTCGACCTCTCCCCGTTCGCGCCGGATCGCTTCGCCGGAAAGGCGGCCAGCGGCGAGGGCAACGTCGTCTAGACTGGCGAATCAGCGCCCGTACACGGGCACGAGGTAGATCTCGTCGAAATCGAGTCCCGGCAGGTCGAGCGTCACCCCGCCCACCTCGTAGGGGAAGCGCCGGCCGACGGAAACCCGGTGTGCGACCCGCGCCGCTCGGTCCGCCCGGGCAGCCGCCGTCTCTCGGTTGAGATCTCGAGTCGATCGAGTGTCATGGCGGGGTCACGGCAGGGCTTCGGTGGTCAGGATCGTCGCGCCGACTCGGGCGATGGATCCAAAGTGGGCGTCGTAGGTCAGGACCGTCGCGCCGTGCCGCGCCGCGACGGCGGCGATCCAGATGTCGTTCGCAGGCAGCGGCGTGCCGGCCCTCTTCAAATCGAGGACGATATCGGCGTAGAGGTCGACCACGTCTTCGTTGACCGGCAGCACTTCCACCGCAGGATTTGCGACAAACCGTTCGAGATCGGCCTCGTTCGCATCACGCCGACCGCCCTGCCGGAACCCGACCGCCAACTCGCCCAACACGATGACCGGGACCCCCAGCCAGTCAGCGCGGTCGATCAGGTCGACCACGCGCGGGTCGCCGCGCTTGAAGTGACTGTAGGCGGATGTGTCCAGACAGAGCCGCATCACGCCCACATGTCGTCGTCCACCGCCTCGAAGGGTGCAACGGCAGCGTCGAACTCACGTTGCTCTTCGGGGCTCCAGGTGCCGGCTAGTGTGGCCAGGCCGTTGCGTCGGGGCTCGGCGCCCCCGACGCCGAGGCTACGGCTCAGCAGGTTGAGCACGGTGCTGTTCAGCGACGCGTCGTGCCGGCGGCGCTCCCGGTCGAGCGCCTCGGCCACCCGCGGCGGTACGTTGCGAATGGTAATGTTTTTCATGAATGCATCAACATGACGTCTATGCGTTCATTATATGACACCGCACGAAAGGACTGGAAGACATCACGGCATCTTGACATCATGATGCGATAAAGCGAAGATGATACGTGCGCACTACGCTCCAGCTCGATGACGACGTGTATGAGATCGCCCGGTCGTTGGCGGCCGCCGAGCGCCGGAGCCTGGGCGAGGTGATCTCGCGATTGGCTCGGCAGGGCCTGGCGCCGCGGGCCAGCCTGCGCGAACGGAACGGCTTTCCTGTCTTCGAGGTGCCGCCGCGGGAACCCCCGATCACGCCCGAGATGGTGAAGCGCGCGCTCGAAGACAGCTGATGCTGGTCTTGCCGGACGTCAACGTGCTCGTCGCGCTCGCGTGGCCGACCCACGTGCATCATGAACTCGCCCACGCCTGGGCCGGGCGACACGGCGGAGAGCCCTGGGCGACCTGCCCCTTGACGCAGAGCGGCTTCGTTCGCGTCTCGTCGAATCGCCACGTTATCCCCGCGGCGAAATCGCCGAGGGAAGCGATTCAGGCGCTCGAAGCGATGATTGCGCGCCCCCACCACGTCTTCCTCGCCGACGAAGTGTCTATCGCCGATCGAAAGTGGGTCGCGTTCGAGAAGCTCGTCGGCTACCGACAGGTGACCGACGCGCACCTGCTTGCTGTAGCGCTCACGCGTGGCGCGGCGCTCGTCACACTCGATCAGAACATCCGCGGTCTCGTGCCGGCAGGCTTCGACCCGAAGCAATGCGTCATCGTGGTGGAGTGATCCCTGCTACACATCACACGACCCACGGTCGGAGACGCGGCGTCTCACTTCCCACTTCTCACCTCTCACTTCCGGGCGTGGACTCCCGGTACGCCTTGCCGCCCTTCATCACGAAGGTGACGTTCCTCAGGGCGCCGATGTCGGTGGTGGGGTCGCCCGTCACCGCGATCAGGTCGGCCATGAGGCCTGGCTTCACGCGGCCGATCCGATCGCCCTGGCGGAAGAACGATGCGTTGCCAGTGGTGGCAGCGGTCACCGCGGCCAAGGGCGTCATCCCCCACTGCACCATCAGTTCGAGCTCGCGCACGTTGTCGCCGTGCGCGTACACGCCCACGTCGCCGCCGAAGCACATCTTCACGCCCGCGGCCAGCGCCGCCTTGAAGGTCTCACGCTTGCGCGCGATGCGCGCCGGCTCGGCGTCCACGCCTTTCTTCCACCCGGCGTACTGCGCCGTGGCATCCCCCGCGGCAATGGTGGGACAGAAGGCCACGCCCTTCTCGGCCATCAGCCTCCAGATCTCCGGCGTGCCCTCGTCGCCGTGCTCGATGGTCTCCACGCCGCCCAGGATGGCGCGGCGCATGCCCTCGGGCGTGGACGAATGCGCCACCACGGGCCGGCCGCTGCTGCGGGCCGCCTCGACGATGCGGGTGATCTCGTCCTGGGTGAAGCTGGGCCGCGCCTCGCCGTTGGGCCCCCAGCGGTAGTCGGCGTAGATCTTGATGAAGTCCACGCCGCGGGCGATCTGTCCGCGCGCCACGCGCACGACGCCGTCGAGCCCGTCGGCTTCCTCGGCGCCCTGCGGCACGTCCACCTCGGGGGCAAATCCCTTGGGGGCATAGCTGCCCGTGGCCACCATCGCGGGGCCGGCCACGATCATCCGCGGCCCGGGCACGATGCCCTGGTCGATGGCCTGCCTGAGGCCCACGTCGGCGTAGCCGGCGCCCTCGGTGCCGAGGTCGCGCACCGTGGTGATGCCGGCCAGGAGCGTGTCACGCGCGTGGTTGACGGCGCGCGCCACGCGCAGCGCCAGCGGCTCGCGCAGCACCTGGTCGTTCCACGACGTCTCGTTATAGGGATGGAGCAGCAGGTGCGAGTGGCCCTCGATGAGGCCGGGCATCAGCGTGGCGCCCGGCAGGGCCACCGATTGGGCCCCGGCCGGGGCCGGCGTCGAGGCCGCCGGACCGGCGGCTTCGATGCGGTCACCGCGGACGACGACCACCCAGCCTGCGCGGATGGCCTCGCCATCGAACACGCGATCGGGACGGAGCACCACGGCTGCAGAGGGCACGGGCGGCTGGGTCAGGGCCACGGATGGGCCACAGATCAGGCCACAGATGAAACTCAGATACAGGCGGGCCCACTTCGATCGACTCATGGGGCGCAGTATACGCCGTGTGCCGGTGGAGTAGGACATGGTATCCTACTCACGGAAGGATGACGCGATGAAGGCGAAACTGTCGCTCACACTCGACGAGGCCCTCGTGGCCTTCGTGGATGCCGAACCGGGGGCCACGCGGTCGGAGAAGATCGAATCGGTCCTGCGACGCTACCGCGAGGTGCAGCGGGATTTGAAACTGCGGGAGGCGCTGGCCAACCTGGCGCAGACCCCCGAGGACCAGGCCGAAACCGAGGCGTGGCAACGAGTGATGACGGAGGCAGCATGGAGAGAATCCGCCGCGGCGACATCTGGACCGTCACGCTCCCGTCGTTCCCGAAGCCCCGGCCGGCGCTAGTCGTCTCCATCGATCCCATCAACGACCTTCGGCCCGACATCGTCGTTGTGCCGGTTACGACCCATCCTGGGCCACTGCGAATTCCCCTTCCCCCGCAGCCCGCGGTCACGGGCCTTCGCGAGCCCAGCTTCGCGAAGTGCGAAACCGTGGGCCCCCTGCACAAGTCCAACCTGAAGGCGCGGGTGGGCCGCCTCCCGACCGGGGCATGGCCGGCGATTGAAGCCGGCCTGTGCCGTGTCCTTGGCCTTCCGGAGCCATAGGCCGTGAACGCGGCTGACCTGTCGCCCGTTCCCGAATCCCAGCGCACGCAGTCGGCGTTCGACCTGTTCCTGATCTTCGCCGCCGCCAACGTGGTGGCCACCACGCTGCAAACCGGCGCGGTACTGGGATCGCGGTTCGGCGCGGCCGATGTCATGCCGCTCGTGGTCGGGGGATCGCTGGTGGGCGCGGTGCTGGTGGCGCTGCTGGCGCCGGTGGGCTCGCGATCAGGGGTGCCGTCGATGATTGCCGCGCGCGCGCCGCTCGGCCGTTACGGCGCCGGCCTGGTGGCGGCGCTCCTCTACCTCACCAACTTCGCGTGGATCGCCATCAACAACACCATTGCCGCCTCGGTGTGCGCGCAGGTGCTGGGCGGCTCGGCGACGACGCGGTGGTGGGCCGCGGCCCTGGGCGTGGCGGCCACGGCGGTGGTGGCGCGCGGCCCCCGCGCGGTGGGCGGCGCCGACCGCGTCGCCGTCCCGATGATGGTGGTGGCGGGCGCGGTGCTCACCTGGGCGGCCTTCACGCATGCGCCGGCGGCGCCGGGGGGGGCGGTTCCGGGCCCTGCGCCTTCATGGCTGTGGGGCCTTGACGTGATCATCGGCTACCAGGTGTCGTGGCTGCTGATGTTCGCCGACTACTCGCGCTACACGCGGTCGCCGCGCGCCAGCCAGGCGGCCGTCTTCGGCGGCCTGGCCCTGCCGGCCCTGTGGCTGATGCCCGTGGGGTGGACGCTGGCGCGCATCGCCGGCAGCGCCGACCCGGGCGCCA
Source organism: uncultured Bifidobacteriaceae bacterium (assembly GCA_964372085.1). GTDB lineage: Bacteria > Acidobacteriota > Vicinamibacteria > Vicinamibacterales > UBA2999 > 12-FULL-67-14b. The sequence goes on along the minus strand of CAYJPQ010000036.1, from coordinate 7,819 downwards.
TGCTGGCCGGCGCCGGCGTGGGCTGGTGGACCGCGGCGCTGGTGGCGCTTGCCACCGTCACCACGAACTTCGTGAATATCTACCTGTCGTCGCTGGCGTGGCGGAGCCTCGTGCCGCGCGCGTCGAGCGGCGGATCGGTGTGGGCCATCGGCCTCATCGGCACGGCGCTGGGACTGGTGTCGTCGGCGTGGCTGCTGCGTTTTGCCGACCTGATGCTGCTGCTGGGCTCGGTCTTGGTGCCAGTGGGCGGAGTCTTCCTGGCGCACTTCGTGGTGCTGCGGCGGCCGGTCGACGTGGAGGCCGTCTACGACCCGGCCCGCCTCAAGGCCTTCAGCGCGGCCGGCATGACCGCGTGGATCGCCGGCGCGGCGGTGTACCGGCTGGCCGCGCCCATCGGCGCCACGCTGCCCGCACTGGCGACAGCCATGCTCGTGTACGTGGCCGTTGAGAAAGCGAAAGGTGAAAAGTGAAAAGTGAAAGGGTATAGCCGAGCACCATTTTCACTTTTCACCTTTCACTTTTCACTTTCAAAAAATCCCCGCCCGCTTGAGGCTCGCCGTTGGGTTGATCGTTGCGATGATCTCGAAACGGTGTTTGTTGGGGATGGGATAGTCGGTGGCGAAGGCCTCGCCGTGGAACCAGCCCACCGAGAAGTCGCGCGTCACCGGGTAGGTGCCGTAATAGTAGAAGCGCGTGCCCACCTCATAGCGGTCGCCGTTGTAGGGGCCGTAGAAGCGATCGACCGACATCACGCCGGTCGTCACCGTGAGCTTCTTGATGCGCAGGTCGCCCGACACGTTGAAGCCGGCGCCGGCCTTGTTGAGCAGCAGGCCATTCTCGTTCTCGAGGCGCTGGTAGCTTTCGACCTTCACCGATGTCAGCACCCTGATCTTCTCGGGCATGCGAATGGTGACGCCCTCGCGGAGGATGTCGCGGCCGTCCTCGTAGGTGTAGTCCACCGACGCCTGCACCCGCGACGCCACGCGGAAGCCGGCCAGCACCTGCCCGTAGTTCCAGTCGCCCAGCCGGTCGGCGCGCTGGAAGAAGTTGGGCTCTCGGAACTCGCCGTAGTAGCCCGTGGCCACCGACAGCTGGGTGAGCCGCCCCTTGGCGGGCCGGAACGTCACGCGCTCGCCGGTCAGGTACGTGTCGTTGTCGTAGGACACGTTCTCGGCCACCTCGCCCCGGTTCATGTAGAGGCTGCCCACCTGGAACTCCAGGCCCTTCACGGGCTCGGCGGCCAGGAACAGCTGCTTCACGTTGAAGTCGCCCGTGAACTCGCCAATTCCGCCGCCCGTGTTGTCCCAGCCCGACACCAGCGTGGCGCCGCTGAACGCGCCCACATGCACCGAGTACCTGGCGTTGGCGTCAAACAGAAAGCGGGCGCGGATCTGGGGCTGCCACTGCAGGGTGCTTGACCGCACGCGGCCGGTGTTGTCTTCGAACCACCGGAACCGCGACGACAGGTGCAGGTGCTGCACGTCGAGCCATCGTCGAACGGCGGGTGCAGCAGGTGCAGCGGGTGCAGCAGGTGCAGCGGGTGCGGCAGGTGCGGCGGGTGCGGCGGGTACGGCGGGTGCAGCGGGTGCAGCGGGTGCAGCGGGTGCAGCGGGTGCAGCGGGAGCGGCGGGTGCAGCGGGTGCAGCGGGTGCGGCGGGTGCGGCGGGTGCGGATTGAGCGACGGCGCCGGACGCGCCGGCCAACAGGCCGAGCAGAGATAGGGTCAGAATTCGAGGAAGCACTGCCAGATAATAGTGCTCCGTTGGCCGCGCGTGGTTACGCGAGTGTTACATTTGTTTCAACGGTGTGAATCTTGCCTATTAAGTTGACTGACCAGACCACGCGGCGGCTGATCGTGGCCATGACCGGAGCCAGCGGCACCATTTACGGCGTGCGCCTGCTGGAGATGCTCCAGGGCAGCGGCATCGAGACCCACCTGGTGATGAGCCGATGGGCCGCCCGCACCCTGGTCCACGAGACCGCCTACACGCCCGAGCAGGTGCAGGCACTGGCGTCGGTGGTGCACCCGCTCACCGACCAGGGCGCCCCCCTGTCGAGCGGCTCGTTCCTGACCATGGGGATGGTCATTGCGCCCTGCAGCGTGCGCACGCTGGCGGCCATCGCCCACGGTATGGGCGACAACCTGATCCATCGCGCCGCCGACGTCGTGCTGAAGGAGCGGCGCACGCTGGTGCTGGCCGTGCGCGAGGCCCCGCTCAGCGAGATTCATCTCGAGAACATGCTGAAGCTCGCGCGCATGGGCGTGGTGATCTCGCCGCCGGCGCCCGCCTTCTACGCCCGGCCGGCCACCCTCGACGAGATGGTCAACTACACCTGCCTGCGCCTGCTCGACCAGCTCGGCATCCACGTCGAAGCCTCCCGTTGGGGAGGCTTCGAGGACTCGTCCCTGCGGGACGAGTAGGAGTCGGGCCTGCGGCGTGGCCGGTTTATACTCCCCCTACTGCTTGTCACCGCATTCCTCAGTCGAGGTTGACCTATGAGCCCGAGTCATTCCCTGTTGAACCGCGCCTTCGGCACGGCTCTCATCGCTACCCTCCTGGCCGTCGCCTCCGGCCCGGCGCCCGCGCTTCGCGCGCAGGACGACGCCAACCAGGTGGTCCCGGCCAACGCCTACAACGACCTGAAGTGGCGCAGCGTCGGCGCCACGCGCGGCGGCCGTGTCACGGCCTACTCGGGCGTGCGCCAGCAGCCGCACACCTTCTACATGGGCGCCACGGGCGGCGGGGTGTGGAAGACCGACGACGCCGGCCTCTCATGGGTGCCGGTCAGTGACGGCCAGATTGCCACCGGGTCGATCGGCTCGATCGACGTGGCGCCGTCGAACCCCAACCACGTCTGGGTGGGCACGGGCAGCGCGGCCATCCGCTCGAACGTGATCATCGGCCGTGGCGTCTACAAGTCGCTCGACGCCGGCAAGACGTGGCAGTTCACGGGCCTCAAGGACTCGGGCCAGGTCGGGGGCATCAAGGTGCATCCCTACAACCCCAACACCGTGTGGCTGGCGGCCCTCGGCTCGCCCTTCGGCCCCAACGACGAGCGCGGCATCTTCAAGACCACCGACGGCGGCAAGACCTGGAAGCGGACGCTTTTCGTGAACAACGAAACGGGCGGCCGCGACGTGGAGGTGGACTGGGAGAATCCAGACATCCTGTACGCGGCCATGTACAAGGGATTCCGCAAGGGCTGGGACATCATCAGCGGCGGCCCGGCCAGCGAGGGCGGCATCTTCAAGTCCACCGACGGCGGCGAGACCTGGAAGAAGATCACGGCGGGCCTCCCCACCGACCTCATCGGCAAGATCGACATCGACATCTCGCGCAGCAACCCGAAGGTGCTCTACGCCATGGTGGAGGCCCTCGGCCCCAAGGGCGGCCTGTACCGCTCGGACGACGCGGGCGAGTCGTGGACGCTCGTGAACAACGCCCAGCGCCTGCGCGCGCGGCCGTTCTACTTCCACTACGCCACCGTGAACCCGAAGAACGAGAACGAAGTGTGGGTGAACGAGCTCGGCCTGCACCGGTCCACCGACGGGGGCAAGACCTTCACGGCCGTGCCCACGCCGCACGGCGACAACCACGGGATGTGGTTCAACCCTGACAACCCTCAGATCATCCTGCAGGTGAACGACGGCGGCGCCAACGTGAGCCTCAACGGCGGCCGGAGCTGGTCGTCGATCCTGAACCAGCCCACCGCGGAGTACTACATGGTGGCCGTCGACGAGCAGTACCCCTACCGCCTCTACGTGCCGCAGCAGGACAACAGCACGCTGATCATCCCGAGCGTGCCGCCGGTGTCGTGGGGCTTCGACTCGCCGGCCCAGGCCTGGCAGCAGGCCTCGGGCTGCGAGACCGGCCAGATCTGGCCCAAGCCCGACGGTAAGGTGGTGTGGGGCGCCTGCAAGGGCGAGGTGGGCCGCTACAACACGGTGACGGGCCAGGAGAAGCACTACTGGGTGTACCCGCAGAACCGCTACGGGCACGACCCCGACGACATCAAGTACCGCTTCCCACGCCAGACCGTGGTGTACGTCTCGCCGCACGACTCGCGGGTGATCTACCAGGCCTCGCACGTGCTGCACCGCTCGATGGACGAGGGCATCTCGTGGGAGGTCATCAGCCCCGACCTCACCGCGAAGGAGCCGCAGTACCAGATCGTGCCGGGCGGTCCCATCACCCGCGACGTGACGGGTGAGGAGGTGTACTCGACCGTTTACTCAATGGTGGAGTCGCGCCTCGAGCGGGGCGTGATCTGGGTGGGCGCCAACGACGGCCCCGTGTCGGTGACGCGCGACAACGGCAAGACGTGGAAGAACGTGACCCCCAAGGGCCTGGTGGGCGCGCGCATCCAGACGGTGGAAGACTCGCCGCACATGAAGGGCCGCGCCTACATCGCCGGCTACCGCTTCATGCGCGAGCACGACCTCAAGCCCTACATCTATCGCACCGACAACTACGGCGGCACGTGGACGCTGCTCACCGACGGCATGAACGGCATCCCCGCCGACTATCCCACGCGCGTCGTCCGCGAGGATCCCAGGCAGGCGGGCCTGCTCTACGCGGGCACCGAGTTCGGCTTCTTCGTGTCGTTCAACGCGGGCCGGAACTGGCAGAGGCTGCAGCAGAACCTGCCGGCTACGCCGGTCACCGACCTCCGCGTGCATCGCAACGACCTCGTGATCTCCACCATGGGCCGCTCCGCCTGGATCATGGATAACATCACGCCGCTGCAGGGCCTGGCGGCCCTCGCGCAGGGCGGCGCCGCCCCCACGGGCGGCCACGACGGCGGCGAGGCCGCGCGGCAGGCGGCGGGTGGCAAGGCGGCCACCCTGCCCGCCGTCACCCTCTTCCAGCCGCGCGAGGCGATGCGCCTGCGCAACGCCGCCGCGGCCGCGTCACCAGACGAGCCGGAGTATCCCGGTGCCACGGCGCAGTTCGACCTGTACTTCGCGAGCGCGCCCCCGGCCGACGCGAAGCTCGAGGTGCTCGACGCCCGCGGCACGGCCCTGCGCACGTGGACGGTGCTCGCCCCGCGCGCGGCTGGCGCGCCCGTGCAGGAGATGCGCGGCCCCTTCTTCCGCGGCGGCGGCAGCTCCGCCGGCATCAGGCCCGAGGCCGGCATGCAGCGCGTGTCGTGGGATCTCCGCTATCCCGGGCCATGGACAGCCAACGCCCCCGCGGGCGGCCCCGGCGGCCCCATCGTGCCCCCGGGCAAGTACTCGGTGAGGCTCACCGCGGGCGGGCAGACGGTGACGCGGGCCTTCGACGTGAAGTCGGACCCGCGCGTCGCGACCGACGGCGTGTCGGACGCCGCGATCGCCGAGCAGGTGAAGTTCCAGTTGCAGGTGCGCGACGCCATCAGCGACGCGCGCAAGCTGCAGCAGCAAATCGAGCAGGCCATGCAGAAGGCTGGCGTCAAGCCCGTGCCGCCCCTGCCGCCCAGCCAGTCGCCCGGCCGCGTGAAGTACGACCACCCGCTGCAGGAACTCTGGGCCCGCGTGGCCACCTCGCCCGGAATCTACACCCAGGGCATGCTGGTCGATCAGCTGAACAACATCCAGCGCATGGTGACGCAGGCCGACCAGGTCGTGGGCCGCGACGCCCACGAGCGCTACGCCGACCTGATGAAGGAGATGGCGGCCATCGAGGCGCAGGTGAAGAAGATCACGGGGTCTTAGGGCTTGGGGCTTGGGGCTTGGGGCTTGGGGGGCCGCGTCCTCGCCGCAGTCCCGTACGCAATTTCTGCCTCTTGCACTTCTCCCCAGACGATGGCACCGTCGTCGTCATGGGAGGACTCGTCATGAGCAAACGGCCATCGGTGTGGGGCACGCTCCCCGACAGTGGCGCCGTCCTGACGACGGCCGAGTACTTGAGGACCGCCGAGTCGGTGCGCGTGCAGGAACTGAGGTACGGGGTGCTGCACGTGCGGGAATCGCCGGCGCCGGCCCACCAGGCCACGCTGCTGACGCTCGCGATCACGCTCGAGGCGCACGTGCGGCGGCACGACCTCGGGAGTGTGTGGATTGCGCCGCTCGACGTGATTCTGGATCCGGCGCGGGCCCTGGTGCTGCAGCCCGACCTGTTCTTCGTGTCGCACGCACGGGCCGACATCGTGTCGGACCATATCTGGGGCGCGCCCGACATGGTGCTCGAGGTGCTGTCGCCCAATCCGCGGGCCGGCGCGCTGGAACAGCGCATCGACTGGTTTGCGGAGTACGGCGTCCGCGAATGCTGGCTGGTACACCAGCTCACGCGCGAAATCGAGATCCTCGACCTCGCGCCCGAGGGCGTGGCCGGCCGCCGCCACTTCAGCCTCCTGACGCCGCTGGCATCAGCGGTGCTGCCCTCGTGCACGTTCACGCCGGCCGATCTGGCCGGGTGGTCACCGTCGCCGTAACCGCGTATCATGAGTGGCGGGCCTCGGCGCCGCCACTCATGCCAACCCGCATCTGCAACAACATCCTGGAGACGATCGGCAACACGCCGCTCGTCCGCCTCAATCGCATTCCCAAGGGCGTCGTCAAGGCCGACGTGCTGGCCAAGATCGAGACCACCAACCCCGGCAACTCGATCAAGGACCGCATGGCCGTGAAGATGATCGAAGACGCCGAGAGCGCGGGCAGACTGAAGCCCGGCGGCACGATCATCGAGGGCACCTCCGGCAACACCGGCATGGGCCTGGCCATTGCGGCCGTCATCAAGGGCTACAAGTGCGTGTTCACCACCACCGACAAGCAGTCGAAGGAAAAGGTGGATGCGCTGCGGGCATTTGGCGCCGAGGTCATCGTCTGCCCCACCGATGTCGATCCCGAGGACCCGCGGTCGTACTACTCCGTGTCGTCGCGCCTCGAGCGCGAGACGCCCAATTCGTGGAAAGCCAACCAGTACGACAACCCGTCGAACGCCCAGGCGCACTACGAGCAGACGGGGCCGGAGATCTGGGAACAGACCGGCGGCGCCGTGGACCACCTGGTGGTGGGCGTCGGGACGGGCGGCACCATCTGCGGCGTGGCGAAGTGTCTGAAGGAGCGCAAGCCTTCGGTGAAGGCCTGGGGCATCGACACCTACGGGTCGGTGTTCAAGAAGTACAAGGAGACGGGCATCTTCGACAAGAACGAGATTTACCCCTACATCACCGAGGGTATCGGCGAGGACTTTCTGCCCAGGAACGTGGACTTCGGCCTGATCGATCACTTCGAGAAGGTCACCGACCGCGACGCCGCCATCATGACGGGCCGCATCGCGCGCGAGGAGGGCATCTTCGCGGGCAACTCGGCCGGGTCGGCCATGGCAGGGCTGTTGCAGCTTGCCGATCGCTTCAAGGCCGGCGAAACCGTTGTGGTGATTTTCCACGACCACGGAACGCGCTACCTGGGCAAGATGTACAACCCCGACTGGATGCGTGAAAAGGGCTTCGTCGACAAGAAGGGCCTCACCGCGCGCGACCTGGTGGCCGACCGCAAGAAGGCGCCGCTCGTGACGATCGACCGCTCGGAGATGGTCGACAAGGCGGCGCGCATCATGACCGAGCAGTCGTACTCGCAGATCCCGGTGACGGCCGACGGCCGCCTGGTGGGGTCGGTGAACGAGGGGTACCTCTACTCGGAGATCGTGAAGAACCCCGACGCGCTGCACGGGCCCGTGGAGGCCATCATGCAGCCGGCCTTCCCGTTTGCAGACATCTCCACCAGCGTGGACGCGCTGGCAGCCATGCTCACGCCCGACAGCCCCGCGGTGCTGGTGCGCGACTTCAAGCTGGACGCCACCTACATCATCACACGGTGGGACATCATCAAAGCGCT